>CAJGDP010000019.1 GCA_904502235.1 uncultured Bacteroidaceae bacterium
ATTCATATAAAAACAAAAAACCTTGACAATCGTTTGATTATCAAGGTTTTAACTAAGTCGGGATGACTGGATTCGAACCAGCGACCACACGCCCCCCAGACGCGTACTCTAACCGGGCTGAGCTACATCCCGCTCTGTTTTCGGTTGCAAAGGTACATAAAAAACGGTAAAATCAAACTATTTTATTGATTTTATTTTCTTTGACGCAGAAAATATTAAAGAAATAGAATTATTATTACCTTTGCACAACCAAAACTGCATAAGCATGAATACTACAGACAACAAAAGAACAGATGTCATAAAGGACCCGATGGGACAGGCCATATCGGATTTTCACCGTACGGGAAAGGCAGCAAAACTGAGAGTTCTGTCGTCGATGTTCTATGAAGATGAGATACCGGTAGCCACTCTATTCCGTAGCTTCAACAAGATGCCGATACAGGAGCGCAAAGCCATTGAAATGTGTCGTGGCAAGGTGCTTGATGTGGGTGCAGGCTCGGGATGCCACAGTATTGTACTGATGGAGCGCGGACTGGATGTTGTTGCTATAGACATTTCACAGCTTTCTGTAGATGTGATGAAGGAGCGTGGAATAAATGCCTTGAATGTGAATTTCTTCGATGAGACTTTTGTTGAGAAGTTCGACACTTTGCTGTTTGCCATGAACGGCATTGGCATTGTTGGCAAGATTGAGAACCTTGGTGCTTTCTTCCGTAGTGCACGACGTTTACTGGCACCCGGCGGACAGCTTTTGCTCGATTCGTCTGATATAAGTTATATATTCACGGACGATGACGGTGGAATGGACATTGACCTTGCTGCCGGATACTATGGCGAGATTGACTATGCCATGCGCTACAAGAACATAAAAGGTGAGCCATTCGATTGGCTTTACATCGACTTTGACACTTTGGCTATGTATGCCGAAGAGCATGGATTCAAATGTGAGAAGTGCATCGACGGCGAGCACTACGATTATCTAGCAAGACTGACTTTAAACGAAAAAGAAACTGTCTAAACAGTTTCTTTTTCGTTTATATCATTCGAATTCCGCTTCGTTTTCGGCCGCCATTGGCAAATCGATATCCACATCATCGCTACATCCGTCAATATACGGTCTGCGTGGAGAATCCGGCGACACAAGAGTATTGCGCAAACTGATATATTCATCCGCATCTTCGGGTGACATTGCTTCGCGTATCTCCTCGTCGGAATACATCATTGCCTCAATACATTCTGTGAAAATCTCCACTCCTTTTCCGGTATAGCTTTTCTTGCATTTATCTTCCATATCTTTTTCTGCTTTTACGACAATGCAAATTTAATACTTATTTTCGGATAAAGGATGCTATAATCATCTTTTGATTCGTAGGATTGCAATTATACGAACTCGCTAAGCTCCACCCAACGCTCGGTCTTTTCATCGATAAGTTGCATAACCACCTGAATTCGTTCACCTTTGGCAAGCAAGGATGCTGTGTCAAGAGTACCGCTGCTCATCTCCTGTTCGAGCAGTGCCTTTTCCTCTTCGAGTGCCATAATCTCGGGTTCAAGAGCTTCGTATTCCTTGCGTTCCTTGAAGGTCAGTTTGCGCTTTGTTTCGGTGCGGTACGACTGTTTGGGTTGCTGATTCTTTTCGACAGGCTTTGCATTCTCTCTTTCCTCTTCGCGCCAATAGCGGTAATCGGTATAATTACCCGGAAAATCCTTGATATCACCATTGCCGTTGAATACAAACACGTGGTCCACTACTTTATCCATAAAGTAACGGTCGTGGCTTACTACAATCACACAACCTTTGAAATCGCGCAGATACTCCTCGAGCACCTGAAGGGTTTCTATGTCAAGATCGTTGGTAGGCTCATCGAGTACAAGGAAGTTAGGATTCGCCATAAGAACGGTGCAAAGATAGAGACGACGTTTCTCGCCACCGCTGAGCTTGTATACATAACTGTACTGTTTTTCGGGAGAGAAAAGGAAATGCTGCAGGAACTGCGATGCGGTAAGCATCTTTCCGGCAACAGGGATAACCTCGGCAATGTCTTTCACGACATCTATCACCTTCATCTCCTCGTTGAATGCCAGCCCTTCCTGACTGTAGTAACCCCATTTGACGGTTTCACCCACCTCTATAGAGCCACTATCGGGTGTTACTTTGCCCAGCAACATCTTTATGAATGTAGATTTGCCTGTGCCATTGTTACCCACAATGCCAAGTTTCTCGTAACGTGCAAATGTGTAATAGAAATCCTTTGCAATAACCTTGTCACCGAACGATTTCGACAGGGCGTTCATCACAAATATTTTGTTGCCTATGTATTGTGATTTTATTTCGAGCGACACCTTGCTGTCATCGCGCATAGCGGCTGCCTTTTCCTCGAGTTTATAGAATGCCTCGATACGATATTTTGCCTTGTGGGCACGTGCCTGTGGCTGACGACGCATCCAGTCGAGTTCGGTACGCAACAGGTTCCTTGCTCTCGCGGTTTCTGCGGCAAGATTCTGCAGACGTTCTTCGCGCTTCTGCAGGAAATAGCTGTAATTTCCTTTATAACGATATACCTGCATATCGTCAATCTCTATTATCTCGTTGCAGACATTATCTAGGAAATAGCGGTCGTGCGTAACCATAAGCAACGAACCTGTCATGCGCGACAGATACTCCTCGAGCCACTCAACCATTTCGATATCAAGGTGGTTGGTTGGCTCATCAAGAATCATAAGGTCGGGCTGCTCTATAAGCACTGCGGCCAAAGCCACGCGTTTCTTCTGTCCGCCCGACAATTCGCTTACAGGTTGTGAGAAATCGTTTATCTTAAGCTTTGAGAGCACCTGTTTAACGCGGTTTTCGTAATCCCACGCATCAAGGCGTTCCATCTCCTCCATAAGATGCTGTAAATCATCTGAACCTGTTTCAAGAGCCTTTTCGTAACGGGCTATGACATCAGCCTTGCCACTGCGTTGCAGGCAAGCCTCGATGACTGTGATATCTGATGCGAATTCGGGTTCCTGTTCAAGATACCCCACACGCACACCATTGCGCAAGGTTATTTTTCCGCTGTCGAGCGGTTCCTCACCTGCGACAATCTTAAGCAAGGTACTCTTGCCCTTGCCGTTGCGGGCTACGAGTCCTATACGCTGACGCTCCTCCACTACAAACGATATGTCGCTGAACAACTCAAGTTCTCCGAACGACTTCGATATATTCTCTATCTGCAGGTCTATTGCCATTATAAAAGATTTCTTAAATAAGTGTTACCGTTTCCACTTCTATCTGACGGTTCAGGAACAGCGAAGCCTGATTTCCGAATTTTCCGTCGGACTCTGTGGTAAAGAACCTGGATACACCGCCTTTTGTACACAAGGCATCCATCTCGGGATGACGTTGCAGATACCTTTGAAGCGATTCTGCCACGGCCGCTCCCTGTGTTAGAACAGTTATCCCTTCGGGCACATATTTCCTGATTTTATCAATGAGAATGGGGTAATGCGTGCAACCGAGTATTATGGTATCAATATCCTTGTCGCGCGCAAGCAGATTGTCGATATGACGTTTTACAAAGTAGTCGGCTCCATCGCTTGCGAACTCATTTGTTTCTACAAGCGGAACCCAAATGGGGCAAGCCTCACCCGTTACCTTTATATCAGGAAAGAGCTTGCGTATCTCCAATGGATACGAGAGCGATTTTATTGTTCCCTCGGTCGCCAGCACTCCCACATGACGGCTTTTGGTGATTTCACCGATACATTCCACCGTAGGACGTATTATTCCGAGCACACGGCGGTTAGGGTCGAGATGAGGAAGATCGAGCTGCTGTATCGAGCGAAGAGCCTTCGCCGATGCAGTGTTGCATGCAAGAATCACAAGCTGACAGCCCTGCGAAAAAAGGCAACGTACAGCTTGGCGTGTGAACTCATATACAATGTTGAACGAACGTGTGCCGTATGGTGTACGGGCATTGTCGCCAAGATAGATATAATCGTATTCAGGCAACAGGTTCTTTATCTCGTTGTATATGGTGAGACCACCGTAACCCGAATCAAAAATTCCTATCGGACCTGCCTCCTTAGGGAACTGGACAAGATTCTGCATAATCCGGTTATTGAACTTTTAGGGAATCGAACAACTCTTTGCGTACAGCCGGAATTATGCAATACGGTATAGTATCCGTGGCAACCACACCGATGCTGTCGGTAGCCACTTCGGCACATTCCACGATATTGCGCAATGGAAGTTCGGGACGAAGTATGGCAGATATCACATCGGCTGTAATATTCTCTCCACACATAGGATTTATATATTTATACCCTCCATTGTCGGTATCTATGATATAGGTAAGGGATAGCTCCTCGCAAACACGTGGCAGAGCAGAGTCTATCAGTTGATAGCTCGACTGCGAAAGAGAATCCTTTGCATGACGCAACCATCTTTTGAGCTGGTCGCGGAACACGATGCTGTTATCTATCATCTGCTGCAATTCCTTCTGTCGTTTACGAAGGATTGGCTCCGGGAAGTCGCGCTGACCGTCGAGGAATGCCACATAGAAACGGGTGAGCTCCTGCTCGTTATAATCAACCTCCTTAAGGCAACGCTGTTTAAGTTTGTCGTAGTCCTCCATTGCAACCTGATATTGTGGCAAAGAATCAAGCACAGCCTTATAACTGAAATAGCCGAACTTGGTCTGCGCCATCAGTACAAAAGGAGAAAACATCAATAACAACAATAATTTACGCATGTCTTTGAATATATAAAGAGAGGGGGACAATGACTATCCCCCACCCGATTCTTTTAAATTAATCAGTTTCTAGGAAGATTTGCTGCAGGAACTGCATTTGCAGGAATACCGAGTTTTGCTCTAACCTTCATTGTAACATCCTCGCATAGAGTCTTGCTGATGTAAGGCATACCGCCTGACACGTCAAAGATGCATACAAAACCTCCCTCTGCACCAACAGCATCGAGAGCCTTGAGCAACTCCTGCTGAATAGCAACCATCTTCTCCTGCTCCTGCTGCTGAAGATTTGCAGAAACCTCGTTGCCATACTGACGGAGACGCTCATCGAGCTGCATCAACTCCTCGTAACGACGCTTAAGAATGTTCTCAGGAACAGAGTCCTTCTGAAGTTTCTCGAATTCAGTACCCTTCTTTTCGAGCTCTGTACGCATTGCGTTGAACTCATCCTCGTACATCTTCTGGAGGTCAGCAAGTTCCTTCTGTGCCTTGTCGAAAGCAGGCATCACCTGAATAATCTCTGCAGAATTAACATATCCGAACTTCTGCTGCTGTGCAAACATACCCATAGGAAGAACGAGCATGAGCAAAATAAAAATCTTTTTCATCTTCTTATATTTTTTATATTAAACATTTATTTCATAATCAATCGCCATAGCCCAATTTTGTCAACACTTCGCTGCTTATGTCAATGGAAGGCGAAGAATATATCAGGCTGCCGGCTGATGAACGGTCTATGACCATAGAATATTTCCTGAGTTCGCAGATATCCTTTACGGCATTGTAAATCTCCTCCTGAATGGGCGCCATAAGACTCTCGCGCTTCTTGTACAGTTCGCCTTGAGGACCGAAATAAGCACGCTTCAAATCGCTTGCAGCCTTCTCTGCCGCAAGGATTGCCTCTTCGCGTTCTGTGCGCTGCTCATCCGACAGGAAAGCCGACTCGCTCTGATATTGCTTATACAGCATCTCTGCCTGCATCTGCAACTCTTCTATTTCACCCTGCCAACGCTTCGACTGCTGGTTAAGCTGTTCATTGGCACGCTCATAAGCAGGGATATTCTTAAGGATATACTCCATATCCACAGTTACATATTTCTGTGCATACAATCCCGATGCCATGCACAGGAACAACGCGGTCATTATAAAAATCCTTTTCATGATAATCTCTTTATTACTATAAGACGTGAAACAACGTGTTTTATTACATTTTCTTTGTGAATTTCACATTTTTTAGAACTCCTGACCAAGTATAAAGTGGAAGTGGCTTCCGCTATACTGTGTAGAGCCGAATACTTTGTCAAATCCATAAGCCCAGTCGATACCGATAAGACCAATCATCTGCAGGAATACACGCACACCCACACCGGCACTGCGTTTCAAGTCAAAAAGATTGAACTTTGAAGCATCGGTCCAAGCATTACCACCCTCAACAAAAGCAAGTCCGTAAATTGTTGTAGAGCTCTGCATAAGGAATGGGAAACGCAACTCCAAGCCTAAGCGTGTATAAGCATAACCTTCGCTTCCGTACGGAGTGAGACTACCGTTCTCATAACCACGCAGAGCAATCATGTCCGTAGCATAGTTATAAGAGTATCCGCTCATACCGTCACCACCCACATAGAATGTCTCGAACGGTGATTTCTTATGCTTGTTGTAACTGCCGAGAATACCGAAGTCGGCACGTGTCATGAGCACAAGATTATATTTGCCAGGTGTAAGCGATGTATATGTACGGCTACGGAACTTAATCTTGTAATACTCTATCCATCTGTGTTTTTCGCGCAGTTCATCCTTATACCTTGGGCTGTTCACGTTTGTAGCCATGTTGGCATAATCCTTTCCGTCCCATACCGAATAGGGCGGTGTAGCTGATGCCACAAGCGAGAATTCTGAACCCGAACGGGGGAAGTAAGGATGGTCTACGGTATTACGTCCCAAAGTCATCGAAAGGTTGATGTTGTTACATACACCGTTCGAGATGATGAAGTACTGCCAGTCCTTCAACGAATATACCTGATAGTTCAACTCTGCCGAAAGGGTAAAGTTGTCATCGGGCCAACGCAGACGGCGTCCCCAACCAATGGACACACCATACATCTTTATGTATTTGTCGGGGTCGTAGTACGACGACACGTTATTATATCCGTAGTTGTAACCGTTATAATAGTTTCCATAACCATACAGATAGTTTGCATAGTTGTTGTAGTAAGCAGAGTTATAATAGCTGTCGGCAACGTCGGTCTGCATCGACATGAACGCTGATACCGAGAATGAGTTCGGGCGCTTGCGTCCAAGCCATGGGTCGAAGAACGAAATGTTGTACGACTGATAATATGTACCGTTGGTCTGCGCACTGATAGAGAGCGTCTGTCCATCACCCTGAGGGATGATACCGCGTCGCAATGCACTCTTACGGAAGATATTACGCATAGAGAAGTTTGTAAACTTCAACGCCAGCTTACCAATTACACCGGTCTGTCCCCAACCGGCCGACAACTCAATCTGGTCGCTGCTCTTGGTCTCGAGCTTCCAGTTCATGTCAACGGTTCCGTTCTCGGGATTAGGAACCACGCCCGGGTCAATCTTCTCGGGATCGAAGTGTCCCATATTGGCAATGGTACGGTAAGAACGCTCAAGCGCATCCATAGAGAAGAGACTTCCCGGCAATGTGTAGAGCTCACGGCGCACAACATCCTCGTACAGACGGTCGTTACCACTGATTGTAACACGTCCGATGGTAGCCTGTACACCTTCAACCATTCGCAGTTCAAGGTCCACAGAATCGTTTTCAATTCGTGCCTCGGCAGGTATTACATTGAAGAACACATATCCCTCGTTGTAATAAAGATTCTTGACAGCATCCTCATCCGCGAACAGACGGTTCTCAAGTTCATTCTGATTATATACATCACCCGGCTTCATTCTGAGCACCATGTCGAGCCATGCAGTAGAGAATACACTGTTACCCACCCACTTGATGTCGCGGATATAGTATTTCTTACCCTCTTCTACAGTTATGTATATATCAACACTTGTGTCATCAAAAGGCACGACGCTGTCCTTGACAATGCGCGCATCGCGATAACCATGTTCGTTATAGAACGAAATCATCTTTTCCTTATCCTCATCGTAGTTCTCCTTTGTAAACTTCTTTGGACGGAAGATTGTATATATAAGGTTGTCGAAACGGGTTTTCTCGCGAGTCTTCTTCATAGAATATCTCACCTTCTTTTCAGGCAGTTCGCCCGTACCTTCTATATATATACGGTTAATCTTGATTTTCTCCTTCTTGTCCACGCTCACATCCACGATAACCTTGCCATCGGCAGTAACATCAGGACGCTGGGTAACCCTTACCTCGGCATTCTTGTATCCCTTCTCGGAATAATAGTTCTCAATGATTCTCTTTGCTCGGTCGGCAATATCAGGAGTAATCTGATTACCCTTGATGATACCTATCTTGAGTTCCAGATCCTCACGCTCCGACTTTTTTATTCCGTTGAAATTCAACTGCGACACACGCGGTCTCTGCTTGAGCGTAATGCCCAGATATATCTTGTCGCCCACAATACTGTCGGCGGCAATGCTTATATCCTCGAAAAGGCCATGTTTCCAGAAACGCTTTATGGCAGATGTAACCTCATTGCCCGGAACAGAAATGACATCACCGACAGAAAGTCCCGACAAGCCTATCACAATTGCAGGCTCAAGGTTTTCTGCTCCATAAAGATTTATACCACCAATGACATACTTATGTGCTGTATTGGTGTATAGAATTGTCGGTTTTACAACGGTTTCCTGCGCCGACAACGATGCCACTCCCGACACCATCATCATCCATAGGAAGACCTTAAAGAACGAAGTATATCTCATTTTATTCTGTTTTTTCATCTTTTGTTACCTGCTCGCCTGTCAGACCATACCTGCGCTGACGTCGCTGATATTCATAAACAGCCTTGTGCAGTTCCTCCTCACCGAAATCGGGCCACAGCACCTCGGTAAAATAGAACTCCGAATAGGCAGCCTGCCAAAGCAGGAAATTGCTCAGGCGTTGCTCCTTACCGGTGCGTATAAGCAAGTCGGGGTCGGGCATGAAGCTGGTTGTAAGTTCACCGGAAATCATTCCGTCGTTTATATCTTCCAAAGCAACCTCGCCACTCTTCACCTTTGACGCTATTGAACGCACAGCCTCGGTTATCTCCCATTTTGACGAATAGCTCAATGCAAGAACCAGCGTCATGCTATCGTTTGCAGCGGTACGCTCCACACAGGCATTAAGACGCTCACGCACATTCTCGGGCAGTTTGTCCAAATCGCCGATAATGCGGAAAGAGACATTGTTCTTTACGAAAATCTCCTCCTCGATAGACTCGAACAACAGAGCCATCAATGCAGCAACCTCCGCAATGGGACGGTTCCAATTCTCTGTAGAGAATGTATATAGTGTCAAATATCTCACACCGAGCTTGAGCGCATGCTCAACCAGCTTACGGACAGTTGCAGCACCTGCCTGATGTCCCTGAGTACGTTCCAGACCACGCTGTTGCGCCCAACGGCCATTACCATCCATGATGATTGCAATATGCTGCGGAATATTATTCCTGTCTATCAGTTCAATATAGTCCATAATTTCTTTTAATTGTTACACTTTCTGTATTTGGGAGACAGATCGTATGTCAAAAATATCGACAGGAACGAATAACTGTCCTTATTCTTTAACCATCCGCTCTTTATGCCGTACGGGTCGTCAAGCACAGGAGCCGATTTGGTTGTCACATCAAATTTATCACCGGTGGTGAAACGGAAAGATAGTTCGCATCCCACATTCAAGCGCGACGCAACCTTGCATTTCACTCCCACACCCAAGGGAATATTTGCCGCAAAAACATGCTCTGCAGGCTTTGGTGCATAAGTTACACCCACACCGGCAAACACATAAGGCACAATACGGCGGGTTCCCTTATATCCCGAGCCCGAACCATACGCCCAGAAATTATATTCGAACTGAGCACCGAGTTCGTACAACGTACGCGAAAATTCCGCACTGCCACCTGGGAAACTGTTATCGTAATCGGCAGTATTGCCCGATATGCCGGCAACAGAAAAAGCAGACTTCACAGCCATACGCGGATTAATGTTGTATCGCCACAAAATGCCACCCATAGCATTTATATTCTTGAACGGCATATGATAATTAGCATCGCCATAATAACCACTCATGCCACCCATTGCACCAAGTTCGTACCTGTACTCAAGGTCATCGGCACGCACGCCACCCACAAGACACAACAACATTGCGCCAAGGAGCAAAATACGTTCCATTCCCCTGCCAGCCATATATTATTCCTTAAAGCCCAAACGGTTGATTATTCCACGCCACACTCCCACCTTGTTGTTGTCGGTGAGAATCCACATATAATTCTTGGAATCCACAAATGCCACAAAAGAGCACTCTTCCCCTTTAATATCATTTGGCAGAAGGCGATAGAAATCATCGGGAGCCTTCCATACAATGCCATTATCCCTTGAGACATAGAACGAACCGAAAGCCTCGACATCTTCTCCGCTCACCGTGCCTTTTCCGCCGAATGCGTAGAGAGAATTGTCGTAACGCAACACTGCAAGTCCGTCAAGAGCAGGGCAAGGATAAGGATTATCCACATTACCATATTCAACCCATTTGTTTTCAGTTGATAGCATGCTCCACACCTTTGGTGCACCATCCTTTTCCGCTGTTGTATATCCCACAAGCATATAACGTATGATTCCTTTGTTATGGCTCAAGGCATACGAAGAAGTTGAAAGTCCGCAAAGAGGCAATCCCTTTGGCAATGCACCCATCGCCTCGAAACTTACAGCATCCTCGGTACAGAAGATATTCTCACCACCGGCAAGCCACATTCTGCCATCCTGGTCCGATGCGCCGATTATTGCAACAAAGCCATTTCCCTGCGAAACAGATTCCCAAGTCAAAGCATCTGCCGACGCATACAAATCACCGTCAGCCAGAACATAAAACATACCCTTAAACAGATGCAGAGTAGAAAAATCTACAGACAGTGGCAAACCGAGGCGCGCAAAAGAGCTCCACGAAATGGTTGCATCCATCTCCGAGCAAACCATCACAGGAGTCCTGTCAGCCAAAGTTCCAAAGACATACACTTTTCCGTCAAACTCAACAGCCTTTTGGGGATTAAGACTCACAGAGCCTGAAACCCTTTTCCACACCATCAAATCGGGCTCCACCTGATGAGCATTCACAGACACCGTGTAATAGTTGCTGTAACTGCCATCCTGCGAAGTTATTCTGAACTTTCTTGGAGTAGTAAAATCTATAGAATCCTCAAGAGTGAAATACTCATAAGCATCGTTCTCTTCCGAATAAATTGTAGCGACACCCTCCACAGACATATTTATCAGCACTTTCGACAGATTGGTCTTGAAAGGCAATGAATCGCTATTGTAGATTTCACATGCAGCATGGTCGATTGTAAAAGGGAAAGAAGAACCGGAAATAGTCTTTGTAGCAACAGTATCCTTGCCGGTTTCAGTAAATACAGGATACAACGATGTGATATCGCCCACACTGAAAGACTTTATGTATGCATACGGATTGTTTACCGAATCATCATCGTCATTGAAACAAGACGACACCACAAAAAGCATCGCCAGCACTGAAAGATATATTGCCAATTTGTTTTTCATATTCTTGCAAATTACATTCAAAATGCAAATTTAGCAACATTTTTCAGTATTTCACGCCAAATCGCGCGTAAATTGTAATATTTTAAATTAATTAAGATATTTTTCACTTCGAAAACAGCAGAATATCATTTCCGCCACACCTTTCCCTGCCAACAAGAGAACTTTCCGGAAGCACAGGAGCAGAGACACCAGCACCCACCACAAGCGAGCCATTCACCTCCACGCGAGCCTCATCCCAAAGCGCAGAATCGATAAACGACTGCAAAAGCCTTGCGCCACCCTCAACAAGCAGACTATTCACCTTTCTCGAGCGCAGATGAGCAAGAATCTGCGACAACACGTCTGTTGAGAAATCAAGAATAACCTGTTCAACATTTTTACCAAATTTACCGACAATTTCCCTTGAAGCATACACCACCGTCGGCAACGAGCCATCGAACAGGTTCAACGTAGACGGCAACACCCCGGCGCGGTCTATTACAAGACGTAACGGAGCACGCCCTGCCCAACAACGCAGATTAAGCGAAGGATTATCAAGTAAAGCTGTTCGCGTACCCACAAGAATGGCATCGTGCATTGCACGCAGTTTATGCACCGCAACCTGCGACACAGGAGTTGAAATACGCAACGCGTTGCCTCCTTCACGCTCAACATCAATAAAGCCGTCCGCGCTCTGCGCCCACTTAAGAGTTACAGTAGGGCGACCAAGACCATGATATGCAAAAAAAGCTCGATTTAATCGGGAACATTCCGCCGACAGCACACCCACGACAACCTCTATTCCGGCGTTCTTCATACGCGCAATCCCGGCACCGTTCACACATTGATTGTTGTCGGTAGTTCCTATAACAACACGTCCTATACCCTCCTTGATTATAAGGTCGCAACAAGGCGGAGTCTTGCCATAGTGCGAACAGGGTTCAAGCGTTACATAAATAGTAGACTGCGAAAACAGATGCCTGTCGACAGGCTTCACCGAGCGGACGGCATTGACCTCGGCATGAGGCTCACCCGCCCTTATATGATAACCTTCACCTATTATACGTCCATCACACACAATCACCGCGCCAACCATGGGGTTGGGCGACGTACTGCCGGCAGCGCAGCGTGCAAGCTGCAAACAACGACGCATATAAAACTCGTCAAGGCCATTCATTTTGTAAACAGTTATTACTCCTCCACAACCGATACTTCCATTGAGATATCGCTCTTTGGACGGTCATTGGGTGAGGTTTCGGTATTCTGGATTTTTTCAACGATGTCGAGTCCTTCGAGAACTTCGCCGAATACGGTGTATTCGCCATCGAGGAATGGTGTGCCGCCTAATGTGGTATATGCCTCGGTCTGTTCTGCGGTAAATGCCGGCGCGCCTTTTTCCTTACTCTTCTCAAGCGCCATATTGCCGAGTCTTTCCTGCAACTCCATAAGACCGGCACGGTCGCGATTGCGACGCATGGTCATAATCTCATCGCGGTGTTCCATTGCCAATGCATTGAAGATGTTCTGCTCCTGCTGCATCTTAAGCTGATGCTCAAGCTGTTTAAGTTCGGCACTCTTGTATACTTTTCCCCATACTATATAGAATTGACTACCGCTACTCTCTTTCTTGGGATTTACTTCGTCGCCCAGACGTGCCGCACTCAATGCTCCGCGCTTATGGAAATATGTCTGTGGCATAATCTCCGCAGACAGAGTGTAGTCGGGACCGCCTGAGCCGAGATTCTTTCCGGCAGGAGCACCCTTGCTGTCGGGGTCGCCTCCCTGAATCATGAAACCCTTTATCACACGGTGAAAAAGTGTGCCGTTGAAATATCCATCTTTCGCGAGTTTAAGGAAGTTGTCGCGATGAATGGGTGTCTCGTCGTACAGACGTACTGTTACGTCGCCCAATGTTGTTGTAATCTTTACTATTGCCATATTTTTTCTGTTTTTACTGATTCTTTTCATTATTTACTCTCTGCCCTTATAGCCAACTTCTTGACAATCACCACAAAGAAACCTGTAAGGATTAGGTTCGTAAGGATTGTAAGGAGCGATATTACAAGGAGTGGTCCACCCAAGCCATAGCCCAATGCGATGAACACGATGCCTGCACCCACCTCGCCACGTGTGAACATTCCTATGCTGAGCGCGAGTCTCTCTGTGAGACTGCGTTCTCTATAGAAAAAGACAGGGAGCAGTTTACCTATGTTGGACAGTGCCGTTGCTATGAGCACATGTGTGGCTATCTCTCCCCATGTCATACCGCCCACATTGGCAATGACACAATCTCCTGCTGTGGTACTGAAGTCTACGCCCACAAAAAGCGGTGCGCTCAAACCTACAAGTGTCATGAACATGTAAGATATTATAGAGGATACCTTTTCATCCGATTCAGAATGAGTCTCTTCTGTTTTCATTATCATACCCAACACAAATGCCGGTAACAGAATTTCGATATGTATGGCGGCATCAATTCCGAAAATTTTCTTTGTAACCACATACACTCCCTGAAAAAACAGCACAAGGAGTATTGAATACCCCAGAATTGCATACCACGACTGCTTCATCCTGTATGCATTCAGCTTTTTCCATGCGATATACAGGCAGAAGAAAACAAATGCCACAACCACGCCCAGTTGCCATTTCATTCCTATCATAAAAACCTGCAGGGGTATCATAAGTAGGATTGTATCAAGGTCGTCGAAGATTGCAAGGACACGTGTTTTGTTGAATATCCACGATTTCTTGAGACCGGCCGCCGCAAGCATGGTAAACAGGATGCCTGCAGATGTGGGTGCAGCAAAACGGCTCAGGAGCAATGTCTCCTTCCATGTATCCCAACTGCCGCGATATTCTACAGGCATAAGCATTATATAATATCCGCAAATAAGAAGCCAGGGTACGGCAGCTGTTGCCATTGCTATGAAATAGTCTGCCGTATATGATTTCCACTTTGTCTTGTCGAGTTCGAATTCCCTGCCGACATTAATCATGATATAGGCGAGACATACGTATAACATTGCGTCAAGTACAGGCTTGACATAGTCGAAATTATCTGTTCCCAAGAACGTGGGAAGCGTCTGCGAACCTATCAGTCCCAAAAGCAGGAATGCCGAAAAGAGTATGATTTTTCTCATTATAAAAACTATCTATGAAATGAATAATAGTGCAAATATAATAGTTTTCGGCAACTCTGCAACCACTAATTACTGTCGGACTCCCATTTTTATCAATAATTAATTTGCCACTACAACTTTATTATATACCTTTAGCATGCAAAATTGCGGACTGCAAGAATAAGGAAAAACATATAACAACTATACTATGCAAAAGAGAATCATTGAGTGCGTCCCCAACTTCTCTGAGGGTCGCAACATGGAGGTAATCAGACATATCACAGATGCCATTGAGGCAGTAAAAGGCGTTAAACTGCTCGACGTAGATCCGGGTGAAGCCACAAACCGAACCGTAGTTACATTTGTGGGCGAGCCTGAGGCTGTAATAGATGCGGCTGTTGCAGGCGTGAAACGTGCTACTGAGCTTATTGACATGCGACTGCACAAGGGAGCTCATCCGCGTATGGGTGCATGCGACGTATGTCCTTTGATTCCTGTTTCGGGAATCACCATGGAGGAGTGCGCCGAACTTGCCCGACACCTTGCCAAACGTCTTGCCGATGAGCTTGGCGTGCCAACATACTGCTACGAGGCTGCGGCATTCAAGCCCGAGCGTCGTAATCTTGCGGTGTGCCGTGCCGGGGAATACGAAGGATTGCCCGAGAAATTGGCAAACGAGGAGAAACGCCCCGACTTCGGTGCACGTCCATACGACGAGGGTATTGCACGCACAGGTGCTACAGCCGTGGGTGCTCGCGATTTTCTTGTTGCAGTGAACTATAATTTGAATACCACATCTACCCGTCGTGCGAATGCCATTGCATTCGATGTGCGCGAAAAAGGTCGCCCCATGCGCGAGGGCAATCCCATAACAGGAACAATTGTTAAAGACGAGAACGGAAAACCTGTAATGATTCCAGGTACACTTAAAGCATGTAAAGCCATTGGCTGGTTCATTGAAGAGTATGGCATAGCTCAGGTTTCCATGAATATGACGAATCTTGCGGTTACTCCATTGCACGTTGCATTCGATGAGGTTTGCCGTGCCGCCGAGGCTCGCGGTGTACGCGTAACAGGCACTGAAATTGTCGGGCTTATACCTAAGAAATGTCTTGTTGATGCCGGCAAGCATTACCTCCGCAAGCAGAAACGCTCTACCGGCGTTCCCGAGCGCGAACTTGTGCGCATTGCCATAGAGAGCATGGGACTCGCGAACCTGAAAGGTTTCAAACCGGAGGAGAAGGTTATAGAATATATGCTTGAAGCCGAGGAACAGAAGAGCATAAAAAAACTTGTAGACATGACATGCACCGGTTTTGCCGAGGAGACCGCAAGCGAATCCCCTGCCCCCGGTGGCGGCTCTATATCGGCGTATATGGGTGCTCTTGCCGCGGCTCTGGGTACAATGGTTGCGAACCTTTCATCGCACAAGGCCGGCTGGGATGAGCGCTGGGAGTATTTCTCGGACTGGGCAGAAAAGGGCATGAACATAATGAACGAGCTGCTTGCCCTTGTAGATGAGGACACCGCTGCGTTCAACAGGATTATGGATGTATTCGGTATGCCCAAAAGCTCTGAAGAGGAGAAGGAAGCGCGTGCAGCGGCAATGGAGGCGACAACACTATATGCCACACAGGTTCCTTTGCGCACAATGAAGGTTGCATACAAGGCATTCGACGTTGTACGCACAATGGCGCAGGAGGGCAATCCCAATTCTGTATCCGACGCAGGAGTGGGTGCTTTGGCGGCACGTTCGGCAGTCATGGGTGCATGCCTTAACGTAAAAATAAATGCGGCAGGCCTGAAGGACCGTGACACAGCCGATGCACTTGTGAACGAGGCTAATGAGATTCAAGCACTTGCACAGCAGGCAGAGAAGGAGATTCTTGCCATTGTTGAGGAGAAAATAAACGGATAAACAATAGTGCCATGACCGATTTTCAAAAAGATATACTCGCCGGAATTCCCGATGTATTGCCGGCAAAGAGAGCATACGATACCACAGCAAACCATGCTCCAAAGCGCAAGGACATTCTTACCGACAGCGATAAGAAACTTGCGTTGGCAAATGCTCTGCGCTATTTTCCAAAGAAGCACCATGCAGAACTTGCTCCGGAATTCCTTGATGAGTTGAAGAGATACGGACGCATCTATATGTATCGTCTGCGTCCGGAATATGAGATGTATGCACGCCCCATTGAGGAGTATCCAGCACGTTCGCGTCAGGCGGCAGCCATAATGCTTATGATTCAGAACAACCTTGACAAGGCTGTGGCACAGCATCCGCACGAACTTATAACATATGGTGGCAATGGTGCGGTATTCCAGAACTGGGCACAATATCGCCTTGCAATGAAATACCTTGCCGAGATGACCGATGAACAGACGCTTGTGATGTATTCGGGACATCCGCTCGGCTTGTTCCCATCGCACAAGGATGCTCCACGTGTAATTGTAACAAACGGTATGGTAATCCCCAACCACTCGTCAAAGGACGACTGGGAGCGTTTCAATGCCATGGGTGTGTCGCAATACGGACAGATGACTGCCGGTTCATATATGTATATAGGTCCGCAAGGCATTGTACACGGCACAACAATCACGGTTATGAATGCCGCGCGCAAACGCATGAAACCCGGGCAGAAAGACCTCAAAGGCATGCTGTTCGTCACAGCGGGTTTAGGCGGCATGTCGGGTGCACAGCCCAAAGCAGGAAACATATCGGGCGTGGTGAGTATCACTGCAGAGATAAACATTGCGGCTGCGGAAAAACGTTACAATCAGGGATGGGTGGATGAATTGCACACATCGCTCGACGAACTTATTCCGCGAGTTAAAAATGCCGTTGAAAACAAGGAAATTGTTTCGTTTGCATACGTTGGAAACGTTGTCGACCTTTGGGAACGTCTTGCCGATGAGAATATAAATGTAGACCTCGGTTCCGACCAGACATCACTGCACAACCCTTGGGCAGGAGGTTACTACCCTGTAGGTTATTCATACGAGGAGTCGAACCGCATGATGGCTGAAGAACCTGAGCATTTCCGCGAGTGTGTGCAGGAATCGTTGCGCCGACATGTGGCAGCTATCAACAGACTCACTGCCCGTGGCATGTATTTCTTTGACTATGGCAATGCGTTCCTGCTCGAATCGTCGCGCGCAGGGGCAGACATCATGACTGCCGACGGCAAGTTCCGTTATCCCTCATACGTTCAAGACATCATGGGACCGATGTTCTTTGATTACGGTTTCGGCCCGTTCCGTTGGGTATGCACATCGGGTAAGGAGGAGGACCTTGAAGCAACCGACCGCATAGCGGCACAGGTGCTTGAAGAGATGCTTGCCGAGGCACCAGATGAAATACGCGGTCAGTTGGCAGACAACCTGCACTGGATTCGCGAAGCAAAAGAGAACAGGCTTGTTGTAGGCTCACAGGCACGAATATTATATGCCGACAGCGAAGGACGTACACGCATAGCACTTGCTTTCAATGAGGCTATTGAACGTGGCGAGATTTCGGCTCCAGTAGTTCTGGGACGCGACCATCACGATGTGTCGGGTACCGACTCGCCATACCGCGAGACATCGAACATCTACGATGGTTCTCAGTTCTGTGCCGACATGGCTGTCCACAATGTCATAGGCGATTCGTTCCGCGGTGCCACATGGGTGTCAATCCACAACGGTGGCGGTGTAGGTTGGGGCGAAGTTATAAACGGAGGCTTCGGAATGGTTATTGACGGTTCTGATGATTCGGCACGTCATATAGAAGAGATGCTTCTCTGGGATGTCAACAACGGTATAGCACGTCGTAGCTGGGCAAGAAACGAGGGTGCGATGTTTGCAATCAAACGTCAGATGGAGCGCACACCGTTGCTCAAAGTAACATTGCCCAACATTGCCGACATGAGTCTAATAGAAAAAGTGTATAACGAAAACAGATAAACCATTATGATTCATTATATAAGCTCCGACCGCCTCACTATTGCGAAAGTCGAGGAGATTTTAACAAAAGGTTACAGACTTGCACTCAGCGACGATGCCAGACAGCGCATAATCCATTGCCGAGAATATCTCGATGAAAAGATGGAAAATGCAGGACGCCCCATATACGGTGTAACAACCGGATTCGGTTCGCTATGCAACATTTCTGTTGACAAGGAGGACCTTTCACAACTACAGAAGAACCTGATGATGTCACACGCATGCGGCACAGGTGCACGAGTACCGTCGGAGATTGTAAAGCTGATGCTGTTCCTTAAGGCGCAATCACTCTCTTACGGACACTCGGGAGTACAGCTTGTAACAGTTGAACGTCTGCTCGACATGTTCAATAACAACATCATACCCGTAGTATACGAGCAGGGATCATTAGGCGCATCGGGCGACCTGTCGCCATTGGCACACATGTGCCTGCCTTTGATAGGGCTTGGTCATGCGGAATTTGAAGGCGAAGTTGTGGAGAGTGCAACCGTTATGGAAAAGATGGGCTGGGAGCCTATAAAGTTGTGTTCAAAGGAAGGTCTTGCATTGCTCAACGGAACGCAGTTCATGTCGGCATACGGCGTATATTCAATGATTAACACTCTGCGCCTGAACCTTTGGGCAGATTACATAGGTGCAATGTCACTAGATGCCTTCGACGGCAGATTGGAACCATTCGAGCATAATGTCCATGCAATACGTCCGCACAACGGACAGATTGAGACAGCACGCAACATACGCGAGATACTAGCAGGCAGCGAGATTGCACAACAACCAAAGAAACATGTTCAGGACCCATACTCCTTCCGTTGCATGCCACAGGTACATGGAGCGTCAAAAGACACCATCGCATACGTAGCAGGGGTTCTGGAGACTGAGATAAATTCTGCAACTGACAATCCCACGGTATTCCCCGATACTGATGAAATAATTTCTGCCGGTAATTTCCACGGACAACCAATTGCCTTGGCAATGGATTTCCTTGCCATTGCAATGGCGGAATTGGGTAATATTTCGGAGAGACGCATATACCGCATTATTTCGGGAGCACGCAATCTGCCCAACTTCCTTGTGGCAAAACCGGGACTGAACAGCGGTTTCATGATTCCGCAATATACTGCGGCATCAATAGTAAGCCAGTCGAAAGGATTGTGTTGGCCTGCATCGTGCGACTCCATCCCGTCATCACAAGGACAGGAGGACCATGTGAGTATGGGTTCAAATGCCGCAACAAAACTTTGGAAAGTGGTACAGAACACCGAACGCATTCTGGCTATCGAATTGATGAATGCGGCACAGGCTCTGGAATTCCGTCGCCCACTACATTCGTCAAAACCAATAGAAGAGATTTTCACTGCATATCGTGCTGTCGTTCCATTTGTTGACAACGACACTGTAATGTATCCGCACATAGCGGCATCGGTAAAATTCCTGAACGAACATGAGCCTCATCGTTAAGAACATAGGACAGATTGTCGGCATCGACGAAAGCGGACGCACAAGAGTTGCGGGCAAGGAGATGGACACTATCGGAATGCTCGGAAATGCCTGGCTTCTCACCGACGGCGAACGCATATGCGACTACGGCACCATGGACAAGTTTCCCGACACCGATGGTTGCGAAATAATAGATGCACAAGGAGGTTGGCTTTTCCCGTCGTTCTGCGACTCGCATACGCATATTGTATATGCCGGCAGCCGTGAGCAGGAATTCCTCGACAAGATAAACGGACTTTCATACGAAGAGATTGCCAAACGAGGAGGCGGCATACTGAATTCCGCTGACAGGCTACACGAAACGAGCGAAGATGAATTGTACCGTCAAGCCATGGAACGTATAAACGAAGTTATTTCGATGGGTACGGGACTAATCGAGATAAAATCGGGCTACGGTCTGACACTCGAAAACGAGCTGAAGATTCTGCGCGTGATACGTCGTATAAAGGAGAATGCCCCATTGGCTGTGCGTGCCACATTCCTTGGTGCACATGCCGTAGGTCGTGCCTACAAAGGCAGGCAGAGCGAATATGTGGAACATGTCTGCAACGACATGATTCCTGCTGTCGCTAAGGAAGGACTTGCCGATTTCATCGATGTTTTTTGCGACAAGGGCTTCTTTACCGTTGAAGAGACCGCAAAAATAATTGAAACAGGAGCAGAATATGGCTTGCGTGCAAAGATACACGCCAATGAACTTGCCGTCTCGGGCGGAGTTGAAGTTGGCGTTGAACATGGTGCTCTTTCGGTTGACCATCTGGAATCGATGGGCGATGAGCAGATTGAAGCTCTGAGTGGTTCTGCAACCATGCCCACCATGTTGCCGGGTTGCGCTTTCTTTCTTGGCATAGGATATCCGCCTGCACGCAAGATGATTGATGCAGGGCTGGCTGTTGCACTTGCTTCGGACTACAATCCGGGCACTGCGCCATCGGGCAACATGCGCTTTGTGGCAGCGTTGGCAAGCATAAAGATGAAGATGACACCTGCTGAGGCTCTGAATGCGGCAACACTCAACAGTGCCTGCGCCATGGGCGAGAGCAACGATTATGGTTCGATAACACGTGGCAAAGTCGCAAACTTCTACTTAACAAAGCCGTTGCCGTCGCTGGCATATCTGCCATACGTACATCAGACACCGATAATAAAGGATATTATACTTAAAGGCAAACATATCAACTAAAAAAAACAGATCAACTATGATAAAGAAATTATTGATTTGCGCCGTTGCGTGCCTTACAATCACAACAGCCACTGCCGACGAAGGTATGTGGCTACCCAGCCTTATAAAAGAGCGTATAAAGGATATGCGCAAGAAAGGTTTCAAGCTCAAAGCAAAAGACATCTATTCCGACAGGAAAGCATCGCTCAAGGATGCCGTTGTCCAGTTCGGTGGCGGTTGCACAGGAGAGTTCGTTTCGCCCGAAGGTCTGTTGCTTACCAACCACCATTGCGGATATGGTTCGATACAGAAACTGTCATCGGTCGAACACGATTATCTTACCGACGGATATTGGGCAAAATCCCGCGAAGAGGAGCTTCATGTTCCGGGACTTACCGTAAGCCTTCTGGTAAAGATGGAAGATGTAACCGACAGGTTGGCTGCCGGTGAACAGAAAAGCGACATTATCGCCGAGGCCGTAAAACAGAGAAAAGGCTACCGTGCAAGCATTGAATCCATGTATTATGGCAACCAGCACTATCTGTTTGTGTACTGCACATACCGCGACGTTCGCCTTGTGGGAGCACCGCCATCATCGATAGGCAAGTTCGGTGGAGATACTGACAACTGGATATGGCCACGACACACAGGAGACTTTTCGGTATTCCGCGTGTATGCTGATGCCAACAACGAACCTGCCGAATATAGCAAGGATAATGTTCCCTACCGCCCCAAACGTCATTTCAAGGTTTCGACAAAGGGTATTGAGGAGGGCGATTTTACAATGATATACGGTTTCCCCGGTAACACACAGGAGTTCATCACAGCCGAAGCCGCACTATATGTTGAGCATGTGTCTAACCCGATGAAGATTGCCTTGCGCACCACCCGACTGAATATCATTACCGAAGCCCAGGCTAAAGATGCCGCAACACGCATTGCATACGCGGCAAAGCATGCCGGCATAGCCAACGGCTGGAAGAAGTGGCAGGGCGAAACACTCGGCCTTACCCGTTTGGGCACAGCCGACAAGAAGCTCGACTACGAAAGAGCCTTTGCGGCATGGGCTGCCGACAAACCGGAATATGCGCATCTGCTCGACTCCATTCAGGCAGGATACGAAAAAGTTATGCCCGGATACTATATGCGCGAGCTCTTCAATGAATCCATTTACGGAATCGAAGCCTTTGCCTATGCGTTCCAGCTATATAACAGATGCCTTATCAACAACGAGGTAACAGCCGACGATCAGGCAGAGATACGCAGAAAATATCTCAAGGACTACAATGTTCAGGTTGACCATGCCATTGCGCGTGAGATGATAAGGGAATTTGTGGAACGTATGCCCAAAGAGAACATTCCGCAGCAGTTGACACAAGCCATTGACGAATGTGGAAGTGCTGAAGCATTTGCCGACAAGCTGTATGCCACAACAAGAATTCTTAATGAATATCCGCTCACAAATAAAGAACTGGAAGAGGACCTGTTCGTCCAGTTCACATCGTGGTTCCTTCCTCTGATAATTCAGAACAGCGAATATGCATACCGCAACCTGAGCAATGTCCCCACAGTTGAGAATTGGTACAAGCCATACATGCAGGCTCTGCGCGAGTGGGACACAGAACGCGCCTTTTATCCCGATGCAAATTTCACTCTGCGCGTTGCATACGGTTCAATCAAAGGCTACGAAAATGCCGACGGTGAATACCATACACACCTGAGCACACTCGAAGGCGTTATGGCAAAGGACAATCCCGAGGTTTACGATTATAACATTCCACAGGTGTTACGCGACATCTATGTCAGGAAGGATTACGGCCGTTGGGCCATTGAGAAGAACGGCAAGCCTACAATCCCTGTATGTTTCCTAGCCAACAACCACACATCGGGCGGTAATTCAGGTTCACCTGTAATCAACGGCAAGGGTGAACTTATAGGTATCAATTTCGACCGCACATGGCGTTCTACAATGAGCGACATAGAGTTCGACCCCGAAATTTGTCGCAACATCTCGGTTGACATACGCTTCGTGCTTTTTGTAATGGACCGTATTGGAGGTGCAGGCTACCTTTTGGAAGAAATGGGAATAAAATAACGGGAAAATATGATTGACTATCTTAGAATATTGTTTATAGAACATTCCGCACTGCAGGCAATTGTGGTGTTGTCGCTGATATCAGCCTTAGGACTCATGGTCGGCAAAGTGCGTTTATTCGGGATATCGCTCGGAATAACATTTGTATTCTTCGCAGGTATCATAGCCGGACACTTCGGGCTGAGCGTTGATGCGGATATGCTCTTCTATGCCGAGACATTCGGACTGGTGCTCTTTGTATATGCCTTGGGATTGCAGGTAGGACCGGGTTTCTTCAGTTCCATGCGCACCGAAGGAGTGAAACTTCTTCTGCCGGCAATAGCCGTGCTGCTCATAGGCACGATAATGGCGATTGCCCTGAGCTATACTGCAAGTGTATCCATCCCCGACATTTCGGGAATACTATGCGGAGCAACCACCAACACACCGGCATTGGCAGCCGCGCAGCAGACTCTCGACCAGTTGGGAATAGACGGAAGCAGTGCCGCGTTGAGCTGCGCCATAACATACCCGTTGGGTGTTGTGGGAGTCATTCTTGCAATAATTTTCCTGCGCAAGCTGTTCGTGCGCCAAACAGATATGCCCCAACCCGACAGCAAGCACAAAAAGAATGTATTCATCGCCAGTTATTGTGTAACGAACCCTGCCATATTCGGAAAGACCATAGCCGAGCTGACACACTCATGGCATCATCATTGCGTTATTTCGCGCATGTGGCACAATGGTCATGTGCTTATTCCCATGTCCGACAGAGTGTTGCAGGAAAATGACATTCTCCTTGTTATAACCAAACCCGAAGAGGCGGAGGAACTTCGCCTTATCTTCGGCAAACAGGAGCAGAAGGACTGGAATTCCGAGAACATCGACTGGAATAAGATTGACAGCGAACTCACCTCGCAACGCATTCTTGTTACCCGCCCCGAAATAAACGGAAAGAAACTCTCCACTCTGCGTCTGCGCAACAACTACGGAATAAACATCAGCCGTGTATATCGTTCAGGAGTGCAGCTGCTGGCAACACCTAACCTTGTGTTGCAACTCGGCGACCGCCTGACCGTCGTGGGCGAAGCAGCCGACATAAAACGCGTTGAAAAAATCCTTGGCAACGCGGTGCAGAGCCTCAACGAGCCAAACCTTGTATCGGTATTCATTGGTATGATATTGGGTCTTATGGTAGGTAGCATTCCTCTTTCGGTACCCGGTATTTCACTGCCCGTTAAACTGGGACTTGCAGGCGGACCTATAATCGTGGGAATACTTATTGGAACATTCGGACCACGTCTACACATGCTGACATATACCACACGCAGCGCAAACATGATGTTGCGTGCAATAGGTCTTAACCTTTACCTTGCCTGCCTCGGACTGGATGCCGGAGCACACTTCTTTGAGACCGTTGTGCGTCCCGAAGGTATTTTGTGGCTCATATTGGGATTGCTGATAACATTTGTACCCGTTGTTCTGGTTGGAATTTTTGCATTGCGTGTAATGAAACTTGACTTTGGATCGATCTCCGGACTGCTATGCGGTTCAATGGCAAACCCCATGGCACTCAACTATGCCAACGACACCATAGAGGGTGACAATCCTGCCGTGGCATACGCAACGGTATACCCCGTATGCATGTTCCTGAGAGTCATTGTGATACAGCTGGTAATAATGCTATTTGTACACTGATACGTTATGGCTACAGTTAAAAGGACTGCAACAATAGGCGAATACTTCCTTGAACTCGGAAGCAAGGATATTGAGATATACCGCATTGCACAGGATGGCAGCGGAGCATTGCAACGTATCGACGACATTCAGGGCACTATCCGCATGATATCCGAGCAATATGAGATTGAACGCGACTACAACATGAGTTTCAGACAACATGTAGCAAAGCTGATACAACATGTAAACACATTGGATAACAAACAACTATAATATGAAAAAGAGAAACATTATTGTTGCACTACTTATGTGCGCAATGGGACTGCAGGCACAGACCGACTACATTCATGGGTTATCGATATGGTTCGACCAGCCCACCACATTGAAGGGACATAACATATGGTATGGTGGAAAACCCGAGAACTGGATAGGCAAGAAGCCCGAGTGGGCAGGAGACGGTAACTACAATGCCGACAAGGAGTGGGAATCACAGTCGTTGCCCATTGGTAACGGAAGCATTGGTGCAAACATCCTTGGTTCGTTGGAAGCAGAACGCATCACATTCAACGAGAAGACATTGTGGCGCGGAGGTCCCAACACCGAAGGCGGAGCACAATACTATTGGAATGTAAACAAACAGTCGGAACACCTGCTCGATGACATACGCCAGGCATTCCTCGACGGAGATGACGAAAAAGCGGCAAAACTCACAAGGGAGAACTTCAACAGCACCGCATCGTATGAATACTATGGCGAAAAACCGTTCCGTTTCGGTAACTTCACCACAATGGGTGAGTTCTACATAGAGACAGGACACAGCATCATAGGCTTGAGCGACTACAAGCGCATACTTTCGCTCGATTCGGCACTTGCAGTTGTACAGTACAAGAAAGACGACATCACTTTTGAGCGCAAATACTTTGTATCGTACCCGGCAAATGTACTTGTTGTGAAATTCAGCGCAAGCGAACCCGGAATGCAGAACCTCACATTCGGCTATTCGCCCAACCCTGTATCCGAAGGCACACTCGAGCAGGACGGCAATAACGGCTTGGTGTGGAAAGCCACACTCGATAACAACAGCATGCAATACACAGTACGCATGAGAGTGGAGACAAAGGGTGGAAAGAAGACTATCAGCAAAGGAAAGATACGCATAACAAATGCCGACGAGGTATGTTTCTATATCACAGGTGATACCGACTATAAGATAAACTTCGACCCCGACTTCAACGACCCTAAAGCATACGTAGGCGTAAACCCCGACGAGACAACGGCTGAGTGGATCAAGAAAGCCGTTGCCAAAGGATACGACAAACTTTTGAGTGAGCACTATGCCGACTACTCTGCCCTTTTCAACCGCGTGGAACTGAACATCAATCCTAACGCGCCCGCCACATTCGAGTTCCCCGGTGTAAACAATCTGCCCACAAACAAGAGACTCGAAAGCTATCGCCAAGGCAAACCCGACTACAAGTTGGAACAGCTGTACTTCCAGTTCGGACGTTACCTGCTCATTTCAAGTTCACGCCCCGGCAATATGCCTGCCAACCTGCAAGGCATGTGGCACAACAATGTCGATGGTCCATGGCGAGTGGATTACCACAACAACATCAACCTACAGATGAACTATTGGCCCGCATGCGTCACCAACCTTAACGAGTGTATGCTACCCTTGGTTGACTTCATACGTACACTCATAAAACCGGGCGAAGTTACAGCCAAATCATACTTTGGAGCACGCGGATGGACTGCTAGCATATCAAGCAACATCTTTGGATTCACCGCACCGCTCATAAGTCAGGATATGTCGTGGAACTTCAATCCCATGGCAGGACCATGGCTTGCAACACACGTGTGGGATTACTACGACTACACACGCGACAAGAAATTCCTGAAAGAGATTGGATACGACATAATCAAGAGCAGTGCAATATTTGCCGTTGATTACCTATGGAAGAAAGAGGACGGCACATACACCGCAGCACCTTCCACATCGCCCGAACACGGTCCTATAGACCAAGGTGCCACATTCGTACACGCCGTAGTACGTGAGATATTGCTCGATGCCATTGCCGCAAGCGAAGTTATGGGCACCGACAAAGAACTGCGCAAGGAGTGGGAACACGTACTCGCCAGACTTGCACCCTACCAGACAGGACGCTACGGCCAGCTGATGGAATGGAGCAAGGACATCGACGATCCCAACGACCAGCATCGCCATGTAAACCACCTGTTTGGTCTGCATCCGGGACGCACAATCTCACCCGTTGTAACACCCGATCTTGCCGATGCATCACGCATAGTACTGGAGCATCGTGGCGATGGCGCAACAGGTTGGAGCATGGGATGGAAACTGAACCAATGGGCACGTCTGCACGACGGTAACCACGCATACACCCTGTTCGGAAATCTGCTGAAGAACGGAACACTCGACAACCTTTGGGATACACACGCCCCATTCCAGATCGACGGTAACTTTGGCGGAACAGCCGGCATGTGCGAACTGTTGATGCAGAGCCACATGGGATTCATACACCTTCTCCCTGCCCTGCCCGACGCATGGGAAGAGGGAACAGTCAAAGGCTTGTGTGCAAAAGGTGGATTCCAAATAGATATCACATGGGAGAAAGGCAAACTTGTTGAGGCTATTGTAAAATCCAACAGCGGCGCACCATGCAAACTGCTCTATGGCAACAACGAACTTGCCTTCAAGACAAAGAAAGGCGCATCATACCGCATAACAGCCACCCTCGGAAAGCTGAATTACGAAAAGGTAAAGTAAGAAATAAGTAAATAAAGCAATGAGCGATCGCTCATTGCTTTATTTACTTCAACAAAATCTTCTCTATCGCCTCTTTGAGTTGCGTTTTGCCCATTGCACCTTGGGAACGGTGCATCGTTCCGTTCTGTTCTATGAACATGAGGGTCGGAATTGAGCGGATGCTGAATAAAGAGGCAAGTTCCTCTTCGCTATCTACGTTTACCTTGTAAATGTCTACTTTGCCGGCATAGTCGTTTGAAACCTCTTCGAGAACGGGGGCGAGCATCTTGCATGGTCCGCACCAATCGGCATAGAAGTCGATTATTGCAGGCTTGTCGCCCAAAAATTCAAAACCTATGGGATTCGACTTGTAGTCCGCCACTCTTTTTATAAACTCCTGGTTTGTCAAATGTATTGTTGCCATAATCTTTTTCTTTTAAATTGTATGTTACGAAAATAACAAATTCCCCAATCGGTTATATTTTCCTATAACATTATTTATCATAAAAAAGATTAAAGCTGCTACAGAGAATAAAATACAGCTGTTTTTATTGATCGTTTGGATAGTTTAAAGTAAATTAGCACATGCAACAATTAAATCAACATAATTATGACACCAAACACACTTTTTAGAAAATCAAGATGTTGTAACCGATATATTAAAGTTATAACATTCATTGCCATAGCTATCATAATGTTACCAAATAATGTTTTGGCAAAAAACAGTTTTATAAACACTTACGACGGGCTATGGGATAAAGCATACGCGATATATGAAAAATGGCGAGGATATGGGGAAGATATGAAAATCATAGGCAAGTACCCCAATTTTTCCAAATATTTTATCGGTTTGTACGATAAATGTCATGAAAACGTTTACAGAGAACTATGGATACATAATTTGGAAACAGGTATTACACACAAATTGGAAGACTGCGATTTAGGCGGTGGAGTGATGGCCCCCGGTTTCAGCGTCGAAAATTTATCCATAAATGAGAACAAAAACTGTTTATACATAATTACACATTGTTCCGAAAACAATTACTATGGTTTAGCTTCCGTTTTCCTATATGCCATCAATTTAAATTCCGGTACAGCAGAAGAACTTTGTTCAGGTAGAGATTATTACAAGAACAACGACATCTTTACATTCATTAATTATGAATGTATATACGAAGGTGAATGCATGGCTGATTACCTATACGCTCCAACATACAACCATTGTGATGCTAAAGGCAACCCTGTGTTTCTTACAAAAAGCCAAATGAGTTGCATCGGTCATGTAGAATATTACAAGCCTTCAAATGTTAATGAGACCGAGAACCAGTATGTTAAAATGGACATAAATATTGACGCCTACCACAACATAAGTGGATCTTGTTCTTACTGCAACAAGAACTACACATTAAGCGGTAAACAACAAAACGACGGTGAGTTGCTAATTACAGCTAAAGACAGATACTCAGGAAACGAAATCAAATTCAGCCTTACTGCAGAATCCAAAAGCAAATTATGCGGAGTATGCTACGGAACCGGAAAATGCAACTACATCATAGAACTATCCTTCTAAACACCCATTTACATCAAAAGCACAATGCCATTGATAAGCCGTTGGCTGATGCACCGAACTGCAACGATGCGTTATACTCTTTTTCCAGACGGTTCAGGCGTGATTTATTGACACAAGTCATTGGTATACCCACCACGAAGCATGTTGTACCGGCTATCACAGATGTCATACCAAGATACATCACGACCTCTGCACCCACAGCGTTCTCCCCGGCAAGCCCCTTTGAAAGCGCATTCACAAAACCGGTGAAAGTCAGAGCAGAGCCGGCAACAGCCAACGATGCTCCGCCTATTGTAAGCCCGACACCTGTTTTATATTTCTTGCGGTACTTCAAATAATCCATACTGCGGTCTACACCGTTGAGCGACGTAAAGCACTCCGCGGCAGCAATTTTGTCGAGTTTCTGATTTTCAACAAACACCCTGCTGCCCTTTATATCTATGGGTTTATACTGCGCCATTGCATTAATGCTCATGAACGCTATCATAAGAATAAAAAGTGTACGTTTCATAATAACTGATTATTAGATTTTCTTAAATTGCCGGAAAGTTATTGAAAATTTGTCAATCGGCAAAAAAAGAGAATAAAATGCTATCTGTAATTGCAAAAATAGAAACGCTTTATTGATTGTTTGGATAGTTTAAAGTAAATTAGCACCTGTAATTACTAATTTGGGATAAATTTATGGAACAGAGAACTATCCTTGGGAAATTATGGCGCTTCGTCAAGCACTATAACCGTTATATCAAAGTTTGCGCAATAACCCTTATTGCATTGGCTATCGCACTGTTGCCGAATACTTTCTTTGGCATAGAGGGGCTTACCGATATACAACAGCGCATGATTGCCATTTTCTTTTGGGCGGCATGCATGTGGATAGTTGAGGCTGTTCCGGCGTGGACAACGTCGTTGCTTATAATAGTGATTATGTTGATGACGATATCGGACAGCGGTATATCGTTCCTCATCAATGGACATGCAAAGACCGAACTCATAAGCTACAAGGTGATAATGGGCACCTTTGCCAACCCCACGGTAATGCTGTTCATGGGTGGTTTTATACTTGCCCTAGTGGCATCAAAGAGCGGAATCGACATCAGTATAGCGCGTGCGATGCTCAAGCCATTCGGAACAAGACCGTCGGTGGTGCTTTTCGGTTTCATGCTTGTAACAGCTATTTTCTCGATGTTCGTGAGCAACACAGCCACTGCGGCAATGATGCTCACCTTCCTGGCACCGGTGCTACGCCAACTGCCTGCAAGTGAAAAGGGTACTGCAGCTTTGGCTCTTGCCATTCCTATCGGTGCGAATATCGGTGGCTTGGCAACGCCCATCGGCACACCGCCAAACGGCATTGCATTGCAGTATATAAACGATGTTGACGGTCTGAACCTTGGTATCGACTTTGGCGAGTGGACGATGATTATGACACCGCTTATGCTGGCAATACTTGTGATTTCATGGATAATATTGCATTTTATGTTCCCATTCAGTGCCGATAAAGTAAATCTCACAATCATTGGTGGTGCAAAGAAGGGTTGGAGAACATACGTCATCTACGGCACACTTGCTGTTACTATTCTATTGTGGATGTTCGAGAAGGTTACCGGCATAAATTCTTACGTTGTTGCCCTGTTCCCCATTGGTGTATTTGCCATAACACGAATCATAAAGTCAAGCGACCTCAAGGATATAGATTGGGCTTGCCTATGGATGGTGGCAGGCGGTTTCGCTCTTGGTGAGGGTATGTCAAAGACCGGTCTTGCCGATGCACTTGTAAACACAATCCCGTTTGACACATGGCCTGCACTTATTGTAATGATTGGCGGAGGACTTATCTGCTGGTTGCTGTCGCAGTTCATATCCAACTCTGCGGCTACAGCCCTTATGGTTCCCATTATGGTTGCAGTGGGAGTGGGAATGAAGGACTCTCTTGGAGATTTCGGTGGTGTGGGAACACTGCTAGTGGGTGTGGCAATGTCGGCTTCCTTCGCGATGTCGCTTCCTATAAGCACTCCTCCAAATGCCATTGCCTATTCGACAGGGCTTATCAAGACCTCGCAAATGTTCAAAGCCGGCATACTCATTGGAATAATTTCATTGGTACTTGGATATGTGCTCATAATAACTGTGGGCAAAATGGGTTACTTCGGATAATAAACAAACTCAAAATATGAAAAAAAGACTATTTATTGTATCGCTCCTTGCTATATTCACATTAGGAGCTTTTGCACAGGAAAAAGAGAAACCTAGTTTTAAATTCTACGGTTTCGTAAGAAATTATGCTTGCTACGACACCCGCGAGAGCCTCACATCGAACAGCGAGCAGTTCTACTACATGCCAAAGGACATCAAACTCGATGCTAACGGCAACGACCTGAACGCACAGGACAACATCATGCTGTTGAGCATCACAACACGTTTGGGATTAAACGTGAGCGGTCTGAGCTTTCTCGGTTCCAAGACATCAGCGAAGATTGAAGCTGACTTTGCCGGATTCGGAACAAGCAATACAGTGCTCCGCATACGCCAGGCATATGCAAAGATGGATTGGGAACACAGCAAGGTGCTTGTAGGCCAGGCATGGCACCCGGCTATGGGCGATATGATGCCCGACGTGTTCTCACTTGAGACCGGTGCTCCCTTTACACCGTTCAGCCGAACACCACAGGTGCGTTACGACTACGAGACAAAGAACGTGAAACTTACCGCGACAGCACTCTATCAGTTCCAATACACATCGTACGGTCCCGACGGTGCTTCGTTCAACTATGCACGCAATGCCATTGTACCCGAGATGTATTTCCAAGGCATCATAAAGAGCGGTGGCTTCATGATGGGATTGGGTGTTGATGTACTCACCTTGAAACCACGTCAAAGCTATACAGTTACCGAGAAAGAAACCATATATACAGCAATCGTCGACAAGAACGGACAGCCCGTACACGACCCGATAACAGATGAGGAGATGTATGTTAAGAGCGAGAAGGATGTAACAAAGACCTACAAGTGCAACGACCAGCTTATGGTAAGCGTTACCCCAACACTCTTTGCATCGTACAAGAAAGGTAACTGGGGTGTGAAAGGACGTATCACATATGCACAGAACGCAGCACACATGAGTATGATAAGCGGATACGCAGTTACCGAAAAGCAGGAGAACGGCAACTGGAAATACAGCAGCATCAACAGCATCGGCGGTTGGGTTGACGCGACATACAAACAGCCGTTGAAGACCGGTTACCTGACATTCTGCTGTTTTGCAGGCTACACAAAGAACCTTGGCTGCATGAACGAGATTGTGGGCGACATCTACATGCGTGGCGAGAAGAACATGGACTATATGTGGCGCGTTGCACCAAGTATCCTGTATACACACAATGCCATGCAGATCGGTATCGAGTATAACCCCACCACAGTAGGATACGGCAAGCCCGACAATCAGTACAGGATGTATAATCCACATACTGTTACAAACCACCGTATATGCGCAATGTTGAAATATAATTTCTAAACAATATAACACATGAACAAAAAGATTATGACATTAGGCTTGTTGCTGTTTGCCGGATTAGGAGCATCAGCACAGGTAAGCCTTGTAAACCCTGTTCCTCAAGAGGTGAATATCACATGCGAAAACGCATTGTTCGATGCACCTGCACAATGGAGCATAAACGCAAAGAACCTGAACGGTTATGTATTTGACGCGCTTGCAACTGCAGCACCTGAGATTGTAAAGAAATCCAATTTCAAAGTAACAATAGGTGTACGTGGCGACAAGCAGGTAAGCAGATACAAGAAGCAGATACCTGCAAAAACCGAAGGTTACTATCTTAAAGTAACAAACAAAGAGATTGTAATTGCCGGAAACGACGAGAAAGGTCTTTTCTACGGTGTACAGACTCTGCTCGGCATGATGAAAGAGGGCAAGCTCGAGGCTTGTACAATCACCGACTGGCCCGATGTTCCTTTCCGCGGAACAGTTGAAGGTTTCTACGGAACACCTTGGAGCCACGAGGCACGTAAGAGCCAGTTGGAGTTCTACGGTCGTAACAAGATGAACGTATATATCTATGGTCCAAAGGACGACCCCTGGCACCGCGACAAATGGCGTGAGCCATATCCCGAGGCAGAGGCAAACCGTATTGCAGAACTCGTTGAGGTTGCAAAGAAGAACGGTGTGAACTTCTATTGGGCAATCCACCCGGGCGTTGACATCAAATGGAACGACGAGGACCGCGATTTCCTTATGGCAAAGCTCGAGGTTATGTACCAGCTTGGCGTACGTTCATTTGCAGTGTTCTTCGATGACATTTGGGGCGAGGGTGCAAAAGCCGACAAGCAGGCTGCTCTCCTGAACTACATCGATGACAACTTTGTACAGGTGAAGAAGGACGTTGCTCCGCTTATCCTTTGCCCTACCGAATACAACAAGGGCTGGGCTAACGAGCAGGGCGGTTACCTTCGCACATTGGGTAGCACACTGAATAAGGGCATCGAGGTTATGTGGACCGGTAACTCAGTTGTTGCCTGCATCGACAAACCTACTATGGAGTGGATTAACGAGCGCATCGAGCGTAAGGGATACATCTGGTTGAACTTCCCTGTAAACGACTTTGTACGCGACCACATTCTTATGGGCCCCGCATACGGCAATGGTCTCGACATCGCTTGCGACGTATCGGGCTTTGTAAGCAACCCTATGGAGTATGCCGAGACATCAAAGATTTCGCTCTATGGTATCGCAGACTACTGCTGGAACATGGAGGCTTACGACTACCAGAGCAACTGGGAAAAGAGTCTGAAGGACATCCTCCCAAGTAACCATCAGGCATTGCGTACATTCGCACTCTACAACAAGGACCTTGGTCCTAACGGACACGGTTTCCGTCGCGAGGAAGGTGAAGAGCTGAAAGACCTTGTAGAGGCTGCCCTCGGTGGAGACTACTACGCAGTAGGAATGATTAACACAGCGTGCTATGAACTTGGTTTGGCATGCGATATCCTGCTCAACGACAACAG
>CAJGDP010000020.1 GCA_904502235.1 uncultured Bacteroidaceae bacterium
AGGCGGAAAGAACATTTATATCTCATTGATTGAGAACAATGACAATTATTGCAGAATAGACTTTGAGGATGACGGTTGCGGTGTAGAAGAGAAACAGCTCCCCCGTCTGTTTGAAAGATTCTACCGGGTTGATAAGGGACGTTCGCGCCAAATGGGCGGAACAGGCCTTGGACTTGCCATTGTAAAGCACGCCGTACAGTTCCATGGCGGAACAATCACCGTCTGTAACCGCCAAAGTGGCGGACTAAGATTCGAATTCACGCTAAAGAAATAAACCCTACAAGACAAAAACAAGGCACTTCGCAATGAAGTGCCTTGTTTTCATTTATATGTAACTGTTACAGCAGCTTTGCAAAAAGTTCAATTGCCTGATATTCGGGCAAGCCTATCTTATTGAAGAGTGCCGCAGTACCTTGGGTACGTTCCTCGGCACGTTGCCAGAACTCGCGTGCATCCTCTCCGGGGAAGGGAACAATATCCTTCTGCGACAGGTGTCGGAAGATTGCATGACGTTTGCGGATGAGCTCCTCGGGACTGAGAGGCACAGCCATATCTGCAACAGCCAAATCCCACTCCTGCCAAGCACCGCGATAAAGCCAGATATGACACTCTTTTGCCCAATCGTCGTCCTTAACCTCTTCATAGGCACGCAACACAGCCTCGATACATACGCGGTGTGTACCATGTGGGTCGGTGAGGTCTCCCGCAGCATATATCTGATGTGGCTTCACCTCGCGCATGAGTTTCTTTACAATCTCTATATCTTCGTCGCTCAATTGTCCTTTCTTGATACCTCCGGTCTCATAGAACGGCAAGTTAAGGAAGTGTGCGTTGGTACGGTCGTTCAGTCCGATAGAACGGCATGCAGCACGTGCTTCGGCACGACGGATTGCACCCTTAAGTTCAAGCAGTTTGCGAGGTTCGGGTTCTCCAACCTTTTTGTTGGCGATGATTTCGCGTATCTCATCAAATGCATCACCAAAGCCCATTTCTCTTGCGGTATCAAGATTCTGCAGAACCACGTCGTCGTATACTGCAACATTTCCCGAAACCTGATATGCCACATGAACATCGTGTCCGTGCTCTATAAGACGGTTGAATGTTCCACCCATAGAGATTACATCGTCGTCGGGGTGCGGAGAGAATATAATCACACGTTTAGGGAATGGAGCAGATGATACCGGGCGTGTTGAATCGTCGGCATTGGGCTTTCCACCGGGCCATCCCGAAATTATATGCTGAATCTCATTGAATACCTTTATATTTATCTTGTCGTAAGAATCAACACGTTCCAAAAGGTCGGACAACGAATTCTTTATATAATCCTGATGTGTCAATTTGAGAATTGGCTTATCCACAGTCTGGCATAGCCAAATAACTGCCTTACGGATAAGTTTGTCGCTCCATTCCTGTGGAGGTGCAACAAGCCATGGTTCCTTTACACGTGTGAGTTCCTGAGCAGCAGCCTCATCAATGACCACCTGGACATTCTGATGCTCCTGCAATGCTGTTACGGGATACTCTTCGGTAACATCGCCTTCTATAAGGTTATATGCAACCTGCGCCTTATCCTCACCCCACATCATAAGCACTATATTCTTTGCGCTCATTATTGTTTCCATACCCATGGTAATGGCACTCTTGGGAACTTCGTTGGGATTAGAGAAGAACTTGTCCTGATTCCTGCGCGAATTGTAGCTCAAACGGACAAGACGCGTGGTTGAATGGGCATAACTGCCGGGTTCGTTGAAACCAACCTGTCCCAATTCACCTACACCCATAATCATCATATCAACGCAACCGTTTACAAGTTTTTCATACTGCTTGCAGTAATCGTTGACATTCTCAGAAGCGACTGTTCCATCGGGGAAATGTACATTTGAAGGATTTATATCGATGTATTTCAGGAAGTCTTCGTAGACACGATGGTTGCGGCTCTGTGGTGAGTCGGGCTTCATGGGATAGAATTCGTCAAGGCTATATACCACCACATTGGCAAAGCTCACCTCGCCTGCCTTATATCTGTTCACGAGTTCAGCATATAAACCGAGCGGAGTTCTGCCTGTTGAAAGTCCAAGTACGAAAGGCTTATCACCCTTATGGGACTTTATGGCATCAACCACCATATCAGCCACTACACAAGCGCCCTGTTTTTCTGTTGGACAAATCTTCGTAGGAACCTTCTCAAACTTACATATACTCTCTATAGAGGTTGTTATAGGCAATTCGCCTATTTTGGGTAAAACAAATTTTGGATTCATAGTTATTTACGGTTAGTTAAGTTTTTCATTGTTTATTTTTTCCAAAGCATCACTTTTGATGCCGGTTCTCCTTTTTCTATAAGGGTTTTCATATAACGCATATAAGGGTCGGTGTGACGGAAGAACATCTTGTATCCTTCGCAAAGCACATTCATATAAGGTTCGCCGTTCTTTGCATACTCGAAGCGGTGTTTTGGACACTCTCCGCGACACAGGAAATAGTAGTTGCAACGTTTGCACTCTATAGGAAGAGCATCACGTTTGTCGCGTCCGAAGTCCTGTTGTTCCCTGCTACGGTACATTGCGGCAAGTTCATCGGTTGCAATATTGCCAAGGCGATATTCGGGATATACAAAATGGTCGCACGAATAGACATCGCCATTATGCTCAACCACCAGTCCGTCGCCACACACTTCGGCAAAGGCGCACAACGATGGTGGCACACCACACCAATTTCCTAATGTAACATCGAAGAGCTGGACAAAGTTCCTGCCCACATCATATTTAACCCATTCGTCAAAGACATCGCACATGAATTTGCCATATCCCTTTGCCGATACCGACCAAGGTGCAGGAACAGCATCCTCCTCATCGGGCGACACAATCAAAGGACGTTTACCGGGACGCATCTTCACATATTCCACCACCGGCAGAAACTGCAGATAAGGATTTATAGATGTAAGAAACTTATACACCTCCACCCCACGCTCTTCGCTACGGGCATTTACCGTTGAGAGAATATTGAATTCCACCCCGTGTTTCTTCATCAGCTCCACGGCTTTCATAACTCTTGCGAAGGTGGGAGCACCGCCACAATCGCGACGGAATGCATCGTGTATATCCTCGGGACCGTCGAGCGATAGTCCTATAAGGAAATTGTTCTCCTTGAAGAAACTGCACCAGACATCATTCACAAGTATGCCGTTTGTCTGCAGGGTGTTTTCAACAACCTTGTCTCCGGCATATTTCTTTTGCAGTTCCATTGCCTTTTCAAAGAAAGGCAGACCTGCCATCAACGGTTCGCCACCGTGCCAGCAAAAGCTGATATTCTGTTGCGAAGCACCCTGGATATACTGCTTTATATAGGTCTCGAGCAACTCTTCGCTCATACGCGGCATATTACCACTGTATATCTCGCTCTTATCGCGATAGTAACAATAGTGACAATCGAGATTGCATGCCGAGCCAATGGGCTTTATCATGGTTCCGAAAGCCGGTGCACGTTGCATTTTTGCAACGTCGGCAAGATGCAGGGTATTTCTCTTGTTACTTTTCATTATTCAGCGATGAACTGCTCCTCGTTATACTGTTTCTGTAATTTCACAAGTTTCTCCTTAAGAAGAGCTGTAACCTCCTCCGTTCCGGGCTTGCCATAGATATTGTTCAATTCGTGTTTGTCGGCACACAGGTCGAACAACTCCCAAACATCATCCTCATAGAAATGTATGAGCTTATGTGTTTCGGTACGTACTCCAAGATGACGCTTAACAGCATGCTCGTCGGGGTATTCATAATAGTGATAGTATACTCCGTCGCGGTTCGTAGTCCACTCTTCGCCTTTTAATAATGGAAGGAACGAGCATCCATGGATATCCGACGGGATTTCAGCACCGGCAAGTTCAAGGAATGTAGGAGCATAGTCTATGTTCTGCACCATATTCTTGAGTTCGCCTTTTACCTTACCGCCCGGCAAGCGCACAAGCAAAGGAGTGCGAAAAGATTCTTCGTACATCCAACGCTTGTCGAACCAGCCATGCTCACCCATATAGAAGCCCTGGTCTGATGTATAGACTATAAGAGTATTATCCATCAAGCCCTCAGCCTCGAGATAATCGAGCACACGGCCCACATTGCGGTCTACAGATGTTATCACACGCAGATAGTCGCGCATATACTGCTGATACTTCCACGCATCGAGCTCCTTACCCTCAAGCCCCGCAGCCTTGAATTTCTCTATTACAACATCGTAATGAGCATCCCAAGCACGTTTCTGGTCGGGGTTCATGTTGTTATAAATGCGACGTCCCCAAGCTTCAAGGTCGGAACGGCTATGGATAGTACTGTCCTTGTCCGCCATCTTAAGGTCGTAGACTATATCCATATCCTTGCTTATTGACATACGCTGCACCTTTGCGGCCTCACGGGTATCGTAATTATCAAAGAATGTCTCGGGCAACGGGAAATTGCTGTCGGCAAAGAGTTCAAGATCGCAAGTATCGGGCATCCATGTACGGTGCGGAGCCTTGTGATGCAACAGCAAACAGAAAGGCTTTGATGCATCGCGACCGTTTTCAAGCCAATCGAGAGCCAAATCTGTTGTTACATTTGTGGCATATCCCTCGCGCTGCACTTTCTCACCGTTGCATATGAATGTAGGGTTATAGTAATCGCCCTGCCCTATGAGAATATCCCAATGATTGAAGCCTGTAGGATCAGATGTGAGATGCCATTTACCAATGACAGCCGTTTCGTAGCCCTGTTGCTGCAACAGTTTGGGGAATGTCTGCTGACTGCCGTCGAACGAAGAACTGTTATCGGTAAAGCCGTTCTCATAACTGTGCTTTCCTGTAAGCATACATGCACGCGAAGGTCCGCTAATGGAATTCGCAACAAAACTGTTTGTAAAGCGCACTCCGTCCGCAGCAATACGGTCGATGTTAGGTGTTTTTATAAATGTAGAATCGTAGGCACTGATTGTCTGGTATGAATGGTCGTCGCACATAATGAAGAGCACATTCATAGGTTTCTGCTCCTGCTCTCCACCACAAGCCGACACCAAAGGCAACACAGCCATTCCTGCCACAGAAGCACTAATGATTCTCTTTGTCCTGTCAATAAGGTTATTCATGTCTATTTTGTATTATTATTTCACGCAAAATGTGGTTATGCGAAGATAGCAATAATTTTCAAAATATTTTTATTCTTAAATATTTTTATGGAAAAGAGCACAAAACACTACATTAATTAACAAAATTAAGGTGCAGACCAGCGGTCTGCACCTTATTATACCTCTTTAAGATTTCATTAATCCTTCCAACCGAGAGCCGAAGCACCAAGCACAGCTGCATCAGCACCGGGGAGTGAAGACTTCAACACTTTAACCTTATCTCTCCACAAGAACACTACGTTCTCGTTCATGTGTTTGCGGATAGGCTCAAGCAACAACTCGCCTGCATTTGCCAAACCACCGAAGAGGATAATAGCCTCGGGGGCAGAGAATGCGATAAAGTTACAGAAAGCCTCACCAAGCACCTTGCCTGTGAACTCGAAGATATCGTTTGCAAGTTTGTCGCCCTTTACAGCGGCATCGAAAAGCATCTTTGAAGTAATCTCGTTGATGCAGACATCGCGCAAGATACTTGGTTCGTCGCGCTCTACGAGCCATTTCTTTGCTGTGCGCACGATACCTGTAGCCGAAGCGTATGTCTCGAGACAGTCGGTGCGACCACAACCGCAGGCACGTCCCTCAAGAACAGGAGATGTTGTGTGTCCCAACTCACCTGCAAAACCGTCGTGACCATAGATGAGCTGTCCGTTTGCAACGATACCGCTACCAACACCTGTACCCAATGTGATATACACGAAATCCTTCATACCCTGAGCCACACCGTATTTCATTTCGCCAATGGCTGCAGCATTTGCGTCGTTTGTTACCTTGGTGGGCAAGCCAGTCTTCTTCTCGATGAGCCAGCCAAGTGGAACAATACCCTTCCAGGGAAGATTTGCAGCATTTACAATCTCTCCTGTATAATAGTTCGCCATAGGAGCACCAATACCCACACCCTCGAGTTTACCTACACAGCCATTCTCCTCGGCAAGTTTGTTGATTACTTTTGCAATGGCATCGGTATACTCCTCGATATCAGGATGTGCCTGAGTCTTGATACTGTCGTCCTTTGCAAGAATATGACCTTTTACGTCAACCAGACCTATCACGGTGTTTGTACCGCCAAGGTCAATACCTATTACATAATTGTCGCTCATGATTTTATTATAATTAGTTATTGATTTATCGGACTTATGTTTAACTCTGCGAATGTAGGAAAAAAAAATCAGTTATCTAAAGGCAAAGCACATTATTTGCAAAAATTTATTTTTTATAATATCTTCGCAGAAGAAAATCAATAACAAAACAAATAGACAATATGCTAAAAAGAAGTTTTACACTTATCCTTGCTGCTTTCGCCTGTATATCTATGGCTGTAGCACAGAACTGCAATGTAAACAACCTCATTCCAAAGCCGGAAAGCGTTGTAATGGGCAACCGCAACAGCGTGTTTGAATTCAATTCGAGCACAAGAATAGTTTACGACTGGAACAACAGCGATGTAAAGCCTGCCATAAAGGAACTCGACCGCATTGCAACAGATTTGTTTGGCAAGAAGTTGAGCAAAGGCACAAAAGCGCACAGCGACAACAACGTAATCTTCAAGTACGATGCATCGCTTGCCGACGAAGCCTACATTCTTGAAATCACTCCCGAGAACATACTCATCAATGCAAAGACCGGTGCTGGTGCATTCTACGCAGTGCAGACACTAAAGCAGATTATCCCCGTTCAGGCTTATGAGACTCCTATCGACATTGCGAAACTCACATTCCCGACAATGAAGATTTCCGACAAGCCCCACTTTGCCTATCGCGGTTTCATGCTCGACTGTTCACGCCACTTCTGGGAAGTTGAAACAATCAAGGAGATTATCGATATTCTTGCGATGCACAAGATGAACCGTTTCCATTGGCATCTCACCGAAGACCAGGGCTGGCGCATCGAAATAAAGAAATATCCTTTGCTCACCAAAATAGGCAGCAAGCGCGAACAGACCACAACAGGTCGCAACGAGGGTATGGACGGTATCCCATACGGAGGTTACTACACACAGAGCGATATTAAGGAGGTTGTAAAATATGCACAAGAGCGTTTCATCACAATCATTCCCGAGATTGAAATCCCCGGACACTCTCTTGGTGCTTTGAGCGCATACCCATGGCTGGGCTGCGAAGGCGAAGCCGGCAACTATAAGACATGGCCCAATTGGGGTGTTTCCACACAGATTGCATGCGCAGGTCGCGAAAGCACATTCAAATTCTGGGAAGATGTTTTGAGTGAGGTTATAGACCTGTTCCCAAGCGAATATATACACATTGGTGGCGACGAAGCTCCACGCGACATGTGGAAGAACTGCCCCGACTGTCAGCAGCGCATCAAGGAAAATGGTTTAAAGAACGAAGCTGAACTGCAGTCTTATGTAAACAACCGCATCGAGAAGTTCCTTAACGACAATGGCCGTAAACTCATCGGCTGGGACGAAATCATCGAAGGCGGTGTGAGCCAGAGCGCGACAATCATGTCGTGGCGCGGAGCCGACGGTGGCATTGCCGCTGCAAAGAAGGGCAATTATGCAATCATGACTCCCGACAGCCACTGCTACCTGAACTTCTATCAGACAACCGAGCGTAAGGACGACCATTTATGCATAGGAAGTTATATTCCACTTCGTAAAGCATACTCATACAACCCATACGACAGACTTGCAAAAGAAGAGCAGAAATACATAATGGGCGTTCAGGCAAACCTTTGGACTGAATATATCTCCACACCATTGCAGTTGCAGTACATGTTGTTGCCACGTCTTGGTGCCATTGCCGAAATAGGTTGGAGCAATCCTGACCCCGAAACCAAGGATGTTGAAGAATTCATTGGACGTGCCAAAGAACTGTCGCGTTACTACTGCGTATTCGGATGGAACTTCGGAAGACGCTTCTACGAAGACAACGTTCAGATAGGTTGGTAAGCCATATTAAATTTATTTTACTATAAAATAGAGGTTTGTTTCGCGCAGACTCCTATTTTTGTAACCGAAAACTTTATTAACCAAACCATAATTATTATGAAAAGACTTTTAACTTCGTTAATATGCAGTTTACTTTTAACTGCTGTGGCATTTGCCGACGAGCCGTTCCGTAATCACAGGTACGACTCGTTCAAAGTGTTATCTACCAATAACAACAGTATTGTATTTATTGGCAACAGCATCACCGACATGCACTGTTGGCCGGAGGCCTTTATAACATCAGAAGGCAACTATCTGCCAATTGTCAACAGAGGAAACTCCGGTACATATTCAACCGAGCAGAGCGATAACCTTGAGTCATACATTGCCGGCAAGCCCAAGAAGGTGTTCATGATGATTGGTACAAACGACATTGCAACACGAGGACTGAATTTCACTGGAGAACAGGTTCTGACATACATAAAGAGTATGGTTGACCGCATACAGAAGCGTTCACCCGAAACAAAGATTTATCTGTACTGCATTCTTAAAAGCGACTATGGCTACAGAGTGGAAGCGACATGGCTTCATGCCAATGAATTGATAAAGGAATATGTCGCAAAAACAAATTCCGACAAGTTGAAATATGTAGATATTTACGACGAATTGGCTTGCGTTGCCGACGGCGGCGAATGGAGCTACGACAAACTGCACCTCACTGCAGCCGCATACGAAATATGGTGTCAATCCATATGCGAGCATCTTGCCGAGGGAGAGACATACACAGTTGAGACTGTTTACCCCAGCGGTTCTTCTACAAAGCAAAACAACGGTGGTTTTGGCAGAACAACACACGGTATGCGTGCAACATATTTCAGCATGTTGCCTATAAGCACCCAGGACGTACTTGTATTCGGTGACGAATTCATCAAGAACGGCGAGTGGCAGGAGCTGCTTGGCAACCCCAACGTAAAGAACCGCGGTACAGGCTGGGGCTATGGTGGCGACATCGCAACAACAAGCAAAATTGTCGATGCAACATATGCAAACACAGGCGTGGAAAAGAAGGATGCAAAGGCCATCTTCATCTACACAGGTACAGGCGACTGCAACGGTACAACAAACATCGAAACAGTAAAGAGCAACTATAAGGCACTTGTTGACAAGGTTGCGCAGAATTCGCCAAATTCTAAAATCTACCTTATGGCACTCTGCCCCACCGACAATGCAAGCAACAACACCAACCGCATTTCCGCGCTCAACAGCTATATGCAGAGCCTTGCAACAGGCAACATCAAGTATGTGGACACATATACACCGTTGCTCAACGGCAATGTAGCCAATACAAAGTATTTCTACCCAAGCAACTACCTTGGCGGTTTGGGATATGTTGTAATGGCAAACGCAATGAAGGATGCTCTAAAGACAGATTTTCCTTCTGACACATATACTGTAATAAGCGAGGCTGATGCCGAGGTACGCTATACACAGGCAGGTTTGCGCAACAGACTGACACAAGCCATCGCCAAAGGCATGGTTGCAGAGCGTGGCGACGCTATGGGACAATACAATGCAGAGAAGATGGCGACTTTCGATGCCAAAATAGTAAATGCCAACACTCTTTTAGAGAAAAACAACATCAAAGAATCCGAAGTAACAGCACTTGTCGAGGAATTCGATACACTTATTAAAGAGGCACTCTCTATGCCAAAGGCAAGCACTGCCGAAAACGAGTATTGGTATCAGATGACTTCGTTACGCAGCAACAATCTGTATGTAAGCGCCGAAGGTCAGGCTACCGGTGTTGTAGGTAAGGAGAACACAACCTCATCGGCTACATCAATGTGGAAGTTTGTTGACCGTGGCGACAACACATTCGACATTATAAACCGCGAATACAATTCATATCTGAACCCTGTTGCAACATACAACACACAGATAACAACCACAACATCCAAGCCCTCTAAAGGCTGGACTGTCAGCTATGCAAACACACCTGCATACTATATAATTTCCTCGGGCGATGTACAGTTGAACCAGACAGGCGACGGACAGAGTTACAAGATATATAACTGGAGCAACAGCACCACTCTTGGAAGCGACCGTGGTGATACCGGATGCCAGTTATCTATCTTTGAGGCAGGAGAAATAGTAGAGAGTGTTTCAGAACTCACATATACCATTGACAAGAGTAACGGTAATCTCTATCGTGCCGACGGTTCAGCCAACCAGAACTGGAACTGCACATGGAAAAGCAACACCACTCCACAATTGCAGTTCGGATGCGGTACTGTCAACAACATGAACTGGGCAAACAACAACGTACAGATGATGACAGGAACAGCCGGCAGTGCAACATACGCCATTACTGCTCCTGCAGGCTATGTAATTACAGAGTACAGCTTCACATTTGCCAACAATGGGCATAGCACAGCTCTTGACCTTACAATGGATAACGGTGCCGCTTATACAACATCCACCACAGCACAGACCATCAGTGCCAAGAACCAGAATTCAAGTTCGGTATCATTTACCTTGGCAGGCAACAACGGTAACGGCGTGGTGCTGACAAACTTTGTTGTAAAAGTAAAGGAAGACAAAATTGAAGCAGCAAAAATCAGTACCGAAGGTGATGAACATTGGTACTATATCTCAAACGCATCATCAAAGGCATACTGTGCAGGCAAAGTTATATATTACGACAACGAGACCGAGATACTGCGCTTTGGAGAAAAGACATTCAGCGCCGACCGCGTATGGAGTTTCTGGGAAAAGGACGGTAAACTTGCCATCAAGAACTACAGAGGTGAATATTTCGGTACTGCCGGACAAGGCACCGGTAACAGCACCGCATTCGGTGTTGTCAGCGAAGCAAACCATATCTATAACATACAGAGTTCATACGGTTTCTTCATCATAAAAGACAATGCTGTTGAACTGCACGCACAGCAGGATGGTGCAAAGATTGTACGTTGGGCAGCCGATGCCGACGGCGCATCGCTATGGAAATTCGACGAAGTTGACACAAGCAACGCTTCGGCAGAATTTGCATCGTCAAAGGTAGCTCAAGGCAAGATAAGTACAGGTATCGGCAACACCGACCAACCAATAGTACGTTCTGTCATACGAGTAAGCGGTTTGGAAGGCAACATCAACTTCCAGGGCGTAAAGGGAACATTCACTGGAACCGACAAGAACGATATCACCAACGTAAAGGCATACTTTGCAAGCAATGCGCGCGAACTTTTTGTTGACCCCGACAAGAAGATGACTTGGCGCGAAGAGAACGGTGAGCAGTTCGGCGAAGCCGTTACTTTAAACAGCGACGGCACATTCACAATCACCGGAACAAAAGAGTTGAAGCCCGGCGACAACTATCTGTGGATTACTTACGACATTGCAGAAACCGCAAAAGAGGGCAACACCGTGGATACAGAAATAACAGCCTACACCATCGACGGCAAAGAGATTGCCGAGAACAACGGTAACCCCGCATACAGCGCAACAATCTTCCTTTCAGAAGGTGCTGTACTCATGCCGATGGACAAGGGTTCACGCTACTACCGTATTCCTTCAATTACAGTAACAAAGGACGGAACACGTCTTGTAACACTTACCGACGACCGTAAAGCACATGGAGCCGACCTTCCAAACCACTGTTACCTTGTTGCACAATACTCCGATGACATGGGTAAGACATGGAGCGACCCTGTAACCGTTGCAGGAACTGCTGAAACCGGCGGTGACTACGGTCACGGCGATGCCTCAATCGTAACAAACCGCGACAACGGAGAAATTGTGGGTATTATGACAAGTGCCGGCACATACGGACACGGTTTCTTTGCCGGAACAGCCGCAGAGCCTCCACGTTGGAAGACAATCGTCAGCCGTGATAACGGAGAGACATGGGAGACACCGGTCGACCACACAGACACCCTGTTCGGAGCAAACTGCTCTAACCCATACACACAGACTTGGAAGAGCGGATTCTCGGGTTCGGGCGCAGCTCTCCAGAAACGTGACGGAACATTGGTTTCAAGTTTTGTGAACCGTCAGGCAGACAATAGCCAGCACTTCTACTTCTTCATGAGTAAGGATGGCGGACAGAGCTGGTATGTAAGCGGTACAAGCGGTACAAGCAGTGCCGACGAGCCAAAGACATTGGAACGCAACAACGGCGACCTTGCCATAAGCGTACGTGCAAGCGGTTACAACTACTACAACTACACATCGGACGACGGTGCTACATGGCACATGCCTTCACAGACACGCTTTACAACAGGTATCTCGGGCAACGCATGCGATGGCGAATATATGGTATGGTGTTCAACGGTAGAGGGTAATCCATGGAACATTGCATTCCAGACATTGCCTAACAACAGCAGCCGTCAGAATGTAAGTATAGCTTTGTCAACCGACGAAGGTGCAACATTCGGCACACCAAAGACCATCTGCCCACGCGGTTCGGCATACAGTGCAGCTGTTGTACTCCCCGACGGCACATTGGGCGTATATTATGAGGAGAATGGAGTTTATGATGGTTTTGTAATGCGCTTTGTACGTTTCTCACTCGATTGGGCAAGTAACGGAACTTACAAGTTTACCGAAGATAAACCATTCTACCCCATCAAATCTACAGCACAGACAGCTATTGAAGAGTTGAAAGAACTGAAAGCAGAAAGCAATGAGACATATGATCTCCAAGGTCGCAAGGTTATGACACCTGTGAAGGGAGGCATATACATCCAGAACGGAAAGAAATTCATTGCAGAATAAATACACACCATAAAAAGCAAAAGGAGCAGTTTTTTGGTGAATTGCTCCTTTTGTAGTTTCTTTGCATAGTATTAAAAACAGCTATGAGAAAAATCATCACAATATTACTGCTTGCATTGCCATTGTTAAGCATTGCACAAGCAAAGACGAAGGTTGCCTGCATAGGCAACAGCGTAACATACGGTTACGGGCACAAGACACCGGGCAAGACTTCATACCCTGCACAGTTGCAACAGTTGCTTGGCGACAGTTACGAGGTGCGCAATTTCGGACATTCAGGCGCGACACTGTTAAGCAAAGGGCATCGTCCTTATATTAACCTGCCCGAATACAAGGCTGCACTTGAATTTGCGCCGGACATTGCCATAATCCATTTGGGGCTGAACGACACCGACCCACGCAACTGGCCAAACTATCGCGATGAATTCTACGGCGACTATATAAACATAATAGAAGCCTTGCGCCAAGCTAATCCCAAAGTCGAAGTCTACATTTGCCAAATGACACCCATTTTCCATTGGCACCGTCGTTTCAAGAGCGGTACGCGCGACTGGTATCATCAGATACAGGAACTTATTCCGTACATTGCCGAATATGATATGTTCGAGCTGATAGACCTTAGCCGATATCTTTATCATCGCCCCGACCTTATGCCCGACGCATTGCATCCCAATGAGCAAGGAGCAGGCATAATAGCAAAGCAGGTATATTCAGCCATCACGAATGATTTTGGAGGATTGTCGTTGCCGGCAATATACAGCGACAATATGGTTATTCAGCGTGGCAAGCCATTTGTTGTAAAAGGTACGGCAAATGCAGGCGATGAAGTTACCGTAAAGCTTGGCAAAAAGGCTGTAAAGACATATACCAACGAATGGGGTGAATGGGAAGCGACATTTGCACCGATGGAAGCCGACGGAAAAAGCCATACAATGACCGTTGAATGTGGAAAAGGAAAAATCACTTACAAGAACATTGCCGTTGGCGAGGTGTGGCTATGCTCGGGACAATCAAACATGGCATTTATGGTAAAGGAGAGTTCACACATAGAAAAGAGCCTTGCAAATGTAAAAGGCAAGGATATTCGCCTTTACGACATGAAACCACGCGTACTTACAAACAACATGGAGTGGGATTCCATTGACCTTGTAAAACTGAATAACCACGACTATTATCTGCCAACAGAGTGGCAGATGCAGAACGAACAGAATGTAAGCGATTTCTCGGCTGTGGCATACCATTTCGGAGCCATGCTTGCCGACTCGCTCGGCGTTCCCATAGGACTTATATGCAATGCTGTTGGCGGAGCACCTGCCGAGGCATACATCGACCGCAAGACATTGGAGTTCCACCCCGTGCTTGTGGATATACTCTATAACTGGCGCGATAATGATATGATTCAGGACTGGTGCCGTGGCAGAGCAAGCAAGAACATTGCCAAGAGCAACAACAAACTGCAACGCCACCCATACGAGCCCTGCTACCTTTACGAAACAGGTATAATGCCAATAGCACACTACCCCATAAAAGGTGCCATATGGTATCAGGGAGAATCCAATGCACACAATGTAGAACTTCACGAAGTGATATTCCCCACCCTTATAGATTGTTGGCGCAGAACGTGGAACAACCCCGAAATGCCATTCTATTTTGTTCAGCTATCAAGCATTAACCGCCCGTCGTGGCCGCATTTCCGCGATTCACAACGCGAAATGGCGGCAGAAATCCCCAACTGCGACTTTGCTGTATCGAGCGACAAAGGGCACCCCACCGATGTGCATCCAAAGGAGAAAGCTCCTGTCGGTGAGCGTCTTGCACGCCTTGCGCTCAACCAGACCTACGGTATGAGTCATGTTGCACAGCACGGACCGACACCTGTAAATGCAAAGACAATAAACGGCAAGACTATCATTGAGTTCAGCAATGCAAATGAACTCAAAACAAGCGACGGCGAGCCATTGCGCGGGCTGGAATGCGGATTTACAGGTTCATTTAAAACTATTCCGCAAGAAAAAATCACAATAGAGGGCAACCGAATAATACTTGACTTCCCCACAGTGATGATACGCTACGCGTGGAAACCTTATACCGATGCAAATCTTGTAAATGAATCCGACTTGCCGGCAAGTACATTTGAGATAGTTATAGAATAATAAAAGCGCCTTGCGGCGCTTTTATTATTCTATAACTCCAAGTTCTTTTCCAACCTTTATGAAAGCATTGATTGCCTTGTCCAGGTGCTCCTGCTCGTGAGCCGCAGAGAGCTGTACGCGAATACGTGCCTCGCCCTTTGGAACAACCGGATAGTAGAAACCTGTAACGAAGATACCCTCCTGCGCCATCTTCTGTGCGAACACCTGTGAAAGAGGAGCATCATAAAGCATAACGGCGCAGATAGCCGACTGTGTAGGCTTAATGTCGAAACCAGCAGCCAACATCTTGTCGCGGAAGTAGTTCACATTGTTCTGCAGTTTGGTGTGGAGTTCATCGCTCTCGGCAAGCATCTTGAACACCTCTATAGATGCACCGACTACTGATGGTGGCAATGAGTTAGAGAACAGATAAGGACGTGAACGCTGACGGAGCATATCTATAATCTCCTTGCGACCGGTGGTGAAACCACCTACCGCACCACCGAAAGCCTTACCGAATGTACCTGTGAAGATATCGATGCGTCCGTAGCAGTCGAACTGCTCGGCAACGCCATGACCAGTTGCGCCCACAACACCTGCAGAGTGGCTCTCATCCACCATTACAAGTGCATTGTACTTTTCTGCAAGGTCGCATATCTTATCCATTGGAGCAACATTACCGTCCATTGAGAATACACCGTCGGTAACGATTATGCGGAAACGCTGTGCCTGAGCCTCCTGCAGGCAACGCTCCAAATCCGCCATATCGGCATTGGCATAACGATAACGCTGTGCCTTGCAAAGACGTACACCGTCGATAATTGACGCATGGTTCAAAGAATCGGAGATAATGGCATCCTCGGCTGTAAACAGAGGCTCGAACAAGCCACCGTTTGCATCGAAACAAGCAGCATACAGGATTGTATCCTCGGTCTTGAAGTAGTCGGCAACAGCCTTTTCAAGTGTCTTGTGATAGTCCTGAGTTCCGCATATGAAACGTACCGATGACATACCGAAGCCACGTGCGTCCATAGCCTCTTGCGCCGCCTTCATGAGACGTGGATTGTTCGACAAGCCAAGATAGTTGTTTGCACAGAAGTTTAGTGCCTTTGAACCATCTTCAAGAGTGATCTCGGCAAACTGCTGCGATGCGATATTGCGTTCCTTCTTATAGAGACCTGCCTCCTCTATTGCGGCAAGTTCGTTCTGCAAGTGTTGTTGAAATTTTCCGTACATTATTATATAGTTTTAGTTAAAGACAAATTATTTTCACACAAAAGTACCGTTTTAAAGTCAATAAGACAAAAATAATATCAATTAAAAATTTGTTAATTTGGGTCATATAAATAAAAATTGTACCTTTGGCACAGATAAAAAAGATTAAATAGACTTAACACAAGTCATAAAATGAACATATATGATAGCAAACATTCTATTGATAATATTCTATCTTACAGCACCTGCAGGTGTGTTGTTCATATGTCGCAAGAACAAAGTCTTTGGTAAAATAGGCCCGGTATTGACACTATACCTCTTGGGTGTTTTAGTAGCCAACATTGGAATTTTTCCCACAGAGGAGACCGAGTACAAGAAACTCTTCGACTTTATGGAATCATTCTCGGGCGCACTCATTCCATTAGCACTTCCAATGATACTTTTCGGATGTAACTTCAAGAAATTCTCTTTGGGTAAATCCCTGAAAGCATTGGTTGTGGGCGTATTTTCAATACTTGCATTCGTACTGGTGGGATATCTTGTTTTCAGTAATAACCTTGGCGAAGAGAGCAAGAAGATGGGTGCCGCACTCACCGGTCAATACCTTGGAGGAGCAGCCAACCTTGCAGCCATCAAGCAGATGCTTGGACTCAGTTCCGAGAACTTCGTCATTCTCTCTACCTGCAACCTCATAGTCTCATTCTTTTACCTTATGTTCCTCATGGGTGGCGGTGTAAAAATTGCACGCAGGATTGTGGGCAAGCGTGGTGGCAAGGATCAGAACGTGAATGTAGAGGAATATACCGACGAGAACCCCTACAAGGATTTCGGCAAGAAAAAGAGCCTGATACAGCTCGGCAAGGTACTTGTGGCGGCTGCTGTTGTAATGGGTATATCAGTCTACATCGGCACTGTTGCCGGAGGTGGCAAAGGCATATCAATGACAGCACTGATTCTTTCAATAACCACCTTGTCCTTACTGCTCACTGTCTGGAAAGAGGTACGCACCTGGGACAAGAGTTATGATGCCGGTATGTATCTTATATATGTTTTCTGTCTTGTAATGGCAACGATGGCCGACCTTGGCAAAATCGACTGGAACCAGAGCCTTTACATACTGTTGTTCCAAGCAGTGATAATCTTCGGTTCACTGTTCCTCGCAATTATCCTTGCAAGAGCATTCCGCATTGATGCCGATTCAGCCGTCATCACATCCGACACACTCATAAATTCACCGCTCTGCGTGCCCATGATTGCAGCAACGATGAAGAACAAGGATGTAATTATGGTAGGTATCGCCAACGGCCTTGCCGGCTATGCAATAGGCAACTACTTAGGTTTTCTAATGTTCAACCTGCTGGGGTTGCTTTAAAATTCGCATTTTATAACAAAAAATATTTGTTGCTATTATTATAAGCAGTAACTTTGAAAAAAAATAAAAAAAACAATATAGCATATGAAAAATGTACTCGTCATTGGTTCTACCGGTCAGATAGGTTCTGAACTTACAATGAAGTTGCGCAACATGATTCCCGACGGAAACATCGTTGCCGGATACATCCCCGGTGCTGAGCCTAAAGGCATACTCCTTGAGAGCGGTCCTGCCGAAGAGGCAAACGTAAAGAATGCCCAACAGCTTGCCGACATTGTTGAGAAATACAAGATTGACACCATATATAACCTTGCGGCACTGCTTTCGGCTGTAGCCGAGTCAAAGCCCTTGCTTGCATGGGATATACAGATGAACGGACTTATCAATATACTTGAGATTGCACGCGAGAAGAAATGCGCCGTGTTCACTCCAAGTTCTATAGGTTCGTTCGGTCCCAACACTCCACGTGACAACACCCCACAGGACACTATACAGCGTCCCAAGACAATGTACGGTGTAACAAAGGTTGCCACCGAGTTGCTGAGTGACTATTATTTCACAAAGTATGGTGTTGACACACGTGCCGTACGTTTCCCCGGACTTATCTCTAATGTTACGCTTCCCGGTGGCGGAACAACAGACTATGCAGTAGAGATCTATTATGCGGCAGTAAAGGGCGAAGACTTTGCATGCCCCATCCAGGCAGGAACATTCATGGATATGATGTATATGCCCGACGCATTGAAAGCCGCAGTTGACATAATGAATGCCGACCCTGCACGTCTTATTCACCGCAACGCATTCAACGTGGCATCAATGAGTTTCGATCCTGAGATTATCAAGGCTTCTATACAGAAATACATCCCCGACTTCAAGATGCACTACGAATTCGACCCTGTGCGCCAGGCTATCGCCGACTCTTGGCCAAACAAGATGGACGACTCATGCGCACGCGAAGAGTGGGATTGGAAACCAAGCTACGACCTTGATTCAATGACACAAGACATGATAAAGACTCTCCGCGAGAGATTCAATAAGTAAAAACGAGTGCCCATTGGCACTCGTTTTTACTTATTGAACAATGTTCACTTATTTCGATAGTTCCAACATTCTGACAATAGGCTTCTTGGCATCCTCACGCAGAGCCTCATCGAGTTCCACGGTAGGCCATTCGTGTTTGAGAGTGTTATACAACTTCTCCAAAGTATTCAGGCGCATATATCCGCACTCGTTGCAGGCACATGGCCCTGTGGTGGGCGGAACGGGAATGAACTCCTTGTCGGGGCAACGCTTCACCATCTCGTGAAGGATACCGCTTTCGGTAGCCACAATGAACTGTTTGGCATCGCTCTTTTCGGCATAGGTAAGAATTGCCGCTGTAGAACCTATAAAATCGGCAAGGGCAAGCACACCGCTCTTGCATTCGGGGTGAGCAAGCACCTTTGCATCGGGGTTTGCACTCTTGAGTTCAACAATCTTCTCTATAGAGAACTGCTCATGCACATGGCATCCGCCATTCCACAGGAGCATATTGCGGTGTGTAACAGCATTGAGATAACCACCGAGATTCTTGTCGGGAGCAAAGATAATCTTTTCGTCCTTTGGAAAACTGTCCACTACGGCACGCGCATTGGTTGATGTAACCACAATATCGGTGAGTGCCTTAACGGCAGCAGAGGTATTAACATATGCAACGACCTTGTGGTCGGGGTGTTCGGCCTTGAACTTTGCAAGTTCCTCTGCCGGACAACTCTCTGCAAGCGAACAACCGGCATTCAGGTCGGGAATAAGCACCTTTTTGTCGGGCGAGAGAATCTTGTTTGTCTCTGCCATAAAGTGCACACCGCACATCACAAGTATGTCGGCAGTTGTCTTTTCGGCAATCTGTGCCAAAGCAAGACTGTCGCCTACAAAATCAGCCACATCCTGTATTGAGCCGTCGGTGTAATAGTGAGCAAGCACAACAGCATTCTTCTCTTCGCACAATCGGCGGATTTCGGCTCTGAGGTCGATGCCTTCGGGAACAGCCTCATCGATGTATCCCTTATCAATCCATTCCTGTTTTATCATAATCAAACTTAATTACATCAATACTGTGGCGAAGATAATAATAATTTTATAAAATTCGCTGATACCGCACTATTATTTGCTCCACAAATTGCCCCACTCGCCACGATTCATACGCACACCGGCACCGGGTTCCTCTCCGGGTTTCGCAGGGACATCCGCCGTTGTTGATGTAGCCAGCATCTCAAGTGCTCCAATTTCAATCCTCACAGCACAGGGCTTCTGATATTCTCTTCTCATTATCCTTAATTTTTTATTGAACAGATAAAAAAACAATCCCGGTATAAGAGATAGACATTCTCTCGACCGGAACTTTTAAACAAACCAACAGAAAGATTGGTTCTCTGTCCTTAAGGATTTCTATAACGACATTGAGAAATATACACCACAACCGCCGTCGGGCATCACCGTGGGCATGAGTGTTGCATCGTGTTTCTTGGCAAAAGGTGTGGTAAATAGCAAGCCACTGCCCACGCCGATGGCGGCACCGGCAAGCACATCCCAGATATCATGCTTCTGCGCATATATTCTGCCCCATGCCACATATCCGCTGACCACATAGGCAGGAACACCCCACTTCCAGCCGTAGCGTTTCATGAGGAATGTTGCACCGGCAAACGAAAAGTTATTGTGATTGGACGGAAAAGCATCCAATCCGCTACCGTCGGGACGGCTCTTCTTGACACTGTATTTAAGGATATATGTAACTGCTGTTGATACGGCAACCGTCTTTCCGAGTTCTGCCAAGCCTTCGTAGTCACCCCTGCATAACGACACGCCCGCACCCATTGCCACAGGCACGAACATGGCGACATCGGTTGAAAGGTCGACAATCCTGCGGCTTTGCGCACAGGAATTGCCGACGAAAAATATTGCAACAAGGATGAATAGCAGGATTCTTTTCATAGACAAATTCTGCCGTACTCATTTACGCACCTTGCGACGGATTGTAAAGAATGTAACTATCAATGTTATTATAAGCAGTATCACAAACAACCGGTTTTAAGTTTCTACTCCTTCTCGAGTGCCCACAGCATGGAAATAACAGAGAATACAAGAGCTACGGACAATACAGCTATCGCCATAACCTGTTCGGAAACATCAAGCAGAGGAACTGCCAAGACAATCAAACCCAAAATAAGAAACAGTACCACCGAAAGCGGACGCATGCGACGTGGATTGAAATTGAATTCTCTCCACCAGGTGAATTTGCCGTTCTTTATGCCAGGGCCATATTTCCTGCAATACCATGAATCGATCTTGCCGGTAGCAGTAACTGCCGCAAAAAGCAGAAATATGAATGATACTATATAGAATTTCATAAAATGCATAAAAAAGTATGTTTCAGTTCTATGCAAATATATGAATAAAAAATCTCTGGAACAATACAGCCACTCAATATTTAACAATATTCAACTATTTGACCATATTTATTCCTCTTTTTTGGCAAGTGATATAAATTATATTTATATTCGCGTAAATTTAACTTTAACTGTAGTATGATTGACACAATTATTGACTGGTTAAGGAGCATAACATTCCTGCAGATAATAGATTTCGTAGGTACATTTGCCTTTGCCATAAGCGGTATCCGTCTGGCGTCGGCAAAGCGTTTCGACTGGTTCGGAGCATATGTGGTGGGTGCAGCCACAGCCATTGGTGGCGGTACGTTGCGCGACGTTATGCTCGATGTTCCTGTCTTTTGGATGCACGACGGCTTTTACCTGTCGTGTACAGGTTTTGCACTTTTGTGGGTTATAGTGTTCCGCAAGTTCCTGATAAACATGCATAACACATTCTTCCTGTTCGATGCCATAGGTCTTGCCCTGTTCACCGTAGTCGGTATCCAAAAGACCGTTGACTGCGGACTCCCCATCTGGGTGGGAATTGTAATGGGTACAATAACCGGTGCCGCAGGCGGTGTCATCCGCGACGTACTTATAAACGAAGTTCCGCTGATTTTCCGCAAGGAGATATACGCAATGGCATGCGTAGTGGGCGGAATAGCATTCGGTATATGCCACATGTTCGACATGCCCACCGTGGTTACCCACCTTTCCTGCGGAGTAGCAGTATTCATCACACGCGTGCTGGCAGTAGAATACCATATATGTCTGCCGACACTTAAAGCAGAAGACGAAGAAGACGAAAAATAATTAATCATAGACAGCAATGAAAAAGAGCGTATTATTACTACTTATGATTCTCATCGGCTTGCCCATGGCAAAAGCCGACAGTAAAATCAACCTGACTCCGGTTCCTAAGCAGATGACTGTGGGCAACGGCAATCTGACACTTCCACAGGAGTTTGCCATTTCCACAAACGGCATAAGCGATGCAGCAGCCGAAGCTACCAAGTTCGCAAACCTGTTCAACAAAGTCACAGGTTACAACGTAACCGTTACAGACAACGATGATGCATTCATAACAATGCAGGCATACAACGGTAACGAGGAATTGGGCAACGAAGGTTATACCCTTGACATAACAACCACCGGCATAGCAATCACAGCCAACAGCGCAAACGGATTCTACTATGCATTCCAGAGCATCAAGAAGATGCTTCCTGCCAACGTGATGGCAGAAGTAAAAGACGAGAGCATTACCCAGTATTCGCTTCCCGTTGTAAGTATTGTGGATGCCCCCCGTTTTGAATGGCGTGGTTTCATGCTCGACGTGAGCCGCCACTACTTCACCACCGACGAGATAAAGCGCATGATTGATGTAATGTCCTATTACAAGATGAACCGTTTCCACTGGCACCTCACCGATGACCAGGGTTGGCGTTTCGAAGTTAAAAAGTATCCACGCTTGACAACAGTGGGCGCAACACGCAACAACAGCTGGAGTGTTGACCCCGAATATGGCGGTTACTACATCGACGAGCCTTACGGACCATATTTCTATACACAGGATGAGTGTCGCGATATTGTTGCATACGCGGCAGAACGCCATATTGATGTTGTCCCCGAGGTTGAGTTCCCCGGACACTCATGTGCCGTAAATGCAGCTTATCCCGAGTTCAGCTGCTGGCCCGACGGAGCGCACAGCGTGCAGGTGAACGGCGGTATCTTCAACGACGTGCTTAATGTGGCAAACCCACATGCAGTACAGTTCGTTAAAGACGTTATCGATGAGGTAATAGAGGTATTCCCTTATCATCAGATACACATTGGCGGTGACGAGACTCCTACTACAGCATGGCAGAACAACGACGAGTGCAAGGCACTTATGCAAAAGATGGGCTACAGCAATATCCGCGAACTCCAGTCGCACTTTGTACGCGAGATTTCGGACTATGTAACACAGAAAGAGGGCGACAAGAAACGCACCGTTATCATGTGGAACGAGAGCCTTACCGCAAGCGGAACAAACGAAGAGCTGATTAAGGGCACAGGCGGTATGATGATGTGTTGGGAGAGCGGACAGGTTCAGCCCTGCGCACGCAAGGCTGCCGAGTATGGCATGACATCGGTTATCACCCCTTGGGGTCCTTATTACATCAACCGCAAGCAGAGCACCGACCCCGGTGAACCAACCGGTGCAGGTTACGGCGACGACACCGTTCAAAAGACCTATAACTACGTTCCCGTTCCAGCCGATGTACCTGCAGAACTGCAGAAATACTACATCGGTGTTCAGGGTACATTCTGGACCGAGCATGTACAGAGCAACTACCTGCTTGAATACCTTGCCCTTCCACGCCTCATTGCCATTGCAGAAACAGGTTGGACTCCTGCGGCAAAGAAGAATTTCAGCGACTTCCAGCAACGTATAACGAAAGATACCCTTCTGCTCAACTACAACAACTACGAATATGGTCGCCACTATATTCTCGACAACAAGAGCGAAAGCGCGAAGGTGATGCCAAAGGCTTCCACCAACGATGAAAAGACATGGTACCGTATTGTAACCACAGCCACCGACGTACGCGCAGGACGTTGCATCCAGCTATTACGCGAAGGCATGAACATCAGCGACAAAACAGGCACAGCACCTGCAGGTCGCCTTTGGAACAGCGAAGTTATCGAAGACGAGAACAACGAAGGCTACGACTGGCAACAATGGGCATTCATGCAGGACCCTGCCAACCCCGATCGTTGGGCTATAGTTAACAAGGCAAAACCGAACGGTTCGATTAAAGGCACTCCCACCGCCGAGAACAACACCGGACGTTGGGATTACGACGAGAACAACCGTCATTACGACTTTATCCTTGGCGACAAAGCCTATGCACAGAACGGCAACAACTACAACTACAGTATACGCAGCCAAAAAGTATCGAATGGCAACATGTGCATGAACTATGCAGGCCCCGGACAGAACCATTCAATCAACCTTTGGAGCGACCCGGCCGACGGCAACGGCGGTATATGGGAGTTCCGCCCCGTAGCGGCACAAATTGCAGAGATTGAGATAGACTACCCACAGGCAGGCAAATTCTACCGCATAATAAACAACACCGAGCGTTACAAAGATTGGACAATGTACGACAACAACGACAGCAAGGTAACAGCTGCAAAACAACAGTATGGTGCCGACGTTTGGGTACTCACCGACTGCGCCACAACCGATGCCGGACAGACATTCAAACTGAAGAACGCCACAACAGGACGCTACATAAGCAGTACCACTGCACCAATTGCGTTGGGCGACAACGGTGTTACACTTACCAACGTATACAACACCAAGAGCGGTGATTTCTGCATCAAAATTGGTGAAGACGCATTGCGCCCGACATCGGAATACGCAGCAACAAATCCAAACACCCTGAACAAGGGCGGTATCTACCCACAGGGAACCGGTTGGATTTTTGAAGAGGCTTATGTTATAAACTACATCTGCAAGGACGAGAACGGCAACCTTATCGACAACGCCGTTCAATCGGTTTCAGCCGGCAACACAGTAACAGCCAGCGCACCAGCAATCACAAACTACCAGATTGTAAAGTACGATGACAACGAAGACGCACCGGTATTCCAGAATATCAGCGAGAACAAGACTGTAAATGTAACATACAAGCGCGTATCGAACAGCGTAACATACCGTTGCTACACCATGGACGGCAACTATATCGCCGACAACACCACTCCATGCGCTATTGGCGAGAACCACACGGTAAGCTACCCCGAATTGGATTTCTTCATATTCGTAGGCGGAGATGAGGAGGAAGGCGAGAGCATCACCCCCAACGATGACACCGTTATTGAAGCATATTACGACACCGAAGGTATAATGGGTGTTGCTGCCATCGGTGAAGCTGTAACAGAACTCGAAGCCGGAGCATCGTATGTGATATACAACGCCAAGAACGAGACCGCACGAAGCGGATTCCTTAGCGTAGGCACAGTGGGTGCAGGCATCACCACCACCAACGGCATAAGCGAGGCAAATCCATCATTCGTATGGAACTTCGAGGGCGACGGTAACAAATTTACCGTAAGGAACAACTACGGCATATATATACCGCAGTTGCTTCACGGTTCATTGGTAACAGGTAGCAATACCGCTGAGACATTCACATTCACATATAACACAGCCAACGGCACATGGAGCATTCAGGGCACAAGCAATAACTACTATTGGAACGGAAATGCCGACAACACCTTCACTGGTTGGGACGACGGTCATCCGTTCATTATATACAGCTACAAGCCACACCCCTATTTCACAGTATCTTACCGATGCGTTGACGAACAGGGCAATGAACTTGCCAGCGGTTCGCGCTATGTAAAGGGAGGCGACGCCTACACATTGCTTGCTCCCATAATGGAAGAGTACACCTTTGCACAGAGCAATGCCGTATATGAGGAACTTGCATACGTAAGCAAGAACATCGAGCTTACACTTACATACAAGAAGAACTCTACAGGCATAGAGAACGTATGCAAGGATGATGCTCACACAAACGGAGCAATCCACGACCTGCAAGGACGCAGAATCACAGAACCTACAAAAGGCATATACATTAAGGACGGAAAGAAGATTTTGGTAAAATAACAGAACACTGCATATGAAAACCATAACATACCGCACACAGGGTACATGTTCAAGATTCATTGAACTTATCGGCGAAAACGGCATTGTAACAGATGTAAAATTCTTTGGAGGTTGCGACGGCAATCTTCAGGGAATAAGCCAGCTTGTAAAAGGCATGAAGTACCAGGACGTAATAGCACGTCTCAAAGGTATAAGCTGCAACGGCAAGCCTACATCATGCCCCGACCAGCTATGTCGGGCAATAGAAGAACTCATGAACCAGGAGTAACTTCCACGCATTATGGCAAAAAAAGTAAAGAACACAGAATACAAGCAGAAGAACGAAGCCTTCATGCAGGCTTTGCGCGACGGTGAAGAGGAACTCCTGGAGATATCACAGGGAGTGCTCGTGAAGATACTGGAGAGCGGCGACGGCGACAGATGTCCGCGTGCAAACAACGTTGTAACCGTGCACTATAAGGGAAGCTTAATCAACGGCAGAGTGTTCGACAACAGTTGGGAGCGTGGTTACCCCGAAGCATTCCGTTTGAGCGACCTCATTGTTGGCTGGCAGATAGTACTTACACAGATGCGTGTGGGCGACCATTGGATGATATACATACCATACGAAGTGGGATACGGAACACGCGCCAGCGGTCCCATACCGGCATACTCCACATTGATATTCGAAGTGAAACTGGTGGCGATAATGTAACGGATGAAACCCTACCGCGAACACTATAAGGAACTCATCAAGCTCGGACTGCCTATAGTAATTGGGCAACTGGGCGTTATCCTTGTATCGTTTGCCGACACCATGATGGTAGGCTGGCACACCACCGAGGAACTCGCAGCGGCAAGCTTTGTAAACAACATATTCAACCTTGCCATAATCTTTGCAATAGGTTTCTCCTATGGACTCACCCCCATTGTGGGCAAACTCTTTGGAGAAGGCAAGCTCAAAGAATCGGGAGCGGTGCTCAAGAATGCCCTGCTTGCCAACGGAGCAATATCGTTGCTTGTGATTGTAGCAATGAGCATACTGTACCTGAACATCGGTCGTTTGGGACAACCAGTTGAACTGTTGCCATTCATACGTCCATATTACATAGTGTTACTCCTGACATTGCCCTTTGCAATGCTGTTCAATGCTTTCAAACAGTTCATCGACAGCATCACCGACACAAAGACAGCCATGTGGATAATGCTCTCGGGCAACGTGGTGAACATCGTGGGCAATTATGTACTCATCTTTGGTAAATGCGGATTCCCCGAGCTGGGATTGATGGGTGCCGGAATTGCGACAATGCTGTCGCGCATGGCAATGCTTGCCCTTGCACTCACTGTGTTCCTGACGAGCAGACGCTACCGCACATACATGCAGGGATTCTTTGGCGGCAAGATTACCGCACACGAACAAAGAAGACTCAACAAACTCGGATTGCCGGTGGCACTGCAGATGGGCATGGAGACCGCATCGTTCAGCCTTGCCACAATAATGGTGGGATGGATAGGAACCAACGCACTTGCCGCACACCAGATAATGTGTACCGTGGGACAGTTGGGTTTCATGATATACTACGGCATGGCAGCCGCTGTGGCAGTTAAGGTAAGCAACTACAACGGAGCCGGCAACGTGCCCGACATACGACGCTCGGCAAAGGCAGGATTCAACATTATAATAGTTATGTCAATAGTAGCCTCGCTTGCAGTATACCTGCTACGCAATAAAGTGGGACACCTGTTCACCGACAACAACGAAGTGGCACTCCTTGTGGCACAGCTTATATTGCCATTCATGCTTTACCAGTTCGGCGACGGTCTTCAGTGCAACTTCTCCAACGCCCTGCGAGGAATAGCCGATGTAAAACCGGTGATGAAATACGCATTCATATCGTATATACTGATACTGTTGCCATTGGCATACCTGTTCGCCTTCACCTTTGATTTGGGACTTATGGGTATATGGTTGTCGTTCCCATTCGGTTTGACAACCGCCGGAGCAATGTTCTATTTCAGATTCATGTCAAAGACAAAAATATAAAACAACATACCATGAACGATTACACAAAGATTGATTTTAAGGTTACCCCCAACGAGGAGGTTGCAACCGACGTACTTGCCGCACTGCTTGCCGAAGCAGGATTCGAGAGTTTTGTACCCACCGAAGAAGGCATGGAGGCATACGTACCACACAATCTCTACGATGATGCAACCATTGCAACCGTAGTGGAAAATTTTCCGCTCGACGGATACACCATAACATACAGCAGTGAATTCATCGAGGGTGAGGATTGGAATGCCGAATGGGAGAAGAACTATTTCCAGCCCATTGTACTCGGCGAGGAATGCGTTATACACAGCACCTTCCACACCGATGTCCCCAAGGCACGCTACGACATACTCATCGACCCCAAGATGGCATTCGGCACAGGCTATCACCAGACAACATGCCACATGCTGCGTGCCATACTCGCAAGCGACATGAACGGCAAGAGCGTCCTGGATATGGGTTGCGGCACAGCCCTACTCGCCATCCTTGCACGCAAGCACGGAGCAACCGATGTTACAGCCATTGACATCGACGAGTTCGCCTACGAAAATGCCAAGGAGAATGTTGTCCTCAACGGGACACCCGACATTGAAGTACGCCTTGGTGGTGCAGAGGCTATAAAGGAAGACGACAGCTTCGACTACGTCATTGCCAACATAAACCGTAACATCCTGCTTGCCGACATGGTGAACTATGTACGTTGCATGCATTCCGGTTCACAGATATTCATCAGCGGATTCTATACCGAAGATATGGAGGTGCTCAAAGAAGAAGCCGCACGCCACGGCTTGCGTTACCTCGATTATGCCGAGGACAACCGTTGGGCAATGATGAAATTCATCAAGGAATAAAAGCATTCCAAACAAAAACACAACAAGGTTTGTTCCATAGTCAAAACATTATGGAGCAAACCTTTTTCTATACAATCTGCGGTTATGTGGCAAGCATAGGCATGATATTGGGATATCTGCCGCAAGCCATAACCACCATACGCACACGCAACACCGACGGCATAGCCCTGCCCACATTCCTAATGATGGCAATAGGAGCATTTGCCTTCATGCTGCAGGGAGTGCTTCATCGCCCCAACATAATATGGTCGATGTTCATAACAAACGCAGTCACATGCCTTTGCAGCTGTATTGTTTTCGGCATAAAGATCTACAACGATTTCTTCAAGTAAAGCAAAAGGGTTTGGCAATTGCCAAACCCTTTTGCTTTACTTCCAAAGATTACCCCACTCGCCGCGGTTGCCGGTGGTGAGCTGACCACCTTCGGAGGTGTCGACCTTTTCATCGTTTATCTGGAACGAAGTAGCGAGCATCTGCTCAACTTCAACCATTACCTCTGTTGCAAGAGGTGATACATAATGTTTTTTCATATAGCGTTGTCTTTATTTTTTGCTAAAAACTTCGTCAATGGTAAAAAGGTTATCTCACAATAACCTTTTTACCGTTAACAATATAAATACCTGAGCCAGAGATACTCTCGAGCTTGCGACCTGAAAGGTCGTAGATTGTATCTACGCCGTTCTCGGCTTCTACCTCCTCAATAGCTGTAGTACCGAACATGAAGCGGAAACCTGCACTCAATGCTGCTGCACTTGGAACAACGCTCTTTGGCAAGTAAATCTTGTGACCGTTATTGAGGAAGTATTTGCTATCTATTTTCTGACCATTAACCTCACCAATTTTGTTGTAATTTTCATCAAAATTCTTCCAAGCCAAGTAAAGACCAATCTCACCATCTAGCACAGAAAGCACATAAGCATCGTCTTCGATATATGTCGCAGCAACAGTTCCTTCAAACAGGTTATTCTCAATAGTCTCTGTTGATGTTGCATTAAACTCGAAGGTATATGTTCCCTTTTCTGCCTTAAGCACTACAGCCTCACCTGCAGGAATTACGCCATTTTCAAGTTTAGTCAATGATACATATCTTTCACTTGCATTTATTCCCTCTTCAACAAGATAGTATGCCTCAACATCTGTAGGAATGTTTACAGCCTTTTCAGCATAGAATGTAGCATAACCGGCATTACCTATTGTTACACCGTAAGAGTTGAACGACGGACTAAAGATATCTGTTCCCTTATGAATAGCTTTATGAACACCTAATAAAACATCTGTATCATTTTGTCCATTTATTGACAGATAAAGCTTTGTTCTATCGGCAAACTTAAGTCCTTCATAAGAGCCATCGTGAATATATTCGAACTTAGAAGGAATAGTACTCAACATAACAGTTCCTTCGGTTTGGAGAATATTTTGTTCGTCATTGGCTGCTGAATAGATATACTTACCGTTTGAAACATTCTTTATTGCAAACTTAAAGTTACCGTTTTCACACTCAGGATATATAGCCCACAAGCAATTGATATCAACCTGAGCAACATTTGTTGTTTGCACCTTGACATTATTACCAACAGCATGCAGATATCTGTCATTTGAATATATTGCAAGCAATATCTCATTTGGAGTTTCGCCCTCCTTTGAAACTGTAAATGGCAAGTTAATTGTTGCTTCAAAGACATCTGCATTGTAGCTTACATCAGAGAGAGTATAACCATAAGCTCCGTTAAATGTTACAATGTAATTGTCATATTCACCTTCATGCACATTACCAGCATTGTCAACAACACGATAAGTACCCTCCTTGCAAGAGAATTTATTTATGATACCTGTATGGTCACCTTTATCACCAATATAGCCGTAAATACCGGCATGCTGTTCATTTGAAACGCTACTAGATGTTGAGAGATAAAGATTTGTAAGTCCTTCAATTTTCAATCTGTTACCCTCGGCAATTGTAAATTCCATTGGAGTATCTGTAGCAACAGTGCTAATCTTTACATATCCTTCGCCATGTCCTGCAGAAGTTTTTGCAGTGGTCATATATGCATTCTTTACTACACTCTTAATTTTAAAAGTAAATTTACCATTATTGAAGAGTGGTTCAAATTTCCAAAGATAGTCATCCAAATCAGGAGCGGTTGCATTGGCACCGGGAAGAGTCTTTGTTGCCTTAACATTATTATTGGCATCGACATAGTATCTGATTCCTGTGCTACCTTCAAATGGAAGAATCATAACATTCTCCAAAGGCACAGGGAATACAATATCAGCGGTATAATTTACACCATTCCATGCCTCGTTTGTCAGTTCATATTCATACACACCTGTGAATGTGGGCTTATCCACACCCGCAGTACCCAAATAAGTTCCACTATACTTATTGCCGGTTTCATCTGTAACGGTGTATGAAATAATATCTGCAACCTTTTCGAGCACCCAAACGGCAGCATCTGCTTTACTTGCGTCGCAATATGGGAAGTTTATAGCAGTATTTGCAGCATAACCCACCTTAAAATATTTGAGTTGACCTTGATATTTGTCGGCAGTGCTGTACCATTTGATGTAGTATTCATTAGCAGTTGTAGTCTTCTCAAAAAGAAGAACTGAAGCATTTTCAGCATTTGTTGTATTGGCATCGACGTTCCATTCTTGACCCTTGATGTAATAACCGTTCTTGTCCTTTAGTTTGTAACCGTCACCGCTTGCCTCAAAAAAGAAGATTTGTGCATTGCTATTTTCGTCCTTAGCTGCAACACCTACGCCACCATAAGTACCCTTTTCATGAGTATCATGGTTGTTTACATTCAGATATTGGTTCGATGCTGATTTCCATCTCAAACGATAGCATGCTGTCAAGAATGGATCCACCACGGGTTCCTCTGCTCCCTCTTCAAACACAGCCACATACTCAACGTCATTCATTGCGGTAACATCATCAATAGCAGGAACGGTATATGTTGCACTGGTGCTTACGGTAACATCATCCTTTGTCCACTTAACAAACTTGTAACCTTCGGCTGGTGTTGCAACGATTGTAGCTGTCTGTCCGCACTCAACAGGAACTGATGTTCCACTATATGATGTACCAACCATAGCATTTACGCTACCCATTATACTTTGCTCTGTGCTTACTGTAAGAACGTATATAACAGGTGCAAAGTTTACACCGAATATTGCATCCTCGTTAATTTCAACAACAAGGTTTTGTTCAGTTCCGACTTCTTCACCTTCAAAAATGCCGTTAACAGGTTGAACGTCAAGATTGTCAATTTTTACCCAATTTTTAACATGATAACCAATCATATTTACGGTTGTATTGATTCTCACAGTTGTACCCGACTTAACAACGGCTCTGTTAGTTGCATCGTAACCAATAGATGTGCCATCGACAAGTGTTATACTAGTTGCATAACCAAATTGGTTCTTATTAGATTTAGCTGTTACAACACATCCCTTAACAAAGCGTGCCTGATATGTTACAGCCTCGGTAGCCTGAACTGTTATTTTTAGTTCATTGCTTACGAGCACATTGTTCTTATACCAACCCTCGAATAGGTAACCTTTTTGGTCATAGTCATTTGTTGCAACAAGTTCTACATCAGCATTTGCAACGAAATCGTATGCGGGACACCACCCCATACCAACGTTATTGATAACAGCCTTTACAGAACCTGTGGCGTTATTTTCCAAAGGATTACCATCGGTATCAACAGTTTCAATGCTTACAGTGTATGTTACTGGAGTATCAGCTTCCTCTTCGAAACGTGCTTCATAGTTGATGACGCTTGTAACGGGGAATGTATAACTTGCTTCAGCGCTTATTAAATTCTCTCCATCGTACCAACCTGCAAAACTGTAGCCTGTACTTGGTGTGGCTGTGAGAGTTACCTCGCTACCGTGTTCAACAGTTGTTGCGCTTGCGGTTGCGCTACCGTTCTCACCGGCTGTTACATTTACGGTGTAGGTGTTGATAGCAAAGCTGGCAACAATTGTTGTAGCTTCGGTTACTGTAAATGTATGCTCTTCGGTAGCACCCTCAATAGCAGTGCCGTTCATTGTCCAGCCTGTGAAGTGGTAACCTGTGGCAGGAGTTGCTTTTACTATAAGCTTGTAACCGCCAGGAACGCGCTTGCTTGTCAACTCGGGGTCATCATTTTCCAAAGTGATATATGCAGTACCGTTCTCGGCAGAGGTTCTTACATCGAACCAAGTTGGGTTCTCGGTTGCCATGGCAGCCTCCATTCTTGCAGCATAGTCATTCAATTTGTTAAGAGTAATGCTACCGCTGTTTTGCATTGCGTTATCTACCTCCTCGATGTTAGTACCAG
>CAJGDP010000021.1 GCA_904502235.1 uncultured Bacteroidaceae bacterium
AGCGCCGATGGTACTGCAAATGTTTGTGGGAGAGTAGGTCATCGCCACTTTTATAAAGAAGCAGGAGTTCAAAAGACTCCTGCTTTCTTTTTATATACATGCCGACGCCTTCCTCTCCTTGTGGTGCCGTCTGATCGCAACCCACGCGGCACACACTTTGTCTGTGCTTCGCGTGATCTATTGCTGCCGGCACCAACGAACCTGCTTTTAAATGTTTGACAATCCCTGCTATTCGCGCTCCACGCGGTATGAACTTCGTCCATACTTCGCGTGACTATCCGCTGCAGGAATTGTCGAACCTGTTGCCAGGTTTGTGGGAGAGTAGTGGCCTAAAGGCGCTCCTTTGAGGAGCTAAAGTTGATTTCATCCAAATTCAACTGTACTCAACATAGTGCAAATAAATTTGCCTCTGTATTCGTTTGTACGAATTTTCCCGTCGTCGCAAAACTTGCGCCAATGAGCGTAACGCAAGTTTACTTGCAAGTTACAAAGCGAGTGCAGCCAAGTTTCGCAAAAGCAGTGCAGTGCTACGGTATCGCACTGCGATCGCCACTTTTTTTCGAGAAGCTCTGAATGAAAATTTGAAGTGAACCCCAAAGTTTGGACAAAAAACTTTGGGGTTCACTTCACTGAAGTTAGTCTTGTTTTTGTGATTACTTCAAATTCTCTTTGAAGAATTCTGCTATGCGTTCGAACAGGTGATAGCGTGTGTTGGCACCGTAGTAGATGCTGTGGTTGCTGTCGGGGTAGAGTGCTGTCTCGAACTTTTTGTTTGCCTGTGTGAGGGCGTGTATATAACGTATCATGTTGCGCAGGTGGACGTTGTCGTCGGCTGTTCCGTGAACGAGCAACAGTTTACCGTTGAGTTTTTTGGCATTGACAATGGCTGAGCCTTGGTCGTAGCCTTCTTTGTTCTCTTTTGGGGTGCGCATGTATCGCTCTGTGTAGACGGTGTCGTAGAATCGCCAGTCGGTTGGTGCGGCTACGGCTACTCCGGCTTTGAACACTGCGTCGTCCTGGCTCATAGACATTATTGTGTTGTAGCCACCGAAGCTCCAGCCCCAGATGCCTATGTTGTTCTTGTCGACGTAGGGGAGTGTGCCAAGGTATTTTGCTGTTTCAACCTGGTCGCCCGGTTCGTATTGTCCTATCTTAAGGTATGTGCATTTGCCGAACTCTGTTCCGCGACCGCCTGTTCCGCGTCCGTCAACGCAAACCATTATGAAACCTTCGCCTGCCATGTAGCTTTCGAACATTGCATTGCCGTAGTTACCGGTGTACCAACAGTCGTTTACCTGCTGCGAGTAAGGACCGCTGTACTGGAACATTACAACGGGGTATTGTTTTGTCTCGTCGAAGTCGTGGGGTTTAACCATCCAGCCGTTGAGTTCTACACCGTCGCTTGTGGTGAAGGTGAAGAATTCCTTTGTGGGCATATCGAACTCGGCAAGGCGTGCTTTGAGGTTGCTGTTGTCGATGAGTGTCTTTATTACTTTACCGCTGTTGTTGTTTGTGGTAACAACGTGTGGAGTGTTGATGCTTGAATGGGTGTTGATGAAATACTTCATACCTGCGCTGAACACGCCTTTGTTTGTTCCTTCGTTGGCGGTGAGCTTGGTCTTCTTGCCTTTGGCGTTTACCTTATATATATGTTCGCGCAATGGACTGCCTTCGTTGCTCGAATAGTAGTATTCGTTCTTCTTGCTGTCCCAGCCGTAGAAGTGTTTTACTTCGTACTCGCCTTTTGTGATGGGGCGTACAAGTTGTCCGTTGAGGTTGTAGAGATAGAGGTGGTTGTAACCGCTGCGTTCGCTCTGGAATACAAAGTGGTTGTCGAGGAACTCTATGCCTGTGTATGTCTGCTCGTTGAGATAGGTATCGCTCTCTTCGCGCATTATTGTACGGCTTACGCCTGAATATGGGTTCACTGCCTGTATCTCAAGAACGCTCTGATGACGGTTGAGTGTGATTACTGCAAGCATGTCGGCTTTCTTGGTGAACTTGATGCGTGGAATATAGCCCTCTTCGGGGATGTTTACATCGAGCTTGCGTGTTACTTTGCTCTTGATGTCGAACGAGTGTACCGAAATCTTTGAGTTCTCGGCTCCTGCAACGGGATATTTGAAGCTGTATGGCTTGCAGGAGTTGTCGTAATCAGTATTGTCGCTGCCGGTGGTGTACATTGGCATGTCGTACATCATTACGTTGCTTTCGTCGTATTTGATGTATGCGATTACCTTGCTGTCGGCACTGAAGTCGTATGAGCAGTTTGTCATGAACTCTTCTTCGTTTACCCAGTCGGGGATACCGTTGATGATTTTGCCGTATTCACCGTCGGTGGTTACCTGTGATTCTGCGTTGCCGAACAGGAGTTTTACAAGGTGGATGTTGTTGTTGCGTACAAAGGCAATCATTGTTCCGTCGGGTGAGAACTTAGGAACCTGCTGTGCGCCGTTCTGCGACAATGGTTCAACCTTGTTGTTCTTGCGGTCGAAGATGTAGTGCTCGGCGGTGTATGAGTTGCGGTAGATGCCCACTGTCTTTGTCTGCAAAAGGATAAGCTTCTCGTTTGGTGAGAACTCGTAGCCGTCGATGCGCTTCTCGTTGAATCCGCGTGCTGTGGCTGCGTTGAAAAGTGTGTCGACAATCTCTCCGTTCTTGAATGAACCTTTGAGAATCATGGTGCGGTCGTCGCTCATGCGTGCAAAGTGCTCACCGTCTGCCATTGGTTTGATGGCTGCATAGGTCTGTGGCCAGTAGCCTCCATACATGACGTCGCGCAATGTAACATCTCTGCCAGCAAAGGCTGATGTTGCAATGCAAAGCGCAACTAAAAATGAAAATAGGTGTTTCATGGTTTATGTATTTTATTGTTTACGTTATTCATTCCTGTTCTTTATACCACGAGGCATACATTATATAATCGTTGGCTATGCGCTCCACAATTTCTTGTTGTTGCGCGGGGCTTACCTCTTTTATCTTTTTGGCAGGCACGCCTGCGTATATGAATCCGCTCTCTACGCGCATGCCCGATGTTATCAATGCGTTTGCGGCAACTATGGCTCCGCTTTCAACAACGGCATTGTCCAATACTGTGGCTCCCATGCCTATGAGGCAGTTGTCGCAGATGGTTGCTCCGTGTATTGTGGCGTTGTGTCCTATGGAAACGTTGTTGCCTATGGTGGTTTTTGAACGTTGGTAAAGGGTGTGTACCACAGCTCCGTCCTGTATGTTCACGTTGTTGCCTATGGTGATGTTGTTCACATCGCCACGGAGCACTGTTCCATACCATATTGAACAGTTGTCGCCCATTGTTACGTCGCCTATGACGGCTGCCGTTTCGGCAAGGAAACAGTTGTTGCCTATTTGGGGCTTGAAACCGCGTAGCTCTTTGATTATTGCCATTTACTCTGCCTTTTTATTGTTATCAGCCTTGTTCCTGTTTTTGTGGTTTGGACGACGGCGGTGGCGCGGGCATTTGCCCTGTTGCTGTTCGCCTTGCGGCTTGCCGTTGTCTTGTCTGGCTTGCGGTTTTTCGTTGCCTTTCTTGGCTTGTGTGTTTCCTTTATTGTTCCTTTTATGTCGGTTGCCGGAGTTCTTGCCGTTCTTGCCTCTGCCTTTCTTTGGGGCTTCTTTTTTCTTTGGTTCGTATGCCGGTGCTTCGCCCAGTTCTGCAGGAACGGCGAGCTTTGGGACATCCTGCTCTATGAAGTCTTCGATACGTTTGAAGTATTCCTGGTCCTCCTCTGAAACGAATGTTATTGCACGGCCCTTTGTTCCGGCACGTGCCGTGCGTCCTATACGGTGTATATAGTCGTCGCAGTCGCGTGGCACATCGTAGTTTATAACAATGCGTATGTCGTCGATATCTATGCCGCGTGCAAGAATGTCGGTTGCAACAATTATGTCAATTTTGCGGCTCTTGTAGAGGAACATTATTTCGTCGCGCTCGCTCTGGCTCAGGTCGCTGTGCATCTCGCCTACGTTGAAACCTTGCTTCTTGAGCATAAGGGATATCTCCTTTACTTTTGTCTTGCGCGAGGTGAAGAGTATTACTCTTTCGCTGCTTTCGTCCTTGAATATATCCTTTATTATTCCGGGTTTCTGACCTTCGTGGCATATGTATGCCTGCTGGGTTATGCCGTCGGCAGGCTTTGCAAGAGCAAGGGTTATCTGTAACGGATCGGTGAGGATGTTCGATGCCAGACGGCGTATCTCTTCGGGCATGGTTGCCGAGAAGAGCATTGTCTGTCGCTCTTTTGGCAGTTGCTTGGCAATGGTCATGATGTCGTTGTAGAATCCCATGTCGAGCATGCGGTCTGCCTCGTCGAGTATGAAGAATGATACTTTTGAAAGGTCGATGTTACCAAGGTTTATGTGGCTTATGAGCCTTCCGGGCGTTGCCACAATGATGTCGGCTCCTTTTGCCATTCCGCGCAACTCCTGTTCGTATCGCTGTCCGTCGTTACCTCCATATACGGCAACGCCCGATACAGGCATGAAGTATGTGAAACCTTCCAACTGACGGTCGATCTGTTGTGCAAGTTCTCGGGTGGGTGCCATTATCACGCAGTTTATGGCATCTTCGGGGTAACCGCCCTGGCACAGCTTGTTCAGGACGGGCAACAGATATGCTGCAGTCTTGCCTGTTCCGGTCTGTGCCACGCCTATAAGGTCGCGACCGTCCATAAGGGGCTGTATTGTCTGCTCCTGTATGGGGGTGCATTCCTCGAAACGCATAGCGTCGAGTGCATCCAGTATCTCGTCTTCAAAATCAAAATCGGTAAAATACATCTTTTTTTATCTTGGTGCTTTTCGATAAAGTATTATTGCCAGTATGGCGTAAATGATATTGGGTATCCACACTGCCAGGGCTACCGGCATGTGTTCGGCAAATGCCGATGATATTGTCTGGAACAATATGTATGAGAAACTTAATCCCAAACCTATACCCAACGAGAGTCCCATGCCGCCTTTGCGTTTTCTTGATGAGAGGGATACGCCTATCACCGTCATTATGAATGCTGCAAACGACATGGCTATGCGCTTGTGGTATTCAATCTCAAAGGGTCGTATGTTTGCCATGCCGCGTGCCTGCTGTTTGTCGATATACAGGCTCAGTTCGGGGCTTGTCATGGTCTCTTCTTCGCCTTCGGATATAAGGAAGTCGGCAGGCTCAAAGGGTAGGATGGTGTCGAGCGGTTCTTTACGGCTCTCGCGTATCTCTTCCTTGTCGTCTTTGAGTTCTCTTATGAGCCAGCGGCGTGCTGTCCATGTGTGTGGCTTGTCGGGGTTGTAGGTTATGGTGGCAGCTTCCATGTGTGAGACAAGTTTCTTCTCCTCGAATCTGTCGAGCATGAAACGCCATCCGGTGTTGTTGCGACTCTCGTAGCGTTCGATGAATGCTATGGTGTTGTCGTCGATCTTGAGCTGTACGTTGCTGCCCGATTCAACTTTCTTGGCATTGCTGTGCCGTTGTTCAAAAGCGAGTCTTTTGGCATTGCCGTTGGGAATGATATATGCACTCAGTCCATATGTCATTATAGATATAAGTCCGGCTGCTATCAGATATGGCTTTATAAGTCTTCTGAAGCTTATGCCTGCAGCTAGCATTGCTATCACTTCGGAATTCTCTGCCAGCTTTGATGTGAAATATATCACCGAAATGAATACGAACAGGGCACTGAACGTGTTTGCATAGTATGGGGCAATGTTGACAAAATAATCAAAGATAATCTCGTGCGTGGTGGCATTGGAGTTCACGAACTTATCTATCTTCTCGTTGTAGTCGAATACAATGATAATGATTATGATAAGTGCCAGGGAAAAGAAGTATGTTCCCAGGAATTTCTTTATTATGTATTTGTCAATCTTTTTTAACTTTAAATAGTCAAGCCACTTCATTGCAACTGTTTTTCGTGTTCTTGTTGTTGGTTGTTCGGCGTATATTCAGGGTGTTATAGTCGACGGGTAACTTCCTGCAGCATGTTGCGTTTCCACTGTGCATAGTCGTCCAAAAGAATGTGCTTGCGTGCTTCCTGTGTGAGCCATACATAGAATGCAAGGTTGTGTATGGATGCTATTTCCAGAGCCAGCAGTTCCTGTGCAACGAAAAGATGACGCAGATATGCCTTGCTGTAGAGTGTGTCGACAAACGATGCTCCGTCTTCTTCGATGGGTGAGAAGTCGTACTTCCATTTTTCGTTGCGCATATTCATTATGCCGTGCTTTGTGAAGAGCATTGCGTTGCGTCCGTTGCGTGTGGGCATAACGCAGTCGAACATATCGACACCGCGCTCGATGGCTTCGAGAATGTTTGCCGGTGTTCCTACACCCATCAGGTAACGTGGCTTGTCGGTGGGCAGAATCTCGTTTACGACTTCAATCATCTCGTACATCTTTTCTGCCGGTTCGCCGACAGCAAGTCCACCGATTGCATTTCCGGCAGCTCCTTTTGATGCTATGTATTCGGCTGAACGACGACGAAGGTCGGGATACACGCAACCCTGTACAATGGGGAAGAGCTGCTGTTCGTAACCATACTTGGGCTCTGTCTCCGCCAGACGGTTTATACATCTGTCGAGCCAGCGGTGTGTTCGTTCCATGGATTTTTTTGCGTAGTCGTAGTCGGCTGTTCCGGGGGTACATTCATCAAATGCCATTATGATGTCTGCACCTATGCTGCGCTCTATATCCATGACTCTCTCGGGCGAGAAGAAGTGCTTTGAACCGTCGATGTGTGAGCGGAATTCAACACCTTCTTCGTTCATCTTTCTTATGTCCTTCAACGAGAATACCTGAAAGCCTCCGCTGTCGGTAAGTATGGGTTTGTCCCACATGTTGAATTTGTGAAGTCCGCCTGCTCCTTCGAGAACGTCGAGTCCGGGACGCAGATAAAGATGATATGTGTTGCCAAGTATTATCTGTGCCTTTATGTCGTCTTTAAGGTGTGGAATCTGTACACCCTTTACTGAGCCTACGGTTCCTACCGGCATGAATATAGGTGTCTGTATATCGCCATGATCGGTGCTCAACACGCCTGCGCGCGCCTTGCTGCCGCTGTCGGTATGTAATAACTTGAATTCCATTGTTTATACAGTTAAATTGACAGGGTTGTTTACTTTCTCGCTGAGCAATGCAATGTCTATAACCTCCTTGATATCGTTTACGTAGTGGAAGGTGAGTCCCTTGATATAAACCTCGGGGATTGCTTCGATATTGCGCTTGTTCTCGTGGCAGATGATTATTTCTTTTATTCCGGCGCGCTTTGCGGCAAGTATCTTCTCCTTGATTCCGCCGACGGGAAGTACTTTGCCACGAAGGGTTATCTCGCCTGTCATTGCGAGATTCTCTTTTACCTTACGCTGTGTGAGTGCCGATACGAGTGCTGTTGCCATGGTGATACCAGCCGAAGGACCGTCCTTGGGGATTGCACCCTCGGGTACGTGCAGGTGGATGTTCCACTTGTCGAAAATCTCGTATGGGATGTTCAGCTCTGATGCATGCGACTTTATGTATTCGAGTGCAAGCATTGCCGATTCTTTCATTACATCGCCCAGGTTGCCTGTCAAGGTAAGTTTATCGCCTTTGCCACGGCTGAGACTTGTTTCAACGAAGAGTATCTCGCCACCGACTGCTGTCCATGCCAAACCTGTTACCACACCGGCATAGTCGTTGCCTTGATATTTGTCGCGTGAGTATTCCTTCACTCCCAGAAGTTCTGTGAGATCGGACGGTTTTACGGTTGATATCTGCAGGCTTCCTTCGGTTGCTATCTTGCATGCCAGACGACGGAATATCTTGCCAATCTTCTTCTCGAGTGTTCTTACACCCGACTCGCGTGTGTAGTTCTCGATTATGGTTTCTATTGCGGCTTTGTTTATTGTCACCTTTTCCTTGTCTATACCGTTTGCCTTCTTCTCCTTGGGTACAAGGTGGCGTTTGGCAATCTCAATCTTCTCTTCGGTGAGGTATCCGCTGACCTCTATGAGTTCCATACGGTCGAGCAATGGACCGGGAATGTTTGCAAGGTTGTTTGCTGTGGCAATGAACATTACTTTCGACAAGTCGTAGTCTACGTCAAGGAAATTGTCGTGGAAGGTGCTGTTCTGCTCGGGGTCGAGCACTTCGAGCAATGCCGATGACGGGTCGCCGTGTGCGGAGCTTTGTCCCACCTTGTCAATCTCGTCGAGAATGAATACGGGGTTGTCGGTTCCTGCCTTTGCAAGGTTCTTGAGAATGCGTCCGCTCATTGCGCCGATGTATGTCTTGCGGTGTCCTCTGATTTCCGATTCGTCGTGAATACCACCAAGCGACATACGTACGTATTTGCGCTTGAGCGCGTCTGCGATTGACTTGCCGAGCGAGGTCTTACCAACTCCCGGAGGGCCATAAAGGCAGATGATTGGCGATTTCAGGTCGCCACGCATCTTGATTACTGCAAGATGTTCAAGGATTCTCTCCTTTACCTTTTCGAGTCCGTAATGGTCGCGGTCTAAAACCTTGCGGGCATTGTTCATGTCGAGATTATCCTCGGTGCATTCGCCCCATGGAAGACCTACGAACATCTGCAGGTAGTTGAGCTGGACATGGTAGTCGGGCGACTGTGGGTTTATGCGGCTCAGCTTGTTAAGTTCGCGGTTGAAGATTTCTGCTGTTTCGCGCGACCATTTCTTGAGGTCGGCTTTGTCGCGGAGTTCCTTTGCATCCTGGTCCTGGACATTGCCTCCGAGTTCTTCCTGTATGTTCTTGAGTTTCTGCTGCAGATAATATTCGCGCTGTTGCTGGTCGAGCTCCTGGTGTGTCTTTTTTCTTATTTTTTCGTTCAGCTCTTCCAACTGCAGTTCGCGGTCGAGAATTGTCATCAGGTGGAATGCTCTCTCCTTGATTGAGCAGTCCATAAGCAGAGCAACTTTATCCTTGTGAGGCAACTTTACGTTGGCGCAGAGGAAATTCACCAATGCGACGTTGTCGGTTATGTTGTCTATTGCAAATGCGACATCGGGCTGTGGCTCGTAGTGCTTGAACAGTTCCTTGGCTGCGTTCTTGCAACTGTGTATCAATCCTCTGTACTCCTCGTTCATGGGTTGGTCGGTCTCTGATGCATCTTCCACATTGCCGATGTGGTAAGGGTTGAGACGCTTGATACCCTTAAGGATAATTCTCTGATAACCTTGAAGAATCACAGTTGTGGTCTTGTCGGGCATGTCAAAGACACGTATGATTTTGGCTACTGTACCAACGCTGTGAAGTTCGTGCATTACAGGCTTTTCGGTAGATGGGTCTATCTGGCAGAAGACACCCATGCAGCCTTTTTTCTTCTCCATGGCTTTGATGAGTCGGAGAGATGATTCCCTTCCTACAGATACAGGGAGTACTGTGCCGGGGAATAACAGCATGTTGCGCAATGGCAATATAGGCAATTCTTCTTCTATTGCTGTATAGCGGGTGCTTTGTCCGTCGCTTTCGTCAAAATCGGCTATCATCGAGATTCTGTTCTCGTTGAAATTGTCGTCCTCCATAAATGTTTCCTTCTCTTTATTGTTGTCCATTATTGTATTTCCTTTGAATTCATATATCATGCAAAGATACTTATTTCCGCCGAGTTGTTGAAATTTTTTCGTGTTATAAATATTTAATTAATATAATTTATGTTATAAATAGATAATTTGGGATTATCCTTGATGAAATTGCTTGTTCCTGTTTCCTGTTTTCGCCAAATATGGTTAATTTTGCAGGCAATTACAGAGTTTGTCCAGGTGCCTGATAAAGAGAAAATATTGTTTATAATCAATCCGAAATCCGGTGTTCAGAGCAAGAAGAATGTTCCTGCTATGGTTGAGAAATATATCGACCGTAACAGGTACGAGCTGTTTGTGGAGTACACTGCATATGCCGGACATGCCACGGAAATTGCCGCATCTGCGGTAAACGACGGATTCGATGTGGTTGTAGCCGTCGGTGGTGATGGAACTGTGAACGAGGTCGCACGTGCTTTGGTGCATACCAAAACTGCGCTTGGCGTTATCCCCTGCGGGTCGGGTAACGGATTTGCAAGGCATATTGGAATTCCTGTTGATGTGCGTAAGTCAATCCGTTTTATCAATAAGGCTGAAACTGTATCCATAGATTATGGAAAACTGAACGGCTCTCCTTTCTTTTGTGCTTGCGGTGTGGGTTTTGATGCACTTGTCAGCATTGATTTTGCAAACGGAAATACCCGTGGACTGGCTACCTATGTACAGAAGACTCTTGTTGATTGGGTGAAATATGAACCCGAGGTTTATGAGGTGGTGGTGGATTCTGTAAAAAAGAGTTACAAGGCTTTTATAATTGCGTGCGGAAACGCTTCGCAATATGGAAACAATGCCTATATTACGCCTTTCGCTTCGATGCGCGACGGTTTGCTGAGCATCTCGATACTTGAACCGTTCACAACGGTGGAAGTACCGTTTGTCGTGGCGCAACTTTTTGCCAATATGCTCGACAGGAATCCGCACATGACAACTCTGAATGCGCGTAAACTTACCATAAAACGTAAAAAGGAAGCTCCGGTGCATTACGATGGTGAACCGGCAGTGATGGATGCCGAGCTGAATATAGAGGTTGTTCCGGATGGCTTGAATGTTCTTGCCGCTCCCGGTTGGGACGGCACGTGTGATATTATTCCGTTGCACAGGCAGTTTTTTGACGCAATAACTGGAAATGTGCAGTTGCCGGAATTTCCTTTGTTCAAATTGAGGTGATACAAAAGGAACTTTTTGCCTCAATGACGGTTATATCAATGAAAATGTCTTTTATGTTTAAGGGAATCTATAAAGTTCTAAAGAAATATCCTCTGTCGCTTGTGGTGCTGGCAGTAATTGTCTATCTGTCGTTCTTCAAGCCACCGACTGTTTCTTTAAGTATGGTAAAACATCTTGACAAGTTTGTCCATCTTGTCATGTATGGAGGATTCTGCTCGGTCCTGTGGTTCGAGTACTTTTTTACACACTGCAAGGTGAACTTCAAAAAGGTGCTTCTGTGGATATTCGTTGCACCAATACTTTTCAGCGGTGCAGTGGAATTCGGTCAGGCTTATCTCACCGATTATCGTGGTGGCGAGTTCGCAGATTTTGTGTTCAATACGGTGGGGGTGATTCTTGCCGCTCTTTTTGGCGTGTATGTGATACATCCTTTTATGAAAAAACACAACTTGTGCGGTAAAAGGAGATTTTAAGGAATCTTCAGGTAAAAATCGCGCAAAATATCTTTTGTTTCTTCGCTGTATTCCCCTCGTCCGTTTTCAAAGACAAGGGTGCTCTCAATGGGGCAAACGTCTTTATCGCGTACAAATTCTATCAATGCTCTCTTGGGCATTTTTGTAGGTGTGGTTTTAATGTGTGTAATACGTTTGACGTAAAAACCGTTTTCTGTTCCCGATGAAACCCATTCTTCCGCAATGTCGCACGGAATGATTATTGAAACTGTAACTGCAGGGGTAGAGACTTCGGCACACTTCGCAAAAAAACTGTTGCTGCTGAGGCTGTCGCTATGACGTGCAAGAGTGCGTGATTGCTTGTCGCATTTGAGGCTGTTTACAAAGTAGGGCGGGTTGCAGACAATGGTATCGAACTTCTTGTCGGAACTGTATTCCAGGAAGTCGCTGTTGACTATTTCTATACGTTCTGTCCATGGAGAATTCTTTACATTCTCTGTGGCTTGAATGCTCGCATCCCTATCTATTTCAATGCCGGTGACTTGAGCGTTGCAACGCTGTGCCGCCATAATGGATATCAGTCCGCTGCCACAACCGATGTCAAGGATGTGCTTGCTGTCTGAACACTCGAACCATCCTCCGAGCAAGCAGCCGTCGGTTCCCACCTTCATGGCGCAACCGTCCTGAACTATTGTGAATTGTTTGAATCTGAAATAGTTGTTTGGCATTGTCCTGTTTGTGATTTTACCTTCTCTTTACTTCGGTATCGAAACGGCGTGTTGCTTCGTTTCCTTCGCTGCAGGCACATGGACCGGTGATGCAACCGCCGGGGCACGACATCACTTCAACAAGCTTGCCGGGGCATTTGCCTGTCTTGGCATATGCACGCAACATGGCTATGTTCTTCTTGTGCAGGTCGGCTATTACAACGCCTTCGAGTTCTGCGTCGCCTATATGGTTCTTTACGGCAGTGAAGACACCTGCTGTCTTTGCAAAGTTATGTGCATCGCGAGATGCATGTTCTGTTGGAGTGTAGGGCATGGTGCTGTCTATGTCGATTCCCAATCCTTGAATTACGGAATTGAGTTCGCGGAAGGTCCATACATAATCTACATTCTCGTCGGCGGCTCCTTCGGCTTTCTTTGATGCGCAGGGTGCAATGAATACAGTCTTGCACTCTTTTCCGAATTTTTCCTTTGTGTAGTTTGCCGTGTAGTGCATTGGCGACCTTGTGGTTGAAACATATTTTACAATCTCGGGGATATGTTTCTTGGCAAGGTTTACATATGCGGGACAACAGCTTGTTGTCATGAAGGGTTCTCCTTCCTCAATTCTTTCTTTCAGTTCTTCGGCTTCGCGACGGATGGTCTCTTCGGCTCCGTACGCCACTTCCATGACATCACTGAAACCTATGGCTTTTAATGCTCCATATACCTGCTCTATAGGCTTGCCGAATTGGGCTAGAACTGCGGGAGCCACCATCGCTATCACTTTTTCTTCCTTGCGTATATCCTTCAGAACATCGAATACCTCGCACTTGTCGAAGATTGCTCCGAAGGGGCATGCATTAAGGCATTTACCGCAATAGATGCATTTTGCAGGGTCGATATGTTCAACTCCGTATTCGTCTTTTGAAATGGCTTTTACCGGGCATGCTTCTTCGCATGGGACTGGCATGTATATGATTGCATGGTAAGGGCATACCTGATGGCATTTACCGCAACTTATACATTTGTCGTGGTCGATGTGTGCCTTGTCGTCCTTGTCGTAATAGATTGCTCCTTTGGGGCAGCTTGTGTAGCATGGACGTGCCACGCAACCGCGACAAAGGTTCGATACTTCGTAGTTGCTCTTTACGCACGACGAACAGGCTTCGTCCATAACATGCAATACGACTCCGTCCTGCATGGAGACTCCTTTGCGCTTGTACATCCGTTTTACATAGATGCTCAGACGGTCCATTTCGTTGACTTCGTCCTGCATGGTGAAGCCGAGCATTGCCATTGATTTGTATTTGATTACTGCGCGTTCTTTATGTATGCAACAACGTCCCTTGGGCTTTTGGTTGCGTGGATACATCTCGTATGGCATGCTGTCGATTTTTTCGTGTAGCTCGTTATGCTTCCACATCGACACCATTTTGGTAAGGAGTTTATAACGTATAAACATGGTGGTCAGTTAAATTTTATTTTCAAAGATAGATAAAAAACGTCAAAATCAACTATTTTTGCAATAATGTTTCATTTGGGAACGAAAATAATGGAAAATGGTTTGCGCGAGCTTGTTTCATGTCTTTCGGGAGCAGAATCTGTTCCTGAACAAGTGTGGCGTTCTCTATTGTCGGTAGGCAAGGATGAACGAGACTGGCTGGCTGCAATGGCACGCAAAGTTACGGAAGATAATTTCGGCAAAGGCGTGTATGTGCGTGCACTGATAGAGATAAGTTCCTGTTGCAGGAATAATTGTCTCTATTGCGGATTACGTGCGGCAAACAAGGATGCTGTACGATACAGGCTTAGCAAAGAGCAGATATTGGAGTGTTGTGCCAAGGCGGCTTCGCTTGGCTTCAATACGTTTGTACTTCAGGGCGGAGAGGATGTGATGCAGACTGATGAATGGCTTGCCGACGTTGTTAAAGCCATAAAAGCGGAATATCCGTCAAAGGCTGTTACTTTGTCTGTGGGCGAACGTTCCGATGCAGGATTTGCCATGTTGCGTTCTGCCGGTGTGGACCGCTATCTTTTGCGTCATGAAACGGCTTGTGAGAAGCACTATTCGTTGTTGCATCCGTCTGCCATGAGTGCAGAAAACCGCAAACATTGTTTACATGTGCTGAAACAACTAGGTTTTCAGACGGGTAGTGGTATGATGATCGGTTTACCGGGACAGGGAGTTGATGAACTTGTTGCGGATTTGATGTATCTTGACATGCTTAAACCTGCAATGATTGGTATCGGTCCTTTTATCCCTGCAACCGGAACACCTTTTGCAAAAGAAAAGCCGGGCGATGTGGATACGGCGTTACTGCTTGTTTCGTTGTCGCGTCTGCGCTTTCCAAAAGCATTGATTCCTGCGACGACGGCTCTTGCAACACTCTGCGAGGATGGAACAGAACGCGGAATTCTTGCAGGTGCAAATGTGGTGATGCCCAATATTACACCCTCTGCATTTGCACGGAATTACACTATTTACGATAACAAGAAGTACCACGACAGCGAATCGGCAGAACAGCTTGAATTGCTTGAACGAAAGCTCAATGCCATTGACCGTTTCATTGATTACAGCCGTGGTGATTATATGATATAGAGATGTACAATCCAAAATCGACAATTGCAAGCGAATTCATCTGCGATGATGAAATTAAGGATACTTTGCGCTATGCTCGTGAGAACTGCAAGAATCGTGAGCTTATAGATGGTATCCTTCAGAAGGTACGTGCATTCAAGGGTATTTCGCACCGCGAGGCGGCGCTTCTGCTCGAATGTAATGATGCTGATGTAACAGAGCAGATATTCTTGCTCGCGAACGAGATAAAGCATCGTTTTTATGGTAACCGTATAGTGATGTTTGCTCCGCTTTATCTGTCGAACTATTGTGTGAACGGTTGTGTATATTGTCCGTATCATGCAAAGAACAAGGATATACGAAGAAAAAAACTTTCACAGGATGAGATACGTGCCGAGGTTATCGCTCTTCAGGATATGGGGCACAAGCGTCTTGCCATTGAGGCGGGAGAACATCCGTTGAAGAATCCTATAGAATATATTCTTGAAAGCATAAAAACAATCTATGAGATAAAGCACAGGAACGGTGCAATCCGCAGGGTAAATGTGAATATTGCGGCAACAACAGTGGAGAACTACCGACGTTTGCGCGATGCCGGAATTGGTACATACATTCTTTTTCAGGAGACTTACAACAAAACTGCATATGAAGCATTGCATCCCACCGGTCCAAAGAGCGACTACGCCTGGCATACCGAGGCTATGGACCGCGCCATGCAGGGCGGAATAGATGATGTGGGAATAGGTGTACTTTACGGACTGGAGACTTATCGCTACGATTTTGTGGGGTTGCTGATGCATGCCGAACATCTTGAAGCTACATACGGTGTCGGACCGCATACCATAAGTGTGCCTCGTCTTTGTAGAGCCGACGATGTGGATACCAATGATTTTGAGAATGCTGTTCCCGATGATATTTTCTTTAAGATTGTTGCTCTTATAAGGATTGCAGTACCTTATACGGGAATGATAATATCTACCCGTGAAAGCGAAAAGAGCCGTGAAAGGCTTTTGGGGCTTGGAGTTTCTCAAATGAGTGGCGGTTCGCGTACGAGTGTGGGCGGATATGTCGTTCCGGAAAATAAGGAGGATAATTCGGCACAATTCGACATTGCCGACCATCGTTCACTCGACGAGGTGGTGGGCTGGTTGCTCGATTTGAATCATATACCGAGCTTCTGCACGGCGTGTTACCGTGAAGGACGCACGGGCGACCGCTTTATGACCCTTCTGAAGAACGGACAAATATCGAACTGTTGTCTGCCCAATGCGCTTATAACTTTAAAGGAGTATCTTAAGGATTATGCTTCGCCCGAGACACGTGCCAAAGGCGAAGCTATGATAAAAAGCCTGCTTGCCGATATTCCAAAGGAGAATATCCGTGCAAAAGCCGGTGAATATATTGAGAGAATTGATGACGGAGAGAGGGATTTCAGATTTTAAAACAGTTTTTTATGTCAGATACAGCACGTTCCAGTCGCGTAAATATAGGAATATTCGGTCGTAGAAATGTGGGCAAGTCGTCGCTTGTAAACACACTTGCCGGACAGGCGGTGTCGATAGTTTCCGATGTTGCCGGCACAACAACCGATGTCGTTTGGAAGAATATCGAGTTGCCGGGTATTGGTGCAGCCGTATTAGGAGATACTGCAGGGTATGACGATGTCGGTGAACTTGGTGCAATGCGAGTGGAAACTGCCAAAAAGATTCTTTCTCGTATCGACTTGGCATTGCTTATCCTGAATGGCAATCCAACCGATTGTGAACTTGAAAAAGAGTGGATTGCAATGTTCGATAAGAGTGGTGTGCCATTTGTTGCAGTGCTGGGACGTTGCGATGAAGTCAATAATGTAAAGGAGTGGAAAAAGGTACTCAACAACGATGTTATTGCTTTCTCTTCTGTTACAAACAAAGGTAAAGAGGAGGTGCTTTTGGCTATGGCATCTGCATTGCAAAGCAATCGGAATACTGATGATATAACATATGGACTTGTTTCATCCGGAGACATTGTTGTACTTGTTATGCCACAGGATGCACAGGCCCCCAAGGGAAGGCTGATTCAACCGCAGGTACAGACATTACGCAATCTGCTCGACAAGCATGCAATTCCGCTATGCTGCACTCCCGAAGAATTGCCAACTCTGCTTGCTTTGCTAAATACTGCTCCATCACTTATAATAACCGATTCGCAGGTATTTGCACAGGTGGAAAAACTTAAACCAGAGAACTGCCGTTTGACATCGTTTTCTGTGCTTATGGCACGTCATAAGGGTGATATTGATGTCTTTCGCAAAGGCGCAGAGACCTTGATGTCCTTGCCAAATAATGCGAAGATTCTTATAGCCGAAGCCTGTTCGCATATTCCGCAAAACGAGGATATAGGGCGAGTGAAACTGCCGAGAATGCTACAAAACAGGTTTGGAGACGGTTTATCAATTACCGTGGTTTCGGGAAACGACTTCCCCGAAGACCTTTCTCCTTACAACCTTGTGATCCATTGCGGGGCATGTATGTTCACCAGACGGCATGTTATGGCGCGTGTGCATCAGGCTGCTGAACAGAATGTACCCATTACGAATTATGGCATTGCAATAGCAACTTTGACAGGAATTATCAACAAGGTTGTATATTGATTTTGCATCAAAGGAGTTTTTTGCTATCTTCGCAGAAGATTACAAAATAATTGACTATGAAAAGAGACAGACATATTTTTCAGCTTATAGAGACGGAATACCGTCGTCAGTTAAAGGGTATTGAACTTATTGCATCGGAGAACTTTGTGAGCAACGAGGTTATGCAGGCTATGGGTTCTGTTCTTACAAACAAATATGCCGAGGGTTATCCGGGCAAACGCTATTATGGCGGATGTGAGGTTGTGGATATTGTTGAGGATATCGCACGCGAACGTCTGAAAGAACTTTTTGATGCGGAGTGGGTGAATGTTCAGCCACACTCAGGTGCACAGGCAAATGCCGCAGTGTTCCTTGCCGTGTTGAATCCGGGAGACAAATTCATGGGTTTGAATCTTGCACACGGCGGACACCTTTCGCATGGTTCGGCTGTAAACACATCGGGTATTCTTTATACTCCTTGCGAGTACAATGTGTGTGCAGAGACTGGTCTTGTTGATTATGACCAGATGGAGGAGGTTGCTTTGCGCGAAAGACCAAAACTCATCATTGGTGGAGGTTCGGCATATTCACGCGAATGGGACTATAAGCGCATGCGTGAGATTGCCGACAAGGTGGGTGCTATCCTTATGGTTGACATGGCGCATCCTGCAGGTCTGATTGCAGCTGGTTTGCTTGACAATCCTGTGAAATATGCACATATCGTAACTTCTACAACTCACAAGACATTGCGTGGTCCGCGTGGCGGTGTAATCCTTATGGGTAAGGATTTTCCAAATCCATGGGGCAAGACCACACCAAAGGGCGAGGTAAAAATGATGTCGCAGTTGCTCGATTCAGCGGTATTCCCAGGTATTCAGGGCGGTCCGTTGGAGCATGTGATTGCAGCTAAGGCTGTTGCTTTTGGTGAGGCATTGCAACCTGAATTCAAAGAGTATCAGGCGCAGGTCAAGTTAAATGCTGCTACACTTGCCAAGGAACTTATGGATAGAGGCTTCGGAATTGTTTCAGGCGGAACCGACAATCACTCAATGCTTGTGGATTTGCGTGGCAAATACCCGGAACTCACAGGTAAAGTTGCCGAAAAGGCTCTTGTGGAGGCAGATATTACAGCAAACAAGAATATGGTGCCGTTTGATACACGCAGTGCATTCCAGACATCGGGTATCCGCTTGGGAACTCCTGCCATCACCACACGTGGCGTAAAGGAGGATTTGATGCCATTCATTGCAGAAATGATAGAAACTGTCCTGAATGCTCCTGAAGATGAAAAGGTAATTGCAGCTGTACGTCGCAAAGTCAACGAGACAATGGCTGAATTCCCGTTATTCGCATATTGATAGCCTATCAATGGAGTAAAAATCAAAGGTTTGCATTCACATGCAAACCTTTGATTTTAGAATATCATTCCTACGGAAAAACTGAGGATGTTGTCGCGTCTGTCGCTACGGAATTTTCTGTTGTCGGTGCTCGAAATTATATATTCCGAGGCTTTTGTAATTCCCCAATCATAGATGAAGTCGAAGAAGACATTTCCTATACTTACACCCAATCCTGTTTCCCAGTAGTAGCATCTTTTTTTAAGCACTTCTTCGAGATTCGCGTATTTGAAATGCACGAAATCCTGCTTACTATGTGCTGTGAATACAAATTTTGTCTTGGGACCGGTGAAGATACTCATATGGTATTTGCCTTGTTGGATTATATGGTATCCTACAACAATGGGTACCTGCAGGCATATTGTCCTGAGATTGTAAGTCGGTTGGGTGGGGTGAACGGGGTTGATGTCGCTTTCCTCGGTGTCCTTGAAATCAAATGAATGCCTTGCTATACCGAACACTCCTTCGGTCTGAACATACAGCCTGTTCATGGTGATCCTTGCAAATGGTGCAAAAGTATAGCCAATCCTGTTGCTGTGAAGCGTGTTGCAGTCGAACTCGTAACCTTCTATTTCAAATTCGGGATTGTTGTAGGCTATGGCTTGAAAGCCTGCCTTTACTCCAAAATTGAATGTCAGTTGCTTCTCCTTTCCCTGTGCACTGATGCAACAGGGAATGAATATTGCTGCGAACAGTATCAGGTTACGTAGATTCATTTTCTTACTTCTTTTTTACGCTCCAACCGAACTTGCCGATAAAGTCTCCTGTATGGAAATATTTGCCATGTGCATATACTAGCGGATCGGCTTCACCCAAATTCCATTCTCCCGTTTCGGGATTGAGGAATTTATCATCAGCCTGCACATTTACCACCTCGGCAAGGAACATGTCGTGAGAACCAAGCGGGATAATCTGTTTTACTTTACACTCGATGCTCAAGGGGGATTCCATTATTATAGGGGCTTTCACCTCTTTTGAAGGTCCGTATGTCAAGCCGGTTTCCTTTGCCTTGTTGTAATCCTTACCCGAACGCACTCCGCACCAGTCGGTGGCTTGCGCCATTTCAGCCGTAGTGAGATTGATGACAAACTCTCCGTTCTCCTTTATGATGGGATAGGAGTGTCTTTCGGGACGGACCGAGATATAGCACATTGCAGGATTTGTACATGTTGTGCCCACCCACGATACTGTAAACATGTTGTAATTGTCGGGGTTGTCGCCACAACTTATCAATACTGCCGGCAACGGGTATATCATTGTTCCCGGTTTCCAGTTAATCTTCATCTGTTACAACAATTTTACGTTGTTGATGTTCACTTCCTTTTCGCAATAACGGCATTTCAATGTGTGGGTTTCGTGATTTGCCACAACAAAGTGTGTTGCCATCGGTTCGTTGTTGGTGATGCAGTTCAGATTATTGCATTTGATGAGATTGTTTATCTCGTCGGGCATCTTCACTTCGCGTTTCTCCACAACCTTGTAGTCGCGGATTGTATTCAGCACCACATTAGGGGCAACTATTGAAATCTTGTTTATTTCGTCGTCGGTGAAGAATCTGTCCGAAATCTTTATAAGGCCCTTCTTGCCGAGTTTTTTGCTGTCGAGATTGTTACCGATGGTTACATTGTGTGTCATCTCGTGGATATTCAGCAAGTTAACAACTGCAAACAATTTGTCTGCAGGTATATGGTCTATTACTGTTCCGTTGCAAAGTGCAGATACCTGCATTGCTTTTTTATCATCGTTCATGGTTGCAATCTTTGTTAAATGGTTATTCCAAGTACGTCGCAAATAATGGCCTCTCTTACGTAAAGTCCGTTCTGTGCCTGCTGGAAGTAGTAAGCCTTTGGATTGTCGTCAACATCCTGTGCAATCTCGTTTACACGTGGCAGCGGGTGGAGTATGCGTAGGTTCTCCTTAGTGTTGGCAAGCATGGCGTTTGTAAGTCGGTAACAGTTCTTTACCTTCTCGTATTCCATGATGTCGCTGAAACGCTCGCGCTGCACGCGTGTCATATATATGATGTCGGCGTTTGCTATTACATCCTCGTTGAACTCAGTTGTCTCTGTGAAAGGAATGTTGTTCTCCTTGCAGAAGATGCGGTACTCTTCGGGCATGCGCAACTCGTCAGGTGCAATGAAATGGAATGTCGGGTTGAAATGACGCATGGCATGAAGCAACGAGTGAACGGTTCTGCCATATTTTAGGTCGCCGACAAGATGTATGTTCAATCCTTCCAGAGTACCCTGTGTCTTTTTGATGGAGTAGAGGTCGAGCATGGTCTGTGACGGATGCTGGTTGGCACCATCGCCGGCATTTATTATTGGCACGGGAGAAACTTCGCTTGCATAACGTGCAGCTCCCTCCAATTTGTGGCGCATGACTATTGCGTCGGCATAACTTGACACCATCATTATGGTATCCTTGAGTGTTTCGCCTTTTGTTGCAGAACTTGTTGCGGCATCACTGAAACCTATGACTTTTGCTCCCAAACGGTTTGCCGCTGTTTCAAAACTCAAACGTGTACGTGTCGATGGCTCGAAAAACAACGAACCTACAATTTTACCGGCAAGTACATTGTGATTGGGATTCTTTTCGAACATCTCTGCCACCTCAAGCAACGAAAGAATCTTCTCGCGCGAAAGGTCGTTGATTGATACAAAACTTTTACTTTTCATCGTACCTTGTCTCTATTTCAAAATTTCTTGTAAAGATAAATCAATAAAATTGTTAAACAAAATCTTGCCCACAAATATTTTTTACTCTTTGTATGGTGGAGACTCAGTTCAGAAAATATTCTGTATTTCCTTTCAAATATTTACAAAAGTGATAGAAATGTCGTCTCTATTTATTAATTTTGCTTTGTTTGGCATGGGAAATGTGTGTTATGCACTATTTCCGGTATAAACACGTTATTTGTAGAAAGAATATCTTATGAAAAAATTTTTGTTCACATATCTGTTGTCCATACTTGCCATGACAGTCTGTTCGCAGACCATGCCCGATATTCCGGCTCCTACTGCTTGGGTGGTTGACGCAAAAGGCGAGGAGGCTGAACTTGCTCCGGGTGATGATTTTTCGGGAGAAGCACCGGTGACGGTAAGGTTATCAGCGAATGCCGATGACTTTGAGGGCTTTTCGCTTGTCGTTGCATGGATGTTTACCAAAGAGGGTGAAACTGAACCATATCTTGTACGTTATGATGCCGATGTCGAGATTGATATAACAACAAGCGGCTCGACAATAATTCAGCCCAAGATTACATATACATCAACAGCAAACAGTGAAATATATTGGGAGTATGGTACAGAGACATACGAGCCGTTTACCATAACTCTCGCTGAATCGTCGTTGGAGGTTCCTAACGCCTTTTCACCCAACGGAGACGGTATTAACGATTATTTCAATGTCTATAATGCAAAATCGCTTATAGAATTCAGCGCTGCGATATTCAACCGCTGGGGACAAAAAATCTATTCCTGGGGACTCGATGAGGTGGGCTGTGAAAACTGCGGATGGGATGGAACATACAACGGCAATCCTGTAAAGGCGGGAGTCTATTACGTTGTGGTGAAGGCAAAAGGTGCCGATGGTATAAAGTATGAATTCCGTCGTGATGTGAATCTGTTGCGTGGATATAACGAGGAGGTTGCTAATTAAAACTTTTGATTGTGGATTCTGAAAAGGGAAAAATAGAGGTTTTCGGTGCGCGTGTGCATAACCTCAAGAATGTGGATGTGGAAATTCCTCATGACTCACTTACTGTGATAACAGGACTTAGCGGAAGCGGTAAGTCCTCATTGGCTTTTGATACAATCTTTGCCGAAGGACAGCGACGTTATCTTGAGACATTCTCAACCTACGCCCGTAATTTCCTTGGTGGTCTGGAACGCCCCGATGTGGACAAGATTACAGGATTGAGTCCTGTGATATCAATTGAGCAGAAGACCACGAACAAGAATCCGCGTTCAACAGTGGGTACAACCACCGAAATATACGATTATCTGCGTCTGCTTTTCTCTCGCGCAGCCGATGCATATTCATATCTCTCGGGAGAGAAGATGGTAAAGTATACCGAAGAGAAGATACTCGAACTTCTGCTCGAGGAATACGACGGTAAGCGTATATATATGCTTGCACCTCTTGTGAAAGGCCGTAAAGGACATTACAAGGAACTCTTTGAGCAGATGATGCGCAAGGGATATCTGAATGTACGTATCGATGGCGAGATGTGCGAGATGTCTTCGGGTATGATGCTTGAGCGATACAAGATACACGATATTGAAGTTGTTGTGGACAAACTGGTGGTGGATGCCAAAGATACGCAACGTCTCAAGCAGAGTCTTGCCACCACAATGACGCAGGGTAGCGGACTTGTCATGATTATGGAGATGCCGTCGGGCAATGTACGCCATTACAGTAGGCATCTCATGTGTCCGGTAACAGGTTTGGCATATAAGGAACCCGATCCTCATAACTTTTCGTTCAATTCTCCGCAGGGCTTCTGTCCGAAATGTAAGGGCTTGGGCGTGGTGAGCTGTGTAGATGTGGATAAGGTTGTTCCCGACCGTACATTATCGGTATACGACGGTGCACTTGCTCCGCTTGGTAAGTATCGTCGCTCGTCAATATTTCAGCAGATAGAAGCTGTGCTTCAAAGATATGATGCCGACCTTAAGACACCGGTAGAGGAGTTGCCCGACGAGGCTATCGATGAGATACTCTATGGTTCGCCTGTACCGTTGAAACTGAACAGCTCATCTGAAATGTTCTACGACAGCATTGCCACTTACGATGGTCTTGTGAAATATATACAGATGCAAAAGGATTCCGGAGTCTCGGCAAAGGAATTGCGTTGGGCTGAACAGTTCTCGGCAATGCAGACATGTCCCGAATGTGGTGGTGCGCGTCTGAACAAGGAGGCTTTGCACTATCGCCTTAATGGCAAGAACATCCATGAACTTGCCTCGATGGATTTGGCGCAGCTGCATGAATGGCTTAAGGAACTTGATTCCAACCTCACTGATAAACAACGCTCCATAGCATTTGAGATTGTTAAGGAGATTCAGTCGCGCATAGGCTTTCTGCTTGATGTAGGATTGGGCTATCTGTCGCTCAACCGTGCTTCGGCATCGCTCTCGGGTGGAGAGGGACAGAGAATACGTCTTGCAACACAGGTGGGCTCACAGCTCGTGAATGTATTCTATATTCTCGATGAGCCGAGTATCGGTTTGCATCCGCGTGATAACGACAGGCTGATCAATTCCTTAAAATCGTTGCGCGATATAGGTAATACCGTTATTGTGGTAGAGCACGACCGTGATATAATGCTGGCAGCCGATTACGTTATAGACCTGGGTCCGAAAGCCGGGCGTAAAGGTGGTGAGATTGTTTTTTCAGGCACCCCGGAGCAGATGCTTAAGGGCAACACCATGACTGCACGTTTCCTGAACGGTGAAGAGAAAATCGAGGTCCCGGCAACACGTCGTGAGGGCAACGGTAAGTCTATAAAGATTTTCGGAGCAAAAGGAAATAATCTTAAGAATGTGGATGTAGAGTTCCCGCTTGGAAAACTTATCTGCGTAACAGGAGTGTCGGGTGGTGGTAAGTCATCACTGATAAACAACACCCTGCAACCGATTCTTGCAAAGCATTTCTATCGCGCTTTGCGCGAACCGTTGCCATACGACAGTATTGAAGGCATAGAGCATATCGACAAGATAGTTGATGTAGACCAGTCGCCATTGGGACGTACACCGCGTTCCAATCCGGCTACATATACAGGTGTGTTCTCTGACATCCGTAACCTTTTTGTAGATTTGCCCGAAGCAAAGATACGCGGATACAAACCCGGACGCTTCTCATTCAACGTAACGGGTGGCAGATGCGAAGCCTGTGGCGGTAGCGGATATAAGACATTGGAGATGAACTTCCTTCCCGATGTAATGGTGCCTTGCGAAGTATGCCATGGTAAGAGATATAACCGTGAGACGCTCGAAGTACGTTATAAAGGAAAGTCTATAGCAGATGTTCTCGATATGACAATAAACATGGCTGTCGAATTCTTTGAAAACGTTCCTGTGATATTGAACAAGATAAAAGTGTTACAGGAAGTCGGTCTTGGATATATAAAACTGGGACAGCCATCAACAACGCTTTCGGGTGGTGAGAGTCAGCGTGTAAAGCTAGCCACAGAACTTTCAAAACGCGATACAGGCAAGACACTCTATCTGCTCGATGAGCCTACGACAGGCTTGCATTTCGAGGATATACGTGTGCTTATGAATGTAATCAATCGCCTTGTCGATAAAGGTAATACAGTGGTAATAATAGAGCATAATCTCGATGTTATAAAAATGGCGGATTACATAATTGATATGGGCCCAGAAGGCGGCAGGGACGGTGGAACAGTAATGGCTACCGGTACTCCCGAAGAGGTCGCCACCAAAGGAGTGGGGCATACAGCCCCTTACTTGGCAAAGGAATTGGGGATGTAAACTAATAAAATCAAAGACAGCCTTGAGCTGTCTTTGATTTTATATTATGGAAACGCTTCGCCTTTTTCAAGAACTTCTACGGCTTTCAGCACTGTGGGGTCATCGAGGTTTATGTATTTCACATGCTCGAGCATTCCTTGCATCTGATATATTATGTGGGAATAGAGCGAGTGGGTGAGTACATCCTTTGATTTTGCAATAAGGTTGTTACGACGTTTCAGCCCTTTCTTTTCGGCGTACTGTACAAAATTCTCAAGAATGGGTTGTGTGTCGAGGTGGTTTACCAATTCCTGGTATGTCTTGTAATGCGCCATTCTGTGGCGGTTGTTATTGCTGTATTGCAGTGCAAAGCGCGATACGAGTCCGCGGGTAAATGCTTCCTGTGAATATGATGTAAGGTCGGTCGTGTCGCTCGATACGAATATGTCGGGCATTATTCCACCGCCTCCATATACAATTCTGCCTTTACGTGTCTTGTATGTCTGTTTTTCGTTCTGGTGTATGCTGTCCTGTGAAAAGAATTCGCCACGGTTGTATCTTTCGAGCAGGTCCATTTCATACTTCTCTTTTTCGCCTTTCTGATATGGCTTTTGTATGCATCGTCCCGATGGGGTGTGATAGCGTGCTATTGTGAGACGCATCATTGAGCCGTCGGTGAATTCAAACGGTTGCTGCACAAGTCCTTTACCGAATGTGCGTCTGCCTATGATTGTTCCACGGTCGTTGTCCTGTATGGTTCCTGCAATGATTTCGCTTGCCGATGCCGATGTCTCGTCGACAAGTATTACGAGTGGTGTTCCCTGGAACATTCCGAATCCGTTTGCCCGTTCTATAATCTTGTCGCAATGTTCTCCTTCGGTATATACAATCATATCGCCTCTGCCAAGGAACTGGTTTGCCATTTCCACGGCGATACCCATGTATCCGCCTCCGTTGCCTCTGAGGTCTATTATTATACCTTGAGCATTATTGCTTACAAACAAGGCAAGCGCGTGTATGAATTCAGCAAATGTGTTCTCGGCAAAACGTTCAATCTGCACGTAGCCCCATTTGTTGTTTATCATATATGCCGCCTCGATGCTTTCTACGGGTATCTCGTCGCGACGTATGTTGAAGTGTTGCAGTTCCTTCTCACCATATCTCTCCACACTTACCTTTACATAGCTGCCTTTTGGACCTTTGAGCTTCTTCATGGCGGCATCGTTCGTGCATACTCCTTTACCCACAAACAGGGTGTCGTTTACCTTAATTATACGGTCGCCTGCAAGCATTCCCACTTTTTCCGATGGTCCTCCGCGTATAACGTCGCTGATGTGTATTGTATCTTCCTGTATGGTGAATCGTATGCCGATACCACTGAAACTGCTTTGCAGGTCGGAATTTGTTATTTCAACATCTTTCTTTGGAATGTATACGCTATGCGGGTCGAGTTCTGATATTATTTTAGGCAGACATTTTTCAATTATTGAATCGATGTCGGTGCTGTCGACATAGTTTGTTCCTATTATGCCGAGCACTTCGTCAAGTTTGTTGTCTGCGGCGTCTGTTGTTATGGTGTCTCTGTTGCCGGAAATTTGCGAACCTAAGAAGAATCCGCCCAGCAAGCATATGACCATAATGACTCCTGTATATCCTTTCATCCTTTTATTGTTATTTGTCTTTAAGATAAACAACTTCTACTCCGGCTCTTTTGAGGAGTTCTATACCGTCCATTATGTGATACTCTTCACCGTATACCACGCGTATTATACCTGCCTGGATAATGAGTTTTGCGCATTCAATGCAAGGTGAAGTTGTTACATACAATGTGGCTCCGTTGCTGTTGTTGTTTGAACGCGCAATCTTTGTAATGGCATTAGCTTCGGCATGCAGAACGTATGGCTTTGTGAAACCGTCTTCGTTTTCGCAAATGTTCTCGAAGCCTACGGGTGTACCGTTATATCCGTCGGAGATAATCATCTTATCCTTTACTATAAGCGCACCCACCTGACGGCGTACGCAGTATGAATTCTCTGCCCAGATGGCGGCCATGCGCATGTAGCGTCTGTCGAGTTCCAACTGTTTATTCTTGTTTTCCATAGTAATCATTTATTGTAGAATTGCATATATCTGTTTGTGTCCTTTGTTCTTATCTGCAACCAGTTTGTGTCGCCTTCGTAACTGTCGGAATTGACAAAAATGTCGTACATTTTTGATGCAATGTCGTCCCTCCAGATTTCACCCTCTTTTTTAATATTTCTGCAATAGAAGGTGTGGCTTCCACCGCCATCGGCGAACCATTCACCTTTTAATGTGCTTCCATTGGGCATGTTGACTGTGAATTTGTCGTTCCTGAATTCAACACTATAAAACTGTCCCTCCTTGGGAATGAATTTCTCCTCGCCATCCTGCACGAATGTAAGATACCATGTTGGTTCGCGGAATATCGCGTCTATATCATCGTTCTTGTCGCATGATGCCGAAATTAAAAGAATTGTAAGCAGTATTAACGATTCTGCAAATCTCTTGATGTGTTTTTTCATAATTCTTATGTGTTATAAGTGAGGGCAGATAGTTTTTATTCCGTCGCGTTCGAGCAATGGCTCAACCTGCGGTTTGTGTCCTCTGAATTTTAGGTATAATGTCATGGGGTGGTCGCTGTCGCCTTTTGAGAGTATGTTGTCGCGGAACGACTGTGCCACTTTCATATTCAGCACTCCGTTCTTCCTGAACATTTCAAATGCATCGGCATCGAGCATTTCAGCCCATTTGTAGCTGTAATATCCGGCGGCGTATCCTCCTGACATTATATGTCCGAAGTGTGGCGTTATACCGGTTGATTTTTCGGGTGTCATCACACGCAAGGCTGCGGTTACCGAATGTTCGTATTCAAGGACATCGCCATCGAATGGCTCCTGTATGTTATGCCATGCCTGGTCTATCAGTCCCAATCCAACCTGACGTATGCATTGGTATCCGGCATTGAAGGTGCGCATCTCTTTAATTTTCTCAAGCATCTCCTGAGGCATGGTTTCGCCTGTCTTGTGATGGAATGCAAAGTGTTTGAGCAACTCCTCTTCCGATGCGAAGTTTTCCATTATCTGTGATGGCATCTCTACAAAATCCCATAGCACGTTGGGGCTGCACTGGCTTGGATATGTTACATCCGACAGAATACCGTGCAGGCAATGACCGAACTCGTGCATAAGCGTATTGACTTCGTCAAAGTTCAGCAATGTCGGTTTGCCCGGCAATGGCTTGCGGTAGTTTGTCGACAGTGTAACATGCGGGCGATGGTCTGTGCCATCGGCATCCTTATATTGTGGCTTGATGGAATCCATCCATGCTCCGGCATGTTTTCCTTTGCGTGCAAAGAAGTCGCAGTAGAGCAGGGCAAGGAACTTGCCGTCGTAGTCATATACTTCCCAAACTTTTGCATCGGGGTTGAATAGCGGAATATCGTGATTCTGTGTGAATGTGATGCCGTACAGGCGTGTGGCAAGATAGAACATGCCGTATATTGCCTGATTGAGCTCGAAGTATGGGCGTACCATTTCGTCGCTCAATGCATATTTCTTCTCTTTAAGTTTTTCGCTGTAGAAGGCAAAATCCCAAGGCTTGAATTCAAAGTCTGCGCCTTCGCACTCTTTGGCGAGTTCCGTTATTTCCAGCATCTCTTTTTTTGCTACAGGCAGATACGACCATGTTAGTTTGCCAAGCATTGAAAATACAGCATCGGTATTCTGAGCCATGCGCTCTGCGAGAACATAGTCGCTGTATGTGTTGTATCCGAGCATGCGGGCAAGTTTCAATCTTGTGTTGACCGTCTCTTTAACAATTTCGCGGTTGTCGAATTCGTTGCCTTTTGAACAGGTGGTGCTGTACGCCATAAACATCTGTCGACGCAGTTCGCGGTTGCGGCAGAATGTTATAAAAGGTATATAGCTTGGACGGTGCAGAGTAAATAGCCAGCCTTCCTTGTCGTTTTCTTTTGCATTGTTGGCTGCCGCGTCCTTAACGTCTTCGGGCAGACCTTCTATATCTGCTTCGTCAGTAACATGCAGAGTAAACGCATCGGTATCCTTGATGTTGTTCTCCTGGAATTTTATTGCCAGCACCGACAGGCGTTCTGTAAGTTTGCGGTATTCATCGCGGTTCTCACCCGTGAGGTTTGCTCCGTTGCGTATGAACGAGTTGTATGTCTGTTCAAGCAGACGCTTCTGAGCTGTGTCGAGCATGGATGTATCGCTGTTGTAGACATCCTTTATGCGGGCAAACAGTTTTTCGTTAAGTGATATGTCGTTGTGATGTGCTGTACACAGAACTTCTATCTCTTCCTCAATGGCAAGAATCTCGTCGTTGCTGCATGCGTTAGAGACAGCGTTGAATGCGCCTATAATCTCGCCGAGCAACAAACCTGAATGGTCGAGTGCCACAATCGTATTCTCGAATGTTGCAGGCTCTGCATTGTTGCATATGCTTTCAATAACATCCTTTTCTCTTTTAATGGCTTCCTTTACGGCCGGTACATAATCCTGCAGAGTTATGCGGTCGTAAGGTATGGCGTTGAATGGAGTATTGTATGGTTCAAGAAATGGGTTGTATCTCATATAGCCATTGCTGTTATAATGATTCGTTCTCGCAAAGATAACTATTTGTATTGCTTTTAACTATTATATATCGACAAAAAATCTTAATTTATATAATTAGTGTATCGTTATAACAAGAAAAAGGTGGTTTTTGTTTGCAAATGTCGGGAATAAAAAAAGCTCCCATGTTGTGAAACAGGGAGCTCAACAGACTGATATCTGTTATTAGAGTGTATATGTTCCATCGACAAGGTTACCCATTGCCCATACTGCGCGTATGTTCAAATCGTCGTCGAGAATCATCAAGTCTGCATCTTTGTCCTTCTGCAATGAACCCTTTCGGTCGTAAACGTTCATAATCTTGGCAGGTGTCTCTGAAGCCATGCGTACTGCATCTTCCAAAGGAATTTCGGCTTTCTGTACCAATGTGCGGATAAGACGGTCCATTGTTGCTACTGAGCCGGCAAGAGCTGTACGGTCGGCAAGTTTGCAGACACCGTCTTCAATGATTACACGTGGGTCGAATGCGGTTGTACTGTCGCTGGCAGCACAAGCAAGTGCATCGGTGATTACGCAAGCACGCTCAACACCCTTTATGCGATGTATAAGGCGCAAGATTGTTGGAGGAACGTGAATACCGTCGGCAACAACCTCTACAGTCATATCCTCGTGCAGGTAGATACTCTCAACTGTACCCTCGTACTTGTATTCGCGACGTTTGTGGAAACCTGGCATCGCGTTGTAGAAGTGTGTGGCATGTGTATAACCGTTCTTGCGTGCCGAGTGGATGTCGTCATATTCAGCCTGAGTGTGTGCCACAGATGCAAGAATACCCTTTGATGTGATATATTTACCGAACTGCATTGCACCTGGCAATTCAGGAGCGGCATCCCAACGCTTGATACAATCCCATTTCTCTACAAGAGGAATGTATTCGTTTGGATCGGGATCCTTGATGTTCTCGGGCAACTGACCGCCTGCCATTGCCATA
>CAJGDP010000022.1 GCA_904502235.1 uncultured Bacteroidaceae bacterium
CTGAGCAAGAAGGTAAACTTACCCCTATAGAGTTGGCAGCATTATTCCATTATCGTTATATCCGCATTCACCCTTTCGAGGATGGAAATGGTCGTATAGCTCGATTGATGGTGAACTTTATCCTTACTCGTCACGATTATCCGATGATTGTAGTCCGTAGCCGCAAGAAGAGTGAATATTTGGAGGCCTTACATCAGGCAGATCTTGAGGTTGGCCCCGTACCAAGTGATGGCGCTCATGCAGACATTAAGAATATCCGTCCATTCTTGAAATACTTCAATAATTTGGTCGCTACTGAGGTATACAATGATGTCTTGTTTGTGAGCGAGAAGAATGAGAATGTATGGTGGTACGATGGAGAACGAATAGCATTCCGCACTCCGAACTACACAAAGATTCTCAATGCAATGAAAACCTATCCGTCCTTGACGCTTGCAGATATGAAAGAGATTACGGGTATCAGTATCGCAGCCATCCAAAAACTACTCGATCAACTCATTCAAAAAAAGTATGTTGAGCGAGGTGAGAAGGATGGTAGTTGGCGAGTGTTTGTAACACAGTAGGTTTAAAATCTAGCAAATGCGAGTTTACCAACGACATGCAATCCCTTCTGCGTCCAGATGTTACTTTCAATGCAAGCGATGCATATCCGCTGATTTATGAGACCTTTATAGATAAGATGGAGGGAAAGAGAGATTAAATATTAGATAGATATTGTATTTGAACTATGGATAAATTAAAACAATCTATATTACCGTATTTGAAGACAAGTTTTGAAAAAGACTTGTTAGAGGCGGCATTGACGAATCTGGAAGATGGTAAGAATAAGTTGCGTCTGAATAACTTTGCTTATTCAGCTCGCGAATTAACACGCCATTACCTTAAGCGCTTGGCTCCTGATACAGAAGTTCTTAATGCACCTTGGTTTAAGCCCAATGATCCAAAGAAGCCAAAAGCAATAACACGTGAACAGCGTATCAAGTATGCTATTCAAGGTTACTTGAGTGATGATTTCAGGGAGAACGTTCTTAAAATAGATCTTAATGAAGTTAGTAAGAATCTAAGAACAAGTATTGATGATTTGAGCAAGTATACTCATGTTGAACCTGAAACCTTCGATGTTGATATAACTACGGTAACCGATGTCTCTTATAACATCATGGAGGATACCTTGCGTTTCTTCATGACAATTAATGAAGCACAATTACGTGTCGGAGATGCGGTTGATGCCTGTATTGATGAAGAAATGGTCAGCCAGTTCTATTATGAGACTCATGATGAGATTGATATTTTGGCTACACACCATGAGGTTCTTGGATATTTGGTTACAAGTTTAACTCAATTGGATAAAGATGACGAAACCATTACTATGAAGGCTGATGGATTCGTGAGTGTACGATTGCAATATGGCTCAGATGGGGATATGCGTAGAGGTGATGGATATGAGACAAAGATTAAATTGCCGTTTACTTCTACTTTTGTCGCAAACTATAAAAATCAGGATGGTGACATCCATATTGAGTCTGCAAAAGTGGATGTGGACAACGACTGTTTCTTTGAATAGAATTATCATTTTTGTATGCGTTGTTATATTTGCAATAAGGAATTGGTGGATAATCCTGTTGGGGATGACCAGTGTCAGACCCACGGAGAGCATATTATCCATAATGGCATACGTGGGAAGCTGATTTCCAGTCAGATACTCTGCAAGGACTGTGGTGCCGATTACAGCAAGGATGACTCTGCCTTTTGCAAGATATTCGCTCCGTTTATGGTGGCGCTCAAAGACCAGCTGATTCCAGCAGACCACGGCAAGGATACGTACAAGACGCTACCGGGCAGCCTGTTCGACAGCCCGACTAGCAACCTCGACGACCCTAGTCGTTTGGTGAATGTTAGGAATGGCGTGGTAACGCCCGTGGAGCCATACCACGAGATTGATGGTGAAAAGATTACCGTGTATGCCGAGAAGCACCGCATTGATCAGTATGTCAACGTGTTGGCCACGCAACTCAAAGCCGAAGGCAAGGACATTGCTGACTATTCAGTGGAGAAGGTGACTAACCTTCACGACAAGGGCTATTTGGCCTACTTCTTCTCTAAAGGCAACGCCACTTTCAACGTTGACTTCAAGAAAGGCATTGTGAAGATAGCCACCGAGTATGCGCTGCATTGCGGTATGCCCCGCGAGCAGCTCACCGAGGTGCTTACGATAAGCGAGGATGGCAAGGCTACCTTCGACTGCACGAACACCAAGATGTATCCGTTTATACCCACATCAATGTTTGATGTACTCTATGAGGACTACCGCTATTTTTATGAAGAAGGCTATCCCTCTCATACCCTGCGTCTGTTCTCTACTAGCTATGATAACGGTACCGCAGCCCTCTACTGCTATGTTGACCTGTTCAGCACCTTCCAGTATTATGTGCTGCTGAATGGCGACTACAAGGGCGATGAAGTCAATGAAACCTATGCCCAACGATTGCTCAAGGTGGAAAAACCTGATGTATCCGACTGCGACCCTAGCGACCTCGACATCTTCATCCGCGAGTATGGTATTGACATGAGCCTGTGTTCTGCCACCTCCTACGAGGATCAGTTACGCTATGTGCAGGAATGCATCCGCAAATATCCTCCACAGACCTACGACCTACAAGACGCACTGAAAAATGCTAGTGCAAAGCTTCAGAGCTTGTTAATGGCAGCCTTGTGTAAACAGGTATCAGAAGAACTTGGTAATATGTTGGATGAATTGTTAGGATCTGCTTACGGTAAGAATGTAGTTGCGCAGGTTGAAAAGCAGGTTGCAGAACTGACCAAGAATATGAACTTTGTAGATGCCATGCAGACGGTAAACGCCTTCACCGAGTCTGCGATATTGGAATACTACCGAAAGTTCGGTTTCGACGTGATTAATGGCGAAGCCACCAATTTCTCGATACCCGACTATAGCATGAAGTTTTTGGTTGAGCATAAAGATGTTGTGGAGGTTTACACCAATGCGAAGTTCTCGCATTTAAGTTGTTTGTGCTATAAACCTGAAACTTTAGCATAAAACTGTTGGTCAATTGCATATTGTTTATTATTGCTATCCGGTAAACATGTGCAAGGGTCTATGATCACTGATTTTCGTGCTTTACAAGTCCCTCTTGAAAGGATATTCACGGCTGTCCGGGGAAATGTTGTTTTTGAAACGCTTCATGATTTTTTCCGGACAGCAATAATTATTTATGACTAAAATTGGCACTATCCATAATTTTGTGTAAATAGTCAAAACACAACAGAACCCGTCAGCATCCCGTAGAACTGCTGGCGGGTTCTGTTGTTGTGTTAGATGTCATAATCTAATATTTAAAATTTCACTTCAAATAAGTACTCAGTTGCTCAAAGAGTATATCAAAATCTTTAAGTCTGTCGGCTCCAAGATATACTGCAATCATATTCTTGCTTGGGTTCACATATAGAACCTGACCATAGAGTCCATAGCCCCAGAAACCTCCATGATGTTGTACGGCATAGTATCCATTCTTGAGGTTCTTGTATATCATATAAGAACTCTTCTCTGGGTGGTTTGCATAATATTGTTCTAGCTCTTCTAGAGTGTTGAAGTATTTACGCTTCCCGTGCTCTTCATCCTCAACACCCCAATACCAAGAGTAGGAATAACGACCTTGTGATTTGCTTGCTATACCCGAAATGTGTGTGCTTAAACAACGTTGGATAAATGCTGAATCTACAATTTGTATTCCTTTGCAAACGCCATTTTCTAAGAATAGCTTACCAATTTTTGCCAAATCTCGAACATTTGTAGTTAGACCAGCAAAACTTTTAGCAGTATGGTGCTTTTTACTATCAAGTCCAATAAGTGCGAATTTCTCCATCCCTAATGGTTGCCATATCTTTTCCGATAAGTATTGTGCATAAGGTTTCCCAGTTGCCCTCTCGATAACAATGCCCAATATTGCAGTAGTGGCTGAATCATATGAATAGTTTTCTCCAGGAGTGTGTGCGAAGCCTAGTTTTTTTAGCACTTTAAGAGTATTGCTACCCATATATAGCTTTGCTATTTTGGAAAATGGATTCCAACTGTAATTTTCATTGAACTTAAGACCTGCTGTCATATCAAGCAAATGTTCAATATTTAGTTGAGAGAACATTGGATCTGCATCTTTTAGCTCAGGAATATAATCCGTTATAGGGTCGCTCAAACTTTTGATGTAACCATCTTTGAATGCGACACCACATAGCAGACTCGTGATTGTTTTTGTAACTGAAAAGATACATGATTGACTATCTTGATTCCAGCCACCACTATAATGCTCAAAAATGATAGTGTCGTTTTGAATAACAATCGCTGCAGAAGGCACATCGACATAGTCCATAGTCTCTCGAAGTGTTAAGTTAAGAAGAGTGTCGACCTTGGAACGATAAATTTCAAACTTGAGAGTATCTATCAAATTGACACGCAGTTGTTTCTCGTGAAAATTATATGAGAAACTTCCTTTGTAAACAGTGTCCTGTTCAAATATCGTATAATCATCAACTGATGCATTTCCATATTTGATACCTTTTGTGACTACGCACGACTGCAAGCACAATATTCCAATTAATATCAATATATAATGTCGCATGATAAAGTGATTTTACTTTCCGATGCAGAAGTTGGCGAAGATATTGCCGAGCACTTCATCGGTGGTCAATTCGCCAAGAATTTCGGAAAGGTTACGGATGGCGGCGCGGAGGGGTTCGCTCACAAGGTCGCCGGGGATGCCGGCAGCAAGCCCAATCTGTACTTCCTTTATGTTTTCAAGAGCGCGTTTCAGTGCTTCGTAGTGGCGGGCGTTGGTTACGACAACGTCCTCGGCACTGATGTCGGGGATTGCTGCGCTACGCACAAGGAACTCTTCAAGTCTGTTGATATTTGTTCCCTTGCGGGCTGATATTTCCCAAAGATCGTCACTGTTCCACTCTATGCTGTTGCAATATTTCTCCACCAAGAGTCTGCACCACTCCATTGTTTTAGCCAAGGTTTCGGAATCCACTGCATCGCATTTATTTACAAGCAAGGCAAGTTTCTTTTCTTCGCACATTGGCAGGAGTTTCTGTGCCAGTTCTTCTATCTGTTCCGGTTCTGCCGAGGGGTCGATGAGCCATAGTGCGATAGATGATTTCTTCAGTTGTTCTAAAGTACGCTCTATTCCCATGCGTTCCACCACATCGTGCGTCTCGCGCACTCCGGCGGTATCGATAAAGCGGAACGTTACACCGTTTATTGTCATTGTACCCTCTATGGTATCGCGGGTTGTTCCGCGTACATCGCTCACAATGGCTCTGTCTTCGCGCAACAAAGCATTAAGCAAGGTGCTCTTTCCGGCATTGGTTTCGCCTACTATGGCTACGGGAACACCGTTCTTTACTGCATTGCCTATGCTGAACGAGTCGGCAAGACATGTCATTACACTCTCCACCTCTACGCAGAGTTCTCTAAGCTCTTCGCGGTCGGCAAAGGCTACATCCTCTTCGCTGAAGTCGAGCTCCAGTTCCATGAGCGTGGTGAGTTTCAGCAGTTTGTCGCGCAGTTTGCCGAGTTCGTTGCTGAATCCGCCCTTAAGCTGGTTCATTGCAAGGCGATGCGATGCACGGGATGTTGATGCGATAAGGTCTGCCACAGCCTCTGCGCTGCTGAGGTCCATCTTGCCGTTCATAAAGGCACGCATGGTGAATTCTCCCGGAGCAGCCTGACGTACTCCCATATCGAGCAATGCGAGCATAAGTTGCTGGGTTATATATTGCGATGCATGACAGCTTATCTCCACACTATCTTCACCGGTGTAGCTGTACGGTGCACGCATAATGGTTACAAGCACTTCATCGAGCACTTCCTTGCCGTCGATGCTTATGTCGCCAAAAGCTACCGTATGTGTCCTGCGTTGTTCCAGAGGCAATCCCTTGCGTGGCTTAAATATACGCGACACACTCTCTATCGCCTTTTCTCCTGATACTCTTATTACACTTATTGCTCCACCCTGTGATGTTGCCAAAGCGCAGATTGTTTCATTCATTGTGTTTTGTCTTTACCAAACAAAGAGGCTACCGTAATAGCCTCCTTGATTTTCTTTATCAAATTCGTTCAAGAACCGTCAGTATAAGTTCTTTCATCTTTGCATTATAATCGATATTCGCCTCCTTGGCACGACGGTTGGCTATTACAAGACACGTTGTTACTGCCTTGTGTCCCATAAGTGCCGCCAGACCGGCAAGAGCCGAGCTCTCCATCTCGAAGTTGGTTATGCGCTGTCCTTCGAACTCAAAAGTCTCCACAAGTTCGTTCTGCCTTGGGAAAGCCAACGGCACGCGCAACTGTCTGCCCTGTGGTCCGAAGAAACCGCCACAGGATATCGTAACACCGCGCACCATATCGTCCTTGGCTATACGCTCCACAAGTTCCCTGTCAGCAGGGACTGTATAGGGAGCACACAACTGTGGCGACCAGTCGAGATGTTTTTTGAAAGCCTCTTCGAATTCCAGATCGCACACATCGTTACGTCCGGCATAGAAGTTAAGCAGGCCGTCGAAGCCCACCGACTTTACCGAGCAGATAAACGAGCCTATAGGTGTGTACTCCTGCAAACCACCACATGTGCCTATGCGCACCAACTCCAAACGGCGGAAGCTGTCCTTTTCGGTACGTGTGGCAAAGTCGATATTCGCGAGTGCATCGAGTTCGTTCACAACAATATCTATATTGTCGCAACCTATACCTGTACCCACAACACTTATGCGCTTGCCTTTATATGTTCCGGTTATTGTGCGGAACTCACGCGCACTGATATCGCACTCCTGCGTATCGAAGAATGCGGCAACCTTGGGTACTCTGTTGGGGTCACCTACAAGAATGACCTTGTCGGCAAGTTGCTCAGGCTTTACGCCCAGATGATATATGGCACCGTTTGGTTCAATGAGCAACTCGGAAGGGGCAAAATAACGTTTCATAATCAAAGATTTTTATTCGTACAGATATTCAACAGATTAGTCCTTTGCAATGTTGTCGCGCATGGCTGTATCTGCCTGAATATTTTTCATACGATAATAATCCATGATGCCGAGATTTCCGTTGCGGAATGCCTCTGCCATAGCCTTTGGAACTTCTGCCTCGGCTTCGATAACATGAGCACGGGCCTCCTGGGCACGAGCCTTGTTCTCCTGCTCAAGGGCGATAGCCATTGCACGACGCTCCTCCGCCTTTGCCTGAGCAATGTTCTTGTCGGCATTAGCCTGGTCGATCTGCAATGCGGCACCGATGTTCTTACCTATGTCGATATCGGCGATATCAATAGAGAGAATCTCGAATGCAGTACCGGCATCCAAGCCTTTCTTGAGCACGAGCTTTGAGATTGAATCGGGGTTCTCGAGCACTGCCTTGTGGCTCTCTGCCGAACCGATAGAAGAGACAATACCCTCGCCTACACGTGCCAATACGGTGTCTTCACCTGCACCACCGACAAGACGTTTGATGTTTGCACGCACGGTTACACGCGCAATGGCTATAAGCTGGATACCGTCCTTTGCCACAGCTGTAACATGCGGTGTATCTATCACCTTGGGGTTAACCGACATCTGCACAGCCTCGAACACGTCGCGTCCTGCAAGGTCAATGGCTGTTGCCATCTGGAATGTAAGCTCAATATTTGCCTTTGATGCCGAAACAAGAGCATGAACAACTCTCTCTACATTACCTCCGGCAAGATAGTGCGCCTCGAGTGTATCGCGTGTTACATTGTCGAGACCAGCCTTGTGCGCCTCAATCATAGCCTGTACAATCTTGTAAGGCGGAACATTACGGATACGCATCAAGAATAGCTGCATCAACGAAATCTGCACTCCCGAAACTTTTGCCGACAGCCAAAGCATAAACGGCACATAGTGGAAAAAGATAGAAAGCAATATGACTACTGCCGCTATCACTCCGCCAATAAACATAACGTTCATAACTATAAAATTTTAAGTTGATTATTTGATTGTCTTTACAAAAATGGTGTCACCCGAGATGCGTATAACCTCTACAGCCTCGCCCTCGTCAACGAATCCCGACTCCGACTTCACCTCTACGATGTTGCCGTTTATCTCCGCCTCGCCTATAAGTGCCAGACGTGTACGCGCCACACCCTTATCGCCCATGGCAAAGCGGTTTATCTCATCCTCCTTTACGGTTGAATCGATATTCTTCTTGAGCGCGACCTTGTCGAGCGACTTGCCGTACAAAGCCCACAAGAAGAGAGCCACACATATTGCACACGCAATAAGAAGGGTTATCCAGCCGGCAACACTGCCTATAAAATAGAATGCATAGGATATAGCACCAATCATTGATACCACTCCCAAAAGTCCTGTAAAACCGAATCCGGGTATAAGCATCACCTCCACTGCCAACAATATTGTGGCAAAAATCACAAGTAACGATGTTATAAGATATTCCATGATATATTTTTGTTTTTTATTGGTTTTCCATATACAACTCACCCTGTTCGAGCCTGCGGATCTCATATTCCATAAGAGTGAGCTTCTCCTCTTCTTCCTCAATCTCCTTTTCAAGAGAAAGGATTGCATCGCGCATCAGATTCTTTTCGGCTTTTGTTGCCGAAGCATATTCATCGCGTTTCAGCTCAAGTAGTTCTACATTGCTCTGTTGAAGCATCTTACGCCTGCTCCATTCCACGAACATTTCACGTGCCACCTCACTTGTGAAATCGGACAAGTGAGTGTAATCGTAACTGTCGTCAACCACAAACAGGAAATCCTTTTTGTTTGCGGCAAGTTCGGTACTATAGAGCAACATTGCATATTGTTGCGTTGCCTTGCGGACCACTTCGGGATTATCCTGAGTGTCGGCAATGGAGCTTATCTGCGCACGGGAGAAAAGAGTTTCAAAGCCGAGCGACTCATCATATTTTACAGTACCCTCGTTCGGCACGAACATATACACGCAGACCTTTCCTTCGGGCTGATTGCGGTCGGTGGCAAACCAGCCGAGACCTGCAACCTCGTTTATGGCAAGCATATAGTCATTTGCCGTGGAATTGAAAGGCATTCCCAGATTGTCGGGGCGCAGGAAACGTCCGCTCTCCGTGTCAAGACGTGTAACAAAGAGGTCGTAGCCGCCTATTGAACCTTCGCCATCACTCGCGAAATAGAGAGTTACACCATCGGACAGCATGAACGGATAATCGTCGTTACCCTTTGTGTCAAAGCCGGATACAGTCTTTGCTCTGCCCCACTCTTCGCCCACCTTGGAGTTGGTATATAGTTTCATTAGCCCGTTGTCATCGGCATCCGAGAAACAGATATCCATGCCGCGCTCCGAGCAGTATATATTGCCAGCGAGCAACGAATCGGCAAAGAACTCTGCCTGAGTTGAGACCACACCTGCATCGGAACCTATATTGTAGACCGAAAACAGTTTATCCTTGTCAACAACAATGCTGTCCACTATACATACCTTTGCACAATTCATAACCATACGGTTCAGACGATTGAGCACAGAGAGGCGTTCGCGATACCTCTCGCGCAAAGCATCATCTGCAGTGGCATCAATAAAAGTGTTGTAGTATGATATTGCCGAAGGATAATTATGCTGAGCTGCATAACAGTCGCCCAGATAGCGGTAAGCATTTGAAATCTTGCGCGATGCGGCATATTCGAGCATAGGAAGAACATCAATGTTGTCATTGGTCTCATAGCAACATACCGCATACCAATAGTTGTATTCGGCATTCTGTGGATATTTCTTCAGCAGCTGCCTGAACATGGGTTTTGCCTCGGCGTATTTACCCTGCTGAAAAAGCTTGCGTGCAGTATTCTTGTTCTGCGCCACAACCCCTCCTGCAAAAAGGAAAAACATCACCAATATGCAATAAACAGATTTCATCACCTTCAAAACTCTTTATTATTCTGCGAATATAGCAATAAAAAAATCAAATCACAGCCCAAGTGCCTATTTTTTACAATATCCGATACAATAATTTATAAAAACGGACAATAAAAAAGCGATTTTGATTAACTTCGCGGCGCAAAACAAAAACAGAATCAGATATGCCCAAGCCAACAGCGGAACAGTTGCTCTACAAACGTATTCAGAAACAGTTCGGACGTGCGACAAAAGAATACGGCATGCTGGACGACGGAGACAAGATACTGGTAGCCCTCTCCGGCGGAAAGGATTCGCTCACCATGTTGCAGCTGATGGCTGAACGCTGCAGGATATACAAGCCGCAGATAAGTATTGTGGCGGCGCATGTAACGATGTCGAACATTCCATACAGCATCGACCCAGTGTTTCTCAAGGAGTTCTGCGACAATCTCGGAGTTAAGCTGCATATATCGGAAAGCGGATTCGACGCAAGTACCGACAGACGCAAGTCGCCATGTTTCCTCTGCTCATGGAACCGCAGAAAGGCATTGTTCACATTGGCACAGGAGATCGGCTGCAACAAAATTGCGCTCGGGCACAACATGGACGACTTCATTGAGACCATGCTGATGAATATGACATTCCAGGGTTCGTTCAGCGCAATGGCTCCGGTAATGAAAATGGACAAATTCCCCATAACAATCATACGTCCGCTCTGCCTTGTAAACGAGAACGACGTGGAAATGTATGCCAAAGAGAAACAGTTTCCACCACTCAAGAAGAACTGCCCGTACGAGAATGATTCTCACCGCAAAAGCATGAAGGACCTTCTTGCTCACCTTGAGACCCTGAACCCCGAGGCACGCTATAATCTATGGGGGTCCATGAGCAATGTACAACCGGCACTTCTGCCTCCAAAACAGACAAAAAACAATAAAAATATCAAACAATGTCAAAAGCAATCCTAACACTCGTTCTGCTCATCATCTCCAACACGTTCATGACCTTCGCATGGTATGGAAACCTAAAGTTGCAGGAGATGAAAATCGTATCACACAACACATCGATAGTGCTTATCGTCCTTATAAGCTGGTGCGTCGCCCTGCTAGAATACTCGTTCCTTATCCCAGCCAACAGAATAGGCTCCGAGATAAACGGCGGACCATTCTCTCTAGTGCAGCTGAAAGTGATCCAGGAGGTGATTTCCTGCCTTGTATTCGGTGTAATCGTATCGGTGTGCTTCAAAGGAGAATCGCTTCAGTGGAACCATCTTGTAGCCGTAATTTTCCTTATTCTGGCGGTTTATTTCGTATTTATGAAATAAATCGGCAAAGATTTTCTGCAAAATCATAAAAAAACGAAAAGTTTTTCTTTGTTGTTTGAAGTATAAATCATAACTTTGGGAAATAATTGATAAAAAATTATAAAAGGCGACAGAGCAACGTGTCGCCCTAAGCAACAAAGACATAAAGAAAAAACGATATGAACAAGTCCACTTCCAAATTTTTCAAGAAAGCATTTCTATATGCAACTATCTGCATATCAGGTTGTTTTGCAATGAGCTGCGTTGACGACATCCCCGAGGAAAGCCGCTTTACATGGACAGGTGAGTTGATTGCCACCCATTTGGAGAAGCACCCCGAGAAGTACAGCAAGTTCGTTACAGTCCTCAAGAAAGCCAACATCAGCAAGAAAGCAGAGAGCAGTCTGTTCCAGACCTTGTCTACATACGGTTCATACACCTGTTTTGCTCCCACAAACGATGCGATGGATGCCTTCTTGGCAGAAATGATCGAAAAGCCCGAAAGTGGAATCATATCAATGGACGTTGAACAGCTCGAAGACTCCATTGCGACAGAAATCGCAAAGAACCACATCATCGAATTGAAGTGTCTTACATCAGATACCGAGGATGGCGACTTCCCTAAACTGACAATGAACCGCCGTTCTGTTTCCATTTCTACAGAAACAGGCGCAATCATGCTCGACAAAACATCAAAAATCATCGAGTTGGATATCGAGACCGAGAACGGTGTAATCCAGACCATCGACAAGGTCCTCAACCCCTCTACAAAGAAGATACACGAGCAGATTCTCCAGTACCCAGAGTTGTCTCTCTTCGGTAAAGCCGTAATGGAAACAGGGCTTGACTCCTTATTAAATATATTCGAGTTGAAATATAACGTTGACATCGACATCGAGTCAAACAAATATGTTTCAGCCGAAGGTAAGGCATATCCTCCTGTTGAGCGCCGTCAGCGTTATACCGTCCTCATGGAAACAGACGAATTGCTCGCCAACCCCGAGAACAACCACCTTAACATGCCGATTCTCACAATCCAGGACCTTGAAAGACTGGCACAGGATTTCTATGGCACCGAGGCTACCGGCGACTACAAGAATCCACAGAACGCGCTTTACAAGTACATTCTCTACCACATCATAGACCGTCAGCTCTCATACACAGGAGGTCCCGGTGGTTTCATCATGGAGAACTACACAAACAGCGGTGGTGGTTTCAGTTCAGAGACCAACCTTCCGACAACATTCGACCGCTACGACTATTTCGAGACAATGTTGCCCTACTCAATGATTAAGGTTACACGTCCCTTCACCAACGAAGAGTTCAAGCGCGACATTGTAATCAACTACGCGCAGGAAAAAGGTAGCAGACTACAGGACCCCAGAATGGCAAAATACATAAACGTGGTTGTCCTGAGAAACGAGGATTCTGGCGTAAAAAACTTTGACCAGAAAGCCCTTAACGGTACTCTGCACACTATCGACAAGATTCTCATCCACAATGAGGACGAAATGGCAAGTAACATTCTCAACGAGAGAATGCGCTGGGACGTTTCATCACTGTTCCCCGAGATGACAAACAACGGTGTACGTTGGGAAGACAATACAGCTGATCAGGCAACAGGCAGACAGAACAGCACCACATACATTCCTGACGGATATTGCGACCGTCTTGTCGTAAATGGTATTGTAAACAACACAGTAATCCTATACTTGCGTCCACACTCTACCGGAACCGGTGGTTACCCCAACTATCAGGGCGACGAGCTTCTGGCTATCGGCCGATACGATTTCAAATACCGTATCCCCCACGTACCCGAGGGCAACTACGAAATCCGTTTCGGATACAGTTACAGTAACCTGCGTGCCATCACACAGTTCTACTACGACGGCAAGGTATGCGGTATTCCTGTTGACATGAACCTTGTACCGAAAGAATCTCCACTGATTGCATGGGTAGCAGACGACAGTGCCAACCCTGAGGAAGCACGCGAAAACGACAAGGCTATGCGTAACCGCGGTTACATGAAGGGTCCTGCAAGCTGCGTACTCGATGACAAGGGCAGCAGCATGAGAGATTCAGACCTTGCTCTCCGTAAGATTGTTACAACAGTCAAGATTACCAAAGGCGACCACTGGTTGCGTTTCAAGAATGTAACAACCGACGAAAAGAGAGGAGACAACTGGGTACAGTTCAATCAGGACTACTTGGAGATTGTTCCGACAAACGTAATCAACGACCCAAGCAAACCCGAAGACCAGAATTAATCAGGATAAAGCGATGTTCCAAAAGCTCAAAACTTTTGGAACATTTCTTTTATTCATACCTTTTCACTATCTTCGCATACAAAGAACAAAAACTTAAACAATCCTATTATGAAAAAGACATTCTTGGCAGCAATTACCGTTTGTTGCGGTTTGCTTTCATGCAACAGCAACAGCTACACAGCCGACTACCGCGTAGTACCTCTTCCAAGAGAGATATCATCAATCGAAGGCGAGAGTTTTATCCTTGACAGCAAGACCGTCATCACACACGACGGAAGCGACCAGATGAAACGCAATGCAGAGTTGCTCGCCTCATACATCAAGGAGTCAACCTCACTTGAGTTGCAGATTACAGAAAACAGCACATCGGAGAATGCCATTAAATTGGCAATAGCCGACTACATCGGCAACGACGAGGGATACAATCTCGGCATCGACAACGGTGGCATAACAGTCAAAGGCAGAACACCTGCCGGAGTATTCTATGGAATACAGACACTTCGTAAATCCCTGCCCGTATGCAAGGCAAGCAGCATCGAGATGCCGGCAGTTCAGATAAACGACTATCCACGTTTCAGCTATCGTGGTGCACACCTCGACGTGTCGCGTCATTTCTTCACCACCGACTCAATCAAGCGATTCGTCGACATGCTTGCAATGCACAACATAAACCGTTTCCACTGGCATCTCACTGACGACCAGGGCTGGCGTATCGAAATCAAGAAATATCCCAAGCTCTCAACCGTTGCCGCAGAGCGCGACGAGACCGTAATAGGCAAGAACAGCGGAAACTACGACGGCAAGCACTACGGTCCATACCTCTACACACAGGAGGAGTGCAAGGAAATTATCAAGTATGCAGCAGAACGCCATATAACAATCATCCCCGAGATTGACCTTCCCGGACACATGCAGGCTGCACTTGCGGCATATCCTGAATTCGGTTGCACCGGCGGACCATACGAAGTGTGGAAAATGTGGGGCGTATCGGACAATGTCCTCTGCGCAGGAAATGACGCTACACTCAAGTTCATCGAAGATGTATTGGAAGAGGTAATTGCCGTATTCCCATCGGAATATATACACATTGGTGGCGACGAATGTCCAAAGGACCAGTGGCAGAAATGCCCGAAATGTCAGGCACGCATAAAGGAACTCGGAATAAAAGGCGACCACAAGCACAGCGCCGAGATGTATCTGCAGAGCTTCGTAATTTCACATGCCGAGAAGTTCCTCAACAGCAAAGGACGTCAGATTATCGGCTGGGACGAAATTCTCGAAGGCGGTCTTGCTCCTAACGCCACAGTACATTCATGGCGAGGCATAGACGGTGGAATTGAGGCTGCAAAACAAGGACACGACTGCATTATGTCGCCGAACAACTTCCTCTATTTCGACTATTACCAGACAACACGCACCGACGACGAACCTTTGGCAATCGGCGGCTATGTACCTGTGGAGAAAGTATACAGTTTCGAGCCAATGCACGAATCGTTGACACCCGAGCAGCAGAAACACATCATCGGTGTTCAGGCAAACCTCTGGACAGAATATGTCCCCACATTCAGCCATGTCGAATACATGGAGTTGCCACGTATGGCAGCACTCTGCGAGGTACAATGGTGCGAACCCGGATGCAAGGACTACGAAGACTTCAAACAGCGTCTGCTCCCCATGTTCGACCTCTACGAAGTGTACGGTTACAATTATGCAAAGCATATTCTTGATATCGAGACAGAGTTCAACACCGACACCGAGCGTAATGTGATTACACTCACCATGAGCGCACTTGGCGACATCCCCATCCATTACACCTTAGACGGAAGCGAGCCCACAGAGTCATCACCACTCTACACCGCACCTTTGGAGTTCAACAAATCTTGCACCATCAAGGCAAAAGGTTTCGGCAAGAGCTATCAGACAAAGACCTACACCGAAGAGATTCACTTCAGCAAGGCAACAGCCAAGCCAATCACCTTTATTCAGCCCGTACACAAGAACTATACGTTCAACGGACCTATAACCCTTGTCGACGGACTGAAAGGAACACCCAACTATCGCACAGGTCGTTGGCTCGGATTCAGCGAGAACGACTTTGAAGCCGTCATCGACCTGCAGCAGCCAACAGAGATAAAGTGTGTGAAATTCGACACCAGCGTCGACAAGAGCGACTGGGTTTTCGACATCAAAGGAATCAAGATTTCCGTTTCCGACGACGGCGAGAACTACAACGTACTGCTCGACCGCGAACATCCGTCGCTCACAGCCGAAGACCCCAACATCATCTACAACCACGCATTTGACCTGGAGCCTACCACAACACGCTTTGTAAAAATCAAAGCACTTGTAGAGCACAGCATCCCGGCATGGCATCCCGCTGTCGGAAAACCCGCATGGATATTTATCGATGAGATAATAATTGAATAACACAAACTGGAACTGTCCCTTTGAACAGGCAGTTCCAATTTTATTTAAAATTTTGCTATAATAGGATTATTGCTTATCTTCGCAGAATAAATAAAACCACATAACACCACAACCGAAAGACAAGAATGATTGAACGGATTATAACTCTCGAAGGCATTGACCCTGTAGGCTTTTACGGAGCAGGCAATGTCCACCTGCAAATGCTCAAAAGACTGCATTCAAAACTACGCATAGTTGCACGCGACAATGTGATAAAGGCAATGGGCGACGAAGAGGAACTCGACCGTTTCGGCAAGGTTGTGGAACTGCTCGTAGAGTATTGCAACAAATACAACAGTCTCACCGAAGAGGCAATCATCGACGCGGTAAACGGCAAAAAAGGCGACAAGGGCAACGACAGCAATGTAATTGTCTATAACATCAACGGCCGCCCCATCTATCCCCGTACCGAGAACCAGTGCAAGATAGTAGAAGAGTTCAAGAAGAACGACATGCTGTTCGCCGTGGGTCCTGCCGGAACAGGAAAGACCTACACAGCCATAGCACTCGCAGTAAAGGCACTCAAGAACCGCGAAATCAGAAAGATTATCCTGAGCCGTCCTGCCGTTGAAGCCGGCGAGAAGCTGGGTTTCCTGCCGGGAGACATGCGCGACAAGATAGACCCATATCTGCAGCCTCTGTACGATGCTCTGGAGGACATGATCCCCATGGCAAAACTAAAGGAACACATGGACAACAACGTAATACAGATTGCACCATTGGCATTCATGCGCGGACGCACTCTGAACGATGCCATAGTAATACTCGACGAAGCACAGAACACCACCCCGCAGCAGATAAAGATGTTTCTCACCCGTATGGGTATGAACACCAAGATGATAATAACAGGCGACCTCACGCAGATTGACCTTCCACAGCACAGCAATTCAGGACTGTTACATGCACAGAAGGTGCTTAACGGAGTTCCCGGCATAGGTTTCGTTACCATGCACAAGAAGGACATCGTACGCCACAAACTGGTAACACGCATTGTGGAGGCATACGAGAGACAGGAAAAGCTGGATGCCGAAGCAAGACGAAACAACAATAAAGAGAAATAACAGATTAAAACAATACAACAATGGCAAAAGCATTAACAAACACCGAATTCAAATTCGAGAACCAGAAAAGCGTATATCACGGAAAAGTACGCGACGTTTACAAAGTTGATGACAGATTGGTGATGGTAGCAACCGACCGCATCTCGGCATTCGACGTAGTACTCCCCAAAGGAATCCCCTTCAAAGGACAGATGCTGAACCAGATTGCGGCAAAGTTCCTTGATGCAACAACCGACATCTGCCCCAACTGGAAACTTGCTACCCCCGACCCTATGGTTACCGTAGGCGTTATGTGCGAAGGTTTCCCCGTTGAGATGATTGTACGCGGCTATCTGTGTGGTTCGGCATGGCGTGCCTACAAGAGCGGTGTGCGTGAAATCTGCGGTGTAAAGCTCCCCGAAGGAATGCGCGAGAACGAAAGATTCCCCGAGCCAATCATCACACCTACTACAAAGGCAGAAATCGGTGAGCACGATGCAGATATCTCAAAAGAAGAGATTCTTGCAAAAGGCCTTGCAACTCCCGAGGAGTATGCACTGCTCGAGAAATACACACTCGCCCTTTTCAAGAGAGGTACAGAGATGGCGGCAGAGCGCGGTCTGATACTCGTAGACACAAAATATGAGTTCGGAAAGCACAACGGCACAATATACCTGATGGACGAAATCCACACCCCCGACAGCAGCCGTTACTTCTATGCCGAAGGCTACGAAGAGAAATTCGAGAAAGGCGAGCCACAGAAGCAGCTTTCAAAGGAATTCGTACGCGAATGGCTTATGGACAACGGATTCCAGGGCAAGGAAGGTCAGCAGGTACCCGAGATGACCGACGAGATTGTTGAAAGCATCAGCAACCGTTACATCGAACTGTTCGAGAACATCACAGGCGAGAAGTTCGTAAAGGAAGAGTGCGAGAACATCAATGCCCGCATCGAAGAGAACGTAAAGAACTATCTTGGATAAACAAAAAACATAAAACAACAGGAATGGCGCAACCGCGCCATTTTCTGTTTAACGCCCCCTCAAATGAAAAAATACGGAATCATAGGATACCCCTTGGCGCAGTCGGCATCACCGGCATTCTTCAACAAGAAATTCAAGGACGAAGGAATAGATGCCGAGTACATCCCCTTTGAGATTGAAAGCATAGAGCAGCTGCCACGCATTCTGGAGGAGAACCCCGAGCTATGCGGATTCAACGTAACAATTCCCTATAAGCAACAGGTAATGGAATATCTGGCAGGATTAAGCGACGGTGCAAAAGAGATTGACGCAGTAAATGTAGTAAAGGTTACACGCGATGGCAACGGCAAGGCACAGCTGCATGGTTATAACAGCGACGTAATAGGATTCAGGAACTCAATAGAAGAGCTTGTAAGAGGCAAACACAGCAAAGCACTGATATTGGGCACAGGCGGAGCATCAAAGGCAATAGCATACGCACTGAAAGAACTTGGTATAGAGTATCTGTTCGTTTCGCGCAATACAGGAGAGAACAGGATTGCATACAGCCAGCTGACAGAAGAGATTATGCAGAGCCACACGCTTATTGTAAACTGCACACCGCTCGGAATGGTCGGACACGGAATAGACCAATGCCCCGACATCCCATACGGGATACTTGGCGAGAATCATCTGCTGTACGACATAGTATATAACCCCGAGAACACCCTATTCCTGCAGAAAGGAGCCGCACAGGGAGCAACCACAAAAAGCGGTTACGAAATGTGGTACCTGCAGGCACTCGCCTCGTGGGAAATATGGAACGGATAATGAAGCAAAAAGAGATGAACAGTCACTGTTCATCTCTTTTTGCCTGTTCCCAAAGTTCATCCATCTGGGCAAGCGACAGTTCCTTGATGCTGTGCCCTTGTTCACGTGAACGTTGTTCAACGTATGTGAAGCGGTTGCGGAATTTGGTATTTGTGAGTTCCAGTGCGTTGTCGGGGTTTATATCGTACAGACGTGCTGCATTCACAAGGCTGAAAAGCAAATCGCCGAATTCTTTTTCAAAGTTCACTTTATCACCGCGTTTTATTTCACACTCCACCTCGGCAATCTCTTCGCGTACCTTATTCCACACATCCTCTTTCTTTTCCCAATCGAAGCCCACATTCGCAGCCTTCTCCTGCATGCGGTATGCCTTTATGAGCGACGGCATGGAGTTGGGCACTCCGCTGAGTATGCTCTTGTTGCCATCCTTTTCGGTCATTTTGAGCTGTTCCCAATTCTTGCACACCTCACCGGCAGTTTCGGCAACGACATCACCGAATACGTGGGGATGACGGTAAATAAGCTTGTCGCAAAGACGGTCGCACACATCCTTCATGTCGAACTGCCCCTTTTCTGTTGCAATCTTTGCATAAAAGGCAACATGCAACAGCACATCTCCCAGTTCCTTGCAGATATTTGGAGTGTCATCAGCCACAAGCGCATCGGACAACTCATAGCACTCCTCTATTGTGTTGGGACGAAGCGAAAGGTTTGTCTGCTTCTTGTCCCATGGGCATTTTTCGCGCAATTCGTCGAGAACATCCAAAAAACGGTTGAACGACTGCAATATTTCTTCTCTATTATGCATAATTTTTATTTTTTTGTGCCACAAAGATAAATAATTTAATAATAAGAGTTAACTTTGCAGATAGGTTAATTTGGAATAATTATATAAAAAATAAAATAGCACATTTATTATGAGTTTAGCAAGCACTTATATACCCGCTGAGGTTGAAGAGAAGTGGTATGAATATTGGATGAAGAACAATCTTTTTCATTCAGAGCCTGACGAGAGAGAGCCATATACAATTGTGATTCCGCCACCAAACGTTACAGGTGTGTTGCACATGGGTCACATGCTCAACAACACTATTCAGGATATTCTTGTACGCCATGCCCGTATGCTCGGCAAAAACGCATGCTGGGTACCTGGAACCGACCATGCCTCAATTGCAACAGAAGCAAAGGTTGTAAAGAAACTTGCAGAGCAGGGAATAAAGAAGAGCGACCTCACACGCGAAGAGTTCCTTAAGCACGCTTGGGAATGGACCGACGAGCACGGCGGTATCATCCTTAAGCAGTTGCGTAAACTTGGCGCATCGTGCGACTGGGACCGTACATCGTTCACAATGGACGAAGTTCGCAGCGAGAGTGTAATTAAGGTGTTCTGCGACCTATACAACAAAGGACTCATCTATCGTGGCCTGCGCATGGTAAACTGGGATCCCAAAGCTCAGACTGCTCTCAGCAACGAGGAGGTTATATACAAAGAGGAAAAGAGCAAACTCTACTATCTAAAATATTATGTTGATGAGGCTGCCGGATGCACCGACGGCGAAGAGGCAGATGCTGTAACACTTGCAGCTACCGATGCTTTTGACCCAACTGTAAAGCACCAGATTCTGCATCGCGATACCGACGGCAGACGTTATGCAGTTGTTGCAACTACACGTCCCGAGACAATAATGGGAGATACCGCTATGTGTATCAACCCCAAAGACCCCAAGAATACATGGCTCAAGGGCAAGAGTGTAATTGTTCCCCTTGTAAACCGTGTGATTCCTGTTATCGAAGACCGTTATGTAGAAATTGAGTTCGGTACAGGTTGTCTTAAGGTAACTCCTGCGCACGACACCAACGACTACATGCTCGGTAAGACACACAACCTTGAAACAATAGATATCTTCAATGCCGACGCTACAATAAGCGAGGCAGCAGGTATGTATGTGGGCATGGACCGCATGGAGGTACGTGCACAGATTGCGAAAGACCTTGCAGAAGCTGGATTGCTGGAAAAGGTTGAGGATTACGACAACAAGGTGGGATACAGCGAGCGCAATGCCGATACAGCAGTTGAGCCACGTCTTTGCATGCAGTGGTTCTTGCGTATGCAGCACTTTGCTGACATTGCATTGCCTCCGGTAATGGAAGACCGTCTCAAGTTCTACCCCACTAAATACAAGACAACATACAACAACTGGCTTGCAAACATTCAGGACTGGTGTATCAGCCGCCAGCTATGGTGGGGACACAGAATTCCTGCATATTTCCTCCCTGTAGCAGAGGGCGCAGAGGAGAAGTTCGTTGTGGCAGAGACACGCGAAGAGGCTCTGAAACTTGCACAGGCAATCCCCGGCTATGAGAATATCACAGCAGAGGAACTCCGCCACGACGAGGATGCCCTTGACACATGGTTCAGCTCATGGTTGTGGCCAATATCATTGTTCAACGGTATTCTTGATCCGGGCAACAAGGAGATTAGCTACTACTACCCCACAAACGACCTTGTAACAGGTCCGGATATCATTTTCTTCTGGGTGGCACGTATGATTATGGCAGGTTACGAATACCAGGGCGAGATGCCATTCAAGAATGTATATTTCACAGGTATCGTACGCGACAAGCTCGGACGTAAGATGAGCAAGTCGCTCGGTAACAGTCCCGACCCGCTCGATCTTATCGCACGCTACGGTGCCGACGGTGTACGTATGGGTATCATGCTTTCGGCACCTGCAGGCAACGACATTCTCTTCGACGAAAGCCTTTGCGAGCAGGGACGTAACTTCTGCAACAAGATATGGAACGCATTCCGTCTTGTAAAGGGTTGGAATGTAAGCAACGAGATTGAGCAGCCCGAAAGCTCAAGACTTGCAATAGAATACTTCAAGGAGACACTTGCCAAGTCTGCGGCATTGCTCGAAGACCAGTTCGGCAAATACCGTCTGAACGAGGCTTTGATGAATGTTTACTCTCTCTTCTGGGATGAGTTCTCGGCATGGTATCTCGAGATGGTAAAACCTGCATACGGTTCACCTATCGATGCTGCCACATACGAGGCTACACTTGGTTTCTTCGACAGTCTGTTGCGTCTGTTGCACCCATTCATGCCATTTATCACCGAGGAATTGTGGCAGAGCATCAAGGAACGCAAGGATGGCGAGAGTCTTATGGTACAGAGTATTAAGGAACTTTCCACTGAATACGACGAGGCATTCCTTGCAAAGATTGCCGTATCAAAGGAGGTTATCGGTAACATCCGCGCAATCCGCCAGCAGAAGAATCTTTCACCACGCGAACCGCTTGCATTGCAGATTGTGGGTGAATCGCCTGTTGCCGGTTTGGAAAGCGTCATAACAAAGATGGCGAACCTTACAGCAATTGAAAATGTTGCTACTCCCGACGACACTGCGGTTTCGTTCCGTGTAGGCACAAGCGAGTTTGCTGTCCCCATGGGTTCACTCATCGACAAGGATGCCGAGATTGCAAAGATGCAGGAGGAACTTGCATATCACGAGAAGTTCCTCAAGAGCGTCGAGGCGAAATTGGGTAACCCCAACTTTGTGAGCAAGGCTCCCGAGAAAATTATTGCTATTGAACGCAAGAAGCAGTCTGACGCAATGGAGAAGATTGCAATGCTTAAGGAAAGCATACAGAAACTGTCTAAATAATGAAGGACAAGAAACGCATAGCTATAATTGCGCTGAGCGCCGCCATGGCAATACTCCTTGTAACGGGATGTTGCCTATGGATTGCTCTGCGCAAGAGCCAAGCGTACAATATCGAGATTCAGGAGCTTATGGCTCTTGAAAAAGAGGAGATGCTGAACGACCTCACATCGGCTCAGATACAGTACGACGAACTGATGGTGCGCATAAACAACGACTCCTTGAGAATAAAACTCGAAAAGGAACAGGTGCGCACGCAACAGTTGCTCGAAGAACTGGAGCATGTAAAATCCACCAGCGCAAGCGAAATAACACGTTTGAAGAAGGAGTTGAAGACCGTGCGTGCCGTACTGAAGAACTATGTGATGCAGATTGATTCGCTTAATCGCGAGAACGAATCGCTCAAGAAGGAGAACAAGGCTGTGCGCAACAAGTACAACGAGGCTTCCAAGAAAATCAGCAATCTGTCGGAAGAAAAAAAGATTCTGAGCGAGAAAGTTACGCTTGCATCACAGTTGGACGCCACAGGTGTAGGCCTCTCGTTGCTAAGAAAGAACGGTAAGGAGACAAACAGCATCAAACGCGCGAAACAGATTGAGATTGCATTTACCATTACAAAGAACATCACTGCGTCTACGGGTGAAAAGAGAGCATATATAAGAATCATGCAACCCGACGGCGAAGTACTTACCAAAGGTACAGGAAATACCTTTGTATATGAGAACCGCAATATCGAATTCTCCATAAGCCGCAGTTTCGAGTACACGGGAGAGAGTCACGACCTCACATTGTACTGGGATATAGAGGAGACTCTGAAAGGCGGAGAATACAGCGCATATATTTTTGTTGACGGAAACATGATTGGTTCCGGAAAAGCATTTTTTGAAGAGTAAGAAGATGAAACGAATACTTGTAACAGGAGGAGCCGGCTTTATAGGTTCGCATCTTTGCGAAAGATTGCTCAAAGATGGCAACGATGTTATCTGCCTTGACAACTATTTCACAGGAAGCAAGGACAACATACGCCACCTTATAGGCAACGACCACTTCGAGCTTGTGCGCCACGACATTACACAGCCATACACTGCCGAAGTTGACGAGATATACAATCTTGCATGCCCGGCATCGCCTGTTCACTATCAGCACGACCCTGTAAAGACAATACAGACATGCGTAATAGGTTCAATGAACATGCTTGGACTGGCTAAGCGTGTGGGAGCAAAGATTCTGCAGGCATCGACAAGCGAAGTATATGGCGACCCAATCATACACCCACAGGTGGAAAGCTATTGGGGCAATGTAAACCCCATAGGTATACGTTCGTGCTACGATGAGGGCAAGCGTTGCGCCGAGACTCTCTTCATGGACTATCACCGACAGAACAATGTAAAGATAAAAATCATACGTATATTCAACACCTATGGTCCGCGCATGAGCATGAACGACGGACGTGTGGTATCGAACTTTATTGTTCAGGCACTGAAAGGCGAGGACATCACAATCTATGGCGACGGCAAACAGACACGCAGTTTCCAATATGTGGACGACCTTGTAGAAGGTATGGTGCGCATGATGAATACAGGCAATGATTTCACAGGACCTGTAAACATAGGCAACCCTGGAGAGTTCACCATGCTCGAACTTGCCGAAAAAGTCATAGAGATTACCGGTTCAAAATCAAAGATTGTATTTGAGCCGTTACCACAGGACGACCCACGTCAGCGCAAGCCGGACATAACGCTTGCCAACGAAAAACTCAACGGTTGGCAACCGAACATCAAACTTGACGAAGGTCTGAAATACACAGTAGATTACTTCAAGAAACTCATTTGATAAGAAAATTAATTTAAAACACATATAAGATGAACATTTTAGAACTTAGCGAACAGGAGATTGTACGTCGTGAGGCACTTGCCGAACTACGCAACATGGGCATAGAGCCCTACCCCGCAGCAGAATACCCCACAAACGCGTTCTCAATAGATATCCTTGCAGAATTCAAGGACGAGGATGAGCCACGCGAAGTATGCATTGCCGGCCGTATGATGAGCCGTCGTGTAATGGGTAAGGCATCATTCATCGAGCTTCAGGACTCAAAGGGACGTATCCAGGTATATATCACACGCGATGATATCTGTCCGGGCGAAAACAAAGATACCTACAATGTATTGTTCAAGCGTCTTCTGGACATTGGCGACTTTGTGGGAATCAAAGGTTTTGTATTCCGTACACAGACAGGTGAGATTACCGTTCACGCAAAGGAAATCACATTCCTTTCAAAGAGTATCCGTCCGCTTCCTATCGTAAAGTATAAGGACGGTGTTGCATACGACAGATTCGAAGACCCCGAATTGCGTTACCGTCAGCGTTACGTTGACTTGGTGGTAAACGACGATGTCAAGGAGATTTTCATCAAGCGCAACAAGATTTACAGCTCTATGCGCGAGTTCTTCAACTCACGTGGCTACATGGAGGTTGAAACTCCGGTATTGCAGTCAATCCCCGGTGGAGCTGCGGCACGTCCGTTCATCACACACCACAACGCGCTCGATATTCCTCTCTACTTGCGTATTGCAAACGAGCTTTATCTGAAGCGTCTTATCGTGGGTGGTTTCGAGGGTGTATACGAGTTCTCAAAGAACTTCCGTAACGAAGGTATGGACCGCACACACAACCCCGAGTTCACATGTATGGAGATTTATGTTGCATACAAGGACTACAACTGGATGATGTGCTTCACTGAGCAGATGCTCGAGAAGATTGCTCTTGATGTAAACGGAACAACCGATGTAAAGGTTGGCGAGAACATCATAAGCTTCAAGGCTCCTTTCCGTCGCGTTACAATGCTCGACTCTATCAAGGAGTTCACAGGCTACGACCTCAACGGCAAGAGCGAAGAGGAGATTTTCGCTATCTGCAAGGAGCTTAAACTCGAGGTTGACGATACTATGGGTAAAGGAAAGCTCATCGATGAAATCTTCGGTGAATTCTGCGAGGGCAACTACATACAGCCAACCTTCATCACAGACTACCCCATTGAGATGTCTCCACTCTGCAAGCGTCATCGCGAGAACCCCGACCTCACAGAGCGTTTCGAGCTTATGGTTAACGGAAAGGAGCTTTGCAACGCATACAGCGAGCTCAACGACCCGATTGACCAGGCAGAGCGTTTCCAGGAGCAGTTGCGCCTGAGCGAGAAGGGCGACGACGAGGCTATGTTCATCGACAAGGACTTTGTACGTGCGCTTGAATACGGTATGCCTCCTACATCGGGTATGGGTATCGGTATGGACCGTCTTGCTATGCTCATGACAGGTCAGACAATAATCCAGGAGGTTCTTTTCTTCCCACAGATGCGCCCCGAAAAGAAGGTTCCCAAGGACAATGCGGCTGCATTTGCGGTGATTGGCGTTCCCGAAGAGTGGGTTCCTGTATTGCACAAGGCTGGCTACAACCTTGTAAACGACCTTAAGGGTGGCAATGCACAGAAGATACAGATGGAGATTGGCGGTATAAACAAGAAGTTCAAGCTCGGTTACACCGTTCCATCGGTAAACGATGTCGCAGCATGGATTGAGAAACTCGGATAACAACAAAACAAGATAATTATGGAACTTTCCAATAAACAGGTTGCCATTATGGGTGGTGGCAGTTGGGCAACGGCTATTGCCAAGATTCTGCTCAACAATGTCGAAACCATAAACTGGTATATCAGACGCGACGACCGTATCGAAGATTTCAAGCGACTAGGTCATAACCCGGCTTATCTCTCTTCGGTAAAATTCGATACCAATAGAATCAATTTTTCGTCGGACATAAACAAGGTTGTGAAAGAGAGTGACATATTGGTGTTTGTAACACCTTCGCCCTATCTTAAGAACCACCTTAAGAAGCTGAAAGCCGACCTCGAGGACAAGTTCATTGTGAATGCCATAAAGGGAATTGTTCCCGAAGAGAACCTTATCATCTCGGAGTATTTCAATAAGGTATATAAGGTTCCTTACGACAACATTGCAGCAATTGCAGGTCCTTGTCATGCCGAAGAGGTTGCACTTGAGCGTCTGTCATATCTTACTGTGGGATGTGCAAACATTGACCATGCAAAGCAGTTCGCCAAGAAGCTTGGCAGCAGCTATATCAAGACTTCGGTAAGCGACGACGTTGTGGGTATTGAGTACGGTTCAGTTCTCAAGAACATATACGCCATTGCGGCAGGTATATGCAGCGGACTCAAATACGGCGACAACTTCCAGGCAGTACTCATGTCTAACGCTGCCATTGAGATGAACCGTTTCCTCAGCGTGGTACACCCAATTGAGCGCACAATCAACGACTCGGTATATATGGGCGACCTGCTTGTAACCGGATATTCACGCTTCAGCCGTAACCGTGTATTCGGCAGCATGATAGGCAAGGGATATTCCGTAAAGAATGCACAGATAGAGATGGAGATGATTGCCGAAGGTTACTATGCGGCAAAATGTATCAAGGAAATCAACGAGCATTACCGCATAAACACTCCAATCATCGACGCAGTCTATAACATTCTATACGAAGGTATATCACCGGTAATTGAAATCAAACTATTGACAGATTCATTCAAATAAAATCAGAACAATGAAGAATATATCACTAAACATCGACAAGGTAACAGGTTTTGTTACACGCGAGCAGATTCTTGCTCTTGAGCCACAGGTAAAGAGCGCGCAGAAAGCATTGGAAGAGGGTACACACCCCGGTAACGATTTCCTCGGCTGGTTGCACCTTCCATCATCAATAACAAAGGAGCACATCGCAGACATCAACGCTACAGCGCAGACATTGCGCGAGAACTGCGAAGTTGTGGTAGTAGCAGGTATCGGTGGCAGCTACCTTGGCGCACGTGCCGTTATCGAGGCATTGAGCAACAACTTTGCTGCACTCATCGGCGATAGCAAGAACCCACGAGTTATCTTCGCTGGTCACAACATCAGCGAGGACTATCTATATGAGCTTACAGAATACCTTAAGGACAAGAAGTTCGGTGTAATCAATATCTCAAAGTCAGGTACTACAACCGAGACAGCTCTTGCATTCCGTCTTTTGAAGAAGCAGTGCGAGGACCAGCGCGGTAAGGAGATGGCAAGCAAGGTAATCGTTGCCATCACTGATGCAGTCAAGGGTGCTGCACGCATCACTGCAAACAAGGAGGGTTACAAGAGCTTCATCATCCCCGACAATGTGGGTGGTCGTTTCTCAGTTCTTACCCCTGTAGGCTTGTTGCCAATCGCTGTTGCAGGTTTCGACATCGAGGCTCTTGTAAACGGAGCTTGCGATATGGAGAAAGGTTGTGCTCCCGAAGTTCCATTCGAGGAGAACATCGCAGCAATGTATGCAGCAACACGTAATGCTCTATACGCAAACGGCAAAAAGATTGAAATCCTTGTAAACTACCAGCCAAAGCTCCACTTCACATCAGAGTGGTGGAAACAACTTTACGGCGAGAGCGAGGGTAAGGACGGCAAGGGTATATTCCCCGCTTCCGTTATCTTCTCCACAGACCTGCACTCTATGGGTCAGATGATACAGGACGGCGTAAGAAATATTTTCGAGACAGTCGTTGATATTAAAGAAACAGGCGCAAAGGCAGTTGTTCC
>CAJGDP010000023.1 GCA_904502235.1 uncultured Bacteroidaceae bacterium
CAACCTTCTCCTTGCTAGCGTTGCCACATGCTGTCAAAGCAAGAGCCATAACTGCTACATAGAAAAATTTCTTCATAACAATATTATAAGTTTAAAATATCACCTACTCCCTTTATAGCGTTTCGGCAACCTCTTTATTTCTAATTTTTTGCAAAGATACTACTTAATATTTAATTTTAACCTTTTTTGAAACTTTTTTTTGCAAAAAATCAATCATTTAGCCAAAAATCGGACTAAAGAACCACTTTATAGACATTCTGTTTCTCGCCGTTTTTCACAAGCACCACATACGAGCCGTGTGGCTGACCGGCAACAGGCAAGCAGGCTCTGCCTTCGACAGCAACAGCCGATGAAACAAGAACACCGCCCATGTTATATACGGAAACTGTTGCCCCAAGTTCCAAACCACCTTCGCAAACCAGCACGCCATCAACAACATCAAAGCGAAGCAGATCCCTTACCACATTCTCTATTCCGCTCTCTATACCAGTCACAGGAGTAAAGAGCAATGAGCAACTGTATTCTGCACCCTGTGGGATAAGATACTTGTCCAAGGTAACCACATTGCCGCAACTACCGTTACCTATACCCTTTTGAGCGCAATCGAAATGAGCATATACATTACCCTTCTGCAATTCCCATGTATGGTTGGCATTTTTCAGCTGAACATCGCTGTAATGCAACAACGAGAATGCAACATCACCACGTGTCTGAACCTTGACACCGTAGCCCTCTTCTGCATCAAAGAGCAACAAGTCGCGCAACCCCTCACGGTTACCCATACTCTGTGGCTTTGGATAAGGCTCAAACATATCGCTTACGGTTGTATAATAACGTCCGAGCATTGAACCACCTCTACGATCGACATAGTTCTCATAAGGACCGTATGCATAATACTCGACCTGTTCAAAGTTCTCAGGGAACACCAACAACATTCCCATACGACGAGCATCCTTGGGCACTACGCTATAAGAAGCATCCACAAGCATTGAACCGTCTGCTGTTATTGTATATTTGAACACATATTTACAGTACCAACCAGTAGCATTGATGACAACATCAACAGTTTTCTTATCCTCACTCAAAGTAAATGTCGCTGATTTAGAAGTAATGCCATTCTTCTCATTATATGAATTCAAAGATTCTGTCGGTTTATCATTCTCCACCCAACGGTAGTTGTCATATTCAGGACCATCCACAACAATAGACTTGCCGTTAACAACCCAAGACTTCATTGTGCCATTAGTAGCAAACTGCATCTCCATCTTTGAACTTTTTACAGTATAACCATTCGAAGTTTTCTCAAGTGTCAAAGTTTCACCTACATTTACAACAAGTGCTGCACCATCGCGTTCAACAAGAGTGTATTGTTCTGTTGCAATAGCATAATCGGCATTTACCCAACTCTGCTCACCCTTATAGCACAACTCTACATTAAGCATCATTTCCTTGTTATCGACTGCAGATGTTGTATAAGGCACATTTACCTCAACAGTTTCACCCGGCTTTGCCGAAGGCATATTAACCTTGCCGGTTTCCACAACCTCACCGTCAATAAGAACCGAATATTGCAGATAGAATTTATCGAGAGAGATAAAGTCGTAATCGTTCTTGATAGAAACCTTACGCGCTACAGCATCGTATGAAAGGAATTTTGCATACTGATATACATACTTCACGTTAGTAAGTTCAGGACTCCATGCTCTGTCGGCAGTAACAAGACCATTGTTGACAAAGTTACCCTGATGAGGACCAGGATAATCGGAACCGGTACGATATTTATTCATACCGTCAACCTCAAAATTACCATTTTTAATATCCTCCGAATCATATATCGACTGGTCTGCCCAGTCCCATATACAACCGCCGATTCCGTATTTGCTGCTTTCCATCAAATCCCAATACTCTTTAAGGTTACCCACAGCATTACCCATAGCATGAGCATACTCACACATGAAATAAGGCTGACCATTAGAATTTGTATAGTATGGATAACTTGTATCTGCTTTTCCGTTGGCATGCTGATCAAGATCGCTCAAGGTTGGATACATTTCGGAATAGATATCGCTATGCGCAGTTCCTGCACGAGATGCACCTTCGTAATGGATTGGGCGTGGATCGAGAGCGCGCACTGCGGCATAGGTATGCTTAAAGTTCTTTCCACCACTACTCTCATTACCAAGCGACCAGAATATTATAGACGGGAAGTTGCGGTCGCGATAAACCATACGTACAGTGCGGTCTACAAACTGCGGTTTCCAACTATCCTGATTGGTGACACCACCATTCTCACCACCCATTTCCCAGCTATAATGACACTCAACATCAGCCTCATCCATACAATAGAGACCATAATAGTCGAACATTGCATTCATCTTTGCCTGACGAGGATAGTGGCTTGTGCGGACTGTATTCATATTAGCCTGCTTCATCATCTTGACATCGTTGAGCATTGTGGCAACATCTACTGAACGACCTGTAACAGGATGTGTATCCTGTAGGTTGGCACCCTTGAACATAATCTTTTCGCCATTGATATATACAAGACCATTCTTTATTTCAATATGACGGAAACCGTATTTGGTAGAGAATACATGTTCTTCATTGCCGGCAGCATCTTTTTGAGCTACAACAACAGTGTAGAGATTGGGGGTTTCCGCTGTCCAAGCCTGCAAATCGGTAAGATTTTCAAATGCGACATTCTTTACAACAGATTTCGCACCAAGGGCGAAATCAACAGCAATTTCTTTAGCTGCCACAGTTGCTCCGTTAGGCGCAATAAGTGATACTTCAACCTTTTTGCTTACAGCATCACCACCACGGTTATCCATTGAGAGTTCCACATTCATGCTACCGCTTGTATAACCTGCAGCAAGTTCCGATGTTATATAATGGTCGCGGACAAAAGTCTTTGGAGTAGCAAAAAGATATACATCACGATGAATACCGCTCATGTGCCACATATCCTGACCTTCGAGATACGAAGCATCGCTCCAACGTATAACCTGAACACATACATTATTGTTTGTAGCACGCAAGTACTTTGTAACGTCGAACTCTGCATCATTATTACCGCTCTGGGTATATCCTACATAATTACCGTTCACCCAAACGAATGCTGCACCATAGATTCCATCAAAGTGCAGGAATACATTCTTGCCGTCCCAACCGGTAGGAATATCGAAATTACGACGATAAGAGGCTACAGAATTGATAAGACCATCCTTCATCTCAATCATTGGAGGATTGTTGTTGAACGGATAGTTCACGTTTATATATAAAGGATCGCCATAACCGTTCATCTCAAGGCATGAAGGAACCTGAATTTCATCCCATTTTGAAACATCCACATCATCACCCCAGAAATCACTCTTACCGGGACGTTCCTTGACACTCTCCATCCAGTTGAGCTTCCATGTTCCGTTCAACGACATATAATTTGCCTTTTCCGGCTCCAACCATGGCAACTCATAACGTGCATCGGCTTTCATATCAGCAGACGAAGAATATGGCATATAAGCAGCATGACCATTCTCCTTGTTTTCACCAAAGAATGTTTCATCCTCCCATACATTAGGCATAGGAATATCATCGGGAGTAACCTGTTCAAGAACATACAACGAACCGCCCTCATATCCCTGAACAAGACTCAAATTATTACCATTTGCCTTAAGTCCATACCAGGTGTTGTTCTGCTTTGCATTTATGCGATACACTCCCTTTTCGCCGGCTATCGGAATAAACTGCAACTGCTGGTTTGCGTTACTGTATGAAGGGTCCCACAAGAGCGGATATTGTACACCACCAAGTGCCACATCAATAGCTTTACTGAAATAAGGGCCATACAATTGGCAATACTCAACACCCTGAGCATTACGACGCAACTGCCAAATAAAATTCTCCTTGCTTGATTCATCGTAATTGTCGATATAGACACGGCCATTATTCGCATTATTACCACGGGTATTCAGCGCATATCCCGTATTTTTCTCGCGGATAATGAAATAGCGATCGATAACCGGCAGGTAGTTTACCTTTTCGTTCTCTATATATTGCAAACGGAAATGGGTAGATTCGCCACTTGCATTCGATACCATAGAAAGCGAACCATTATCTTGTACCTGCAACACCTTCGAACGATCGGTTTTGCATAGTAGCTGGATTATGCCGTCTGTTTCACTCACAATATTGACATAAAATGCCTGATTGTCGGTACAAGTACCTTCCCATTGCAACAATCTGCCGGGATTGCTTGTCATATCGGCAGCCTGACCATAATTTATGTTATAAAGAGCATATATAGGCTCTTTATTGGACAAAGAGACAAAACACCACTCCTGTCCTTTGGAAGAAGTATTTACATCAGCCACTGACAAATAGGTGTTGTGAGCAGCATTATCACCATTTGTAACGGCCTTGCCTTTAGCAACATTAACAAGACGATAAACGTTGCCGTCTGCAGGCAACACCACCTGCGCCGATGCCGCCATACACGAAAGGGCAAGCATCAATACCGAAAATAATCTGTTTTTCATATCTATTAGTTATTTAGTCAAAAAGATTCAGGTTCAAAAATAGGTATTTTAAACCAAACTTCCAAATATGCCTTTACACAAAGTCAAAAAGGCTGCGCCAATTGGCACAGCCTTATAATATTTCATAAAAAAGTAATTATTCTGCAACAGGAGCATCAACCGGAGCAACTGGCATTGCCTCCTCGGCATACTCTTCAACCTGCTCTGTCTGAGGAACAAAAGTTGTCTTGTTTGTAAGAGAATATGCAGCAAGAATACTTATAACAACCATAAGGATTGCAAGAGTCCATGTTGCCTTTTCCAAGAAATCTGTAGTTTTTCTGACACCCATAATCTGATTAGATGAGGCGAAACCGGCAGCCAAGCCACCACCTTTTGAGTTCTGGATAAGAACAATCAAACACATGAGTACTGATACTAAAACGATGAGTGAAACACAAAGCAAATACATATTATTTTCTTTTTGTATATTTTATTATTTTTTCTAAAAATCTTATTTGGTCTGCAAAGTAACGATTTTTATTCGGATATTCCAAACATAATCGCTTAATAATTTCAAGAGCCTTCTCATATTTACCCTGTTTTACATAAATATTGGCAAGGGTTTCGGTAAAGAAGGAGTTTTCAGAGACGGTTTCTTCCACAACCTCTGCTGCACCCGGATGGGTCTCTTCCACCACAGTACCAAGCTCCAGAGTAATACGCTCGTTACCGTTTGCAAGAAACTCATCTATGATATCCTGACCACGCAAAGCAGGAATATCATTATCCACAGCATCGTTACCCTTCAGATATGTGGAGACATAATCCACCGCAGCGGCACCTTCGGCCTCGAGAGAAAGTTTCTCCGCAGGCAACGTTTCAAGAAATGCATCAATCAACGACAAGGTCCTGTCAACCGTTACGTCATTTGGCAAAGCCTCCTCTGCAACACCTTCGTCATATCCTGATATAAGATTGAAAAGCGGCAAGCGGTTCTTCAGATACAATGCCGCCGTACGCAATTCTTTGCCGAACTCCATATCGTGCAAAAGATACAGATTCTTCAGCATCAGAAGACGCGCTACATCAAAATAGGGATACTTGCGCACAATCATGCGCAGTTCGTAGAGTGTATCCCTGTTCAGACGTTCGGGATGAGATATGTAACAGGCAAGATTCTCCATACATTTTACCAATTTGCAACAGCGGCATTGAATATTGCATCAACAATCTCCTTTATCATCTGTGTTACAAGATCCTCCTGCACAGAATCGAGCGACTGTGTGGCATCAAAATCGCGAGTTGCGCTGAAATTTCGTTCAAAATCCTCGTCGTGGTTGGTATTGTTGGTAAAACGCACATTCACGGTCAGTTTCAGCTGAACCAAAGACGAGTATCCCGTAGACGAAATCGACTTGTTGAACTGATCATAGGCAACAATCTCGCCATCGAGATGCAAATCGCCGTTCCGGGCAACCTGCTGCAACTTGGTCTGCTGCACAAACACATCGTTCAAAGCCTCGTTGAACATTGTTGCCATTGGTGCCCACTGATAAGGCGCACGATTCTGGAACTGCGCCATAGAAATTGTCTTCACCTTTGTATAATCTATTGAAGCACCGGTAAACTTATAGCTTACAGTACATGAAACTGCCACAAACAACAGCAACAGGGTTGATACACCCCACGCAAAACCGGCTCTTTTATTCAATGCCATACTCCTTAATTTTTCTATACAATGTACGTTCCGATATATTCAACTCTCGGGCTGCATTCCTGCGCTTTCCCTTATTACGTTCAAGCGCGAGCAGTATTGCCTTTTTCTCCATATCATCGAGAGACATTGCCTCTTCGACATACTCTTCCACCACACTTACCGACGGTTCAAAACGATCCTGAGTCACCGGTATCTGATATGGTTGCTGCATCTGATGCTGTACCACAGGCAACTCCTGGGCATCGGAATACTGGTTCCCGGAATAATAAGAGATATGCGAATCCTGCTCCTGACGCGCCACACGCAGGCTTTCCAACTGTTTCTTCAGTTCCGTTATATCGCGACGCATGTCGAACAGCACGCTATACAGAATCTCCCTCTCGCTCTCGAACGACTTCTTTTCAGCCTGCCCTGCAAACATAGGAAGATTATTCTTCTGTTCCTTTGGCAGATAATGCGCCATAACTTCACCGGCAACATCGCGGTTAAGTTCAAGAATAGACACCTGCTCGGCAATATTCTTAAGCTGTCTGATATTTCCCGGCCACGAATAGCCCATTATAGCACTCTTCGCATTGGCATCCAACTGCACCTTGGGTACCTTGTATTTTGCGGCAAAATCCATACAGAACTTCATGAACAGTAGCACCACATCTTCACCTCGCTTACGCAATGGAGGGACAGTAATGGGAACTGTATTCAAACGATAATACAGATCCTCGCGGAAACGTCCTTCCGCAATAGCCTCTATGAGATTCACATTGGTTGCACACACTATACGCACATCGGTCTTTTCCACATCAGAAGAGCCTACACGCAGATATTCACCATTCTCTAGCACGCGCAGCAGACGCGCCTGTGTCGACATGGGAAGCTCTGCCACCTCATCGAGAAAAATGGTTCCGCCATCAGCCTCGCTGAAATATCCCTTGCGCTCATTCACTGCACCCGTAAAAGCACCCTTGACATGACCGAAAAGTTCAGAATCGATAGTACCTTCGGGAATTGCGCCACAGTTCACAGCGATATATTTACCGTGTTTACGTATGCTGTTTGAATGTATTATCTTTGGAAAGAACTCCTTTCCCACACCGCTTTCACCGGTTACGAGGACCGTCAAATCGGTATGAGCCACCTGAATGGCAGTATCTATAGCCCTCAACAATGCAGGGTCGTTTCCTATTATTCCGAATTGCTGTTTAACAGCCTGTATCTCTTTCAAATCCATCTCCTCATTTATTTTGCTGACAAAATTACATATAAAGACAAGAAAACAGGAATTTTTGGCACACTATTTTTAGCAACGGTTCAAATTTCTTATAAAGGTTATATCAAAACCGCAAAAAAAATTGTTCCGCACCAATAGGCACGAAACAATTTTTAAACAGTCTGTTACTTCAATCCTTAAAAAGGAAACAACAACGGCAATACCAGAATCATGACAATTCCAAGAATAATCTGCAAAGGCAATCCCACCTTTATATAATCCGAGAATTTGTATTGACCGGCAGTCATAACCAAAGCATTGGGCGGTGTAGAGAATGGCGAAGCAAAACAGAGACTTGCGCCCAACGTTACGGCAAAGAGCATAGGAACGGGGCTTACACCAATCTGCACTGCACTGCTCATCGCAATAGGAGCCATAAGCACAGCTGTTGCCGTATTGCTTATGAACATTGTCATGAACGATGTCGTAAAATAGATTCCGGCAAGCAACAGTATCGGACTATGACCGCCCAGGTTTGCTACAAGGGCATTTGATATCCATGATGAAACACCGGTCTTCTGCAAAGCAACGGACATTGGCATCATAGCCGCAATAAGCACTATACTTTCCCAATTGATTGTCTTATATGCGGCCTCCACATTGCGGAAACATCCGGTAAGCACCATCAACAGACCTGCCACCATAACTGCTGTTACCGCAGGAACGACATCGAACACCATTACGCCAATCATTGCAAGCATAATCACAGCCGCAACAGGAGCCTTGTAGTCGAGCGTTACCTTTGCAGCCTCTTCGAGAGGACGACCCACAACAATCCATTCAGAGCTATCTTTCTCAAGATTCGCTATATTGTTCCAAGTTCCTTGAACAAGGAGCACATCGCCTGTATGGATGGTCTCTTCCACAATTCCCTGCAGGATATATTTATTCTTGCGGCAGATGCCGAGAACGCTCACATTATACTTGGTACGGAACTCCACCTCACGGATAGTCTTGTTGACTACCGATGATGACGACAGCACAACAATCTCGGCAACACCGATATCATAGAAATCGAGAGCACCCGAAGCCGAAGTGGTTTCAGGAAGAATCTCCAGCTTGTACTTTTCGGCAAAGACCTTTACAATTGCCTCACTGCCCGATATGTAGAGAATATCATCAGCACGCAATATCGTATCGGAATCAGCCGCCTGCTGTACCATACTCTTTGCCAATGGATTACGTTGATTACGCTCAATATGGCGGACCTCGATGATATTAAGGCTGTAGTTCTTTCTAATGTCCAGTTCGCCTATCATTTTACCCACCACCAAAGAACCGGCATTCACCTGCAGACGATAAAGATTGCTTGATATTCCATACTCCTTGACCAATGTCTTGAGCGACTTACCGCTGCTTGCGCTTGCACCGCTTAAAGCTCCGGGCTTCGACAGGAATTTCTTGCTCAAAGGCAAAAGCAACAGAGTTCCCACAAAGGCACAGATAAGACCTACGGGAAGGAACGTAAAAAAGCCCAATCCTTCGTGGCCGTTCGAGATGAGCTCTTCATTTATCACAAGGTTGGGAGGTGTACCGATAAGAGTCATCATACCACTCATACTGCTGGCAAAAGCCAGTGGCATGAGCAGGCGTCCGGGATTCATCTTTACGCTCATCGCCATACTCACCACAATAGGAATCATAATGGCAACTGTTCCTGTATTGCTCACAAAAGCACCCATAAAGGATGTTACAAGCATCACAAGGACAAACAGTCTGATTTCGCTCTGACCGGCAAGTTTCATAAGCTTTGAACTTATCATCTTGGCAAGACCGGTCTGGAAGATTGCACCACCCACGACAAACAATCCCACCATCATTATGATTACATTGCTCGAGAAACCTGCCAATGCCTCTTCGGGAGTGAGAATTCCCAACAGCATAAGCGCGACAAGCGCGCACAACGCTACAATATCGGAACGAATCTTTCCACTTATGAAGAAAGCCACCGATATGAACAGTATTACAATTGTTTCTATCATTTTTATTAAAGATTTATCAAATTCCCAATAAAAGCAAGGGTGCAAACAGATACAACACCTTAATCTTAAGATTAAGCACAAAGATAGTGTGTTTTTTGTCAAATTCAAAGCGAAATCATATATACGGCATCAGTTTTCAGGAAAAAACTGTCGATGATATCGGCTAAAATCACTATCTTCGCAAAAATTAAGAACAGAGTCTATTCCTATACAAAACAAACAGCCTTATCAAACCGTTCAAATACATACTGATAATTGTTTCGGCGATAGTAGCGGCATTATATCTGCTGTCAATGTCGTTAAGGCTCGACTCTGTCCAGAAGCGTCTTGCATCGTTTATAACGGGAGAGATTGAAACCGCTCTGGAAGCCCCCATCGAAATTCAAGGCATCAAGGTAATACACCTCGACGAAGTAATCCTTAACGGAATACTTCTCAGGGACCAGGTTGGCGACACCATCCTCTATGCAGAAAAAGCCACCGCACACATTTCGCCTTACAAACTGATTAAAAACCGTATACAGATAAACACGCTCACAGTTGCCGCGCCCGACATAAGAATAAACCGCATGTCGGCATCTTCGCCATTGAACATACAGTTCCTTATCGACAAATTCAAGAAAGATGAGCAGAAGGAGGATAAGAAATTTGCCTTGCGCATAAACCAGATGCTCATATACGACGGAAGAGTACGTTACGACATCCAAGATGTTCCACGCGACAACGACAAGTTCGACCCTTCGCATATCGACGTTGACAGCATTGACTGCAACATCTCTATGAAGAAATTCATAAGCGAAGAACTCGATGTAATAATACGTTCAATCAAAGGATACGAAAAGAGCGGAATAAGACTCAACAAACTGAAAACAAGCCTCAAGGCGACCGAAGGCAATATAATTCTTGCAGGTACCAGATTCACATTGCCTGGCAGCGATGTATCTTCCGACTCCATAGCCATCAAATTTGAAAAAGGCAAGCCAGAGAGCCTTAAAGTGAATGGAAACATACTTGGCGAGAGATTCACTGTTGCCGACTTGGCACCCTTGATAGCAGAATTACCGGACGGAATACCGGCTTTCTCGTTCAGCATAAGCAGCTGCACCGACAGCATATCTTCAAAGACCGAAATCACGACGAGAAGTCTCGACAACAATCTTTCGCTTAAGTGCGCCACAACAATAGACTCTCCATACAAGAGAGATAGAAAAACAAACATCCGTCTGGACGATTTCAGCATTACCAAAAAAGGAATATCCTTATTGCAATCATACGTAGACCTGAAAACACTGGCTATCGCAGACAAAGTGGGTGATTTCAGCATGAACGGCGAAGCGGATATCACAAGCGAAGAGATTAAAGGCCGATTCAAGGCAGAAACCGCAAGCGGAGATATTTCGGCTGTGGCATCATACACCAGCAACGGTTACTTCGACATCAAGGCAAATGGCGAAAACATAAACATTAGCAGAATCACAAGAATTAAAGAGCCGCTGACATGCTCTTTAAATGCAAAAGCCGACGGATATCTCAATGAGAACAGAAAGAATATCCGCCTGAATGGTTGCATAACAGAATTGGAAAGCAGCGCACACACATTTTCACCCATTGACTTTTCGGGCGAATACGACATAACCGCAAGCACTCTCAAAGCAAATGTCAACACAGCAGATCCCGGAATAACAGCCAAAATCAATCTGGACTATGTCAATGACGGTGAACACCGTGTTGTATTGGCAATGGACGTAGATTCAATCTCGCCAAGGGAAATAGGTTTGAGTAAAGAGATTGAAGAAACATTCGCATTCAATTTCAACGGTGAGTTTTCATATAAGGACAGGCAGACAAGCCTGCTGAATGTAAAACTACAGAACTTCACATACCGCAACAAAGAAGAACAAGGCACCATACGCAATCTTCATTTCTGTGATAACCGTACCGACGAGCAAAGATTCACACTTGTCAATTCCGACTTCATGAACCTGAGCCTGATAGGACAATACGACTACAAATCGATAATCCACAGTCTTAAAAGACATTTGGGTACACACGCGCCCTCAATGTTCGCAAACATCAGCTCAGACCGAAGCCACTGCAACTACGTCTTCAAATGCGAGATAAAAGAGAGCCATTTTATAAGCCAATTACTGAATCTGCCTATTTATATAAACCAGCCTTCGGTTATAGACGGCACTTGCAACGACCACAAGAACTTCTTCTCAATAAACACAACTCTGAACGAAGTCAAAATAAAGAAAGGCATATATAACACCATCGGGTTCAATGCAAATGCCACAGACGAAGCACTCACAATCAAATCACATATAATAAAGCCCGTCAACCCAAAGAACCGGGAAAGCCTTGAGGACAAATTAAGAATCGACCTCAACTGCACACTCTTCAACGATACCATACAGAATTCACTCACCTGGGGCAACAACAAAGAAAAGAAGTGTATTAAAGGTGAGTTGAATATGGATGCCGTTCTGGACAGAGACGAGGATAATCTGCTCTTTGTAAAGGCGAACATCAGCCCCGACAGCATAGTACACAACGACAGTATATGGTACATTTCGGGCACCGCCATTTCAGGTAACCTCAATAAGATAGACATAAACGGTCTCTATCTTTACAACGACACACAACATGTCGGAGTGAGCGGAAGTATCGGCAAGCAGAAAGAAGACATCCTCAATATCAGAGCCAACAACCTTGAAGTAGCGACGATATTCGATCTTATAAGATTCAGAATCCTGAAATTCAACGGCAATGCTACCGGTAGCGGACAGGCGACAGCATTACTGTCGGAACCGAATGTAAGCGGATATTTCGACGTTGACAGCTTCAAGATAGACAACGGCCACCTTGGAAAAGCCGGACTGAACATAGGATGGAGAAACAGCGACAAATCCATATTCCTGAATGCAAAGATACACAACGACAAAGAGGATATATCAACGGTTGACGGTTTCCTGTCGCAGGTCAACGACACCATACACCTCGACATAGATGCCAAGGAACTCAATGCCGTCTTCATCAACAAGATGGTAAGATCGTTCCTGTCCGACATAGACGGAACTGGAACCGGCAAAGTTTCCCTGCTTGGAAAATGGAGAGAGGTTGGTCTGTTGGGCTCGGTGGCACTCAATTGCAGCGCACGCATAAACCCCACCAAAGTAAAATACACCTTCCATGGCGATTCCCTATACTTTACAAGCGGAAAGCTGTCGTTCAACAACGCCTTCGTTACCGACAGATATGGCAATAAAGGATGGCTTACCGGAGAAGTGACACACAAGAATCTCGGCAACTGGGAGTGCGACCTGAGTGCCAAAGTTGAAAACATGCTCGTATACGATACACACAACTTTGATGAATTGCCGCTATACGGTACAATATACGCAACAGGCAATGCAAATCTGAAGGCGAGCAAAAAAGGTCTGTTCATAAAGGCAGAAATACGCAACGAAGCCAATTCGCGCATTGTATACAACTCTTCGGAAGCTTCAGGTGCGCGCGACAACAGTTTCGTGACATTCATCGACAGCAGCAAGAAACAGGCTGATGAGAAAAAAGCCGAAGAGCAGAACGTGACACAGAGCGACATAGAAAGCAGCCTGAACCTGGATTTCCTTGTCGAGGCAAACGAAGGACTGCAAGTAAAGGTATACACAAATCTCAAGAGCGACGACTATATCGACCTCTATGGAGCAGGAACCGTGAATGCCGTATATGACGAAAAAGAGGGCTTCTCGCTTAAAGGAAACATGGACCTCGACCGTGGAACATACAAGATTACAATACAGGATATCTTCACCAAAGAGTTCAACATCACAAAAGGAAGCTCTCTCCTTTTCAACGGAGACCCATTTTACGCTACACTCGACCTGAAGACCAAGTATCTTGTACCATCAGCTTCGTTAAGTGCGCTGACAACAGAAGGCACAAGCCGAAAGAGTGTAAAGGTGAACTGCCTTATGGACATAACCGGAACCCTTGCTTCGCCGATATTGAAGTTCGATCTTGAACTGCCCGAAGGCAGCGAAGAGGAGAAGGAGATACTTGCAAGTGCCACAAGCACCCAGGAACAGAAGAACATGCAGTTCATATATCTGTTGAGTATCGGTAAGTTCTACACATACGACTACAGCAGTCCGCTTGCCACCAATACACAGAATACAACGGCGGTGGAATCGCTTATTTCAAACACCCTGTCGGGACAGTTGAACAATATGCTCGGACAGATTATAGACAACGGAAACTGGAACATCTCCGGAAACTTCTCAACCAGTGAAAGAGGCTGGAACAGCATGGAGGTGGAAGGAATGCTCGAAGGACGACTGCTGAACGACCGACTGCTTATAAACGGTAACCTTGGATACCGCGAGAACCCGGTTGCAAACCGAAACGTAATCGGCGACTTTGAACTCCAATGGTTGCTTAACCGCAAAGGAACAATAAGCCTGCGCGCCTACAGCAAGACCAACGACCGATATTTCTCAAAGACGAACCTCACCACACAGGGAGCCGGCATAATTCTGCGCCACGACTTCAATAGCTGGAGATGGTGGAAGAAAGAAGATAAAGAAAAAGTTGATGAATGATTCATCAACTTTTTCTTTATCTATCAGATTCTGTTATGCTTATCAGGGATTATGATCTTGGGAGTAAACGAATGAGCCTCCTCGGGTGTCATTATGGCATAAGCCATGATTATGACCACATCACCGGGCTGGAACTTATGAGCGGCGGCACCGTTCAGACAGATGACTCCCGAATCACGTTCTCCTTTTATTATATATGTAACAATACGTTCACCATTGCTATTATTTACAACGTGTACCATTTCACCCTCAATCATACCCGATGCCTCCAACAGAGTCTCATCAATGGTAATGCTGCCCATATATTGTAAATTGGCCTCAGTAACTGTGGCGCAATGGATTTTTGATTTCAAAACCTGCAACAACATATCTTACTTTTTATTCTTATATACAATATTGTCTATCAGACGTATCTTACCACAGAACAGAGCTATGCAACCCACTGCATAATCACTGTCACCCCATTGAGAAATCTCCTGCAGTGTATTGCCATCGACAATCTGATAATATTCCAATTCAAGCCCCGGGGTATCATTTATGGCACCTTCAACAAAAGCTTTGGTATCGGCAAGAGAATTGTCCTTTGCAAAATCAAGACTTGCAAACAGAGTGCGCGAAATTGTCAATGCGCGTTCTCTTTCGTCGGCAGTAAGCAATGTATTGCGACTGCTCATTGCAAGTCCGTCGTTCTCGCGGACAATAGGACAACCCACAATCTCTATGGCAAATTCCATCTGACGCACCATCTCGCGTATAATCGCCAACTGCTGGAAATCCTTTTCACCGAAATAAGCCCTATCCGGTTCCACAGCATAGAAAAGTTTGCTTACAATCTGTGCAACACCATTGAAATGTCCGGGACGGCAAGCGCCTTCCATAACCGCATCAAGCGGTGCAAAAGAGAATGTTCGGGTATCCTCCTCGGGATACATTTCCTCCACAGCTGGTGCAAACACCACATCAGCACCTACCTGTTCCAGCAAGGCACAGTCGGCTTTCAGCGTACGTGGATAGTTCTTCAAGTCGTTCTTGTCATTGAATTGTGTTGGATTGACGAACACGCTGACAACAGTGATGTCATTCTCGGCAACAGCACGTCTCACCAAAGAGGCATGTCCCTGATGCAAAGCACCCATGGTGGGCACAAGGGCTATTGATTTGCCCTCATTACGAAACCCGTCAAGCAATTCCTTGAGTTCCGCTTTTGTAGCAACAACCTTCATTTCAAGCAATATTTATTCTAAAAAAGACTGTTTTCCAAACAATTTTCCAACCGAAAACAATAGATTTTCGTTTTCGGGATGCAAAGTAACAAACAAATAAGCACAAAACGAAACAAATAAATAAAAAATATACCCGCCTCCAAAATTTATGACTATTTCAAAAGTTCGCATTTTGTTACAAAAATCCTTAAAATCAGCTTAAAAGGGATACAATATTTGCCCGATTGGCATTTTTTTAGTATTTTTGCAACGCATGACTATATATCTGCACTAAAAAGATGAAAGTAGAAAAGATTTTATTTGTTACACAGGAAATTACTCCATTCGTTCCCGCATCACCAATGGGAACTGCCGGTCAGGAATTGCTCCAGTCAATCCAGGACAAGGTGAAGGAGATCAGAACATTCACTCCACTTTGGGGAAACATAAATACACGACGTAATAATCTTCATGAAGTCATACGCCTTTCGGGTATGAATCTTATCATCGATGATACCGACCATCCTCTTATAATAAAGGTTGCATCATTGCAGTCGGCAAGAATGCAGGTATACTTCATCGAGAACGAAGACTATTTCCACAACCGTCTGATGACCACAGACGAGAACGGCAAGGAATACAGCGACAACGACGAGCGTACAATCTTCTTTAATCTCGGCGTAATCGAGGCCATAAAGAAACAGCGTTGGTGTCCCGAGATTATACATTGTTGCGGCTGGTTCTCGGCTTTGATTCCTCTATATATCAGAAGCGCGTATAAAGACGAGCCATCGTTCCGCGATTCAAAGATTGTGATATCACTCTTTGATGACACATACAACGAACCGTTCACCGAGGAGTTTGCAAGAAAAATGCTATGCAAGAACATGGGCATGGAAGATCTGGGAGGTATGGAAATCCCGACAACATACATGGAGCTTGCAAAACTGGCCATCAGAAACTGCGACGGTGTGATAATCAACGGAGAGAACATAGCCCCGGAGCTTGTTGAATATGCAAAAGCACAAGGCAAGGCAATCATGAACCAGGCTACCGAAGAGGTTGGAAACAAGACATACGAATTCTACAGCTCACTGTTTGAGTGATACCCTAAATAAAGCAACGTCACTATGTGAGGTTGCTTTATTGACTAATAAGAGCTACATTAACATCTGTTAGAAATCCTTACATAAAATCACATGAAAAACCTATCATGTCTTTTTTCATTAATAGCCTTGTTGCTGATATCCACAGGATGTGACGACAACACAGGAACCATCGGAAGCACTATTGTTCCCGAGAAAGACCTTATAGAGACAAGGACCGATACCTGTAATGCCACCAGCAGAACCATTATGGCAAACGACTCCATACTGGCAAACAGCAACGAGGTATATCTAGGACAATACACCGACGAGGAATCGGGAACAATATTCAATTCGGGTTTTGTAACACAGTTTGCATGTTCCGAGGATTTCATCTTCCCCGAGAAAGTTCTTGGCGACAGCGCACAATACACCACCCTGCGCCTGTACTTTGATGAATACTTCGGAGATTCATTGAATGCCATGCAGTGCGAGGTCTACGAACTCGACAACACACTTGTTGAGGGTATGCCATATTACACGAACATCAATCCCGAGGAGTTCTACCAGGCAGGTAAAGAGCCTTTGACCACAAAGACATTCAATGCCGTGGACTTCACAAAGCACGACACCATACTTAACGGCGATTATACAAGACATATAGAAATACCCCTGCCCAACAGAATCGGCAACAACTTCATAAGCAAATTCTACGAGACCGATGCCGACGGCGACAGCATCGGCAGAAAATACTATGCCAACTCCGAAGCATTCATAAAGAACATATTCAAAGGAGTATATGTAAAATGTTCACATGGCGACGGCACAGTAATCAAGGTTTATCGCGCACGTCTTGACATCGGTTTCAAACGATACATCAAGAGCAGTACAGGGGAACTTGATTCACTCCAGTTGCTTTCAGCACCATTCTACTCAAGCAAAGAGGTTCTGCAAGCCAACACATTCGACAGCAAAGGACTCGAAGAACTTGCGAACAACAATGCACATACATACCTGAAGACTCCGGCAGGACTGTTTACCGAGGTAACATTGCCAGTTATAGATTTGTATGAGAAAGGCTTGTTCAACGAAGATGTTACAATCAATACCGCGAAAATCGCATTCACAAAATACAACGAAGCGACAAGCAATTTCAAGACTCCCACGACATTGCTGATGGTAAGAAAGAGCGAAATGCACCGTTTCTTCCTTAAGAACCAGTTGACCGACAGTGAATCGTCATACTTGACAACCTTCAACAGCAGCGACAACCAATATAAGTTCAGCAACATCGCGAATCTGTTGAGACTATGCAAAGAGGAGTTTGACAAAGATCCGGAAATTGCCACAAAGAACCCCGATTGGAACAAAGTGGTTCTTATACCGGTAAAGACAACCGAAGACTCAAACGGATATGTCGTAAAGATTACACACGATACAGACATTAAGAGCGCGCGTCTCCGTGGTGGTGAGAACGACACTATTTCTCTTGAAATAATATCAAGCAAGTTCAATGACTGATACAAATAAAAGCGATGGAGAGTCCATCGCTTTATTTGTACATATTAATTTGTAATTATTTTACAATCTTCATTCCCTGTATAGAGAAGCCTCTCAACAGGTCAGCGACAGGCATGCGCTTCTTACCCGCAAGCTGCACATCTACCAACGACACATAGCCGCCCTTTACAGCAACCTTGGCATAAGACTTGTTGTCGGTAAGCAAAGTACTTACAGAATATCCGTGCTCGGCAAACTCCTTTGCAACGGTATAAACCTTTACTGCAACGTTCTTGCCTTCGGTATCCTCAAGTTCAAGCCACGCGGCAGGATAAGGTGACATACCGCGCACAAAATCATATACGCCACATACATCCCTGCTCCAATCTATTCTGCATGTATCGCGGAATATTTTCGGTGCCGGACGCAACTCCTGCTCATCGGCAAACATTGTATCCTGCGCAACAGCCTCAGCCTTGCCGTTTACAATAGCCTCCACTGTGCGAACAACGGTCTCTCCACCCTGCAACATCAATTTGTCGTGCAGAGTTCCGGCATTGTCATTCTCATCAATGGCAACGACATCGCGATATATCACGTCGCCCGTATCTATTTCGTGTTTAAGGAAGAAAGTTGTTACACCCGTCTCCTTGTCTCCATTGATTATAGCCCAGTTTATCGGAGCCGCACCGCGGTATTGTGGCAACAACGAAGCATGCAGATTGAATGTTCCAAGACGTGGCATATTCCATACACTCTCGGGGAGCATACGGAAAGCAACAACTATCTGCAAATCGGCACCCATGGCACGCAGTTCACTCTGAAAAGCCTCATCCTTCAAGGATTCTGGCTGCAGCACAGGAAGCCCCTGCGATACGGCATATTGCTTGACAGGGCTCATCAACAGCTGGTTGCCACGTTTATTTATCATCTTGTCGGGCATTGTAACCACACCCACAATTTCATATCCGCAAGTCTCACTCTCTCTCTGCTTTTCAATAAGTCGACGCAAAGGTTCCACTGCGAAATCAGGCGTTCCCAAATATACGATTCTAAGTTTTTCCATCATTAATCAGAAGTAAATTCCAACAAAGTTTTTCTGTACGCGGTGAATATTGCAGACTTTGATATGAAGCCTATATACTCACCTTTTATATCCTCTACGGGCAGGTTCCATGCCCCACTCTCTTCAAATTTTCGCATCACGCTCTCCATAGGTTCCTCTACGCTCAATCTTTCAGGAACACTACGCATGAGCACTGCAACGTTATACCTGTGGTATAGCTCCTGACGGAACATTATATGACGTATATCATCAAGATACAGGATACCGACCAGACGGTTGGCTGAATCAACCACCGGGAAAATGTTGCGCCTTGTCTTTGCCACAACCGAAGTCAATGCACCAAGGTCCATATCAGGGCTTATCTTCATGAAGTCGCGCTCTATGACATCGGCAACCTTCAGAATAGTGAGCACAGCCTGATCCTTGTGATGAGTTATGAGCTCACCGCGTTGCGCAAGTCGTATGGCATATATGTTATTGCTGTCGAAAATCCTTACGGTAAGATAAGAACACACCGATACTATCATTAGCGGCAGGAAGAGAGAATATCCGCCGGTGAGTTCGGCAATCAGGAATACTCCGGTCAAAGGCGCATGGAACACTCCCGACATTAGTGCCGCCATACCGAACAGAGCAAAGTTCTTGTCGGAAACAGGGATTCCCCAACCGGTCATATTGCACAATGTCGCAAACAGATAGCCCGCGACACATCCCAAGAAGAGACTTGGCGCGAAAATACCGCCACAACCTCCGGCACAGTTCGTTACCGTTGAAGCAAAAGCCTTGAACAGAACGATAAAGAACATGTATACCAACAGATACTTTGCATGACCGTAGAACAGGGAGTTTTCAAGAATTATATTCTGTGAATCACCATTTATGAGCTGGTTTATAGTCTCATATCCCTCACCATACAACGGAGGAAAGAGGAAAATGAGCACACTCAATATAGTTCCGCCGATAGCCAGTTTGTAGTACGGATTGCCAATCTTCTTGAACTGTTTTTCTATGGCTGTTGTAACATGCGTAAAATATAGCGATATCAAGCCACAGACAACACCGAGCAGTATTACATACGGCAGACGTGCAAGGTCGAATGCATCCTGCATATGAAACTCGAATGTAGCCTCGGTTCCCATAAGGATATAGGAAAGGGTGGCGGCCGTTACACTAGAAATCAACAAAGGTAGCAACGATGACATTGTAAGGTCAATCATCAGCACCTCTATTGTGAATACAAGACCTGCAATAGGAGCCTTAAAGATACCGGACACAGCACCTGCCGCACCGCAACCAATCAAAAGCATCATCACCTTCTTCTCCATCTTGAACATTCTGCCAAGATTGGAACCTATGGCAGAACCGGTCATCACAATAGGCGACTCCGCTCCCACAGAACCACCGAAGCCGATGGTTATACCACTGGCTATCAACGAAGACCACGTGTTGTGCGAACGTATTTTTCCCTTACGGCACGATATGGCATAAAGCACCTTGGTTACACCATGACTGATGTCGTCACGCACCACCTTGCGTATAAAGAGTCCTGTAACAAATATACCTATGACCGGATATACAAGATAGAGCCAGTTGAAAGTCTGTGCATCAAAGTCGCCCGTAAGAAGATGCTGTATGAAATGGATAAGATGCTTAAGGGCAAAAGCAGCCATCGCCGAAAGCACTCCGACTACAAGACTTAGTATAAGAATGAAATGCTTCTGCGAAATATGCTTCTCACGCCAGATTATGAAACGCTCGAGCAATCCGGTTTCCTTTGCCTTATCCATTATTCCCTTATTATGGTAACAGTTCCGTTCTTGGTCAATTTAATTATGCTCGAAGATTTGGACTTGCCAAGTTCCAACTGCTTATAATTGACCACGTAATCCACTGCATCAATTATCTCCTGGCTAATCTCGCTGAAATTATTTGGAGTGGGTTCTCCACTCACATTGGCAGATGTGGAAACCACCGCTTTTTGGAAGCGGTAGCACAACTCCTTTGAGAAGAGTTCCGACGTTACCCTTATACCGACACTGCCATCCTCGGCAATGAGATTCGGAGCAAGATTCCTTGCACCGTCATATATTATTGTCAATGGTTTTGTGGTGAGTTCAATCAAGTCCCATGCCACTGCCGGCACTTCACCCACATAGCGTGCCAAGCGGTCGGCACTGTCCACGAGCAACAGCAAAGCCTTGCTGTCTTCACGCTTCTTGATTTCATACACACGCTTCACAGCCTCGGGATTAGTCGCATCACAGCCTATTCCCCAAACCGTATCGGTGGGATAAAGAATCACACCACCCTTACGCATTATATCGACACACTTCTTTGCCTCGTCTGCTATAGTACCCATATCAAAAGCGGATTAGAATTCACTTGTAAAATGGAAACGGATAGACTTGAAATCGTTCTGTGCCATCTGCAACACATAGTTGCTGTCAGCCAGGAACACGTCGCGTCCTTCGATATCCTTTGCCATGTACTGATACTTACGTTTCTTGAATGCCTCAAGTTCTGCAGGGTCGTCACTTTCTATCCAACAAGCCTTGTATAGATTCACAGGCTCCCAACGGCACTTTGCATTATATTCGTTCTCGAGACGATACTGGATTACTTCGAACTGCAACTGTCCTACCGTACCGATAAGTTTACGTCCGTTATGCTGGTTGACAAAGAGCTGTGCCACACCCTCACCCATAAGCTGGTCGATACCCTTTGCAAGTTGCTTTGTCTTCATCGGGTCGGCGTTCTCTATATATTTGAACATCTCGGGAGAGAAACTTGGCAATCCCTTGAAATGCAACAGCTCGCCTTCGGTGAGAGTATCACCGATTTTGAAGTTGCCCGTATCGGGCAAACCTATGATATCACCGGGGTATGCCTCTTCTATGGTACTCTTACGCTGCGCCATGAACTGTGTGGGCGAAGAGAAACGCAAATCCTTGCCCAGACGAATATGACGATAAGGAGTATTACGTACGAATTTTCCAGAGCAGATTTTGCAGAAAGCCACACACGAACGGTGGTTAGGGTCGATATTCGCGGTAATCTTGAAGATAAATCCGGTAAATTTTGAATCCTCGGGCGACACCATACGCTCCACTGCCTGCACGGGACGTGGACTTGGTGCAATCTTTACAAAACAGTTGAGCAGTTCCTCTACACCAAAGTTATTGAGAGCCGAACCGAAGAACACCGGAGCCACCTTTGCATCAAGATAATCCTGAACATTGAATTCGGGATAAACGCCATCAACAAGTTCAAGGTCGGAACGGAGTTTGAAAGCCAGGTCCTCGCCGATATTCCTGTCAAGTTCGTCGCTGTCTATATCAATCTCAACCTTTTCAGTAACACGCTGCTTGTTTGGAGTGAAGAGGTCGAGTTTCTGCTCATAGATATTATATACGCCCTTGAAACGTGCACCCTGGTCTATTGGCCAACTGAGCGGACGCACTGCTATCTGAAGTTCGCTTTCCAGCTCATCGAGCAATTCAAACGGGTCGCGTCCTTCGCGGTCCATCTTGTTTACATATACGATAACGGGGGTATTGCGCATACGGCACACCGACATCAGTTTACGTGTCTGTGTCTCCACACCCTTTGCACTATCCACAACAATGATTACACTATCAACCGCAGTAAGGGTACGGAATGTATCCTCGGCAAAATCCTGGTGACCCGGAGTATCCAATATATTAATTTTATATCCGTCGTAGTCGAACTCCATCACAGATGTTGTAACAGAGATACCACGCTGTTTTTCAATCTCCATCCAGTCGGATGTTGCAGTTTTCTTTATCTTGTTCGACTTTACAGCACCGGCAACCTGAATCTGACCACCAAAAAGCAAAAGCTTTTCTGTAAGTGTCGTTTTACCGGCATCGGGGTGCGATATAATCGCAAAAGTTCTTCTACGCGCTATTTCGTCTTGTATATTACTCATTATATTATATATATATCTTTGTTATACCAATTATTCTTCACTATCCAAATCGAGTCGCCCCTCCTCTTCCTCCTTAAAATAGAGTGAAAGCATCGAGATGAATTTACCTATCTCCGAGGTCGCTTTCAAAGTCTCCTCGTTCATTTCCCTTTTCTGCAGTTTCATGAGCCACATCATATAAAGCGCATCAAAGCAGTTTTCCAGTTCGGTCTTGTCGCGTCCGTCGCTTTTTGTACGGAACTCAACTATAAAAGGCAATGCCTTGTAATAAGCCGCCGAATAGAAAGGCACTTTAGGCGACTTAAGAAGTCGCAGATGCAAATCGGTGAGGTTTATTATAACATTCCTGTTTATCTGAAGATGCCCCTTTTCCTTGACATCCTCCTGACGCATCATGTCAATCAGATTTTCGTACCATTGACGCAATTCAGCAGAAGCGGCATCATCAAGACCATAAGGTTCCACCAACGTTGTCTGTATCTTCTTCATAGACAATTCGTTGGCACGCAACAGGTCCTCGACCTGCCACATATATAGCAGATACTCCGCTATATTTTTCTTTCGAAGTTCTCTTGAAATGAACAAAACAATAAAATTTTAGAATATTTTTCTTAATGTAAAGACCATACACCGGTATAGATAAGTATCATTCCTATCAGTGCACCCAGCATCACTGCAGCACCGATGACACGATTGATTATCCTTATACCGCGCACGTCGAAACGCTCTCTCAGTTTATTCACCACATATGTTATAAAGAACCACCACAGCAATGCACCACCGAATATAGAGAGATATCCGATACATTGCATAAAGAACGGTTGTTCGGGCAACATGAATTTGAATGGGGTGAACAGACCAAGGAACAGCAATATTATAGTAGGATTGGAAAGCGTAATGAAAAAGCCGGTAACTCCATTCTGCAACAGACTGCTCTTGTTGCGGCTGACATTACGTGTATTCTTCATAGGATTGGTGCGGTATGTATGCAAACCGAATATGAACATTATGGACGCACCTATTATCTGCATCCAGAACAAAGCAGTCTGGTTGTCGAGTATGACATAGAGAAAAGAGAGTCCATAACCTGTCAGCAAAGCATATAATATATCACTCAAAGCTGCGCCAACACCTGTTACCAGACCATAGGCACGCCCTTTATTCAATGTACGTTGAACACAAAGTACACCCACAGGCCCCATGGGAGCAGATGCCACAATACCTATAACCATACCCTTTATTATAATCTCAAGGGGTGTTATCTGCGACACCAGTTGCTGAAAGAATACATTTATCTCATCCATAATGCAAAGTTTACATTTTTTTGCAAAAAACCATCATTCAAACAAGACTTTTTTAATTGCCGCGACATTATCCGTTCACATCGGGCAAAGTAGCCTTTATTTTCACAATACGGTGCTTGTCCTTCTGCACCACCTCGAACATCACTCCGTTACATTCAATCTCTTCATGCAGCACAGGGAACTCACCCTTGACCTCGAGCAACAGACCGGCAAGCGTGTCAGCCTCGCCCGATAACGACTCGAAATCATCGCTGTCAAGCGATGTAATCTTATAGAAGTCGGACAGCATGGTTCTGCCATCAAACAGATACACCCTGTCGTCAATCTGTTCGTAAGAGGTTTCGGCATCGTCAAACTCATCATTTATCTCACCTACAATTTCCTCAATGATGTCCTCGAGCGTTATAAGCCCGGAAATTCCACCGAACTCATCCACCACAAGAGCCATATGCACCTTCACCGCCTGGAAATCGCATAACAAATCGTCTATTTTCTTTGTTTCCGGCACAAAGAAAGGCTGTCGCACAAGCGACTGCCAACGGAAGGTCTCGCCCCTCTCCAAATGAGGGATAAGGTCCTTTATATACAATATGCCACGGATGTCATCCTGGGTTTTTCCATACACAGGAATACGCGAATAGGCATTTTCCGCCGCACATTTAAGTACCTCGGAATAAGGGGCACGGATGTCGAGCATCACCATATCAAGACGCGATGTCATGATATTCTTTACGGTTTCATCACCAAAGCGGATAATACCCTCCAGCATCTTCTTCTGTTCGCCTATTTCCTTGTTATCGGTCATTTCGAGTGCCTGTTCAAGCTCATCAACCGAAAGAAGATGATTCTTCTTCGACACCAGACGCTGAGCAAATGTAGTGGAACGCACAAGCAGTTTCGCAAACGGCGACAACAGGCACGAAAGCACATAGAAACCGTTCGAAGAGAAACGTGCAAACTTCATGGGGTTGCTCTTTGAGTATATCTTTGGCATAACCTCGCCGAACAATAGCAACAGAAAGGTGAGCACAACCGTCAATAGCAGGAATTCAAGCCATTCCGCACTCTCGCCGAACTCGAATATGCTCAAGAAGAAATAATTCAGGAGCATTACTATTCCCACATTAACAAAGTCATTCACAATGAGAATGGTTGCCAACAGCTTGTCGGGGTCGCCAATCAGTTTGAGTATGCGTCCGTCGCGCGACGAGCCACTCTCTGCCAATTCATCGACATTCTCACGCGACAGGGAGAAAAAAGCAATTTCTGACCCCGAAGCAAAGGCCGAAAACATGAGCAGAATCATCGCCAGAATCAAAGCGACAATTGCACTTAGAGTCGGGGGAGTAATCTCTATACCCGACAAGAAACTCTGAAAAGACGCAGAAATATCCGTATCCAAATCGTATCAGTTTATTTGTTATCAGAAAGGAACTCCCGAAGGTGTATTCTCTACAGCAGGAGCACCGGTTGCTCTTGACGAGAGCATCTCCATTGATTCGGCAAGAATCTCGGTACGATAACGACGGATACCATTCTGGTCCTCGTATGTATTGGTTCTTATCTTACCTTCAATATATATACGGTCGCCCTTATGGACATATTTTTCAGCAACTTCGGCCAAGCCGCCCCAAAGGACAACATTATGCCACTCGGTGCGTTCAGGAACCTGTGTTCCGTTCTGCAAAGTATATGCACGTTCAGTTGTAGCCAACACAAGATTAGCAACAGCGACATTTCTGTCGAGATGACGGACATCGGGATCCTTGCCGACGTTACCTATCAGAATAACTTTATTAACAGACATATAATTTATATTTTAAGTAAATATTTCTGCAAAAATACATAAAACGTCGGAAAAAACTACACAGACAGGCCAAGAATTATAAGAAAAAACAGACATTGCAACCACAATGGCAAAATTCAATGCGTTTACTGTTTCATTTTCACCCAAATAACCGTTTTATTGCAAGCCGATTGGATTTTTAGCGATATTTTCCCAAAAAAAAGTTTATAAATTTCGGAGATAGCAAAAAAAGCTATATATTTGTAGTCCGAAAACGATTTTACATAAAAACAACATAAATTCACAGAGAAAGATGACAAAGGCAGAGATTGTAAACGAGATTGCGAAGAAGACTGGAATTGAAAAATCTGTAGTATTGACAACTGTAGAGTCTTTTATGGACGTTGTAAAAACATCATTGGCTAACGAAGAGCCCGTGTACTTGCGCGGTTTCGGTAGCTTCATCATAAAGCACAGAGCTGAGAAAACAGCACGCGACATCCACAAGGAAGAAACAATTAAGATTCCTGCACACAACATTCCGGCATTCAAACCGGCAAAGACATTTGTAAACGAAGTAAAAAAATAAGAGTGATAACTAATAAAAATTTTTAACCATGCCTAGCGGAAAAAAGAAAAAAAGACATAAAATGTCTACGCACAAGCGTAAAAAAAGATTGAGAAAGAACAGACA
>CAJGDP010000024.1 GCA_904502235.1 uncultured Bacteroidaceae bacterium
ATGCCACAGCACCACGTCCCTTGAACGGTGGGTTACCGTCGAATACCTCGGGGATTGAACCGATACAGTGCTGTACGATTTCATCCTCAAAGCCAACCATCTGACGCTGAACGAATGATACACCGCTCATCTTGTATGTCTTGAGATATGCCTCATAGTAGAAACCGCCCAACCAAGGCCATGCTGTTCCCTGATGGTAAGCATAGTCGCGCTGTATCTGCGGACCCACATAGTTAGGATTGTATCCAACGCTCTTTGGCGACAAAGAACGCAAGCCACGTGGAGTAAGCAACTCCTTGGTTACGGTATCAAGCACCTTCTTGCGCTGTTTTGAATCGAGCGGAGAATAGTCGAGTGCAACAGCGAAAATCATGTTGGGGCGAACGCTCCAGTCAACATAATCACCGTCAACGAAATCGTAGAGATAACCATGTTCATTGAGGAACACCTCGGTAAATGCCTTGCCTACAAGAGGAATAAGACGCAACAAAGAATCCTTTACCTCCTCGTTGTGCATAAGCACAGCCATCTCCTCTATGAATTTGAGAGCATTGTACCACAATGCGTTTATCTCAACAACATAACCTGTACGAGGAACTACAGGACGTCCGTTCGCAACGGAGTTCATCCATGTAACAGCCTTGTCTCTGCCATTTGTAGCAAGCAAGCCGTTATGTGTTACACGAAGGTTGCTATGTTTGTTATTGCGGATAAACTCATACATATTCATCAGCAAATCGCCATATTTGTCGCGACAAGCCTCGATGCCACACTCCTTGGCATACTGTTGCAATGCCCAGATTGCCCACAAAAGCACATCGGGATGCTCCATCTCATAGATTTTGCAATCACTCTGCTTGCCGTTCATGAAATCCTCTATGGCAATACGGGCTGTCTTCATGACACGCTCATACTCATCGATATGTCCCTGTGAAAGAGCCAAGCCCGGCAACGACACAAACAGGTCGCGTGCACGGCACTTGAACCAAGGATAACCGGCAAGGATATAGGTATGTTCGCCCTGTACGTTGAAGAACTGGTTTCCGGCACACTGCATACAGTGCATAAAATTATCACGTGGGTCACGGATAGCCTCCTCGTGTTCAAAAGCAGCCTTCATGGTGCGCGATGTCATTGGAGCGACACCACCCGAGAAGACAATACTTTCACCGGCTTTCATCTTTACTTCAAAGTAACCGGGTACATAAAGATCCTCATTGAAGTCGTAACCGCGCTCGAGTTCCTTTACATACTCGATGCCACGATACCAATCGGGTTGGTAAACGAAGTCGTTCTTTTTGTTGAGCTGCATGTAAAGGTCGGGATAACCGGCATACATACGCATACTTATACCGTTTTCAACCTCTTTGTAGCTACGGTCGGCGATATTGTTCTCGTGAGTGTATTCACGGACACTGCGGAATGCACAGAACGGACGAAGACGCAACGTAACTGCCGTATTTGCCTTTAAAAGGGTGTAACGGATTAGAATTCTGTTCTCGTGATGAACAAAGGCTTTTTCTTTCTTAAGCCAAACGCCACCCACATTATAGATTGTGGTCGGCACACGCTCCCAGGCAAACTCACGGATGTACTTGTTGCCACGAGGACTGAAGTTGTCGGCATTATACTTGTGCAAGCCAAGATTGAACTCTGCACCATGCAACACTACAGTCTCGTCAAGAGATGACAACAACACATGGTTCTCATCATCAAGTTGCGGAATGGGGACAACCAACAAACCATGATACTTACGGGTATTACAATCAACGATTGTAGAACAGTGGTAGGCACCCGAACGGTTTGTCCTCAGGATTTCCTTTTGCAACGACTCTTCCAAGTTCGTCATCAGCGTTTTTTCGAATCGCAAATAACTCATCTCGTACAATTTATATATTAAACTATATTTTTTATCACACCTTCAAATATAAGGAATATAACATTCAAATACAAGCAAATAGAAGTTTTTTCAAAAAAAATGTAAAAAAAAAGCAAAATATTGAGCAAACGCAGATAAAAAGGCTTGAAAATTCGCTCTTTTATCTGCGTTTATTGATTTTGGAAGGGATAATAAGATTCAACATTTCGGGATTTACCGTTACCGTCATCGGTTCGGAATGGTGAAATATTTTACCGTCTATGGCAACCGGCGCTCCGCCCAACGATTCCAGATGAATTTCGGAAGTGCGGAAAGGGGTAACGAGTGCATAGTTCAAAATCCTGCGATGGACAAGCATCATAAGACCTTCCAGAAGACCGAACAGTTTAGGTTTTCTGATTGCCGAAACATCGAGCCAGCCGTTATAAGGAACAGAACTTGGAGTAAGACCATATCCTACGGAATTCCCTATACAGAGCATCATGAATCTGGCATCCACCGTCTGGCAATTCAGGCTGAAACGCATAGCGAAACTGCGACGATGAAACAGCATATAGAAGAGCCCTGTAATATGATATGTCAGCTTGGGAAACAATGGTTGCCTGCGATTTGCCATCTCCACTATATGAGCAGACAAGCCTATATTTACAGCATTCAGGAAATATCTTTTCTCTTCGCCGTTTTCTGTAGCAAAAGAACAGCATCCTACATCCACCTTCCTTATCCTGCGTGCTATTATATAATCTATCGCCGTCCTGTAATCATCGGATTTAAGTCCCCAATACGAAGCATAGTCGTTTGCTATACCGTTCGGAATTATTCCCAAAGAGACATTTGCGGCACGCTGCGAAGACAACACACCGTTCAACGCATCCTGCAAAACACCGTCTCCGCCCACAACCACAATTGTCTCATAACCATTGTCGGCAAACATACGAGCCTGACGCTCGGCAGAACCATAGTTCTCCGATTCCAGATAGTCATATTCCACGCCCTTCGACACAAGGTATTCGCGAATCTCCTTCCAGCGTTTCATCGGTCTCACAGCACCGCTCTTGGGCGAATATATTATTCCCCAACGATGTCTGTTGACCTTATACAAATCAATCATACAGAAAATTCTTTATCTGTTCCACCTGTTCTGCACGAGGTTGCATCGCATCAATCCAATGGATATGCACCCCACGTTTCTCCATACCACGAAACCAGGTCATCTGCCTCTTTGCGAACTGATGAATGGCAATCTCAAGCCCTTTGACCATCTCGTCGTAAGAGAGTACACCTATTATATATTGTGTCAGATATTTATATTCAAGACCATAGTACATGAGTTGCTCTGCAGTAACGCCTTTGTCGAGCAAGCCACGAACCTCATCCACCATACCGTTTTCGAGACGCTCGTACAGACGTTTGGTTATTCTTCCGCGTCTTACCTCCCTATCTACATCCACGCCAACAGTAAGACAGTTTATTTGCGGGAAAGAGCGTTCCTCTATCGGACATGTACGATAATACTCTTCTATCTCTATTGCACGTATTGCACGTTTCTTGGTATCAGTATCGGTATTATTATGCAAAGTCTTGTAACCAGACAATATCTCAGTAAGTTCCTCCAAAGTTTTTTCCTCGAGCGACTCACGCAATACAGGATTTTCGGGAACAGGGAGCAGACGATAACCCTTGAGCACCGACTCAACATACAATCCGCTTCCGCCACACATTATAGGAAACGCGCCACGTTCCGTAATACCGTTGTAAGCAGAGAGAAAATCCCGTTGAAACTCAAAGAGGTTATACTTTTCACCCGCATCCACAATATCCAGAAGATGCGAAGGCAGTACCACCCCACCACGTTCGTATTCAGCCAAGTCCTTTCCCGTACCGATATCCATGCCACGATACACCTGACGGCTGTCGGCACTGATGATTTCTGCCCCGTCTATCGACAAAGCCACATCAACAGCAAGCGAAGTTTTACCCGAAGCCGTAGGCCCCACTATCGCCAGCATATCATATTTTTCCTTGCGTTCCTGCATATATAGATTATATTGTCGCGAAGTTAATGCAAGTTACCCATAAAAGCAAAACAACGGGCAAAAGTTTCCCTTTGCCCGTTGTTTTAGTTAAAATGAGTTTGTTTTACATTACAATCTTGAATGAGCGTGCAGGCTTGCCGTTCTTTGTTATCACAACAACGTATGTTCCTGCATTCGCCACAGACACCTCGATAATTTCGCTGTCGTCCACATCAACGGCATTCTTTGAAACAAGTTTACCGTCAGCGGCAAATACCGATACCTCATATATACCGCCCTGAGCAAACATGACATTTGCAACACCTTCGAAAGGTTTAGGATAGATCATGTAACCAGCCTCGGCAGACTCAACATCATCGATAGCAGTTACAACAATGTATTCAGAAATTGTCTTTGTTGTAGAACCCCAAGAGTTGCTTGCAACAAGCTTGATTTCGTACTCACCCTCACCTTTACCATACACAGCATCGGCTGTTGTTTCTGTTGAGCTGTTAAGTTTTGCACCCTCGAGATACCACTTAGATGACTCATACTTGATTGGGTATACACCTGTAAGCATCGGCACACCAAGAGCTGTAGTCAACTGATTCTGCTTATAATCATTTGTTCTGCCATTTTCTTCCTTACCTGTTGTCATGTATCCGCCAGGAACAGCCGCAGCATTCTTACCTGTATTCGGGAAATAAATATAGCCTTCACTATCTGTTGTTGATGATTCAAAAGTAAAGTAGCCTTCAAGGTTATCAGGTGCAGTCTTAAAGCCCTTCATAGCCTCCTTAACTTCATCTGCTGTAAGAGCCTTGCTCCAAATCTGAACCTCATCTACCCAACCGGTCAAACTTGCAAGGTTAGTCATAGAACCACCCACATAGAACTTGGCACCACGCCAATTTCTTGGTCCTGAGCCACGAGATGTACCGTTTGCTATAAGTTTACCATTGAGATATAGACTCAAGTTTCTACCTGACTTAACAGCACATACATGGTACCACACACCCGGCATCAAGCTATAGCCGTCAGACAGGATATCAACATCGTTATTATGTTCATAATTAGCAGTTCCGGCAGCAGGAGCATCTGTACAAAGCGACAACTCATTTGCAGCATTGTCTCGCTTCAAATTATTATTCTTTGCATAACCGGCAGGACGGATTGCTGTCCACATTTCACCCCAGACATTTTCTGTCCATGTACCACCATAATTGCGATTAACCTTTGTCATAAGCAATGTACCAAGTGAAGCATGCTCAAATTTCTCAACCTTGAACCACAAAGCAAAAGATGTGTTGTTATATTCACCCATGATAGCAGCATCAACAGTAAACTGATAAGGCTCGCACATATAGAGTGACTGAGAAACAGAACATGGTGCACCATTGTAATCAACACCCTTGTTTATTTCAGCAGTAACAGAAACATTCCCATTTTCCATATTTGCCTTATCCGCTTCCAAAGAGGTGATTTCTGGCAAACGGCCTGTCTCTTCAGGACTGACAAGAATCAACGAACGGTTCATTAACGTCTCGCCGTTTGTAACTACCTTAACGTCATAGCTGCCTACTGTAGGCAAGGATGTAGTCATTGTCAAGACACCACTTGCATTTGCTACCATGTTACCGGTCAAAGCATCATATATCACAATATCTGCTACAGGATGGTTTGGATCCTCAAAACCTATTGTAAACTCCTCATTAGGTTTGATAACACCCTTATCCACAGTCAATGTCTCAATCATTGTAAGAGGCTTTTCTATTTCATCCGACCAGACAATTTCACTCTTTGCACGACCGTCCTTACCTACTGCGCGTACACCAATCTGCAACTTATCAACCTTTGGTATCAATGTTGCATCAACCACGTATGCAGCCCAAGAAGTAGTAGTAGTAAGCAAAGTCTCCTGACCTTCCTGCTTAACATAGATTTCATAATACCATGCGCCAACTTCTTCATTATATACAGGACAACCTTCATACTCAGCCTTACGCGATGCAGGTGTTGGCATGTTGAAGACAACCTTAATATCTGCACGGTTATAATAACGCTTCATAACCTCAGCATGAGTAATCTTTGGAGTTGCAGGCTTCTCGTTGAAGTTTGCAGGAACAAAAGCAAACTCACCAAGCAATACCTCAAATGCGGCATTAGTATTCTTTACAGAAAGACCTACACAACCAATAACATCACCGGCTTTAAGACCAGCCTCTGAAGCCTTGATTGTCACATGATTCCACTCACCACCCTTTATGTCGCCTTCAACAGGAACATATACAAAGTTGTTTTCGCCATTCTCTTTGGCTACCATAAGCTCAAGAGATGTAGCTCCCGAAGCTTTTGGTTTGAATACAAGACGGAACTCATCATTTGCATCTGCAACATTCCATTTTGTAGCAAACAAACGTACATCAGAGCGCTGTGTTGCACCATGTACCTTCAAACATGAACCGGCAAACCAAGCATCATCATAACAGAAATCAAGATTTATAGCATCAGCAGGCACAGTCTTGCCATCACCGTTGTCAATCCACCAGCGCCATGTGGGCAACAAATCCTGCATACCATAATTATACCATTTGTGATCCCATGTGGTAACACCTTCGTTGTTGAAGAAACGTCCGTTACCCAAATTAAAACGTGTAACGAATGGGAGTTCATTGAGCGTAGAGCGCTCAATTACAGCCTTTGCATAACCATGCCAATCCTGCAAATCGCTATAAGAAGATGTTACATTATTATTATTCAATGCAGGCAAGTTCAACACATTGCGGTTACCACCCGAGAAGAGCATCTCCTGTTTCTTCTGATACTCATTCTGTACAGCATAATCACTCTGACCACCTTCTGTTGAACTGATATACAACTGGTTGCGGTCGTGAGCACCCCAAATGACAAGAGATATAGGGTAGTTCATAAGGACTTCCCAACCGGCATTGCCGTTCTTTCCATAACCACGTCCCTGCATATCAAATCCGGCATACACATCGAATGTTGAACGTCCCACTCTCTCCGCCTCTGCGACACTCTGTTGCAAACCATATTCACTCCAGTTATAGTTAAGGAAGAAGACATCTGTTACAGGCTGATTTGTTGAAGCATGATGGAACCAGTTGGTATTGTTTTGGTCAAGTTTACATCCATTATCTGATAGCTGACCAGCATTAGACACGAATGAATACCAATCGACATGGAAAGGATGATTCAATTCCTTGGCAATCTTATGACATTCTGCCAAAAATGGAATAAAACGACTATAAACAGTATAACCCCAATAACCCTCGGGATTGAAACACAAACCATCAATACCATAATATTTAAGGAATTGCACTAACTTACGCGAATATTTATAGTTATCTCCGTAAGTATTTGCAGGAATCAACGGCTCTGCCAAATCGTAAAGAGTTTTTCCCGGTTCTTCCATCTGATTGACACCAGCACCCCAATCAATAAAATAGGTACATGCAGTTTTTACACCGTTCTTGTGGGCAACATCATTAAATGCACCGGGCACACGCCAAAAGCCGTTGGTCCAGTTTGAGTGAATGTCGAGATACTGCCACATATTGAAGTTATCACCGTCGAAGTTGTAACGTGGCAATGCACCCCATTTCTTAGTCATTTCACCGGTAGGAGCCATCCAACAGAACTTTTTGTTGTTATCGTCGTTCAAGGCATCATTTGCGTAGTCTCCGGGACGAAAACGATTCTTCAAAGGAACGCGTGAGATATAGAAATTCTCATCTACATAAGAAGCGTCACCATTCCAAGGCTTGCCAGGTTCCCATTTGTCAAGAGCCTGAACAATATCAGATGGCGTACCGCTGTTCACATACATCTCGTGTGTAGGCACACTCTGCGCCATGGCACCCATTGCAAAGAATGCCATCAGCAATGAAAATAAGTTAAGTTTTCTCATAATATAGTTAATTAAGTATAGTTTTCTTTTGCTAAAATACACAAATAAAATATACAATACACGTTTTTAATTGATTTTTTAAAAAAGCAATGATTTTTAAAAGTTGACAAAAAAAACAACAGATATTGTTCTTTTCTAAAAAAAAGATAAAAAACAAGCAACAAAACATACTATTTTGTTAATAGATTAGTTATATATAGGATAAAAATCTATTTTACGATTAAGCCATTTTATGTACGAGAGCCTATTATCATTGCCATATTTTCAAGGAATGGACAAAGATGACATAACCAGAATTCTGGATAATGTTGCCTTTGAGTTTATAAAATACAACGACGGTGAAGCGATATGCCGCCACGGAGAGAACTGCGACAAGTTCAAGATTCTAACACAAGGTGTTCTACAGGCTGTTGCAGAAGCACCCGACATGAGCTACAGGCTTACAGAGGAGATTGCCGCGCCATATGCAATAGAACCTTACTCCATGTTCGGACACAGCACCAAGCACAGCAGAAAATACATTGCAAAAGGAGCATGCACCATTCTTGCAATAGACAAAAAATTCCTTTTCAGCGAACTGAGTGCACACAAAATATTCACAATAAACTTCCTGAACTTGATAAGCAGCAAGGAGCAGAAACTTGAAAGTACAATCTGGAACAATACGCCAAGCAGCATTGCAGGACGAATTGCAAAATTCATATCCCTCAGATGCGAACAGCAACATGGCAGAAAGATTCTCTCCATAAAAATGGAACGTCTGGCAGAAATCCTTTGCGAAACACGCCTCAACATATCAAAAGCCTTAAACAGTATGCAGGATGCCGGATTGTTGGAACTGCACCGCAAGGAAATAATAATACCATCGCTAAAGAAACTGAACGATACAATAAAAGAATAAGTGCAACGTCGTTGCACTTATTCTTTTGTCGGGGTGACAGGATTCGAACCTGCGACCCCCTGGTCCCAAACCAGATGCGCTACCAACTGCGCTACACCCCGAAAACGGATTATCTTAACTACCGACAATACCACCCGTAACAGCATTGTCTTCTTATTGTTGTCGGGGTGACAGGATTCGAACCTGCGACCCCCTGGTCCCAAACCAGATGCGCTACCAACTGCGCTACACCCCGAAAACAACTTCAATCAAGAACCCCTGTTTCTTAATTGGTGTGCAAATTTAGTTCTTTTTTTTCACACAAACAAAAATTTACACATAAAAGAACAGCATTAGGGTATTTTTTATAATTTTTTCTCGTCATTATACCCATAACCGTAACCATAGCCGTAGCCATAACCATAGCCTGTATATCGACGACGTCCTCTATGCATCTTCTTTTTGTGGTCCTCGCCGTTGATTACTACAGAAACATTCTTCAACTTACCTTCTGCAATAAGCGAATTCAGGAATGCAACATCCTCGGAATGTGAATAGTCGAGACGTAACACATATACCACAGCATCCGCCACACGACTGGCAATCAAAGAGTCGGAAACAAGTCCTACAGGAGCAGAGTCCATTATTATATAGTCATACTCCTTACGAAGATATTCAAAAGCCTTTTCCAGATTGGTGCCGGCAAGCAACTCCGCCGGGTTAGGAGGAACAATACCTGCAGGAAGCAAATCCAAATCGTCAACAACTCCTGATTTAAGAATTGCATTGTCTATTATAGATAGTTCTTTTTCATCTGCGGCAAGATAAGAGGTAAGTCCTTCGGCATTATTGTCGATGCTGAAAATCTCAGCCAATCGCGGACGACGGATATCGCAACCGACCAGCAACACCTTCTTACCGAGAAGTGCAATACTTACTGCCATGTTCGATGCGATAAAAGTCTTACCCTCACCCGAAGAGGAAGATGTAAACAACACCACCTTACCCGAAGAATTCTTCATGACAAACTGCAGGTTTGTACGCAACGAGCGGAAAGATTCCGTAACCAGATTATTTGTATTCTTGTCTATTACAATGGAACGCACACTACCCTTAAGGCTGCTCAAATAAGGAATAGTACCCACCAAAGGCACAGAGAAGAGTTTTGCAGTATCTTCAACAGAAGTAAGCTTTGTCTGGAACATCATAAGCAGAGCCACATAAGCCAAAGGAATGGCAAGACCTATAAAAAGCGCCACCAGCATTATCTTATTCTTATTGGGAGAAACCGCACCACTCAAGATTGGAGCATCTATACAACGCAGATTGTCTGCCGCAATGGCAAGACTCAAAGCATTCTCCTCGTACTTCTGCAACAACATCACATAAAGGTCCGACTTGATATTGCACTCACGTGTAAGAGCCAGCAACTCCCGTTCTATATCGGGTGACATTTCAAAACGGTCGGTATAATTGTCGACAAGCAACAATATGGCATCGCGCTGGACATGAAGAGATTTTTCAAAAGTCTCAAGAGCCGCACGCAGATCCTCTTGCATACCCTTAACCTTTGTTGTAAGAGCCTTCAACACTGGATTATCCTCGGTAGCTGTCAACAACAGCATATTTCTTTCTACAACCTCCTTATTATAATTGGTAATAATAAGCGACAAAGAGTTATCGATTGCGACACCGAATGTTGTAGGAATCACCTTCATGTCATTTGCAGGGTCATTCACAAAGTCACTCAAGCACTTGGTCGCATTCAGCATCATATCAAGGTCTTCGAGCTGCTTTACATAGGCAGACTTGTTCTGCATAACCTGCGGAGCATCCAGACTTATATCTATGTTATCTTTCTTATACTGAGCCAAGTGTCCCTCCTTTTCAGAGAGCTCCTTACGCAACAGTTCAAGACGGCTGTTGATAAATTCCTCAGTCTGACGACCTACAAGATGCTTGTCGTAGTTAGTTACATTATTATAACTCTCTATCACAGCATTAAGATAATCCACACCCTCTGCAGGAACTGCTGTTACAATAGAAAGCAGAGCCACAGACGATGATTCCGATATAGGAGCGATAGATATACGCGACATATATCCACGGGCTGTAGCATCAGGGTTGTTGACTGTAACCATATACTCACCCTGCAGAGTCTCGGCACCCTTTCTGCTTCTCATATCCTCGACAAGGATATCTCCGGCTGGAGTATTCAATGTATACGGGAAAGAGGGAATATCGGTATACACCTCGTCGCTTTCCGAGATATAGTCGTATCTTACCTTTACAGGATTCTTGCCGTCAAATACAAAATGGATTCTTAACGGTGCGACCATACTCTGAAGCACTTCGCTTGTTGCAGAGACATTAACCGGACTCTGCTTCTTATATATAGGCATATCCTTTACTCCCGACTGCATATAAGAGATATATACACCCGAGCTGTACACCGCGCCACGTGCCACTGTAAACGACTTGATTACCTCAATTTCATTCTCGACATTGGAGTTAACCCCACGATAACCGAAATCGGCTAGCATATCTGCCTGAGAAGAGAAGGAACCCTTATTCTTGTCGGCAAGCAAAATCTTTGCAGAAACCTTGTACTGCGGTACAGTAAAGTACAGATACACCCCGGCACCTACAAGAGCAAACACTACGCACACCAAAAACAGTTTCCAGTGCGCAAGGGTCATTGTAAAGAATTTACTTATATTGAATCCACCCTCTTCGGCAACAGATATTGTATTCTGATTTTCAAGCAAGTTCATATAATTAATCTTTAAATCTTGTTGACAGGTTTATTACTAGATTTATCAAACTTACAGCCATGGATGTTCCCGAAATCCACAAACTTGTTGTAGAACCCACATCCGCGCCCCTGGCTTTTCTCTTGTTTGGAGTCACATAAACGACATCGTTCTGGCGCAGATAATAAAGCGGAGATGTGAGCAACATCGCATCGTTCAAATCAACTTCATATACCTTTTTCTCACCGTTTGTCTCCTCGCGTATAATCTTGACATCGTTACGCTGACCATGAACAGTGAGGTCGCCGGCAAGTGCCAAAGCCTGAAGAATATTGATTTTGCCGTTTGCAGAATTGTATACACCCGGAGAACCGACCTCACCAAGAACCGAAACAGTATAATCCACAAAACGTACGATTACTGTAGGAGGAACGGCAAATGCACCCTTTATCTTATCAAGGACAGCATTCTCTGCCTGCGGTATTGTGAGCCCCACAACGCTTACCTCCCCCACATTAGGGATATTCACGCATCCGTTTGCGCCCACAATATATGTATTGGTTGTAGCTGTCTGCGATGCAGAACCGTATGTACCTGAAGCTGTCAGGTTATAAGCCATAGCAGCCTTCTGCTCCTGACCGCTGTTAACGATGATACTGAGCACATCGTTATACTGTATTGTAGGTTCAAAAACCGCAACCTGTTGTTTCAGTGTATCCAAATCCCTGCTGTTCTGCAGATAAGGAACTTTTTTGTACGAGGTACAGGAAGCTACAGACATAGCCACTATCACCAGCAAAAGCATTACAGAGTCTGTCAATATTTTCTTCATATATCGTTACTTTTGTTTTTCACACCAATTACACAATCCGATAAAGCAAATATAGTCGTGCCATATTAGCCAATATCATTGCAAAGATAGAAAACATCAGACTATTTTCCGCCTTTTATTCTAAAAAAAACAAGGATACGCTTAATTTTCATACATAATGCTCTAAATTTACTTATCTTTGCAGAAGAATCATAATAACACACAACAACAGAAAAAGATGAAAGTTGGTAAAATTTTAAAAATATCTGTTCTTACAGCCTTGCTGATTGGCTGTTGCATTGGTGCCGTTATAGGTTACACATACTTTGTAGTGAAGATGCAGAAAGCAGACATTAAGGAAACTGCATATATAAACATCACACCGGAGGACAACTCTGCGACAATAGCAAAAAAACTCTCCGCCATAGAGGGAATAGGCTCAACAAAAGGCTTTGAGTTGCTTGCCAAGCACAACGGCTTCGACAAGCGCAAGCGTAGCGGACGCTTTGCCATAAAGAACGGAGACAACATGCATACTATATACCGTCGTATAGTAAGCAACGAACAGACACCCATAAAACTTGTTGTACCATCGACCAGAACATTGGAACAGCTCACCGGAGCAATAAGCCGACAGCTAATGCTCGACTCGCTGGAACTAAGCGGATTCCTTACAAATCCGGTATATTACACAAAGATAGGATACAGCAAAGAGACATTGCCATCACTCTTTATTCCAAACACATATGAAGTATACTGGAACATCAAACCCGAACTATTGATGACAAGAATGCTTACCGAGCACCGCAGATTCTGGAACGAGACACGCCTTGCCAAAGCCAAAAAACTCAACATGACTCCGGAAGAGGTGGCAACATTGGCATCCATAGTAGATGAAGAGACAAACAACCACGAAGAGATGCCCGTTGTTGCCGGCATGTATATCAACCGCCTTAAACGTGGCATGCCGTTGCAAGCCGACCCCACCGTGAAGTTCGCCATAGGCGACCCTACGCGTCGTCGTATACTCAAGAAAGACCTTGATGCCGACTCGCCATACAACACATACAAGTACAAAGGACTGCCACCGGGTCCTATACGCGTCCCCACCATACAGGCAATAGAAAGCGTTCTTGATTACAAGAAACACAACTACCTGTATATGTGTGCAAAGGAAGATTTCTCGGGAAAGCACAATTTTGCAAGGACACTGAGCGAACACAACGCCAATGCACGTCACTATCAGCAGGCTCTTAACAAACTCAACATAAAGAAATAAGATATGCGCACACTCCTGAAAACACTCTCTTCAATATGCCTGGCAATGATATATACAGTATCATTCGCACAAGACAACACTTCGGCTCTTATTCCTATGCCGAACCATATAGAGAAATGCCACAACGGCGCAACAACACAACTGAACGGCAACACGGTTATAAACAGTGTGTTCCAAGAAGACGATTTCCTTTTGCAGGAGTTGAAGCGAATTATCGGCAGACACATGCAGTTATCACCTGCCATCGACAACAGATGCAGGAAAAACAGGATTGAAATAGCCGTAGATTCATCGTTCAGCGAGAGAGAACGCTACACGCTTATTGTTGACAAAAAGGGAATTTCCATAAAGGGTGGCAGTGAGGGCGCACTGTTCATGGCATTGCAGACACTCGACCAGTTGCTCGTAGGCGATATCTGCAATACTGCATCAAAAAAGATAGAACATATAAGAATAGACGACAAGCCACGTTTTGCACATCGTGCAATAATGATTGACCCTGCACGTCATTTCCTGCCGGTTGAAGATGTAAAATTCTTCATCGATCAGATGGCACGTTTCAAGTTCAACGTATTGCAGATGCACCTTACCGATGACCAGGGCTGGCGCATAGAGATAAAGAGCCACCCCGAACTTACCGAAGCAGGCGCATTCCGCACCGGCAGAAACCAGAGTCCCGACAATGGTTACTACACACAGCAAGAGATAAAGGAACTTATTGAATATGCGGCACAAAGAAATATCGAAATAATACCCGAACTAGACATTCCCGGACACTCCGTTGCGATACTCAAAGCACACCCCGAACTGGGATGCGCATTCCGCCAAAACGACAACAAGGACCTTGGCAGCACTACCAACATGATGCTCTGCGCACACAACGAGGATGTTTATGCCATTTACGAAGATATAATAAGAGAAGTTGCCACATTATTCCCGTCAAAAAAGATTCACCTTGGAGGCGACGAAGCCGCCGTAAAAGAGAATTGGGCAAAGTGCGATGACTGTCTTGCCATGATGAGGGAAGCCGGCTACGACAAACCGTCACAACTTATGATACCGTTCTTCGGTCGTATGCTCGACATTGTACGCAAGAACGGCAAGGAAGCCATACTATGGTGCGAGCTCGACAACATATGGCCACCGGCGAACGACTATCTGTTCCCCTACCCCGATGATGTCACACTTGTAACATGGCGTAACGCCCTCACCCCAAAATGCATTGAACTTACACATAAATACGGGCACGACCTTATTATGGCACCGGGCGAGCATGCCTATCTCGATTACCCGCAATACCCGGGCGACCTGCCTGAATTCAACAACTGGGGCATGCCTGTAACCACACTCGAACAATCGTACAGATTGGACCCCGGATACGGTTTACCACAAGGAGAACAAGCACACATACAAGGTGTAATGGCTACACTATGGGCAGAAGCCATACGCGACATTAACCGTCTCACATACATGACATTTCCACGAGCCATGGCTATAGCCGAAGCAGGCTGGAGCAATATGGAACAACGCTCTTGGGAGAGTTTCAAACAGCGCATATACCCCAACATAACGGAAATGATGAAAAACGGAGTTTCAATAAGAGTTCCATTTGAGATTACAGAGAGAAGATAACGAATTCAGGCTTGCCGATTGGCAAGCCTGATATGCTAAAAATAGTTCTGCTGCATGAAAAGAACGACGAAACTCCGAGAATACAAGATTTGAGGGCTCCTGTCCTTTGTAATCCACCGGCTCTCTAAAGCTACCCGAAGGCGTGGCCCGCCATTGGACAATTTGAAGCTTACTCGGTTTTTCGTTAAAAATTGATGAGTTTCCCAGTCAATCGATGCAGCAAAACCGTACACAAACTTAACACTCATTTTTGACGAAAGCAAGCAATAATGCCAATTTTTCCGTTTTTTTAAGAAATATGCATCTTTCTTATGAATTACACAGGTATTTTAGGCATAATCTCCATCAGCACCATCGATATTATCATATAGAACGTCATACCACTGATGTCGTTTATAATTTGTATGAACGGACCTGTTGCCACCGCCGGATTGATATCGATTCTCTCGAGCACCATTGGAATAAGCGTACCGAAACTTGATGCAAAAAGCACAACCACAAACAGACTCAAAGGAACAGCCAGCGTTACCATATCGAGTGCGCCATACACAAACACATTATACACATATACCATCAGCGACAATATGGTTGCATTAATCAACGCAACAACAAGTTCCTTTAGGATATGCTTGAAAATATGCTGTGAACTGAGCGAGTTATTGGCGAGTCCTTGAACCGCAATGGCCGATGACTGCGTACCTACGTTACCACCCATACCGGCAAGCAAAGGTATGAACAGAGCCATCTCGGGGTGTTCAACAAAAGTATTGTCGAAGCAATTGAGCAACAACGAAGAGCCGATACCTCCAAGCATACCTATAATGAGCCAGGGCAAACGGGCCTTTGTCTGCACGAACACACTGTCGCTTGTTTCCACGTCCTGGGTAAGACCGGCTGTCAACTGTTGGTCGTGCTCGGTTTGTTCACGAACCTCGTCCATGACGTCGTCGACGGTAATCTGTCCCACAAGACGGTTGATTTTGTCAACCACAGGAATTGCCACAAGGTTATACTTTTCAATAAGCATTGTAACCTCATCTATTGGCGTATCCACATCAACGCTTACCACCTTTGTGTTCATCACATGCTTGACCTTCGACACCGAAGGGCTGGTAATCATCTTCGTGAGCGGGAAGAGACCGCAAAGACGCTCATCATCATCAACAACATACACATAGTATATATCGTCGAGTTCCTCTGCCTGATAACGCATCTCCTTAAGGCACTCCGGCATACTCCAATTCTCGTTCACCACCACCATCTCGGTACTCATAAGACCACCGGCGGTATCCTCATCGTATTGCAGAAGGTCAACAATGTCGCCCGCCTGTTCAATATCCTTGATGTGAAGAAGAATCTCTTCCTGTTTTTCCTCGTCAAGGTCACGGATAATCTCAACGGCGTCGTCGGTATCCATGTAGTTGACGAAACGTTTGGCAATGGCCTCAGAGGGAAGTTCTTCGAGCAATTCGTTACGCTCGTCCTCATCCATCTCGATAAGCGCATCGGCAGCCTGTTCGTTGTCAAGCTGGCGATAAAGGAAACGCGCCTCTTCAATATCGAGTTCCTCGCAGATTTCGGCGATGTCGGCAGGATGCAGTTTTGAAATTGTCTCCTGCAACAGCACCGAATCCTTGCGTTCGATGAGTTCCTTTATATAATTGATGAATTCCTTTGTCATTTTCTTTTTCCGTTATTACAGTTCGCTTTCAACTTTCTTGGTCAAGTCTATAAAATCCTCTATAGACAACTGTTCGGGACGTTTATCAAGGATTGGATCACTCAACAGAGGCGACTCTTTTCCAACAATCTGCTGTATTGAGTTACGCAATTTCTTACGACGCTGGTTGAATGTTCCCTTTACAATCTTCTTGAACAATTCCTCGTTGCACTCCAGGCACGTTCGACCGTTGCGCTTCATAAGCACCACAGCACTCTTTACCTTTGGAGGAGGAGAGAATACATTCTCGTGAACCGTAAACAGATACTCCACATCATACCACAACTGGATAAGGATACTCAATATGCCATAAGCCTTACTCCCCGGTGTGGCAGCAAGACGCTCACCCACCTCCTTCTGTATCATACCGCTGCAATAAGGAATATACTCCTTGTAATCGAGCATCTTGAAGAAAATCTGGCTTGATATGTTGTACGGGTAGTTTCCGATAAGCATGAATTCGCCACCGTCAAACAGACGGTCTAGGTGCATCTTGAGAAAATCGTCGGGGATGATATTCTCTTCTTTGAGTTCCGGAAGATTCTTGCACAGATAGCTCACCGACTCCTCGTCAATCTCCACCACCTTCACCGGACGTTGCTTCTCGAGCAGGAAGCGGGTAAGGACACCCATTCCCGGACCTACCTCAAGCACCGGCATGCCGGGACATACATCAACAGTGTCTGCAATATCCTTTGCGATTGACAAATCGATAAGAAAATGCTGTCCCAATCTCTTTTTTGCTGTAACTGCCTTCATTATAGGTGAGCTTTTTTATTAAATATCTATAAAATAACAATTATTAAGTAATATATTATTATCTTCGCACTACCGCAAAGAGAATATGCACATGTTGCAAAGGTAAGTAAAACTATCAAAATGCGGTCAAAGTTATGAAAAAGATTTTAAATAAAACACTAAAAACGCTATTCCCACTGCTCTTGGGAGCATTTATACTATATATCATATACGACGATTTCGACTTTTCACAGATATGGCAAAAACTGAAAGAGATGGATATGTTCTGGTTTACAATGACAACCATCTTCATAATCCTGAGCCATGTGATAAGAGGACTGCGCTGGAAGCTGGCACTTGCACCGCTCGACCTGCACCCCACATCGTCCACAAGCATAAATTCCATATTCGTGGCATACGCGGCAAATCTTGTGATACCTCGATTCGGTGAAGTATCGCGTTGCGTAATACTCGAGCAGTACGACAGGATACCGTTCGCACAGTCTCTAGGCACACTTGTTACCGAACGTCTCATCGACACTCTGGTGGTTGTTCTTATGACTACTGTTGCCGTTGCACTGCAGTGGAACATCTTCATGGAATTCATCAATGACGTGGGCATAGCCACACCCGGCAACAATATCGGTGCATGGATAGTAATAGCATTGTCAGCAATAGCCATTGCTGTTATGTTGTATATATTCCTGCGCAAATTCTCGTTCTGGAAAAAGATACGCAACTTCATCGCACGTTTTTCCGACGGACTGCTCTCGCTCACAAAGATGAAGAACGGCTGGCTGTTCATTCTAGAAACACTGGCGATATGGTTCTGCTACTTCATGCAGTTCTATCTCTGTTTCTTCTACTTCCCATTCACTGAACACCTGTCGTTCCTTGCCGGCCTGTTGCTCTTTGTAGCAGGAAGCATTGCCGTGGTTGTACCCACCCCCAACGGTGCAGGACCGTGGCATTTTGCAGTAATAAGCATAATGACACTTTACGGAGTGAGCGAAACAGACGCCGCCGTATTTGCGTTTATAGTACACAGCACACAGACACTCATAGTTGCAATACTCGGAATATACGCGCTTATAATGTTGCAATTCAAGAAACGTATAAACAAATAATAAACATAATAACTTTTAAATCAATACAATTATGGCATTAACAATCAAAGACCTACAGCCACGCGAAGTGTGGAAGCACTTCGAGGCACTCACACAGGTTCCACGTCCATCGGGACACCTTGAGAAAATCCAGAAATTCCTGCTCGATTTCGGTAAGAGCATCAACGTACAGACATGGCAGGACGAAGCCGGTAACATCATCATGCGCAAGCCTGCAACACCGGGATTGGAGAACCGCAAAGGAATTATCCTCCAGGCACATATGGACATGGTTCCACAGAAGACTCCCGACAGCAAGCACGACTTCATCAACGACCCTATAACCACAGTTGTAAAGGGCGATTGGTTGTATGCCGATAACACCACACTCGGTGCCGACAACGGTCTTGGCGTTGCAGCAATCATGGCAATCATGGAAGACGAGAGCCTCCAGCACGGTCCATTGGAAGCACTTATCACTGCCGACGAAGAGACAGGCATGTATGGTGCATTCGGTCTGAAAGGCGGAGAACTCGAAGGAGAACTGTTGCTGAATCTCGACTCAGAAGAAGAGGGTGTTCTATACATCGGTTGCGCAGGCGGTCTTGACGTTTCCGCATCAATGGAGTTCATGGAAGAGGCTAGCGATGACGAAGACGTTGCGGTTAAGGTACAGCTCAAAGGCTTGCGTGGCGGACACTCAGGTTTGGAAATCAACGCAGGCCGTGGCAATGCCAACAAGTTGATGGCTCGCTTTGTACGCGAAGCTATGGATGAGTGTGGCGTTGTTCTCGCAAGCTGGAACGGCGGTAACATGCGTAACGCAATCCCTGCTAGCTGCGAGGTTGTATTGACACTCCCCGAAGAGGGCGTAGAAGAGTTGAAAGAGATTGCTGCAAAATACGAAGCACTCTATAACAGCGAATATGCAACAATCGAGGAAGGCATCACTCTTACAGTAACAGAATGCGAGATGCCCGAGACTGTTGTTCCCGAAGAGATTCAGGACAACCTTGTAGATGTTATCCTCGCTTGCCACGACGGTGTATTGCGCTTCATCCCCACAATCCCCGACACTGTAGAGACATCAAGCAACCTCTCTATCGTAAAGATTGAAGAAGGCAAAGCAGAAATCAACATCCTTGCACGCAGTTCATGCGACACAATGAAGGAATTCCTTGCACTTCAGTTGTCAAGCTGCTTTGCAATGGCAGGCATGAAGGTGGAACTCAGCGGCGGTTACAGCGGCTGGCAGCCAAATGTAAACTCTCCATTGCTTGCAGCATTGAAGGGCGCATACAACGACATGTTCGGCAAACAACCCGACGTTCGCGTTATCCACGCAGGTCTTGAGTGCGGTATCATCTCTACCAACTATCCAAAGATGGATATGGTATCGTTCGGTCCCACATTGATGTCGCCCCACTCTCCTACAGAGCGCGTAGAGATTCCGACAGTCGAGAAATTCTACTCACTTGTAAAGGCACTTGTAGTAAACGGAGTTCTTTAATTCAAATGAAAAAGAGTTGCTAAGGCAACTCTTTTTCATTTTATTACTTGAATATCACTTTCTTACCATTCACTATATAGATACCGGAAGAGGTTACCTCACTTAATTGCCTTCCCTGCAAATCGTATATGACAGGCACTTCATTCTCACTTATGACATCCTCTATAGTTGTAGCGCCGAAGACGAAACGGAAACCGGAACTTAATGCCGCAGTACCCAAAACAAGAGCTCTTGGCAGATAAATCCTATGACCATTGTTCAAGAAGGCCATTCCGTTTTCTTTGTTCATATCTGCCAAATAGAGACCAACCTCTTTATCATTAGGTTTCGCAAGCACATACGACTCTTCTGTTATATATTCAGCTGCGACAGTACCTTCAAACAGGTTGTTTTTAATGGTTTCTGTTGATGTTACGTTAAAGTTGAAGGTATATGTACCAGCCTTTTCTGCCTTAAGAACAACAGCCTCGCCTGCAGGAATTACATTATTTTCAAGTTTAGTCATTAAAACAGTTCCCTCACTTGTATTTATTCCATCCTCGGTGAGATAATATGCCTCAACACCATTAGGAATGTTTACAGCCTTCTCTGCATAGAATGTTGCATAACCGACATCATCTATTGCTACTCCATAAGAACTTGGCAACGAACTAAAGATATCTGTTCCCTGATGAACAGCATTATGAACACCCAACAAAACGTCTACATCATCCTTTCCATTTATTGACAGATAAAGATTTGTCCTACCTGCAAACTTAAATCCTTTAAAATCCGTTCCAACAAAATACTCGAACTTAGAAGGAACATCACTCAACACAACAGTACCTTCAGTTTGTGTAATAGTCTGATTGTCTTCAGATGCAGAATATACATACTTGCCATTTGAAATATTCCTGATTGCAAACCTGAACCTGCCATTCTCACACTCCGGATATACAGCCCACAAACAATTGATATCAACCTTAGCAACATCTGTTGTTTGCACCTTAATATCACTACCTACAGCATGCAGGTACCTGTCATCTTCATATATTGCAAGCAAAATCTCATTAGGAGTTTCACTCTTCTTGGACACCGGCATTGGAAATGTTATAGTTGCAGTATAATTATTCGCGTTCCAAACCTCGTTTTTGAGTTCATAGCCATGCACTCCTGTAAATACAGGTTTACGATCTTTACCGGGAATAACAAAAGAGGTTCCCACAAACTCATTACCAGCTTCGTCTGTAACTGTGTATGAAAATTCTTCAAGAGAATAGAGCGAAAAATTCCACAGCGATGCAGAAATAGCAGTTCCGCTATCATTAACATTATTCCATGTTACCAAATTCGTATGATCACTCGGATTATGCGCACACGACATAGACTGTTTTGTTATATCAGACAATTCTACAGCAGATATATAATAATGTCCGTCGTCTGTCTTATATATATATACATTTGTTTCTGTGGCACTCATTGTCCATCTACCACTCTGTGCCGTTGTTCCTTTCAGAAATCTATCTGTTTTACAATTTCTTAAAGAATAACAATTCTCCGCAATCTTTGAAACCATCCATAAACTGTTTGCCACATCTGTACCCAAGGCTGCTGTCTGTGCATTATCTGCACCATTATCATAAATACCCTTCTGAGGATAGGTATAGTAAGCACTCAATATTTGATAAACGGCACCATCCTGTAGAATATCCTTCACAGGAGCCTCCGCTCCTTCAACAACCTTAATTGTATTTCCTTCAACAACAACCACAGCATCATTATTACCCACAACATCCAATTTTGTTGCATCTATTACACCATCGGTAATAAAGAAACCGCCATTATAAGCATATTCGATAGTTGTACCGTTTGTATAGGTTACGTAAACCGCATCAGTAGGATTACATTCTACCAAGATCTCATATATACTCTTGCCTTGCATATCAACAGGTTCAAAACGCCATTGGCAGTCTGATGCATCAGGATTCCCAGCCCATGTAGTAACAAAGTTTACTCCGTTTTTCTGAAAATGAGTCTGATCGCTTTTTGTACAATTGAGTCCTTCTTTAAATGAATAGAATGTGTATCCATTATCCTCTGTTATTTTTTCAATAGTGAGTTCAGTATATTTGTCGGCAACATAGCCACCACCATTGGCTCCGGCAACAATTGCTTTACCATCACCATTCTTTATACCCAGTTTATTATCATTTAATGTTATGTACCATATACCATTATTGGTATTAACCTTTGCGTCAGCCTGCAAAGTAAAACACAAATTATTTCCATTGGAAAGCGCATTGTTGTAAAGATACTCATGGCGGCTGACATCTCTATTCACCATATGGTAATAACCGTTATACAACATCGGTTGCTCAGGTTCAGGATCCGGTTCGGGAGTAGTAACTGCTGTAAATTTTGCTATGTATGTGGCATTACTTCTGGCAATTGTGTTACATGTTGCTTCTGTACTATACTGTTTATTATTCAAATACCAGCCGGCGAAAGCATACCCGTCATTAGCCTTTGCATTCAATGTAACTGTTGATGCAGCCTTTACGGTAACAGATGTTACACCATTGACTGTTGCTGTTCCTGATGTTGCTGGCTCGGCTTTCACACTTATTGTATATTCCTTGATTACTTCGGCACCGGTAACATTAAATCCACCACCATTTTCGGGTGTTAAAGTTGTAAGAGTATATGCAATGCCACCTATCTCCTCTACGCGGATAATACCGCCACGCATAGAGCGTACAGCTGTTATAAAATCAACATCAACATTGCCGACATTTACATTAGGAAGTGTTACTACACAAATGCCATCAGTCGCAGGCACCGACTCTGCAAGCACATAAGGAAATGTCTCGCCATAGTCGGCCGACATTGTTATACGCACACAGCTCTCTGTATTAAAGTAGCTATGGTTTACACCCCACTTTACAGTTACAGTTTCACCGGCAGTATAGGAGTTCTTTGCAGGAGAGAGCGATGCATCAAACGGTGTTGTACTGCCAACTATTTCAATATTAGCATCCCAAACCGCATAATTACTATAGAATGGATTTTCCAACAGATAGTCATAAGCTGTTGAAGAAGGCATATCGTTCACAAGGAAAGCTATGCTGTACGAGCCGGCAGCCATCGATGGAATGTTTGTTCCGGTTATTTCATAATAATAACTAGCATCATTAATATCCGCCGAATACTTTGGACTATAGTCTATTATATTTGATGTTTGAGGTATCAAGGACTTAAAATCCGGCAACACACCATTCTCTCCATTCACATTACCAACATTTGTGCTACTGCATCCAATAGCAGAATATGTCAACAAATGTCCTTCGGCATCTGTAGCCGACAACGGTATTGCCACGCAAGCACCTTGTGGTATTCTGTATGTATCCTTCATGGCACTTGTAAACTGTGGCGCACTGTTTGTAACATTCTTGTTTACATTAGCACTGCCTACACCGTTTTTTACAGACTCTTCGCGTATCAACAGTAGAGATGGATATGAAAAGTACTCACCCTCATTGTCCATAAGACTGCCTTCGCCTTGAGCTGTATGAAAATCAGCACCGAACATATGTCCAAGTTCATGCGCCACAACCCATTTGTCAGTTTTTGCATAGCCACTGCTCTTTGTAGACGCATTGTACGCACCATTACCTACAGACAAACCGCTATTTTCCGCAAATTCGTCACGATGATGCACCCACATTCCTACGTCATACGAAGCGGCACCTATAGCTTCATTGGTAAGTTCGGTTCCAAAACTGTTAGTATTATAGATATTCTCATCAATTAGATTATAAGACGGCATCACCAAGCGTGCGTCTTCAACCACGTCAAAGCAGATACCGAGCGGAACAAACATCCTGTTTGCAAAATCCTCGCACTCCTGCCAGAATTGCTGAACCTTGTTGTAGTCGCTTTCAAGGTCTTGCTGAAAAGCCGACAATGTAACCGGCAAAGCAAGGCGATAGTAACGCATTGTATTATCACCGGGAATAGCATTGTTTGCAACGCCACGTGTCTGAGCTGTTGCAAAAGAGAGCAAAAACAAAGTAAATGTAAAGATTATAAATCTAAGGTTCTTCATATAGTAGATTTTGATTTTCATTTATTTTGCAAAATTAGTCAAAATATAGCAGAACAGGAAACACAAACCATTCTTTAACAAGAATATATAGATAAAAAAAATATCCGCACTTCGAAAAGCGCGGATATTTTCTTGTATATAAGTTTCAATTACTCTGCACGGAGTGTGAAACGCTGGAAGCCTGTAGCTGTAAGCTCCTTGTCGAAGCTCTTCAAGAACTCAGCAACAGAAATCTTCTCGTTCTGGCAGTAGCCCTGCTGGAGCAAGCAAACCTCCTTGTAGTACTTCTGGATACGACCGTCAGCGATGCGAGCGATCATATTCTCAGGCTTACCCTCTTCGCGAGCCTTCTCCTCAGCAACAACGCGCTCCTTAGCAATCAAAGTTGGATCAAGATCCTCGTTTGTAAGAGCAAGAGGTGCAGAAGCAGCAATCTGCATTGCAATCTCGTGACCAGCCTCAGCGTTAGCCTGTGACAATGCGACCATTGTACAGAGCATATTCTTCTTCTGGTGGTTGTATGTGTAAACATTCTCACCCTCAAGAGTCTTGTAACCATCAAGCTCCATCTTCTCACCAGTGATACCTGAACGAGCTACGATAGCGTCCTGAACAGTTGCATCACCCAAAGGAAGAGCCTTAACCTCCTCGATAGTAGCACACTTAGCAGCTACTGCAGCATCAAGGATATCCTGTGTCAACTTAACGAAGTCAGCGCCCTGAGCAACGAAGTCTGTCTCGCACTTAAGAGCGATGATAGCAGCGAAGCCATTCTCAGCCTTTACAAGTACACAACCCTCAGAAGCCTCGCGGTCGCTACGCTTAGCAGCTACCAACTGACCCTTCTTACGGATAATCTCGATAGCCTTGTC
>CAJGDP010000025.1 GCA_904502235.1 uncultured Bacteroidaceae bacterium
ACGAATATGTATCTTGCAAAAAAAGCAGACGGTTCTCCTAAATATACCCTTGCTCAAAGGATGAGCGTGAGCGGACATAAGACAGAGAGCCAGTATGTGAATTATATAAAATGTTCATTGGACGAGTATGCCGAAATGGTTGCTGCTGCAAATGAGATAGACGGGGATAACTTGTTCTAAACAAGGAGGTGGTTTAAAAATCACCTCCTTGTTTTATTATAAATCCCTATAAAACAGTCTCTAACGGGGGAAGAAATATCAAAATGTTGCCAAAATGTTGCCAAGTTGTTGCCAAAACAAGATTTCAAGTCAAAAGAAAAATCGCAAATAACCTGTTTTGAAAAGGAAGCCATCTTTTTTTGTTAAAAAACCAGCGAAAACGGTCTCAAACGGGGGAGGAAATATCAAAATGTTGGTCAAATGTTGCCAAATTTAGGTTTTAAGGCAAAAGAAAAACTCCCAAATCGTTGTTTTAGAACAATTTGGGAGTTTCTTGGAGTGGTGCCACCAGGAATCGAACCGGGGACACAAGGATTTTCAGTCCTTTGCTCTACCAACTGAGCTATGGCACCGTCTTGTTTGCGAGTGCAAAGGTATGACAAGTTTTTTATCCGTGCAAATGTTTTGATAAAAATCTTCAAAAATTTTTCAATTATACATTTTTGATATATCTTTGCGGTATAAAAATAGGACGGAATGTAGCGCAGTTGGTAGCGCACTACGTTCGGGACGTAGGGGTCGGGCGTTCGAGTCGCCTCATTCCGACATTAGGCGGCAAACGGATGCAAATCCATTTGCCGCCTAATATTTTACCTGCAACAAATAAAACTACAACAATATATGAAACATAAGATTATGTTCGTATGCCACGGCAATATATGCCGTTCGCCAATGGCTGAGTTTGTAATGAAATCGCTCGTCGAGAAAGCGGGCATTGCCGACGATTTCCTTATAGAATCATCTGCAACGAGCCGCGAGGAGATTGGCAATGGCATATATCCACAGGCAGCCTGCACCCTATCGAAGCACGACATTGCCTGCGATGGTCATCGCGCGCGTCAGTTCACCGTGGACGACTACAACAAGTTCGACATGGTTGTCGTAATGGAGGACTACAACAAGCGCAATCTTACACGTCTCATTGGATGTGATTGCAAGGGCAAGGTGTGGAAACTGCTCGACTTTGTGGTAGAGACTCCTATCGCAAGCATGGGCGCAGACATCTCCGACCCTTGGTATCATGGCAACTTCGACATGACATACAACGAAATCCTGTCGGGTTGCAAGGCACTTATGAAACATTTAGGCTATTGACATGAAAAGCAACACAACTCCTGCCGACGACAGGGTAATAATGGGTATTGACCCTGGCACAAACATAATGGGTTATGCATTTATAGGCGTGAACGGCAATCGTGCACGTCTTATCGCCATGGGAGTGATAGACCTGCGCAAGTGCAAGGACATGTATATGAAGCTGGGCGAGATTTTCACCCGTGTCCAAGGGCTTATAAGTTCGTTCCTTCCCGATGAACTTGCCATTGAAGCACCATTCTTCGGCAAGAATGTACAGAGTATGCTCAAACTGGGCAGAGCGCAAGGTGTAGCCATTGCCGCAGCGATAAGCCGACAGGTTCCCATACACGAGTATGCTCCACTGAAGATAAAAATGGCAATAACAGGCAACGGTTCGGCATCAAAGGAGCAGGTTGCCGACATGTTGCGTCGTATGCTGAATATCCCCAACGACGAGATGCCACATTTCATGGATGCCACAGATGCTCTGGGCGCGGCATTCTGCCACTTCGTACAACAAGGCAAACCGGTAAGCGAGAAGAAATACTCCTCGTGGGCTGATTTCGTAAACAAGAATCCCGGAAAGGTAAAATAAAAAGAATTTGTGAGAATATTCTCACAAATTCTTTTTATTAATCAATTGCTTTACTTTACCAAAACCTTTTTGCCATTGACAATATAGATGCCCGGTTCTGAAGTATCACTGACTCTTCTGCCAAAAATGTCATAAATTGCCGTTGAAGAGTATTTCTCATCAACACACACCTCCTCAATATCGGTTGTTCCATCGAAATTAAATCGGAAACCTGCACTTAATCTTGCCTCAGCAGGAACTGCAGATGCAGGAAGGTATGCTTTATTGGCATTACTGAGGAAGTGAGTTGTTCCGACAGCGCCATTCTCATCCTTATTCAATATAGCCTTATACAAACCGACCTCCTTACCCGATGGCTTTGAAAGCACATATCCATCGCCTAGTACATAAGTTGGATTTACCGACGCGACAAGAATATTTGCATCATAACCTTCTGTTTCTTCTACAGTATATTCAAAACGATATGTACCCGGACTAGCCTTTACAATAATACCTGTTCCCTTTGGCAACACACCTGTTACGCGCTCAAGAAAGAGTTGTGTTGAAGTGCTTCTTGTTGCAATATATGCCTCAACATCGTCTGGGATAATAGTATTCAAACCACATGACATCGTTGCATGTTCGGCTGCCGAAACATTAAGGTCGTAACCGCCAACAACGAAGACGAAGTCAAAATATGTAGCATCGTCAACCGATGTTGTTGTCAGTTCGTAATCATTTGCAAACACAATTCTTATAACAACAATATCTTCATTAACCAAATCTTCACCTATGGTTACAGGCAATGACACCACATTATTTTCATCAACATCAAATTTTTCCTTTAGATGCTCAATCACCACCTCTTTTGGAGCATCAGGCCATGAACCCTCGATACGGTCACACACTCTTTCCGCAACACCCTTTTCAATCTTGATAATAGACAAATCGCCCCAATTAAACTCAAAAAGGATGTCTAGATTAAATCTTGCACCCTTTGCAACAGGTATTACGACACTTGAGCCCTTCTGAAATTTATTACGTAGTTCAGAAGGGACGATATTCTCATTATGATCAAGTATACCAATCCCGTTTGATATTGTTGCAAAGTCAACCCACGAAGGATTATTGACACTTGGAATTTCAGGCTTGGCAATATCATCGTACTGCTCTGTTGCACTCAAATGCTCAAATACGGCAACATAGTTTTTGTCACCTTCTGTTCTGTCTACGTATGTTGCATCTGTACTGACGCTCTCGCCGTCGAGCAACCACTCAACAAATCTATAACCATAACCAGGCTCCGCGGTCAAAGTTATTATACCCTCTGCAGTAACACCACCTTCAACACCGTTGGCCTTTACAACACAACGCTCATAATCTGTTGAAACAGTTATTGTGCGAGAAGAGACTGAATGCACAACATTGAGCATAAAATCAACCATAAAACCGGAATTTGATATAAAACTATCATAGCCGGCGGGATTTATATCGTTCCAGTCCATTTTATAACGCATGCGATACTGACCGGGAGTTGCAGGCGCGGTAAATTCCGGTATAGCATTCAAACCAACACCATCTGAAACAACCTCACCAATACTGTTATTATAATTACGGTCACTATTGCCTGCTTTATATGCCGAAAATGAAACAAGGTCACCAATGGGAGTGTAGGTATCATCACCCACCTGAGCAAAGAAACCATTATTCTCCTTGTCGATATATACATAACTATGCATCCAGGAAGCAGTTGTTGTCAAAGCAACCTTAACCGGTTCACCGGCAATTACAGTGAGTGTTTCCGTTGTTTTGTCTACATAATATTGTTTTTGTTCATCTTCAGCAATATCAAAACCCACACCATTCACATCTATTCTGGTAATATATCTAGTATCAAAAGTTGTATTACCAGAATTTCGTTCACCAGTACAATAAGGTTTATAAAGTTCAGCGAAATAGAATCTACTACCGGCATCGGTATCACCGTCTTGTTCCCAAAGACCGAGTGTACCTTGATCCCAATGATAATATGTATTGTTATCCACACCACCAAACCAGTTTAGACAAGGCTCTGCTACAGTACCATCACTCTTGTATGGGTGTATCTCATAAAACGTATCGCGGACAGAACATTTTTTTACACAAAAATAGTTTTCCATGACATCAACCAGAGTTACCTGATTCATACCATTGTCATAACTTGCTTCTTTTTGATACGAAAGATATTTCTTTGCATTTACACTATAGATGTAATAAGCATCCGTTTTTCCACTAACGGCAAAAAATGCAAAAACTCCATAATTCGAGCTATTATCTGTTGGCGCAGTATTGTCATTGGCATATATAGCATTATCTGTGCCATTTCTCATAGTGTAGAGAAACTCTGGTTTTTCAACAGATGTAGAGGGTTTTATATCATCAGCATACACTGCTGAGACTATCGCCAACAAAAACGAAAGAAATATTATTATTTTCTTCATAGAAAAAGATTTTTAAACAAATTTATCATTTTGCGAATATAGCAACTTGTATCCAATTATCTAGGATATAAATGAAAAAAGTTTAAACAATATCTTATTTTAGAAAAAAATAACGCAAATAAGTTTCTTACTCATACAACTTGTATGTTGTACGCAGTACCTGAAACTCCGTTCGACGGTTTATCTGATTGCAGATTTCCTGCTTTTCCTCGTCTGCAAGGCTTTTTATGAATTCCTCGGAGAGCACATCTCCTTCATTAAGGAACGTGTATTTTTCGGTCATTTTCTTATTTACCGTCTTTGGCTTTGATTCACCGTAACCGACAGGTGTCATACGTTCCCTCTCTATTCCCTGTGCAACAAGATACTCCACTGCCGACTCGGCACGTGCCTGCGACAGCTTCTCGTTATAGCTTGCACTGCCTCTGAAGTCGCAATGCGCACTCAGCTCAATTGTGATATTGGGATTCTGCTCAAGAAGTTCCTTGAGCTCGTTCAACGACGTGGACGACTCGGCTGTAAGGGTCGCCTTTCCGAATTCGTAGAAGATATTGTCTATGAGCACCGGGCGTGTTATTGACGGAAGGGCAAAATCGCGCTGATATTCGTGCATACCCTCCACAAGCTCCGTTTTCAGTTCGTGCATCACATTAAGATACCCCTTGCATGTACCAAGCATAACATACTCCACACCGGGTGTTACACGCACCTTGTATGAGCCGTCCTTCATCACTCCGAAACTGGAGTTTGTGCCATCGTCGCCAACAAGATATATCAGCCCCTCGGGGAGTTCGTAGCCATCCTTTTCGTATATCCAGCCATAAAGGGTGTGTACCGTCTCGGGCAGATAGAACGAATATATATGGTCCCAACCACGCGCGTCGCCACGATTGGAACTGAAATAGCCTCGATGCAAGCCGGGAGCAAATGTAATGCCGAAATCATCGCCCATTGAGTTTATCGGAGCACCCACATTGTTTATGTTCCATACAGAATCATTCTCCTGCACGGCAAAGAAGATGTCAAGACCGCCCATTCCGGGATAACCGTCGGACGAGAAATAGAGCTCGCCCTGCGGGCCGAATGCTGGGAACTGTTCGTCACCCTCGGTATTTACACATTCACCAAGGTTTTCCACAATACCCTCCTTGGCCTTCACTCTGCCTATATACATTCGCCAGATATCCAATCCACCCTGACCGCTAGCCATATTCGATGTAAAATAGAGCCACTCGCCATCGGGAGAGACAGCAGGATGCGCATACGCCGACAGAGTATCGTTGGATATGACAACCTCTTCAGCCTTACCCCACGCCGCATCACTACGGCTGCTTTTGAATATGGATGCATAACGCGGATACTCCGGGTCGCTTGCACAGCGCGTAAAATACATGGTCTTCCCATCGGGAGTAAAAGCGCACGCACCGTCCTCATATTCACCGTTCACATCACCGTCAATGCGTTCTGTCTTTGTCCATTTACCCTTTTCGTCACGCTTTGTAAGAAATAAATCGGCAAATTCTTGTCCTGTGATACCACTTATCTCATCGCCGGTAGCATCCTTGCGGGTACTTGTCGTTACAATCATTGTGGTATCCTCGCCGACGTATGCAGGGCAATAGTCACTGCGCTGACCGTTCAATTCCTTTGCCTTCTTTACAATATATCTACTTGGGTTCTTTTTCCATTCAGCCGATTGTATTGCCGACTGCAAGCCTATCTGCGCCATGCGGTCTGCAGGAGCCTGTGCAAGGTATGCTTCATAGCTCTTCTGCGCAGCCTTATAGTCACCTTTTTCCAATTGCGCACCGGCAAGGTGGAACAATGCCGTAGAATCGGGGTAGCCATAACGCACCGCGTTCTGATATGCACCCACAGCAAACACCGCACTGTTGCTCTTACGATAGCATTCACCCATCTTCCAAGCCACCTCGGCACGCTTCTTGCGTTCGCTTGCAGGAATTTTCCTGTATGCCTTCTTATACTCCTTGGCAGCCTCGGTATACTCCATAATGGCAACATACTGGTCACCTTTTCTGATGCCCTTTTCGCTACCGCAAGCCATTAACAACACAACGGCAAGCAGTGCCAATAGAATATAATTCGCCCTTTTCACAATATAACTTCAGTTATATTATAACTACCAAAAGCGGCAAATATTATACTGCAAACAAAAAAATCTCTTGCAGGCTATGCCCACAAGAGATTTTTGACAGCTATGGTATATATTACTTTGCCAGTTTCTTCACACCGTCCTGAATGTAAACCTGGTTACCCTTAACCTCGTTTACTCTACGGCCCTGAATATCATAGATTGCACCGTTCTTTGCACCTTCAACAGCAACTGCATCGATAGAGGTCTCTGTTGTGAAATCAATCTCAACAACATCACCCTCCTTGCAAGGAATTGTTGCAGTACCTGTTGCATCAAGAGTTACAGCAACAGGTTTGCCGTCAACTGTGATACGTGCCTTATCCAATGCCATGGCACCACGTGCACAACGTACTTTGAGTTCAGCACCGGCATTGCTTGTAATAGTTGCCTTCTGGCACTTGCCATCAGCCCAATTGAAATCGACAGTAAAGTTACCGACAGCCTTCATACCTTTGACATCACCGGTCTTTTCCCAAACAGTAGGCAACGCTGGAAGGATATTGATGTAACCATGTGCACTCTGCATCAACATCTCTGCGATACCTGAACATACACCAAAGTTACCGTCAATCTGGAATGGTGGGTGTGCGTCGAACAGGTTGTAATAAACACCACCATTACCACCTGCATGCTGCAATGCGTTCTTTATAATTATGTGGGCATGGTCGCCATCCTGAGCACGTGCCCAGAGGTTTACCTTCCAACCCATAGACCAACCTGTAGCGGCATCGCCACGGTGTCTCAATGAATTAACAGCAGGTGCAAAGTATTGGCTCTCAGGAGTAATTTGCTCCATTGGATAGAGAGCCATCAGATGCGACATATGACGGTGTCCAAGTTCACCGGCTGTGTGTACCGAATATTTCCACTCACGGAGCAGGAGATCTCCATAGTTTACACCATTGTTTGCTCGCTGGCAAGTCTCTGTTGCAAGTCCCTTATCTGTCTTTTCAAGATATTTATCCAATTTTTCAATATCGGCTGCTGAAAGATTGAGTTCGCTTTCACCAAGAATACCAATAGCGTCCTTCAAGTTCTGGAACAGATAGCTTATCATCTGCTGTGCATGAGCTGTACCGTCCTCGCTCTGTGGACCATGCTCTGGTGAATACTCATTTGGAGCGAGATACACTCCATTAACATCCGTCAAGCGATGGAACCAGAACTCGGCACAACTCCACATTACAGGGAATGCCTTCTTAAGGAATTCCTTATCCTGTGTATAACGATAGTGCATCCACAAGTGGCTTGTGTACCATACGTTGGCAACAAGGTAGTTGCTACCCCATGTACTCATACTGTTGTAGAGTGAAGACTCTGTCATAACACTCCAACCCGGGCTATTGTTATTGTATTCCTTCGCAACCTTTTTCCAACCTTCACTCTGTGCACCACGGATGATGAAGTTCAAGAAAGGCAAGTGCAAGTCGCTAAGGTTTGTAACCTCTGTTGGCCAATAGTTCATCTGAATATTGATATTTGTGTGGATATCCGAATTCCACACACCATGTGAAGCCTGTCTGCCAAGATTGTTCCAAATTCCCTGAAGGTTGTTAGGAGCAGCTATTGGTTTGCGGTTTGAGCTTATTGCCAAGTAACGGCCATAGTGGAAATACAACTGTTCAAGGAACAGGTGGTCGTTCTCAGTACTGTTTCCGTTCTGATTATTGGGATAATAGTTATCAACCAACTCTTTTGTGTCTACTTTTGGAGTCTCAAGACCGAGGTCGAATGTCATACGGTTAGTAATTTCCGTGAAATCAGCAACGTGTGCATCCTCAAGTACCTGATAATCCTTGGTTGCTACGGCTTTAAGTTCCGCCTCGATACGGTTGTTTACATCGTTCTGGTTCTCGTTGGTGAAATAGTTGTCAAAGACAGTCATATCACCATTGAAGTTTGTACCGCCCTTAAGGAAGAATGTAACCTCTGTAGCGTCGCTTACTGTTACTCCGTTAGAAGCTGTGCTTATAGTTGCACCGTTGTCGGCAGCCACATGCACACGTGCCGCATACTTCACAGCCTCCATAGCGCCGGTGAACGATGCTGTTCCATTACTATATGTAACACTGCTTGCGCTGATATCACTACATGGTGTAAGGCTGAATGTGAGGTTCAGTTTCTCATCACCCACATTCTGGTAACGAATCACGATAACTGAGTCGGGAGCAGAACTAAAGTATTTACGTATCTGTTTTGTTCCGTTGCTCTTCTTGAACTCAACGCCGGCAATACCCTCTTCGAGGTCGAGATAACGCACATAATCCACTGCGCCCTGAGCATTATTATCTGTAATGAACAGTGAACCGAAGTTTACAAAAGTACGGCTACCGCCAGCGGCACCGATAGTATTTGCCGGTCCACTCCAAAGAGTCTTTTCGTTAAACTGTATTTCCTCTCTCTGTACCTCACCGAACACCATACATCCAAGTTCTCCATTACCGAGAGGCAATGCATACTCCTGCCATGGATTGCTTGCTCCAGCTTCTTTTGACGATGTCTTGTACCACAATGTATTGGCATTCTTGGGAGTGAATTCAAATTTGTATTCATCGGGAAACAAAGTGTAGTCCGCCTCATTTATGAAGAATGTACTTCCGTTGTCCGCTGTGGCACCGGCATCATTCCACAAAGCAAGGTGTCCGCCACCGTTACCATCGTTTCGTTTGTTCCAATAGTTATTGGCAGAGCCTTTTATTTTTATATATGACGCATTGCCATCAAGGTTTATTGCACCATCAAAAACAACAGAATAAGAGGTTGTATTAGCGTCAACCATAGAAGCACGGGCATTAGCCTCGCTACCTGTCATTCCCAAAACCTTTGCAAGTCCGGTTGAGTAGTTATATATTTTGTAACCACCTTCGCTCTGCTTCTCAAAATACCATAGACCACGGTTATCCTGTGGCATGATTCTGTTTGTCAATTTAAGGTATGCCCCATTGCAATAGTCAGGATTCAAGCTCATGTAGTTACCATCGGTAGGATGGTTCTTTACAATATAGAACTTGGTGTTATTACTGAAATAGCTTACATAAAGGTTGTTTCCATCAAGGTTCACAACAGCATGCATGCCATCCACAGGGATTGCACTGAAGTCGGCTTTGCTTATAGAACTTCCGGCATTCAAGGCTGCACCATTCTTGTATTCTACGCCGTCGTAAACAACACCTGCGGAAGCATCGGTTGTTCCAAGCACTACAATGTTTATATCTCCTGAAATAACCTGCTCAAGCACCCATTGTTCACCTGCAGGTGCATCACAGAAAGGATGGTACTTGCCTGATGCTGACACATATTCATACTTAAAGTAGAGGTTTTGACCTTTTGAAGCATTATAGCATTTGATTTTGTAAACATTTTCACCCGCAGACTCAAAAGTCATAGCCAATGCTTGATTTTCATAGGTTGTATAATTCACGTTCCAACCTTGACCAGTTCCATTGTAAGAAAAGTATTTACCAGAAATTGATTTTACGTAATATTGACCTGAACCGGCATCAACGAATTTAAAAATCTGGTCCTGGCTCTCACTTTTGTCAGCACCATAAACATGACCATGGGTGTTTGCATTTGTTGAACCAATGGTCAAATAATTACCGACAGATTTTGATTTGATACGATACTCTTTTTTAGTATCGATCTGCGCCATTACACCCACTGTGAGGAATAGCGACACTAAAAAAAGTAATAGTTTTTTCATAAATTATAGTTTAGTTACAGTTAATGCAATATATAACTGTTGGCAAATATATTACATATTTTTAATATCTTCAAGAAAACGCACATTATTTAACAGAGACTGCAAAGCACAAAAAAAAAAAAATCTCCTGTGGTTGCCCACAAGAGATTTTTCTGAATTATGGATTGATTTTATTTTGAAATCTTTTTCACACCGTCCTGAATGTAAACCTGATTGTTTGCAACAGCATTTACACGACGGCCCTGAAGGTCGTAGATTGCGCCATTCTTTACATTACTGGCAACAACCTCTCTAACCGCTGTTGTCTCTGTTGTGAAATCAATCTCAACAACATCGTCCTTTGCACAAGGAATTGTTACAATGCCATGCTCGTCAACAGTTACCTTAACCTCGGCACCATTAACCTTTATCATGGCCTTTGCTAGTTCCATTGCACCAACCTTGCAACGTACTTTGAGTTCTGCACCGGCATTGCTTACAATCTTAGCACTCTGGCACTTGCCGTCAACCCAATTGAAGTCTACCACAAAGTTACCCATAGCCTTCATACCGGTTACAGTACCCTGTTTCTTCCAAACAGCAGGCATTGCAGGGAGAATATTGATGTAACCGTGTGCGCTCTGCAAGAGCATCTCTGCCATACCTGAGCATACACCGAAGTTACCGTCAATCTGGAATGGAGCGTGTGAGTCGAAGAGGTTATAGTAGATACCACCCTGACCCTGGTCTGTTCCGTATGTTGTTGAGTGCTTCAATGCGTTCTTGATGATGATGTGAGCGTGGTCACCATCCTGAGCACGAGCCCAGAGGTTAACCTTCCAACCCATTGACCAACCTGTAGCGGCATCACCACGGTGTTTGAGGGCATTCACAGCAGGAGTAAAGTACTCGCTCTCAGGAGTAATCTGGTCCATTGGGAACAAAGCCATCAAGTGTGAGATGTGACGGTGACCTCTCTCACCTACTGAATAAGGAGAGTACTTCCACTCACGAAGCAAAACGTCGTTTTTCTTGACACCGTTGAATGGGTTACCCCAACCGCCGTCATAAACCTCTGTATGCAAACCTGTGTCGGTATTCTTGAGATAATCGTCAAGTTTATCAAGATCTGCCTGTGAAAGGCCCAATGTGTTTGCACCAAGGATTTCAATAGCCTCACTCAAATTCTGGAACAAGTAGCTGATCATCTGCTGTGCGTGAGCTGTAGCATCCTCTTTCTCGTTACCGTGCTGCTCTGCACTGAACTCGTCAGGAGCAACCCAAGTACCATCATTAACCTTACGGTCTTTGATAAGACGGTGGAACCAGAACTCTGCACAATCCCACATTACAGGGAATGCCTTACGCAAGAACTCTTTATCCTGAGTATAACGCCAATGCATCCACAAGTGGCTTGTGTACCAAACGTTAGCAACAAGATAGTTGCTACCCCAAGTACTCATACTATTGTAGAGAGAAGACTCTGTGAGCACACTCCAACCATAACCGCCATTATACTGCTGACCGACCTTCTTCCAACCCTCGCTCTGTGCACCACGGATGATGAAGTTAACGAATGGCTTATGGAGGTCACTGAGGTTAGTGATTTCTGTAGGCCAGTAGTTCATCTGAATGTTGATGTTTGTGTGAACGTCTGAGTTCCATGGAGAATCTGAACCACGGTCGTTCCAGATACCCTGAAGGTTGTTAGGAGCAGCAATAGGCTTGCGGTTAGAACTGATAGCCAAGTAGCGACCATAGTGGAAATACAACTGCTCGAGGAACAGGTGGTCGTTCTGTGTGCTGTTCGCATCACCGTTATTAGGATAGTAATTGTCAACCAATGTCTTTGTATCAACTGTTGGAGTTGTTAGACCAAGGTCGAATGTCATACGTTTTGTAATTGCTCTGAAATCCTCAACGTGTGCAACCTCAAGAGCATCGAAGCGCTTAGCCTGAGCCGCCTCAACTTCACCCTTCACACGTGCATTTACATCGGCAGAAGTCTCTGTTGTGAAGTAGTTGTTGAGAACCTCCATATCGCCGTTGAAGTTTGTTCCACCCTTAAGGAAGAATGTAACCTCAGTAGCATTCTTCACTGTGATACCCTTGCCTGTAGCAGTAACTGTTGCGCCTTCACTTGCAACAACGTGCAAGCGTGCAGCATATTCAACAGTCATTTTGCCTGTAAACTCAGCTGTTCCGTCTGCGTTATATTTAACAGCGCTTGCACCGATACCTGTACCAGGCTCCAACATGAATGTTAGGTTAAGTTTATCCTCACCTTCGCTCTTGTACTGACCTACAATAACAGAATCGGGAGCAGAGCTGAAGTATTTGCGAACCTGCTTTGTACCGTTTGCATTCTTGAACTCAACGCCTGCGATACCCTCTTCAATGTCGAGATAACGTACATAATCGGTTACACCCTCGAAAACAGTATTGTCGTTATTTGTAATGAACAAAGAACCGAAGTTCATGAATGTACGGTTACCGCTAGCTGCACCTACCACGTTTGCAGGACCACTCCAAAGAGTCTTCTCATTGAACTGGAGTTCCTCGGTGCGTACACCGCCGAATACCATACAGCCGAGTTCACCGTTACCCAGTGGCAATGCGTACTCCATCCATGGGTAGCTTACACCCGCAGCCTCGGCCGATGTTGTGTACCACAATGTGTTAGGATTCTTTGGAGAGAATGAAGATACACCCTGAATCTCTGAAATCTCGTGGATGTACTCATCGGGATAATCAGCAAAATCGACCTCCTCGATGAAGAACTGGCTACCTGTATCACCAATTGCACCGGTGCTGTTCCACAAAGCGAGATAACTGTCACGGTCGTTCCAATACTGGCTTGTTGTGCCTTTCCACTTGATGTAAGATGGCTCACCATTACCAAAGTTCAAAGTACCGTCGAACTCAATAGTATAAGAAGTTGTAGCGGGGTCAACCATCATTGCACGAGCACTAGCCTCTGCACCGGTCATACCGAGCACCTTTGAAAGACCTGTAGAGTAGTTATACACCTTGTATGCAGAACCGCTCTTGACAAAAGCCCAAAGACCCTGGTTGTCACGTGGAGTGTTCTTGTTAGAGAGCATGAGGTTTGCACCACTGCGGTACTCGGGGTTCATACTTACGTAGCCGCCCTTGCCGTTCTGGATTGTATAGAACTTTGTATCGGCATCGAAGTAGCTTACATATACAACAGAGCCGTCAACATATGCTGTGGCAATCTTGCCCTCAACAGCATTAGCCTTGAGATGTGTTCTCTTGAGGACTACATCTGTAGTGAAAGATGCGCCATCCTTATACTCAACACCGTTGATTACAACACCTGCCGCAGCATCGTCTGTACCAAGAACCGACACTGAGAAATCTGAAGATGGAGCAACGCCCTCCTCAATGAGGTAGCGGTTACCCGCATCAGGAGTTGTCCAGCTGTTGACAGTGATACCGGCATCCATCTGACCTGCGATCTGAGAGTTCATTCCGTTACCGCCAATCTTGAGAAGCCAAGGATAGCTACTGTTTTGCTTTTCCAAGCTAAGTGCAGATGTCGCAGTTGCTGTAAAAGCACCGTTTGAGCCTACATACTTCTCGGCACCAAGGCTGTAGAGATAGTAGCTAGAACCAATCTTTTCGATACGGAACAACTGTGCAGGGTCTGCATTGTTTCTTGTCACTGTACCCACAACCTTACCGGTGCTACTGCAAATTTCACCAGGCAGTTTGCTACTGTACAACAAGAAACAACGTTCACTACGCAAAGTGTAAACCTTGTCGTTACTCAACTGCGAGAGTTCAGTTACTGTCTGCGCCTGTGCCGCAAAAGCTGTACACAAGAAAGCAACCAGCATAAAGAAGATCTTTTTCATAGAGTTTGTTTAATTTGTTAGTATTAAGTTTATTTAATTCCGCACAACATTCGGCATGCTTCGCAAGAACACACCTTTTCAATCAACAAAAGTAGAACATACCATTTAGAAAAGCAAATAAATATTTAGTTATTATAAATATAGCAACAAAAATAGGCTTACCCGAATGAACAAGCCTATAAGTTTTTAACATTTGGCGAGTTGCTTTTACGCCAACAACGCGACTGCCAACTGCTCCATCGCCGGTAAATCCTCGTCTTTCATTCGTGAACGGATTGTTACCATAGGTTCTGCAATTGTAATATTTTTCATTGTTTCGAGCATAGCGCGCATCACACGTCCTGCAGTGGGAGCCCATGAGCCGTTTTCAACAATGGCAACCTTGCGGTTCTGGAAATTCTTCATCTTCAGATGATGAAGGAAATCGGACATGGGTGGGAACACGTCGGCATCGTATGACGCTGCGCATACCACCATATGGCTATAGCGGAAAGCATCCTCGACAGCCTCAGCCATATCACAACGCGACAAATCGCTAACAACAACCTTTGGTGCGCCTTTTTCGCGTAGAATTTCGGCAAGTTTGTTTGCTGCAACAGCTGTTCCGCCATGGATTGAGGCGTATGCCACAAAAACACCTTCTGTTTCGGGTTCATACTTGCTCCAGGTATCGTACAAGCCTATATAATGAGCAAGATTTTCCTTTAGAACAGGGCCATGCAACGGGCATATTGTCCTGATATCCAATGCCGCAGCCTTCTTTAGAAGTGCCTGCACCTGCAAACCGTATTTTCCACAGATATTGAAATAGTATCGACGTGCCTCACAGTCCCAACTGCCCTCGTTGCACAACGCGCCGAATTTTCCGAAAGCATCGGCTGCGAACAACACCTTTTCGCTCTGCTCGTAACTGAGCATAACCTCGGGCCAATGCACCATGGGAGCTGTAATGAACTGCAGTGTATGACTTCCCAGAGAGAGAGTATCGCCCTCTTTTACAGCGATTGTACGGTCGCTAAAATCAGCGGAAGGAAAGAACTGTGGCATCATCTGCACTGCCTTTGCAGTTGCAACCACCTTGAGTTGCGGATAATTCTCGAGAACCTCTGAAACAAGCGACGCGTGATCGGGTTCCAAGTGCTGGACAACAAGGTAGTCGGGTGTTCTTCCGTCGAGCACATTCTCTACATTCTCCCACCATTCTGTACGCTTGCGTGCATCCACGGTGTCCATAATTGCCACCTTTTCATCGAGGATTACATAGGAATTATATGCCATTCCATCGGGCACTATGTACTGGCTTTCAAAGAGGTCGATATCAAGGTCATCGACTCCTACATATTTGATTGATGATGTTATTTCCATATATCTCTTATTTTTATGTTATATCGCATCAAGTTCTTCGGCAAAGGCACCCACCATACGTCCGCTGTCGGTTGATATTTTTTTCAGGTCTATCAATTCGAGCAGTTTCTCGAGTTCAGCAACACGTTGCTTGTCGCCATCGGCAACAGCTTCGGAAAGCTTTATCTTATATTTCTCGAACAGTTGGATACCCTGCACAAGACGTTCCCAACGGATAGAACTTACACTGAAAGGATAAATAACGTAGGTATCGCCGGCAGGCCATGCTGTGAAACGAGAATCCTCTTCGGGAGTTACAGTCCAGCTGTTGTATGCCCAACGCAGATAACCGTCAAGCCCTTTCTTAAGTGCCTCGAGTGCAATAAATGCAGCATCGGCAGGTGCAGAAAATGTAAAAAGATTAGGATATTCAGCACTGCAACAGGTGTAATATGTTGAAACCTTACCCTGTGCTTTACGCTGTGCCAACAGTTCAGGTGTATATGCTCCGTACGCAAAAATATCGAGGCAATAATCGTGGATATCAGCCTCTATTTCGGGGTGATAGTTTCCTGCCATTGAGATTTTCATACCGGGAGCATACTCCTTGATAACCTTTATAGCCGCCTGCATCTGTTGCAAACTGCGCTCGTCCATTGAGATAAATGTCTTATCGAACCAGCCTTTTTCCTTTAGGTGCGCCGAGAATGCGCTCAACATTCCACCCCAGAACTGTGCGTAAGCCTCCTCGCCCGGAGCGCAGTTGATATATTTATGCGAATGGGTAGCCTGGTCGTAGTAGCGGAACGAAAGTTTCCAGGGAATCATGGAGAAACAGGTTATCTCCTTGTCGATACCGCACGACATCATGAACTCCACCCAACGGTCGAAGATTGTAAAGTCGTACCACCATGTGCCATCAGCTTTCTTCACCCAAGTAACCATGCTGCCGAAGGGGTCGTATGTCTGTCCGTCCCATGGACGGTCGATAAGTGTTGCAGTGATAGCCTTTTGACCTGCATAAGCAAGCTTTAGCATATATGGGCGCAACACATCAAAGTGCTCTTTGCTCCACAATTCCACATTATGCACACGTGCCACAGCATAGGGATTCTGCCAGAGGTCGAGATGAAAACCCCACTCCTTTGGAGCAGGCAATACATAAGATGATACATTCAGATTATATCCGTATCTCTTTTTCTTGCCGTTGCATAGAAGTTCCACATAGCCTTTATATGTTCCGGGCTCGGCATCCTGCGGCACCTGAATTGTAAGCCATAGGCCACGACGTGAGCCTGCATCAAGAACGGTGGGGTTTGTATCGGTTATGCGGTCGGCAACAAGTTGCTCACCATAGGCATCAACCTCGTGTTTGCCACAACCTGTGAATTTATCGGTGATGACAGGTTGAACAAAACCACCTACAACGTTTGATGCCGGAATGGTTTTACTGCCAAGTTTAAGGTCACTGAAACGATATTCAACGGTAGCATCTGTATTACTTTCGTTGGCAACCACAAGCTGCAGATTCACACGCTCGCCACGCCACGCATACGCAATAGGCATCTCATAATCATTGACCTCGGTTTTACAGTCCAATGGATAACGGACATCGATATTACCCCATCTTACATTCAACTGCGCTGTAGAGACAAAAGCTACAGCAACAAAAGCTATAAGCAGAAAAAATCTTTTCATATATATCTGTGTTTTATTTAATCATCATTACGTTCTCCCCTGAAGCTGAATCTTTTACCGGCACGGGTTCCCTCAAGGTCGTCTGCCATTCTTGCCGACAACAGAAGTTCATCACCAATTACGGTTCCCGTTATTTCAGAGAAACGATAGCCGCGTTGTGGAAGCTTTTCCGTATTCATATAAGGATCTATGTCCAGAGCGGAAAAGACCGACATCTCGGCACTTTTCACACAAGGAACATTCTTGACGGTTATATCCACTCTGACAGGCATAAGCTTGGCAAACTTCACATCGTCAAAAAAGACATCTACAGCCGTTGAATCGGAGTTGGGTGTTATTGAAATGCCTGTATATTCGGTATAATCGCCAACTGAAAGGTTTCCATAGAACACACCCGACTCCTCGGGGAATGTCGTACTGTTGTCAATGCATGCCTGAAAAGCCGTTGCAACAGATAAAAGCAGTATCCGTATTATATTCTTCATAATTCTTAAAGGTTTACATGTAATGAAACTCCAAAATGCAACGGTTTGCCCTGTGCAAAGAAGTGGTTGCCAATGGAGCGAAAATAGAATGTATTATATTTTTCGTTCAGCAGATTCTTGCCCCAAAGCGATACGCCCCAATGCCCTTTCTCCCATGCAAGCGATGCGGAGAATAGGTCGTAAAAAGCTTGTGACAAGCTGTTTTCCTCGTTCCAGAAGGTGCGTCCGAAGCCATTCCACCCCACATTCAGCACAAGGAAATTGGCGAAACTGCGTGGCACAGGAATACGATATGCGACATTTGCCGAAATGGTTTCGCGCGGTGCATAGGGTAGGATATTTCCGGCCAGATTCACATCACCACGATTATATTCCAGGAATTCGGCATGGGTATATCCAAAGCCAGCATCAAAGGTAAAATCACCCAGAACATAGTGTGCCGCGAGTTCTGCTCCACAACTGAAAGAACGACCGGCGTTCGACATCATACGTCCCGTACCCATTCCCTGCGGAAATACGGTAAGCTGCTGATTGCGGCAATCGATATAGAAAAGGGATGCCGTGATATCAAGATTTTCATTGCCCAAAGGCAAAAGATGTGTTCCAAGTTCAAAAGTCCAGTTCTCTTCGGGTTTATACACGGTTGACGAAGCATCCACCTTCTGCTCATTTCCTATAAGTGCGCCTGTCATCTTGCTTTGGAGAATATCGGAAAAGAGTTGAGTGTTGAAGCCTCCTGCCTTGAAACCTTTACGCGCCGAAGCATACACACTTCCCCAATCACCACTATAGGAAACCGACAGGCTCGGCAACAGTTCAAGAGCGTCAACCGCCTTGGCTCCTTTGAACACCGTGTTGAGTTCCTGCATATCGTGCAAATCCTTATAGGTGCTGTAGTACACGGTAGAACGGCTATGGTAACTCATCGAAGAGTACTCATAGTCCACACGCAAACCGGCTTTTATATCCAATCCTTCATATGAATAACCTCCTTGAACATACGCTGCCACACCGAATGCCGGAATAATGAAATCGTCGTCAATTACAAAATTGTCCTCCATGAACGAGAGCTCCCTTTCGCCGTTGTCGAGATGGTAATAATAGTTCTCGTTGGCATTCTTTATTATTAGATTGTCTATACCATATTGCTTGAAATGCACAGGTGCAGACATATTATTGTGTTTAAAGAAGCCGAAAACTCCTGCAAGCAGATTAAAGTTGCCCAAATCCGTCATTTTTAACACAAATTCCTGAGTAAGCGAATGCTCTTTCTGATACTGCCCCATTGAGAAATAGTCGAGCGGAAGGAAATCGTTGTCGAGGCGCATGCGGTCATCTACAAACTGATATCCTGTTGTAGAGGAGAATGTCGCCCAATCGAACTTGCGTTTTACAACAAGCCCCTCCGAAATATTGAAACGCTTGTATGAACAGTTGTCGTTATATGCCACAGGGGCAAGAGAGTTGTCTACAGGATTATAATATCTGTATGCCCAACCGCCTTCGGAAGTATAACCTGCGGCAAGAGTATTGTCGATGCTCCACCCACCGGCTGTAAGCCATTGCAGGCGCAGGCGCAATGCGCCGTTGTCGCCACCATCGCAATTCTCACCGGTTTCCTTATTCAGGAAATAGCCGTCGCTATGATTATACAACACACTCACTGCCCAACCGAAATTGCGCGACGGTGCGGCATAGTGCGACGCCTTGAGACGCACATTATTGGCACTTCCATATTCTAACGTAAAACGCTTGCCCTGAAAATTCAAGGGCGACATTGTATACAGGTTTATTGCACCACCCGATGTATTGCGCCCGTAAAGAAGCCCCTGAGCACCGCGCATCACCTGAACACGGTCGATGTCGAAAAGTTCGAAATCGTAGTTATTCTTGTTCATCACCGGTACGCCGTCGATATTCATTCCCACCACAGGCTGGTCGATACGGGAGCCGAAGCCACGCACATACATGGAGGATGTCATGCGCGAGCCATAATCGGGCTGGTAGAAATTGGGGGCAATTGCAGACAGTTCCTTGACGGAACTTATATGACGGTTCTCGAGCTGGGCACGACGGAGCGAAGTTGTGGAATAGGCATTCACAGCCTCATCATCGGTAATCTTTACCGACGATACGATATCCACAGCCTGCAACAACACCGAGTCCACATTCTCGCATTCCGGCATTGCAAAAGAAAATATTATTGCAAATAGTAGTTTCACTTAAACAAAAAGTATATTTGTCCAATTGGCAAAGATACTACAAAACGGACTAATAAACAACGTTTATTAGAAACGAGTGGAAAACTGCGGGCTTTTTAACAACTATTATCAATAACAGTAATTCAGCGCGTTGTTCTCCTTAACATATTCATTGATTATGGGAATAACCACCTTCTTTACGATTTCATCGTTCAGACGATGTTCGCCATTGAAATGTATGCAACGCTCCTTGCCATACAGTTCAGAAACCAACGGATAGAAATTCACAACCGGGTCCTTGTCGCCAAAAAGAGCCGTAACAAGTGCCTTCTCATGGTCGTTCACTCCGTCGAACTGAGTTTTCTCCATCTGTTTGAAACGTTCAACCACAGCCTTGTCGATACGGAATTCCGTTGCACCATCCTGACGTTTCGACATGTATTTATTACGCCCCATCTTGCCGAAGAGCAATGAGCGCGACATCTCAAAAGAGGGATTCACTATAATTCGAGGGATGCCCCAAAGCTGCTGGGCATACATACCGCCCATGGATGTACCCACAACCACATCGGGTTTCTCCTGTTCCACTATACCTCGCAAAAGCTCAAGAGCCTCAAAGGGGTCGACAGGCAGGTCGGGGGCTATCACACGCCATGATGAGAGATGGCGGCGCAAGGTCATCACCGTCCCCGAACTTCCCGAAGAGGCAAAACCATGGACATACAACAATTTATTATTACGTTCCATTATGATTATTATTCAAAGTACAAAGAGAGGGTTATCATCTTGCTCGATGCTCCCTCGAGCGACTGGGTATATTTCAATAGGTTTGCATCGAGCAGATCCTTACGCTCCTTCTGAAGAATGTTCAAAGGACTGAACGAGAACTTGAGTTCAGGAATAAGTTTGAAGAAAGGAAGATAGAAATCGCATCCGAAACCGGCTTCAATCATTACATCGAAGCGTTTTACAAGAAGTTGTTTCTGTTTCTTTACAGTAAGATTAACCATAGGACTTGCACCCACTGTAACATAAGGACGATAGTTATTGAAACGCTCTGCCGCAAACTTCACATGTAGAGGAACTGCGATATATGTTGTCTTAAGTTGCTGCCGCGACACCTCGCCACTCTTCTGCTCACGGAACTGCACATTGTTCTGTCCGAAATGCAGAGTGGGCAACAGTCGCAACGAGAAATGGTTGCCAAGACGAAGGTCGGCAAGCACGCCCACACTCAATCCAGGGCTGTACTCGGCAATGTCAGCATACCACATTTCGCCGTTTTCGGTAACGAAACCGTTATTGACGAACTCCATATCCTGAAAATGAGTTCCCACAAAGAAACCGTAGTGCAGACGGCGGTAATCGATATACGGCTTATTCTGCACCTTACGTTCCTGTGCCAATACCGACAACGGCAACACAAGCAACAACAATATGTAGACAATCTTTCGGAACATTATTCATTATAACGCAATGCAACGGAACTTATTGCAAAAGGAGCTAAAAAAAGATGCAACTGTAAAAATATGTTAAATAACACGGTATGCGCTTGCTTGTACTCAGGAAAACACTATCTTCGTAACGGATAATACAAATTTAAACTTTAATACTATGGCTTACGTAATTTCAGACGACTGCGTTGCTTGCGGTACATGTATCGACGAGTGTCCTCAGGGTGCTATTTCAGAGGGCGAGAAGTATTCAATCAACCCCGAAATGTGCATCGACTGCGGTAGTTGTGCAAGTGTTTGTCCTTCAGAGGCTATCCACGAGGGATAATCGGAACACGAAACAGACATTGGGGGCTACAAGCCCCCTTTTTTATTCATCAAACAGAACTGCACACATGAAAAATATTCTGCACATAATAACCAAAGCCGCCATTATCACAGCAATCGGAGTTATTGCATATTGGATATATGGTCTGATAACAAAATAAGAACAGGCTCTCACCTGTTCTTATTTTGTATATTTTATCATTTCATTTTCTCCTCAACAAGTTTCTTCATCACATCGCCACGCAAATCGCGCTGAACGATTGTTCCGTCGGGAGCAAACAGGATAATCTGCGGAATACCACGGATACCATACAACGCTGTTGCATCATCCTTATTGTCGCGTGGTACGTAAATCTGCGGATAGTTGATACCTTCGGTACCCAAAGCAGCCTTGAACTTCTCTTCTTCGTCCCAGACATTCACACCAAGAACTGTGAATTTATCGCCACCGAACTTGTTGTGCAACTCAACAAGGTTTGGAATCTCACCCTTGCAAGGACCACACCACGAAGCCCAGAAGTCAACAAGCACATACTTGCCCTTGCCTACATAATCAGAAAGTCTAGAAGCCTTGCCGTCAACGGCGAAACCACCGAAATCAACGAACATCTTACCTGCCTGAGTAGCCTCAGCCTTGAGAAGACCTTCGCGTTCCATCATAATTGCAGGAACCTTTGAAGCGTATTTCACTTTGCCTATCATTGTGTCGAGTTCGCCAAGTGTGGGATAGAACTGGCTTGCAACCATGCTAAGGATATATGCGCCAAGCATATTGTCCTTATTATCTTCAATAGCATTGCGATAGATGTCATAAACAGCCTCGATGTCGGCACTTACTGCAGCCTGAATATCAGCAGTTGCCATACCCTGCGACTGCAATTCCTGAATTTTGGCATTTACAGCATTACCGGCTGTAGCCACAGCATTATTTATTTCAACCAACTTGTCGTTCAAACCGCCTGTTACAGCAATAGGGCGTGCTGTAAAATCAACAGTTGCCTGCATTCCAGGAGTTACCACCAAATCGGCAGCCATACGTCTGTTACCTGCAAGCATTACTCTGCCAACAGACTGGTCGTTTACACTACGCTCGAATTTGAAAGCTCCTTCAACCACCTCTGCAGAATCCACAAGAACATTCTGCTCGGTCAAATACATCTTTTTGCCGTTGTGCTTGGCATCAATCTTACCGGTGATGGTATAGCTCTGTGCTGTGGCGGTCAAAGCCAAAGCCGACAAAGCAAGAATTGATAAAAATCTCATTTTAATTATGTTTTAATATTAATAATCGTACTTATCATTGCGAAGATAATACAAATTATAGAAGAAAAGCATCTATTTACATTATTTAATAGTGTTCTGGCACAATCTTTACTCCAAAATGGCGATTTTTCGGCAAATTAAACGGTAAGATTTTGTAGAACAAGAAATTTGAAGTATCTTTGCCCCGCTTTCGGCGTAATCGCTGTCAAGGAAGAGTAACTTGATATGTTGCGCATGAATGATTGAACAATTTAACAAATCAAAAAATGGATTTAATTAAAATTGCTAAAGAAGCATTTGCTACTGAC
>CAJGDP010000026.1 GCA_904502235.1 uncultured Bacteroidaceae bacterium
ATCGTCGTCACGCATCTACAGCTGTCATCGCCGATTACTTCGATGCAGAGAACAAGATGCTCGGTTACTTGATGGAGAAAGAGGTTCAGGCAGTAGACAACATCCTCAAAGATATCAAACGTCCCTTCACAGCTATCATGGGTGGTTCTAAGGTATCTACAAAGATTGGTATCATCGAGAACCTCATGGACAAGGTAGACAACCTTATCCTCTGTGGTGGTATGACATACACATTCGCTAAGGCACAGGGTGGCGAAATCGGCCGTTCAATCGTTGAGGACGACAAGCTCGACCTTGCTATCAACATCATGGAGCAGGCTAAGGCAAAGGGTGTAAACCTTGTTCTCGCACAGGACTGCGTTGCAGCCGATGACTTCTCTAACGATGCTAACACACAGGTTTGCTCAGCTAAGGCTATCCCAGCAGGTTGGGAAGGTTTGGATGCAGGTCCTGAGGCTCAGAAGGCATTCGCAGCAGCAATCGTTGACGCAAAGACTATCCTTTGGAACGGTCCTGCAGGTGTATTCGAGTTCGACAACTTCACAGCAGGTTCACGTGCAATTGCCGAGGCTATCGCAAAGGCTACAGCAAACGGTGCGTTCTCACTCATCGGTGGTGGCGACTCAGTAGCATGTATCAACAAGTTCGGTATGGCCGACCAGGTATCATACATCTCAACAGGTGGTGGTGCTCTTCTCGAGGCAATCGAGGGTAAGGTTCTCCCCGGCGTTGCTGCAATCAAGGGTGAATAATCACAACCCACAATAACAACATCATAAACAGCGTGGGCAACCGCGCTGTTTATGTTTATAAAAAGCGGTATGGACGACAAGCAGATAACAGACATTCAGAACAGAGTAACAGAATACCTCGATGCCGGCAGACTCAAGCAGGCAATCGACACTTTGGGAACAGATATCGACAGTTTGCAGGACTGGGATATCAGGACACGTTACACCGAGATGCAGACAGCATACAGATATATGCTGGAATACATGCGTATGGGAATGCAAGACCCCGACAGGGAACGTCTGTACGACGAGCTCATGGGACGTTGCTACATCATCAACGACCTTGTTGCCGCATCAAGGGCAAGCGAGCACTCCACCAAGGTATACAGTCAGAAATGCCGCCGATACAACACACTCGAAAGCATATACCCCACATTCATCGCATTCAAGGAGAACATTGCCAACCTGCAGGTTACAAGAATGCTCCCTGCCGATGAGTGCAGAAAGGTAAAGGAACAGTTGCGACAGGAACACGAAAGACTGCTGCAACAGATATGGGAAGCCGTGTGGTGCGGCAGAGGGTGGACAAAAAGTTATGCCGAGAAGATACAGGAACTCCTCAACGACAACGAAATAGAGCTTAACGACCGCGCAACCATAGTAAGCGCAATAACAATGGGAGCACTCAAGTGCTTTGAGCCATTGAAAGCCACCACCCTATGCACCATTGCCACAAGCAGGGAAACACTGATTGCCACACGCGCACTCACCGGACTTGCCATCGTATTGCTCAAACACGACAACCGCATCAGATATTACAAGGACATTACCGCCGCGCTCCAAATCCTGCAGGAGAACACCACATGCCTTAAACAACTGCAGACCATACAGATACAGCTGCTCCGTTGCCGCGAGACACAGAAAATAGACCGCAAGATGCGCGAGGAGATAATCCCCGCTATGATGAAGAATCCCAAACTGAACAACGAAAAATTCAGCATCGACATCCTGAGCGAGATAGAACAGGACGAAGACAAGAACCCCGAATGGGCAAAATGGATTGACAGAGACAGCATAAAGGACAAGATAGAAGAGATGGCAAAATGGCAGGTGGAAGGAGCCGACGTATACATGAGCACATTCTCACAGCTAAAGAATTTCCCGTTCTTCAGCGAAATAACGAACTGGTTCCGCCCGTTCGACACGCAGACCCCAGTAATTGCCGAACTGTTGCCCGATAACACTCAAGGACAGAAGACACTCATCGGTGCAATATGCGCATCGCCATTCTTCTGCAACAGCGACAAATATTCGTTCTGCTTCACATTCAAGCAAGTACCTCCGCAGCAACGCGAGATGCTCCTAGGACAAATACCCGACGAGAGCGAGATACGCTCCGGTGAAGAGAACGACAACCCGGCGGTGGCAAAAGAGCGACAGACAGAGACCGAGAGCAACCAATACATACAAGACCTCTACCGTTTCTTCAAACTATCGAACTACCGCCACGAATTCAGCGACCCCTTCAGCACATCGTTGAACATGCTCGAGAGCGAATCATTGTCGAAACTCATCGACAACGACAAAGCCATACTGCAAATCTTCATGTATCTTCTCGAAAAGGAGTATTACAGCGAAGCACGCAAAGCTGGTGAGCTATACGAAAAGAGCGGCAAAGGCGACGCGGCATTCTATCAGGAGATGGGATTCTGCATGCAGAAGGAGCGTAATTACAACGCCGCCATCGACTATTACACAAAAGCCGACATAATAAGCCCCGACTCACTCTGGACATTGCGCCACACGGCACAGTGCTACCGCATGCAGGGCGAACTAGAAAAAGCATTGGACTACTACCGCATGGCAGAAGAGCTTGCACCCGACAACATATCACTGCTTCTGCAGACCGGCGAGAGCTTTGCCGCCACAAAGAGATACGAAGAAGCCTTCGCGCGTTTCTACAAAGCAGAATTCCTTAAGCCCGGTTCACAACGCACCCTGCGCGCCATAGCATGGTGCTCATTCGCGACAGGCAAGGACGAACAGGCACGCGGATACTACAAACGCATTCTTGAAACCACATCGCCCCAAGCCGAAGACTACATAAATGCGGCACATGTGGAATGGGTGTCAAACAACAGAAACGGAGCTATAGAACTCTACAACAAGGCAAAAGAGTGCGGTAAAAGCACCGACGAGATAGCAGAACAGATTATGCACGACAAAGAGACACTCACTGCCCGTGGCATAGACGAAAAAGAACTTCTGCTGTTGCGCGACATGCTGTACTAAACCAAAAAACAGCCGAAAGACTTTCGGCTGTTTTTTAGTTCAACACCAACTCCCTTATATCGCCATCGATATTCCTCTGAACCTTGAAATTCCTTGCGAAATTCTTCAAGAACTCAAGCGAAGCGACACTTGGCTTTGGAAATCTCTCTTTTTTCAATGCCTGTCTGATGACAGCACCGTCGATTTGAAATTTTGGAGTAGAAGTTTTATCCATAGGCCGATAAAGTTTAATTGTTTCTATTGTCTGATATAATAACGCATCAAACCGATAAATAGTATATGCCCTTGAGAAAAAATTCCCAAGGGCATATATCATTATTCCAGAATCTTATTCCAACACCAATGAAATGCACTTCTCTTCGGCAATACGGCGCATATTCAGCACCGCATAACGCATACGGCCCAAAGCAGTGTTGATGCTAACACCTGTCATGTCGGCAATCTCCTTGAACGAAAGGTCCTGATAGTAGCGCATGAAAACAACCTCGCGCTGGCAGTCGGGAAGCTCATCTATAAGCGCACGCACATCCCTCAGCACCTGCTCGTTTACCATTCTGTTCTCGATGGTACCTTCGGAGAGTTTTGCATCGTTCAAAAGGTCGAACTCCGCCTCATCGTTCGAAATGGAATTCTCGTTCCTTTCTATACGGAACTGGTCTATTACAAGATTATGTGCAATACGGGTTATCCACGCGGCAAACTTGCCGTCGTTGGTATAACGTCCCTGCCGCAAGGTTGTGATAGCCTTGACAAAGGTCTCCTGAAAGATATCCTCTGCCACCTCGCGCGAGCGCACCAAAAAGAAAATATAGTTGAACAACCTGTCCTGATGACGATTCAACAAAATATCAAATGCTGTATTATTGCCCTGCAAATAAAGTGTAACCAATGCATCATCGGTCATCTGCTTTAGTTTTTCCATCATGTCTTACTTTTAAAATTGAAGTAGAGATGTTTCTATAGGCAATAAATTTTAACAGGTTAATAGACTTAATGTTTAATTACTGGTACAAAGAAAAGAAATAAATTGTTCAAATCCAAACATTTGATAAAAAAAGTACAATTTGACACATAGCCGGCACAATAATAAACAGGGCCATGCGTTAACAGCCCTCGCGCGCGCATATATATAATAAGGAGCAAAAAGTCACATTCCGCAGTTCTTAAACACTTTTTAACACAATGATAAAACCGGTATACATATCACATTTTTATTTTTAGCCCATTTTTTTGCTTGCATTTTGCTACTATTTTAGAAAAAAAAAAAAAAAAGATAGCATTTTTCGTCATTTTCAAACATTTTGTTCAAATTATTTGTTAAAAAATTTTGCACTTTATTAACATTATTATATCTTCGCGCCATTCTTCCCTTAAAAAGGGAGGAGCACTTTACAAAAAGAAACCAATTAATCTAATTTACTAACTAAAATTCATTGTTATGAAAAGAGTGCTATTTCTATTGACCTTTATCTGTTTAGGTATTGGTATGGCAACAGCGCAGACCCAGAAAGTCTTTGGTAAGGTTATATCAGAGACAGACGGCAGCCCTGTTATCGGAGCCTCAGTACTCGTAGTCGGTACCGAATATGGAACATTGGGTGCCTCTACAGACATTGAGGGTAATTTTACAATTGAAAATGTACCGGCTCAGGCAAAGCAACTCCGCGTATCATACATCGGTATGACAACTCAGGAGGTGCAGATTGTTAGAGGCAAGGCCATGAAGATCGTGATGAACGAGGACGCTCAGGTTCTCGACGACGTTATGGTCGTAGCTTTCGGTACAGCAAAGAAATCAGCGTTTACCGGTTCTGCAAAGGTTGTGGATGCCGAGGCGCTTGAGAACCTGCAGGTAACCAGCATCACCAACGCCCTTTCGGGTAAGGTAGCCGGTGTACAGTTGACATCTTCTAACGGTGCTCCTGGTTCACAGTCAACAATCACCATCCGTGGTATCAGTTCAATCAACGCAGGCAACTCGCCATTGATTATCGTTGACGGTGCTCCTTACAGCGGCGACCTCAACAACATCAACCCAAATGACGTTGAGTCAATGACTGTATTGAAGGATGCTGCATCAAACGCCCTTTACGGTGCACGTGGTGCTAACGGTGTCATCATGATTACAACAAAGCAGGCAAGCAAGAAAGGCGAGGCTGTTGTAACATTCGAAGGCAGATGGGGTGCAAACACAAGCGCATTGAAGAAATACAATGTTATTTCTAACCCTGCACAGTACTACGAGCAGCACTACCACGCTTTGTACAACAGATACATCAACGACGGTTTGAGCGCACAGGATGCATGGCTCAAGGCTAACCAGAACCTCTGTGGCGAATCTGGTAACGGTGGTCTCGGTTACAACGCATACACAATCCCCGAGGGTGAGATGATGATAGGTTCTAACGGTAAGCTCAACCCCAACGCTACACTCGGTAGAGTTGTTGAGCAGAAGGACGACAAAGGTAACGTTCTTGGAAAGTACTTTATTACTCCCGACGACTGGGGTGAGATTGGTATGCGCACAGGTATGCGTCAGGAGTACAACGCATCGGTAAGCGCTGCTAACGAGCGTTCATCATTCTACGCATCAATCGGTTACCTACAGAACGAAGGTATCACTTACGGTTCAGACATGGAGCGTCTTACAGCACGTTTGAAGGCTGACTACCAGGCTAAGAAATGGTTGAAGGTAGGTGGTAACATGTCATACACAAACTTCGAGTTCAACGAACTTGCAAACAACGGTTCAAGCACATCAACAGGTAACGTATGGGCATTCACATCACAGATGGCTCCTATCTACCCAGCTTACATCCGCGATGAAAACGGCGACATCATGTACGACAGCAACGGTCTTGAGATGATGGACTACGGTGATGGCAAGAATGCAGGTCTCACACGTCCTTTCATCAACAAGGCTAACCCAATCATGGACAACAAGTTGAACACACGTCAGTCTGAGGGTAACGCACTTAGCGCACACGGTTTTGCAAACATCACATTCATCCAGGGCTTGACATTGAACATCAATGCAACAGCAAACCTCGATGAGACACGCGGTACAAGCCTTCTCAACCAGTTCTATGGTCAGTTTGCTTCAGCCGGCGGTTCATTGACAAAATCTCACTCACGTTCATTCAACTGGAACACACAGCAGATTTTGAACTATGCGTTCACTATTGGTGAAAAGAACAACTTCGACGTAACTCTCGGTCACGAGTACTACGTAAGCACAGGCAAATACTTGTCAGCAAGCAAGTCTAAGCTCTTCTCTCCCGACAACAAGGAACTCGGTGGTGCTGTAATTGACGGTCAGAGCGCATACTCTTACGCATCGGCTTACAACAACGAGGGTTACATTGCACGTTTGCAGTACAACTTCGGTGAGCGTATCTTCGCTTCTGCTTCAATCCGTCGCGATGCTTCTTCACGTTTCCATCCCGATCACCGTTGGGGTAACTTCTGGTCAGCAGGTGCTGCATGGCTCATGAGCAAGGAAAGATGGTTCAAGGCAAGCTGGGTTGACGAACTCAAGATCAAGGCATCTATCGGTCAGATGGGTAACGACAACATCGGTAACTACCGTTACACCGACCTCTTCAACATCGTGAACTCAGGCGGTAACATCGGTACATCATTCGAATCAAAGGGTACAAAGGATATTACATGGGAGAAGAACACCAACTTCAACGTAGGTGCTGAATTCTCATTCGCAAGACGCGTAAGCGGTAGCCTCGAGTACTATCAGAGAAGAACCAGCGACATGCTCTTCAGTTTCGGCGTTGCTCCTTCATTGGGTTACTCAAGCTACTACGACAACGTAGGTAACATGACAAACCAGGGTGTTGAACTCGAGATGAACGTAAACATTTTCAACAGAAAGAACCTTACATGGGATGTTTACTTCAACCTTGCAACTGTTGACAACAACATCGACATGATTCACCCCGACAAGAAGACAGGTAGCCTCTACACATTCGACGGTAAAGAGTACAAGGGTTACAACTACGGTAGCTTCTTCGTTACAGAAGGTGTTTCAATGTACACATGGCGTTTGAAGAAATATGCAGGTGTTGACAAGAGCACCGGTGAGGCTCTCTACTATAAGAGAAATGTTGATGCAGAGGGTAACTTCCTTGGCAACACAACAACTACAGACTGGTCTAAGGCTGACTACTACCTCATCGAAGGTGAGACAAGTATCGCTGACTTGATGGGTGGTTTCGGTACACAGTTCCAGGCTTACGGCTTTGACTTCGGTATCAACTGTTCATTCCAGATTGGTGGCAAGCAGTACGACAGCTCTTATGCATCGTTCATGTCTTCTCCAACATCTTCACTCGGTTGGAACTACCATACAGACCTCGAGGATGCTTGGACAATCTACAATACCGACTCTAACATTCCACGTTTCTGCTACGGTGACCAGTACACAGCTGCAAGCTCAGACCGTTTCTTGACAGACGCAAGCTTCCTTAACATTGACAACATCAATGTAGGTTACACACTCCCTGCCAAGTTCACAAGAAAGTTCGGTGTAAGCTCACTACGCTTCTATGCATCTGCCGACAACTTGTTCTACATCTCTAAGCGTCAGGGATTCGACCCACGCCAGGGCTTGTCTGTAGGTACTGACAACAACGCAACAAACTACTCTCCAATGAGAACTATTTCAGGTGGTGTTACAATCAAGTTCTAACCTAAAAATTAAGAGACATGAAAAATAGATTCAAAATATTCTCATTAATAGCTTTGTCGGCACTTGGCTTGACAAGCTGTATCGATGAGACCTTCCCACAGGATGCGGTTGCAACCTCTGAGCAGATTGGAGCGTCAGCAAGTGCTATGGAAGCGTCACTTAGAGGTGTTCCCTCACAGATGTGCCAAGGTTACCTTGTTTACGGCGACCAGGTTCACGAGACCGATATGGCATATCCAGCATACATGATTGCACAGACCGAGTTGCTCGGCGACATGTTCCCAAGTGGTGACTCAGGTTACGACTGGTATTACCCATACAATGCAACTGATGCAAATATGGGTGACAACTCATATCCTTCGTACCTTTCTTGGTTTACTTTCTACAAGTTCATCAAGAGCGCGAACGACATCATTGCTACTGTTGACGTAAACGACCCTTCAGTATCAATCAACATCAAGGGTGCAGCAGGTGTTGCATACGCATACCGCGCATTCAACTACTACATGCTTACTGTACTCTTTGAGCCAAAGGCTAACATCTACACCGACTGTTCAGAAGTTCTTGGCCTTACAGTTCCTTTTGTAACTGAGAAGACCGACAACGAGACAGCAAAGAACAACCCACGTGCTACACACGAGGAGATGATAAAATTTATCATAAGCGACCTTGAAACAGCTGAAAAATGTTTGAAGGACTACACTCCTGAGAACAAGATGGTTCCCGACCTTGCTGTAGTATACGGTATTCGTGCAAAAGTACACATGTGGGACGAGGATTATGTAAATGCTGCTATATATGCTCGTAAGGCTATTGAGACATCAGGTGCAACACCTGTAACAAATGCACAGTGGAACGACCTTACAAACGGTTTCAACACAGCAAACCAGGCTTGGATGTGGTATATCCACTACGATGCAGAGAACATGGGTAACCTCTGTAACTTCATCGGTTGGTTGTCTCCCGAGGCTCAGTGGAGCTACTCTTGCTACACAATGCCTGTTATCAACCGTGCTTTGTACGACAGAATACAGCACAGCGACTTCCGTAAGAACAGCTTCATCGACCCGGATAGAGAGAACCACCCACGTGCGTCGGTTCTTGGCGATGCATGGCTTGCAAGCGCACCCGACTATCTGGCTTTGAAGTTCCGTTGCAAGGATCAGAACTACGAGACATACAGCGTTGGTGGTGCAGTTGACGTACCTGTGATGCGTGTTGAGGAGATGTACTTCATTGAAGCAGAGGCTAAGGCTCACGCTAACTTGGAGGATGGTAAGAAACTTTTGGTTGACTTTATGACAGCTCACCGCGACCCTGAGTACAAGTGCGAGTTGACAGAGTTGAGAGACTTCCAGCTCGAGGTTCTTACACAGATGCGTATAGAGTTCTGGGGCGAGGGCTGTGCATTCCAGCAGGCTAAGCGTATCCAGCCGGGCGTTATGCAGAACTACACCGGAACAAATGCTCCTGACGACAAGACTAAGATCAACTGCTACGGTATGAAACCTACTTGGAACATGGTTATTCCAAAGAGCGAGACCGACGCAAACGCTGCACTTCAGGGCAAGAACAATCCAAACCCGACAAAGACTGTAAAATGTCCTTCTGACTTGGATGTTTATGCTCCCGGTAACAATTAATAATTTTTAGAGAGTGATAAATTATGAAAACAATTAAATATACATTTGGTCTATTGTTGTCATTGATAACAATAGCATCTATAAGCTCTTGTAGCGAAGAGTCTGTATATACACCGGGCAAGGAAGCCGCTGTTGAGGTATCAGAGTACTACTTTGCCGACGGTACAGAGACAGCACTCACTATAGGTGTAAACGACAAGGAGATTGTAGCCGTAATCAACCGTGCGAATGCCGAGGAAGCCGTTACACTCGACCTGATTGTAACAAACCCCAATGATACTCTTTTCACAATTCCTGAAACAGTAACATTCGAGGCAGGTGCAACTTCAGCAGAGCTCAAGATTCAGGTAAACGACTCTATCGAATTCTTCACAAACTACAAGTTTGTTGTTGAGATTCCCGAGGAGTTCACAAACCCCTACATCGTAGAGAACAACAACCCCAAACTTGACTTCGTTGTAATGCGCGACGACTATGTTCCTTACGCTTATGGTGTTTATCAGTCATGGTTCTGGGAATCGGAATGGGATGCAATACTCGAATATTCAGAATTCCTTGGCTTGTACCGTTTCAAGGATTGCTGGATGCCCGGTTATGATGTAATATTCGAATGGGATGGAGTTTCTGAAACATTCACAATGAGCGAAGGTGCGTATGCTTCGGGTTATGTTCACCCTTCATACGGTATGGTAAATGCTGAGGTTTACAATAAGGGTACTATAAACTATTATGATCCAGCATCAATGGTGTTCGGCTTTGCATACACATGGAAGGTTTCTGCAGGTTCATTCGGCTCAGGTTATGACTATTTCATAATCACAGATTTGGCTGAATAATCAGTAATCTGTTCCTTTAACAACAAAATCGCGGCTTTGGATTCAAAGTCGCGATTTTTGCTTGTTTTTATTTATATAAATTTTGTCAATCCAATAAAGCGCATTACATTCGCATAATTAAAGAAGAAGGAGATGCAGCCCATTGGCTTAGATGAACTGAAAAAGATACAAACCGAGATTCTCGACGAGGTGGTAGCCTTTTGCGAGGCGCACGGCATACGTTATTATCTTGCTTACGGCACACTGCTCGGTGCAGTGCGCCACAAGGGCTATATCCCTTGGGACGACGACATCGACATACATATGCCCCGCCCCGATTACGAGAGATTCATTGAACTCTATAACAAGGAGCAGGAGAGAGAGTATGCTGTTGTAACCCACGAACTGGACAGACGCTACCACGTGCCATTTGCAAAGATATACCGCAAGGGAACTGTTGTGAATGAGTTCTTCTACAAGCAGAGTGTATTCGGTGTGTATGTGGATATATTCCCGCTCGACGGCATAAGGCACAAATGGCAGGCATATATATGCGGACAGTGCATACGGTTCATGTACATAAAGACCATGATTTTCTGCGACAGGCAGACACTTGCCCGAAAGGCAAGGCTTGCTTTAACAAAACTGATACTGCTACCCTTCTCGTGCCATTGCATACTAAAGACCATGAAACGCATTGCAACCCGTTACAGATACGCGGAGTGTGAAAAGGTGTGCAGTTTCGGGTCGCGCACGGCAATGCGCGAAATCCTGCCACGCGAAGTGTTCGACGGGCAGACAACCGTTACCTTTGAGGACAAGGAATACAATGCTCCCGAAGGCTACGACAGATATCTTACACAAAAGTACGGCAACTATATGCAGTTGCCTCCACCGGAGCAACGTGTATCGTCTCACGACTCACAAGCCTATAAGTTACAGGAATGAAGAAAGTAATCACATACGGAACATACGACCTGTTGCACCAGGGACACATTAATCTGCTGCAACGCGCAAAGGCGTTGGGCGACTACCTTATTGTGGGTGTAACAAACGACAATTTCGACCGCGAGCGTGGCAAGCTCAATGTAATAAACAACGTGCTTGAGCGTGTAGAGGCAGTAAAGGCCACCGGGCTTGCCGACAAGATAATAATTGAAGATTATTTCGGTCAGAAAATAGATGATATCCAGAAATACGATATCGACGTTTTTGCCATAGGAAGCGACTGGGAGGGCGAATTCGATTATCTTGGCGAATACTGCGAGGTGGTTTATCTGCCACGCACCCAAGGTATATCATCCACCATGCTGCGCAGCGAAAAGCATAAGCGCGTGCGCACGGGTGTTGTGGGATGCGGACTCATTGCCAAGCGTTTTGTTCCCGAAGCTGAGTTTGTGAGCGGAATAGAGATTGCTGGTGTGTATGACATCGACAGCACCGTAGGCAACAGTTTCGCAAAGAATGCCGGAATCGGAAAGATATACGAATCGTTCGACGAGATGCTGTGCGATGTGGATGCCGTATACATAGCCACTCCGCACCTGAGCCACTATCAATATTCAAAAAGCGCCATAAATGCCGGCAAGCATGTACTTTGCGAGATACCTTTGGTGTTGAAAAAAGCACAGGCAGAAGAGCTCTATTCGCTTGCCGATGAAAAGGGCGTTATACTTATGGAGGCTAACAAGACGGCTCACAGCCCTGCATTCAACCATCTTATGGTGATGATAAAGAGCGGTGCCATAGGCGAGGTGGTTGATATAGAGGCTTCGCTCTCGCGACTTCTGCCCGACCGCACACGACGCGAATTCGACCCTGCACAGGCGGGCGGTTCGATGTATGAGTCGGCTGTATATCCGCTGTTGCCCATCTTCAGGTTGCTTGGAACAGAATACACCGACATGTATATATATTCGCGCATGGAAAACGGAGTGGATATATACACAAAAGGCGTGTTGCGCTACCCCAAGGCTGTGTGTTCGTTCAAGATAGGACTTGGCGTTAAGACCGAGGGCAACCTTGTTATTTCGGGAACAAAGGGATATGCATACGTTCAGGCTCCCTGGTGGAAGACCGACTATTTTGAGCTGCGCTACGAGGACCAGAACCGAAACAAGAAGTTCTTCTACAAGTGGGACGGCGAGGGCTTGCGATACGAGATACAGGAATGGATTTCGTGCATTGTGAACAAACGTCATGGCAGTACACGTCTCACACGCGCCGAAAGCATTGCCATGGCAGGTGCGATGCAGCAGTTTACCGAACGAAAGAATTTTTCCGAGATATGAAAACAGCGATAGTTACGGGCGGAACATCGGGCATTGGCTTGGGAGTGGCAAAAATGCTGCTTTCAAAAGGCTACAGGGTGTATGCTACATATGTGGGTTCCGATTTCACCGAAGATATTGAGAACTACAAAGCCATAAAGGTGGACCAGAGCAACCGCAATGAACTTTATGCATTTATCGAATACATAAAGAGCGAATGCACTGCTGTGGATTGCATTGTATGCAATGCCGGCATGAGCATAAGAAAGCCGTTCACCCGAACCACCGACAGCGACTGGGATTCAATGATGGAGGTTGCGGTGAATTCACACTATATACTCATACGCGAGCTGTATGCTCTTATCCCCGACGATTCACGCATCCTGTTCACCGGCTCACAGATGGGTATTTCACCACATGCCACCGTTCTTGGCTACGGAGTTACCAAAGCGGCGGTACATGCGCTTGCCAAAAACCTTGTAAAGGAGTTCGAAGGCAGCGGAACCACCGTAAATGCCATTGTTCCGGGATTTGTGGAAACTCCCTGGCAAAAGGAGAAACCCGAAGAGATTAAGCAGAACATCTACAACAAGACTGCCATACACCGTTTTGCCACCATAGAAGAGGTGGTGGAAGCATACCGCTTCTGCATCGACAATCCGTTTGTCAACGGCAGTCTGATAGAGGTCAACGGAGGATATAATTACAGATAAAAACAGAAGATATGAGCGAGAACAATGTAAACTGCAGCTGCAAGAAGGTATACACCGGAATATTTGTAATGATTGGTTTTATATTATCAGGTCTGTTCATTGGCAATGGACTAAAAGCCATAGCCAATCAGGAGCAGCATGTAACGGTAAAAGGACTTGCAGAACGCGAAGTTCTTGCCAACAAGGTTGTGTGGCCACTACCCTACAAATGTGTCAGCAACGATATGCAGCAGCTCTACGACGAGATTGAAAACAACAGGAATGTTGTTCTTTCATTCCTAAAGGATGGAGGCATAACAGATAACGAGATAGTAATCTCGGCACCTGCTGTTACCGACCGTCTCGCACAGAACTACGTCCCCGACAACATAAAGTTCCGCTATCAGGCAGAGGCTGTGATAACGGTAATCTCGCCACAGGTGGAAAAGGTTATAGAACTCATGGGCAAGCAGATTGAACTTATGAAAGATGGTATAATTATCAGCAACGAATATAACTACCAGACACAATTCGAGTACACAGCCCTGAACGAGATAAAACCAGCCATGGTGGAGGAGGCGACACGCAATGCGCGCGCTGTAGCACAGAAATTCGCCGAAGACTCGGACTGCAAGCTCGGCAATATTAAACAGGCGACACAAGGACAATTCAGCATAAGCAGTGATGAAACGACTCCACAAATCAAAAACATCAGAGTAGTAACAACAGTAAAATATGCACTCGACTAAACGAATTATTTCTTCTTTACGCCCTTGTATACAAGGTAAGCAACAATCAGCACTGCCAATACAATGAATACAATGCCTATTTCGCTACTGTATTCCTTTACCTTGTTCATTACAGCCTCTTCGGTATCCATACCGGGGATTGATGCCATCCAATATCCCAAAGCGGCTAGAATAGCATTCCACACGCCTGCTCCGAGCGATGTGTAGAGCACAAAGCGTCCGAGTCCCATACGAGCCAATCCGGCAGGGATTGATATCAGCTGACGCACGGCAGGAACAAGACGTCCCACAAATGTCGACACGGCTCCGTGCTTGTCAAAATATTCCTCGGCATATTTCACCTTTGCCTCATCGATAAGACACATGTGCCCCACACGGCTGTTTGCAAATTTATATACTATTGGACGTCCCAACCACACTGCAAGGTAATAGTTAATGAATGCACCTATAAGCGCACCCAGAGTGGCAAAGATTACAACAAGCACCACATTCATCTCGCCCGACACGGCGGCTTTCCATGCCGCAGGAGGAACAACAGCCTCCGATGGGAAAGGTATGAACGAGCTCTCTATTGCCATAAACAGTGTTACTGTCCAATAATTAAGATGGTCGAGACAGAATTGAATCAATGATTCCATAAAGTTTTGTACGTTTTATTTTCTTTTTAAAAGGCGTATGAATTCTCCAATCCACAGCACTATTGATGTTGAAGCAATTATTATTCCCCAGTCCTTTGCCGACAACGGCATTACGTTGAACATTTCTCCGCCGAATGTTACGATAAGGAACTGACCTACTATTATTATTCCGCATACAAAAAGGAATGTGAAGTCGGCAAACAATCCTTTGAAGGCCGATTCGCCTGTCATGTATGCCTTTGCGTTGAACATGTTCCAGAACTGCAGCATCACAAAGAATGTGAAGAACCACGACTGTTCGTAGAGCGACAAGCCATCGCTGTTCAGCCACATCAGCAGAGCCAACTGAAGTACGACAAACAATGCACCCACAACGAATATATTCCATGCCATAGAGCTGTTGATGATGAAATCACCGTTCACTCCACTCTTGCGGGGTTTCTCCTTCATTACGTTCCAGCTTGGCGGCAACGATGCCAATGCACCTGCGGCAAATGTATCCATGATAAGGTTTACCCAAAGCATCTGTGTGATTGTGAGCGGAGAATCGGTACCCAGCAGAGAACCCAGCATCACAATGGCACATGCAGCCACATTGATTGTGAGCTGGAACAGCAGGAAACGTTGTATATTCTTATAGAGCGAACGTCCCCACATTACAGCACGTGTGATACTGCTGAACGAGTTGTCGATGATGGTGATATCGCTTGCCTCTTTGGCAACCGATGTTCCGTCGCCCATCGACAAGCCCACCTGAGCAGCCTTGAGAGCCGGTGCATCGTTTGTTCCGTCGCCGGTTACGGCAACCACGGCATCCTGCTCCTGCAACAGTCTTACAAGGCGTTGCTTGTCCATCGGCCGTGCACGACACATTATCTTGAGCCCCATAACGCGCTTTGCTGCCTCATCGTCGGACAATGCCTCGAACTCGGGACCTGTGATTATTGCATCGGCAGGAGTATCCTTATCGCAGATTCCAATCTGACGACCAATCTCACGGGCTGTTCCCGGAGTATCGCCCGTAACAATCTTCACATCCACACCTGCCTGCAGACAGCGTGTTACAGCCTCGGGCACATCGCTACGCACCGGGTCGGATATTGCGACAAAGCCTACAAAGGTAAGATCGGTTTCGTGCAGGCGACCATCCTTATAAGGAGCAATGTTATCGTTCTCACCGAGTATCTGATATGCAAAGCCGAGTGTACGCATTGCCATTCCCTGATATTCGAGCAGTTTGGCTTCTATAGCCTCGCGATGCTTGCCCACGGGGCTTGTGCCATTGCCACTCATGACATTATTGCAATGTGCCAGCACAATCTCGGGAGCACCTTTAACATAAAGCACCTTTTTGCCAAGCAACGGCGATTCCACTACTGTTGCCATATATTTGCGCTCTGTAGAGAAGGTAAGCTGACTCAGCACCTTTGCACCCTCGCGCAGCGACAGATAATCGGCTTTCTGTTTGTCGAGCCACAACAGCAGTGCTGCCTCTGTGGGATTTCCTATCGTCTTCACCTCGCCGTTTTCCTTATTGAGATTGGCTGTTGAGTTTACCGCAATACCCTCTTTCACAACTGCACTTGCCTCATCGTCTGAAAGAGCCTGACCATGGAGTGCAAAGAAGTTTGTCTCGTGAACCTGCATACGGTTCTGGGTGAGAGTGCCAGTCTTGTCGGTACAGATTACGGTTGTTGCGCCCATTGTTTCGCATGCATGCATCTTGCGCACAAGATTGTTCGTCTTGAGCATACGGTTCATGCTCAATGCAAGGCTCAATGTAACCGACATCGGCAAGCCCTCGGGCACAGAAACCACAATAAGAGTTACTGCTATCATAAAGCTATGCAACAACGACGATACTATGTCCATTGTTCCCATTGGGGTATCCTGCATGAACACCTTCAACGACAATAGCACGAATGTTACAGCTGCCACCACATAACCCACTTTACTTATGACACCGGCAAGACGTTTCAACTGTATCTGCAATGGTGTATCCAGTTCGTTGTCTATGAGAGCACCTTGGTTCACTTTGCCGTACTCTGTTGCATCACCCACAAGGTCCACCTGCATAACTCCGTGTCCGTCCACCACCGTGGTACTGCGCAACACTCTGTTCGATGGGTATGTAGCCTCATCGTCGAAATCGGCTTCGACGGTTGTCTTGGAAATGACGGGTTCTCCGGTCAATGTCGATTCGTTTATCTGCAACGAATGACATTCAAGCAACACGCCGTCGGCAGGGACTTCGTCGCCTGTATTGAGCATTACTACGTCGCCCACCACAATCTCCTTACGCGAGACTTCCTGAACCTTTCCGTTACGCACCACAGTTACCATTATATCGTCGTTTACGGTATTGAGAACCTCAAAGGCACGTGCAGCCTTCACCTCGAAGATGAAACCTATGGTGCTGGCAAGCATTATCGCAAAGAAGATGCCGAGCGGTTCCAGAAACGCCGAGAATCCCTCCTGCGAAGGTCCCCAGCAATGGACTCCTGAAATTACCATCGACAATACCCATGCTATGAGCAATATGCGTATTATGGGGTCTTCGAACTTTTCCAGAAATTGCTTCCATAACGATGTACGCTCGGGAGGAGTGAGCACATTTTCGCCATAGAGTCTGCGACTCTCCTCTACCTGTTCGGTGGTAAGACCTGTTATTTTCCTGTCAGTCATAATCTTATATTATCAATATCTGCACCAAGGTACGATATTTTTGTTTCATTTTTATTACATCCGCCTTTTAAAACAGATTTAATTTGTTGTCACGCGCCTCGCCGAGCGAACGCAACGGTTTTTCCGCACGCCCTACAGCGCTGTTACGCAAAGCTTCCTGCTCCGCATTCAGCCTTTCGACAAATGCCGAGCGACGCTCCGCACCACCAAGCAATTCTGCCGCAACAACTACATTCTGCGACACATCCTTCACATGAATAACCGGTGCCGAATAATGAGGAGCTATCTTCAGAGCCGTATGCAACGGGCTTGTTGTTGCACCGGCAATCATCACCGGAATACAAAGCCTCTGCGATTCCATCTCTTTGACAACGGAAATCATCTCGTCGAGCGAGGGGGTAATAAGACCGCTCAATACCACGATATCGACGTTGTTCTTTACAGCCTCCGACACAATACGTTCCTGCGGAACCATTACGCCAAGGTCTATCACATCATAGCCGTTGCATCCCATTACCACGCCTGCAATATTCTTGCCTATATCATGGACATCGCCCTTTACGGTTGCGTGCAGCACCTTGCCTGCCGACTGTTTCATCCGATGGCGTTCGCCTTCGATGAGCGGCTGAAGAACAGCCACAGCCTGTTTCATTGTACGTGCAGTCTTAACAACCTGTGGCAAGAAGAGTTTTCCTTCGCCGAAGAGGTTGCCCACAACCCCCATGCCGTCCATCAGCGGACCGCCTATTACATTCACTGCCGTGCCATACTTTTCCACCGCCTCGGCAAGGTCTGTGTCAAGATAATCGGCTATCCCCTTGAGCAAAGCCCATTCAAGACGCTTTTCAACGCAATAGCCACGCCAAGCATCATCCGTAACGCCCTGCGACACTGTTCCCTGCTCTTTCAATCTGTCGGCAATGGCAATGAGTTTTTCAGTAGCCTCGGCACTGCGGTTTAGCACAACATCCTCCATGGCTTCGCGCACATCGGCTTCGATATCGTTATACTGGACGCTTGTCTGGGGATTTACTATACCCATATCCATTCCCGCAGATATGGCATGATAGAGGAATACGGCATGCAATGCCTCGCGCACATAGTTGTTTCCACGGAACGAAAAGGAAAGGTTGCTCACTCCGCCGCTTACATGCGCTCCTTGCAGGTTCTCCCTTATCCATGCGGTTGCCTTTATGAAATCGGCACCATATGCGGCATGCTCCTCTATACCCGTTGCCACAGCAAGGATATTGGGGTCGAATATTATCTCAAAGGGTTCGTAACCGGCCTTTTCGGTAAGCAGGCGGAATGCTCTGCCACAGATTTCAGTCTTGCGGTTGTATGTGGTTGCCTGCCCCTCCTCGTCGAACGCCATCACCACCACCACTGCACCCAGACGCTTTGCCTCTATAGCACGGCTTACAAAGAGTTCTTCGCCCTCTTTCAAAGATATTGAATTTACGATGGCACGTCCCTGAATACATTTTAAGCCGGCGCGTATCACCTCCCAATCCGAGGAGTCCACCATAAGCGGAATGCGCGATATCTCGGGCTCACCGGCAAGCATATTAAGGAAATTGACCATTTCTGCTTTGACATCGAGCAGACCGTCGTCCATATTTATATCGAGCACCTGCGCTCCGTCTTCCACCTGCTTGCGGGCAATCTTGAGAGCCTCGGTGTAGTTCTTTTCGTTTATCAGACGCAGGAATTTGCGCGAACCTGCAACATTGCATCGCTCTCCCACGTTCATGAAATTGGAATTTCCGTCGAGCACCACCCTTTCGAGCCCCGAGAGCCATAGTTCCGACGGCTTTGCCACCGGTACACGCGGAGCAACGCCCTGCACCATAGGTGGGAATAGAGCTATATACTCGTCGGTGGTTCCGCAACATCCGCCTATGATATTGACGAGTCCTTCGCTGACATACTCATGGACAATGGCTGCCATTTCGGCAGGTGTCTGATTGTATTCGCCAAGTTCATTCGGCAATCCAGCATTGGGATATACACTCACATAACAGGGAGCAACGGCAGAGAGACGCTTGAGGAAGGGTTTCATTTCCCTTGCTCCGAAAGAGCAGTTCAATCCCACGGAAAGCAGTTCGCGCCCGGCAACCGATGCCAGAAAAGCCTCGATTGTCTGCCCCGAGAGTATTCGCCCCTGAGTGTCGGCTATGGTGAACGAGAGCATCATAGGCACCTTGCGTCCAGTGATTTCCATAGCTTCATCCGATGCATACAGAGCGGCTTTGGCATTCAAGGTGTCAAATATAGTTTCACACAACAGCATATCCACTCCACCCTGAATGAGCGCAACCATCTGCTCCTTATAAGCATCGGCAAGCTCATCGAAAGTCACGTTGCGGAATGCAGGGTTTTCCACATCGGGGCTCATTGAGCATGTACGCGACGTGGGACCTACGGAACCTGCCACAAAACGGGGTTTGTCGGGTGTGGAATATCTGTCGGCAACTTCGCGTGCAAGCTGCGCCGCTGTGCGGTTCAGTTCTGCACACAGATGTCCGCACCTGTATTCCGATTGCGAGATTCTGTTGGCATTGAATGTGGATGTTTCAATGATATCTGCTCCGGCAACAAGGTATTTTTCGTGTATTTCCCTTATTACATCGGGACGGGTGAGTACAAGTATATCATTGTTTCCCTTGAGCGGAACGGGGTGCTCCACGAAACGCTCACCGCGGAAATCGCTCTCCTGCAATGCGTATTTCTGCACCATGGTGCCCATTGCACCGTCGAGCACAAGGATTCTTTCTTTGAGTAGATTCTGTATTTTATTCATATACCTTCTAAAAAAACGTCTACTCTACCCTTTACGGATAAAGGATAGAGCAAGGCATTCTGTTACAATAGGCGGAAGAGATCAGTAATCCTTCCTTATTCTGTCCATCTCACGCTTGTCGTCGCGCTCCTTGATGGATTCGCGTTTGTCGTATTCGTGCTTACCGCGTGCAAGGGCAATGACCAGTTTTGCAAGCCCCTTCTCGTTTATGAACAGACGCATGGGCACAATGGTAAAACCGGGATTCTTGACCGTCTGCTTGAGTTTGCGCAGTTCACCGCGCTGAAGCAGAAGCTTACGGTCGCGACGTGCAACGTGGTTGTTGTACGAACCGTAGAAATATTCTGCAACATGCATGTTCTTTACCCACAACTCATCGGCAATGAACGTGCAGTATGTATCGACAAGGCTCGCCTTGGACTGCCTTATCGACTTTATCTCTGTACCGGTAAGTACAATTCCTGCAGTGTAAGTGTCAACTACCGTATAGTCGAACGATGCTCTGCGGTTCTTTATATTTACGTTTGGAGTTCTCTTATCCATAAATCAATCATCAATTAACGTACGGGATTCACAAACTCTGCGTTCGTTACATTCCATGCACACTCGGCAATGCTGTCCTTTCCGGTGCTTGTCTTTACGTTCTCCTTCATGAAAATCCTGAACTTGAGCTTTTCATATCCCTTGAGCGAAGCCTTTTCATCATCAGTGAGGAAAGTTGCGATGTCGTCGAGGTCATACGACAGGAGTCTTGCAGCCAAAGTATCGGACGGAGCGGTTGTCTTTGCAGAGAGATTCAACTGAATGGTGTCGTTACGCACGGCACGCACCGACATTGCGAACTCTGTTGCTTCTTTCTTTGCATAAAAGCGTGTACTTACATTCAGAATGTCGTTCCACATCCACACATTGGGCTTATACCAATATGGTGTTGTTCCCAACGGCATATTGTATTCCGACGCATCAACCTCCTCACGCGGTGTAAGGTACAATGTAGGTATTCTCTCCACAATCTGCACAATCTCCAGCTTGTTGGCGCGACTGTCGTATGCATCGAAGTGCTGATGCATGTAAAGGCACACACGCTCACCGGGTGTAAGGTCGAAACTGCTGAAATTGCTTACCGTAAGCAATGTATCCTCGAACTCAGGTGTAAGGGTATTGTAACTGCCGACTGTGTAGACATCCACTGTATATGTATCGGCTGTATATGAGTTCTCTGCCGGATCACATGCGACAAACAGCATCAAAACACCCAAGACAGCACCCGATATAAACTTGAATCTATTCATAGTATTTACTTAAAATTAAAACAGACGCGAAGATACAAACAAAAAGGGAAACAACACACTCAAAACGCCAAATATATCTTACTGTTATATTTTTTTAGCAAGTATATGATTTTTTCACAACATTTTTTATTGCGACTTTTGTTTGACACATAATTTTCACTATCTTCGCAGAACGAAATAGTCTATGTTTCACATTTTAAACATATAAAAATTATGGTTTATTCACACGAAGTAGAAAACATGTGTGTTGTGAAGAAAGGTCCTAACCACGGTCCTGCTCCAATACCCGAAGAGGGCAAATGGATTAAGGCTAAGGAGGTTGCTGACATTTCAGGTTTCACACACGGTATTGGTTGGTGTGCTCCTCAGCAGGGTGCATGTAAACTTTCTTTGAACATCAAGAACGGTATCATC
>CAJGDP010000027.1 GCA_904502235.1 uncultured Bacteroidaceae bacterium
AGGCTATCCGCATCGAGGCTTCATCAGGTTTGAGCAAGGAAGAAATCGAGCGCATGAAACAGGAGGCAGAGGCAAATGCAGATGCCGACAAGAAAGAGCGCGAGAAGATCGACAAGCTCAACCAGGCAGACTCAATGGTATTCCAGACAAAGAACCAGTTGAACGAACTTGGCGACAAGATTCCTGCTGACAAGAAGGCTCCTATCGAAGCTGCCGTTCAGAAGCTCGAGGAGGCACACAAGGCACAGGATCTCGCAGGCATCGACGCTGCAACAGCAGAGCTCAACAACGCATGGCAGGCAGCAAGTGCCGAGATGTACGCACAGAGCGGTGCTCAGGGTGCACAGGGAGCACAAGGTGGTCAGCAGACAAACAACCAGCAGGACAACAGCGACGTTCAGGACGCTGAGTTCGAGGAAGTGAAGTAAGATTACCACAATAAATACCTATGGGGTATCGGTGCTACTGCCGGTACCCCATTAATATTATAAGGAAATTTGTTTCGGTATTCGCAAAAACATCCTATTTTTGCATAAGACAGAGTATTAATCTAAAAATACAGAGAAATGAAAAGAGTTCTTTTAATCGCTGTCATTTTGACAGTTGCGCTTTCGGGCATATACGCATCGCCGGGTTCACCAATAAAAAAGCTGGAAAAACTAGTGGAGAATGTCGAAGAGAATCACGCCTCTTTCACCGATAAGGATTGGAAGAAAATTGCCGAGACATACGACGAGATCAAGGCGGAGTTGAAAAAAGAGGAATTCAGCAATGAAGAACTCAAGGAAATCGGTAAGCTAAAAGGTCGCCTGAAAGGCTACCTCACCCAAAAGAAACTTAAAACCCTTGGCAAGGACATCGAGGAGATTGCCTCTGAAGTAGGCGGAGGCATAGAGGGTTTCTTTGAGACACTAAAGAAGGAATAGTAAAACATTATCGGACAGCCTTAAGTTGTCCGATAATGTTTTTATTTCGCAAATCTGATAACAGTGTTATACTCACCAATCTTTGTCTGACGTTTGCCCGATTCATAGATACCATTGGCAAAGGCCTCACCCTGACTCATGAAGTTCTGCTCACACCATTGCATCTGAGTTTTTATATCTTCTTCTTCGAGAGATGTCTTTATTTCCGAACCCGGATTAGCTTTCAGTTCCTTGAATTTCTTCAAGCACAAGGCATACAAATCGTATACAGCACAGAATTTTATACCGGTAACAAACTCCGAGTTTCCGAAATTTCTTTCAGACAACAATGATGCCTCATAGTAATACACATCGGGATATGCCGAACATGCTTTTTTAGCCTTGCTCAAATAATTTTTTGCCGATTGTGTTCTCTTGGCTACCAACTGCAACTTCATCATGCTTACATACATTTGTGCCTGTGCAAAAGAACTTTGTTTAGAAAATTCCGGGAACTTGAATGATCTCTCCAAATACGAGATAGCATCTTTAAAGTTGACATCCTTCAAGTTACGTTGTTCAGCCTTCAAAAGGGAACGTTCCGAAATTTGTTTAGCAAGATCAAAAGATGGCTCAACATCATACTTCAAGCGCAATGCCTGAATATATGTCTCAGATTTCTTATGATTAGCCAACGGGCTGTTGATTACCTCATCGTAATCACCCTCCTTCTGGAACTTCTCTGCCCAATAGGTCTCAAGAGCCTCAAAGTTTGATATGTCAATAAAGCGTCCCTCACCATATCGCAGCGCCTCGTCAATGGGGCGTCTCTGACTGTTGAACCAACGGCCTACAGTTACCGTATCTCTACCCGACATCGAATAGTAATCGTCCTTATAAATAATAGAGGTAGGATCTTCAATATATGCGAGCAATTTTTCGACACGTCCTCTAACCAAAGCACAATCTTCTTCAAAGTTAACCTTTCTTGTATCTCGGTCTAACCCAACTTCCCTGTCACGCACAATTCTAATATCCGAAAGAATAGCAAACATCGCAATATCTACCATATCCACATTCATGTCGGTAGAAGCAACTATCTCCTTATATCTTGGATACATGAACCTTAAATGGGTGATATCATTATTAATTCTGTTTGTAAGCGTGTCTCTTGATATAAAGCGATTAAGACTATCACCATTGAAAATTGAATCCATCAATGTAATATCCCTATAATATCTCAACTGTCTGCCACGGAATTTGGCTACAGAGAGTGTATCCTTGTTTTTTGCAGTGTCAAGCTGGGCATTCAAGGCGTCAAGATTGTATATAGCCAAATCATAAAGTTCCATCAGCTCATCGCGGTGCTCCGAGAGACGGTCGTAACGTTTGTTCAAAGTGTCGGCACAATATCTTGAGAGAATCATGGTAGCACCATCGATATACATATCCAAAGTTCTATCCTGTGTGCTGTTAAAAGCAATTTTCCAAGCATCATAGGCATTCAATGCACCGTTATGTTCTGCCATTATCTTTTTATACAGATTCTTTAACTTTAAAACATCATCGGCAGGACGTTGCTTTACAGGAAAATATTTCCATGATGTGCGTTCGGGCATATAGCCAACAATTAAACTATCGGGGATTGCAGGTTTCAACGAGGCACTGTCTATTGTAACAGAATCAGCCTTGGCAACACTCATACTGTCTGCAACAGCTACAGTTGTGTCAGGTGCTGCGGTATTCAAGCTGTCTGCCATCATCATCATTGCAAGCATCTCTGCCTGAGCCAAAGCAAGGCTGTCAGCCTGCGACGTTGATGTTGTATCGGAATATACAATATCATAAACCGCAGAAGGTATGCTGGAACTCTTGTTATGGGCTGTTGTATAAGCAACACCCAAAAGAGCAAATATTATAGCAATAAAACTGTATCTTTTCATAAATATGTCCTATTGACAAAAATTAGACATCATCTTATCTTAAAGTTTATACCGAATTCAAGGTCGAGCACACGCAACGGATTATAATCCACATAAGGAGCCCACAAATAGGTATTCTTATGGATTTTCACGCCAAATTCACCGAAGACTCCCCAACGTTGTGTTATGGAGTATCTGCAATTGAATGCCGCGTGTATTCCGTACAACATGTCTTTTGGATAAGATCTTCCGACAGAAACTACGCTTCCGGGCAGTGTCAACTCATCTTCATGCAGTTCTGTCTCAAAAGGAAGATGCTTTGACATAACCAGACCGGCATAAATGGCAGTATTCCATTTCCTGTATGGGTCATAGCCACTGAACATATTGGACAAGTCAAACTTGACATCGAAGATTCCGTTAATGACTCTATATTTTAGATGCCACAATCCCGTGTATTGATATACCTTACCATCCAAATATTCTGTATAGCTCCACATATCGCTGAAATTATGTGTGTTATAGTCGGCTTTCAGACGAACTGCAAAGTATTTCACAGGTTGATATTCAAAGGCGAATGCTCCGGTCATATTGTATGTCTTGAAGCCTTTATACCTTCCACGTTCCATAATATAGTTGCCACCGAACGATGTTGACACGCTCAATGCCTGGCGGAACTTGAGTTTTCCGTTTTCCTTGAACTTGAATTTCTCCTCATCGTTCTCTCTCTTGACATAAGGACGACGGTTGAGCCCGAATTCAAGTCCCAAAGTAAGATTGAAACGTTTGTCGGTATATTTCTTCTCGATATAGTCGTAAGGTTTCTTATAAGGAACTCCGAAGTTCACCAGCGTGAAACGTGGCGACAGATAAAGAGCCTTGCCTTCGGGTAACAGCCACTTAACCTGAAGAGCACCGGTCAAACCACCATAAAAACATGATGTCTGTCGTGATGACTCGGTATATTTCCATTGGAAACCATATTCATAACCGGCAGAAAGACCAAGATAGAAATACTTTCTTTTTCCGTTGTCCTTTAAAGGGAGAGTCAAGGTATTTCCGGCCAACTCTGCACGACCGAAGAAATATTGTACCTTCGACATATATTCATACTGTGGACGTCCCATCGCGATATCGGCAGGCGTGGTGTATTTATCCCAGTTTCCGCTTGTGTAACCGCCCGAGAACTGAAAAGCGAGACGCCTGGCAAACCAATATCCATAACCTATTGTAAAGCAACGTCCGAGAGTTTCTGAAAACTTTATATCGGAATGGATTGTCTGCGTACCTCCCTCTATGAACATATAATGTCTGTCATCGAACATCGGTATCTCATCGTCAGCCGGCGTCTGATTAATTCCGGGATGCGAGAGTTCGTTTCTGAAAGTATAAATCAACGAGAGACCTATACCGTATGAAGCATTGTAGTTGAACGCTGTTTCGTTCTTATGCATTCCATTATATCCTGGCGAAGAGAATATCATATATGGGTCGACAGCCAGATGCATTCTGTTGCTGAGTTTTATTGCTGCACGCATTCCAAGCATTCCATAAACAGATTCTGTGGTGCTTTGCCACACTTCAGACCTATGGTATCCCGCACCAAGTATTGTTGAGACATCTATTATGCGACGAGGATTGTACCCCATAAAATAACGCGTAATATTAAAATGATAATTCAGCTGCACACCGAATTTATCAAGTTCAATATCGTCGTTCCTTACAAGATTACTACCAAATTTAAGGGCTACACTGAGTGAGTGTTCCTTTGTAATATCCTTACCTATAAAGACATTGTAATTAGTACCGGTTCTGTAATTATACTTTCCACGACGATTGATATACTCCATACCTCCACCGACACCTGCATACAGGTGTGAGAAGAATTTCGAGTTGTCGAATCTGGGGATTCCCTGCGGAATACGGTAACGACCTTGGAATGCAAATGGTCGCACATCAAATCCCGGATTTTCAGCCTTATACTCAATTTTATTCTTATTAGTCCGAGATTTTGCTACCTTGGTTGTATCACCAAGAGCCGTCTGTCTGTTATACGGCACAGCACATACAGCCTGTGACAACACAAGCACAAAGAGCAACAATATATATGGCAACCAACGTTTCATCATCCCTTATCAATTCTTTTCAAGATATTCATTCCTTATACGTCTCAACACAGTAAGAATCTCCTTATTCTCCTTAAGAGATTTGTTATCCCTCATATAGATGTTGAGAATTGTTATATATCTGTCGTCCAAAGAGAAGCATTCATACAGATTTTTCTTAATCACTCTATCCCTTGGATTCTTGTTTTTTGTCTCATCGATAGCGCGTTTGAACCAAGTATATGGATGTTCATCGCCCAATGCTAGTCCGGTCATTCTGCTGCTCCATATATTTGTAGCATTTACGAAAACATTATGTGTGCTACCGCTCCTTACGACCAAATCGGCATCGTTGCTACCCATCAACAGGAATTTTATATCCTCTGTAAAACATTCAGCCAACAGGGTATCGGCATCATTCAACAACGAGTCTGTAGCCAGACGTATGTTTACAACGGATTTCAAGTATTTTGTAACAAGAGTCTGCTCCAGACTATCCACTTTGGTAGCGGCTTTGCGGAGCCATTCATCATCATCGGAAATTGTTGCAGGATTATCCATGGCAAGTGCCATCACCACAAAATTGTGGGGCGATGAATTTGCAACCAACTCACGCGCTCTTACGTATTTCTCTTCAGTACCATTATATTTGCCTCGCAGACACATTGAGAAAGCCAAAAGCTGCTCATAAGCAGGTTCCTCCCTTGCTGCATCAGCAATCAATCCCTCGAGTATGGCAATATCCTTTGAACTGTAGTCGTTACTGTTCAATGTCATTATAAGTTGGTTTGCCGCCATATCGGGGTAGTTCATATAACCCGCAATCTTTTTGTTGTCATAATGGCTGAATTTCATTGTCTTGGGTAACAGAGTCTCCTTGCCGGTAACGCTGTCCTTATACAATGTAAAGTCAAAGAATGGTCGGAGCAGATTAAGGTCAACAGTATCGCGTCTTATGTAACAGCAAGCCAAAACAGATGCGGCATATGGCCAATATCCCTGACAATATATAGAATCGGCATTGTCTATATTACGTGTCTTTCTAAGGGCAATCTTTGCCGCTGTTTCAAGTTCGTCATTATTTTCAAGATTATCAAACAAACACCAATACTCACCTCTTGAGAACTCCTTTTCAGGGTCCTTACGGTATCTCGCAATAACTGTATCGGTGGGTAACTGACCAATCTTGTTGATTGTGTAATTATATGTTACAGTTCTGAGTTTTGGCAGGAACTCCGTTTTTATAAGAGTGTTGTATTCCGGCAACTTTGATATCTCACGTTGCTGTTTAGCAAATCCCGCGGCATCATTATCGTTCTGCAAAGGATAAGCCTTTACTATCTCGTATACGGCATTCGCAACATCTTTATGTCCGGCACGCATAAGAGAATCGGCAAGGACATCCCATCCGGCAACACGTGTATCGTTGTTGTTTATAGGTACATGGCGTGGAACATAGGATTTGATTCTCTCTTTTGCGAACTCAGCACGGGCTTTTGCCAAAGATTTGTTCAAAGCCAAGTTACCTTCGGGTGAAGCAACACCATTCACCTTTACCTGATATAGTTCCTCTCTGTTCTCGGGATTCTGTGCAGAACGCAGTTGCTGCTCCAGAGTCTTCAACGCCTTTGCACTTGCAGTGTCATTGGAAGCCAATACAGCCTTTCCGGGTTGGAAATTCAGCTTTAACTCACCGGGATGCGATACACGCTGGTCGTCCATCTTCTCCTCGAAAAGATTTCTGTCGGGCAAGAACTCCTTAAAAGAAAAATTCAAGAAGCGCAAAGGATCGCGACGTTCACCGTTGTCCTTGAAGTCAACTGTATATATTTCGGAGTTATATCCATCGACCGAAATGGATACGCCATACGGATAAGGGTGCGACGTATCCGGGTCAAATCCCTTGAAGCGGTCTATCGCATAAAAATAAATTGTATCGTTTTCTACCCTTACATAAGATTTTATATCAGGTACTGAATCCGGATTTGAATACTTCTGTTGCAAAGCAAGCACCTGTCTTTCCAATTCGTTATGGAAAACTGTATCACCTTGAGTCTTTATGATTTTTGTTAAAGTATCATTATTCAAATCAAAATCCATTCTACGTTCCTGAGTAAGATGATACTCCTCCATATCAACATATACAGCACGACCGTAGGCATGTATCACATCCGATTCTGCATCGGAAATATCGAAACGGTCATAGAGAATGGGCTGGGCTATTATTCTCATATCCTCGGTAACCTTATATGGTATCTTGAACATGAAAGTACGCACCATACCTTCTGGACCTTCAAGGGCTGTATTTGCCGGCTCCGGTGAAGAAGTTGTACGTTTTCCCAATACCTCAACTGCGTCAAGACCAGTTGCCTTCTCCTCCTGATTACTTACAAATACGACTTTAGATATAAGATTATACGCCAATATAGGCTCCTTTGCCTTGTACTCGCGCTCCTTACACCAGAAAACAGCGCATCCGCCTTTTGCAACCTCAATTGAGAAATTACCGGCTTTATCAGGATTATAAGGGCGGTTATTTCTTTCGGCAGTAGTAACCTTCTCACCTTTTTTGAGAGCCTCAAGTCCTCGTTCTGCATATGTTCTGTTCAAGAACACATATATTTCAATAAGTTCTCTGTATTCATACATTCCACCCATTTCGGCCTCCACCGGCATCTCGATACTACCATTCTTTATGACATACTCCTGCGCATTCGCACCGGTTACGCCAAAGAAAAAAGCAAAAAAGAGTGTTATTATAGCAAGACGTATATTCATAGTAAGTTGCACTGTAAAACTATTTCAAGATATATGATATTGAGAACGACAGATGCGGGCACATCATTACACCACGGCTATTGTTCATGTCGCCATAGTCGTCGTAAATGTCGCTCTTATAATATTCCTTTTGAGTATATCCAAGGGCATCGAGTCCGCCCTCGAGTTCAAGGTTCAAGCGTTTGCCAAGATTGAACACATGTCCAAAAATCATGCCGACAGCCAATGAGGCTCCATCGTACACACTGTTACGCCAGGTTATGTCGTATTGGGAAATCTGTGCCTTTACACCAACATACTGTCGGGTAAAAGGACGTCCGTTGAACCAATAGCGGAAGTTTGGAGAAAAGGAGGCTATCTGTATATCCTTTCCCCACATTTTATAGCAATATCCACCTCCAACTCCCAAAGAGTGTTTTTCACCGACAACAAAGTCGATATGGACATTGGGCATTGTAGCAACATCACGCAGGAGGTCGCTTTTGATAACCATCATCTGAGCATTCATCTTGAAAGCACAGACGAGCAATGCCATTATAAGAAATATTCGTTTGTTCACTTTACAAATACAATTCCTTTGGTACATTCAATGTTATTGAGATGGAATATTCCTTTCCTTTCTCATATTTGAGTTCATTCTCGAATGTAACAGTTCGTGTAATGGTCTCATCGCTGTTTCTTCTGCGATAAACCACCTTCACATCCTTTAGTGCTATCACAGGCGGTATAAACAGTTCTGTTGTCGCTGTGAGAGCATTGACATTAACTGCGCTCATTATTTCATAAAGGTCGAACGCATAACCTTCATCGGAATCCTCCGATGCTTCGGGATAGAACATTCCGTTCTTCAAATCAAAAAGTCCTGTACCGTTCCCACTGATACCAATCTGCAAGGTGTCTATACGCAGGTCTTTTGCCTGTGCTTCGGCTGGATATACTACAGAGAAATCAAGCTTCACCTTTGCAAAAGCATGGCGGAAACCAAGATTTATCATATCGTCCTTTCCAAAGCCCTCTTTTTTCTGAAAGACTTTGCCTGTGTAGCAGTAGTCGTTCAGCATATATTCCTCAACGAGGTTAAGCTGCACATAACAGCTTGTATCGCCAACAACCAAGGCATTCTCCTTGTATGGCGAATAGGCATACACCGCAAGCGCGCTCTTCTCCTCTATGGGGAACACGCGAGGCAAGCCATCCATGGATTTTAAGGTACCCGGCAATGTGCCTTTATATTCAGCATTGAACATATTGGTGCAGAATGAATCGCCGGTAACACCGTACAGGCAATCGGCATTGACGTCGTCCTCGGTAGCCGCTACGCCAAGAATACCCATCTTTACGGCAGAATCAGCCGCGCGGGTATCACATGTGGCAAGTTCCGGCAAATCCTCGGGCACAATGTCTATGTCGTAATCAACTGCATATCTTGCCGAAAAATTTACAAGAACATCCTCTTTGAACGGTGAATCACCGTTCAAAGAGTGTTCTGTACAACCGATGAACAACATCGGAAGTAAGGATGCAGATATTATAATCCACTTATTCATCAATCGATATCAAAATTTAGATTTTCATCTTCTTCAGCTTCTTCCCAATCCTCTACGGTAGCTTCCAAAGCAATTTCAGTAACACCTGAAGCCTTTACATAAATCTTGTAGATTTTACCGGCCTCAAAGAATTTGTCACCGCTGAGCTTGATGGTCATCTCTTTTTCAGAATGATACTCCGAATCAACATCGTCGGTCTTGCATATAACCATAGACATGTAGTGTGTCTTAACATCAGGACAAACCATGATACAGTCGCCGATACGAACAGTATCTGCAACCTCCAAGCCGTTCTCAATCTTAGTCTGGAAAGGAACAGGTTGCAAGGCACCGTCTCTGTCGTTAAGAAGAACGTCTACACGCTGTTCATCGCCGGGAACAGGTTCAATAACACAGTCTTCTGCTGTGATATTGTTGCTCTCAGCCAAAGTCATACGAAGATTTGTAGCCACACGGTGCATAGTAATCTTCTTTACAGAAAGATTTCTGATGCCGTTGAATGTAGCTTCTGCTGTTTCGTTCTTTGTCTGTGGTACAAGATAGAACTGGAACTGAGTAAGCTTGTGCTTGAAGTTCATCTTGACTACAGTATCAGGTGAGTTTCTGAAGTATCTTGCACTGTATGCAAAAGGATCGTTCTTCTTCTCGGAACGTCCCCAAAGGATATCCTGTGTACCATCGATCTTGAAATCAACAGTAATACGGCTGTTGCCGTTGGCATCCTTTGTTACATCATACTCATTCTGATAAGGATGATAACCGTAGAAATCGTATGCATACCAGCTGGTAATAGGATAATACCATACATAATCCTGACCTGCATCCACAGACATACGACCGGTTACAGGGTCAACCGAACAAGAGAGGTTTTCCCAGTATGTACCATGTGTGGTAGTCGCATAGTCTGCATTGTCGAGCGACACACTCCAATCGGGAGTCTGTGCCAAGTCAGAACCGTTGATATTTGTCTTTTTACCGGCAAGCATAAAGACACCTACCTTACCGAGTTGTGATATGTTATCAACACTCGCTCTTGTTGCAGGTGTGTTCTGTTTAACGGTGATGTCACCATCAAAAACGCCACCTGCACTCAATATTACAGGAGTGTCTGAAGGACGCTCCATAACGGGTCCGTCAATTGACCCGTTATTGTCGCATCCAACCAAAATGGAAGAAACTGCCAATAAAAGCAAAAATATTCTTTCTTTCATTTTTGGAATTTTAAATTTCTAAATTATTGTTTCAGCAATGATAATTAGTTTTCGTCATCAACAAAGATGTTGCCACCCTCTTGCCAAGCAACGAGCTCGAGTTCGAGAACGATTTCCTGAAGACCGTAAACAGTAAACTTAACATTGTACTGCTTGCCAGCCTCGAATGCTGTAAGACCAAGTGTCTCAGCCTTCAAAGTATAAGGAAGAGATACGTTGCGGTCCTCACCGTCGATGTTCTGAGTCATGTGGATCATCATCTCGTATTCAGCCTGTGGCATAAGCATCAAAGACTCACCGATACGTGTATAATCCAAACCAGGGTTAGTAGCTGTCAAAGCCTGAAGTGCAGCAACACCCTGAGCCTTCTCCTTCAAGAATACAGAAGCTGGAGTAGCCTGGTTTGCAAGGAGTTCTGCAGGTGCATCAACGTAAGCAACAACCATGTCTGCTGTTGTGTTGGCATTTGTAATCTCGATAGCGTTGATTGAAACAGCTGTTTCAGCAGCAGTGTTAGCCTTAGCCTCGAATGTTACACGAGAAAGAAGGTGCTCGAAAACAAAGTGAGGGTTAACACCCTTACGTGCAGAGTATGCGCTGTAGTATTTGTCAGCCTTCTCTGCTGGAAGCATAGCCTCCTGATCTGCTGTAAGAGCAGCCTTTGATACCATCAAGTCCTGTGAACCGTCGATAAGAACAGGGAGTGTGAATGCGTCTGTACCCTCAACAACAGCACCTGCTACTGCATCATCTGCATGATAAGCGAAGAAATCAGACTCACCAGCCATAGGATAGTACTTCTGAGTGTTGATTGTAGCCATAGCAGTTGCCTCATCAGCATTAGGAGCTACTACAACGTCGTTGTAGAACAAAGGAGCACCATTACCTGTAGCATCAGCTGTAAGAGTTAGAGTACCCTTCTCGAACATGTAAACGTTCAACTCCTCACCACGCCAGATGTTCTCACCGCCAGTGATATCACCTACAGCACCGGTACCACGAGTTTCCTCGATTACAGCACGACCGCTACCTACATTGAAGTGAATGGGAACGAGGTCAGCTGTTGGAGCATTTGGACCCTCGTTGTTGTCACAACTCACGAAACCTGCAGCCAAGAAAGCAGCTGCAACATAAAAAAACTTTTTCATCTTAAAAAAATTTTAGTTAATAAATAGGTTAATTAATATATATCTTCAAAATCCATGATATCATCTTCGTCGATAGGAATATCAATCGGTTCTCCCCAACTGAGTCCGTCCATACTCAACTCTATCTTACGGTAACCATAAACGTGTATAGTTACATTGTACTGTTTACCGGCTTCGAACGGCAGATTCTGCACTGTTCCGTCATCGGCAATAACCCTGTTGCTCAAAGCATAGTGGGCAATATACTTGTATTCCTTGCCATTATCTGCCTTATAGGCACATTTGATATACAGGTCGTAAATGTTACGTGGAGGTAACAACAGACCCATGCCCAAATCGGTTATAATTTCATTGGGACCTACGCTGTATGCATACTGTTCGAGGCTTGTGGTACTGCCATCAACCTCACCCACATCGTCGCACAGATGGATAGGCTCAAGTTTATCCATTACGTTACCGTTCTTGTCCGCTTCGCCTAGTTTCTTCATGCCAAGTTTTGACATATCATCGGCTGCGACAGTCAGCTCCCAATCCCTGTGTGCCATAGCATATATATCCTGAACATATATGCCATTGCCGGTCATACCCTCTTCACCGACAAGATTGAACACAAAACGCGACAGGTTATGCTTTGCCTCAAACACCGGAATAATGAAACGGTGACCGGTAAGAGTACTGAACACCAATTCACGGTTAAGCACATTTGTAAGGAACAGTTTCTCGGTATTTGGGTTGATATCCGACAACTGGCTATCCTTTATACCTGCAACAGAGGTTATAATATCCTGTGTTCCATCAATTTTTATATTCATGTGGATATTATCTTTCTCACGAACAACCCCATTGACCTCTGCATCATCAATGTGATAGGCAAAGAAATTGTACTTGCGTTCCTGATATCTCTGGCTATAATAATAAGGAATATCGGTTTTCGCAAATTCCAGGACCTCGTTTTCCGACAATGTTGTCTTGGCACCCATCCCGGTTTCGGGATCATCGATAAGACAGTACATAGGCTCATCTGCAGGCAACTCTTCCTCCGACACAAATGTCTTTGTATAATCCACCGCACCTGAATAGTCATAGTTGTTTGTCAAGAACGAATACACATAGAAAGAGGCATTGTTCTTTACTGTAGGTCTGTCGGCTGCTATGGCACCCATTCCACGGCTCAATGTAACATAAGCAGGGTCCTTCATGGACATCACAACAGGTACAACCTCTCTTACAGGGTCATAAGGTATGGTGTCGGCAGGCACAACATAGTCCGGGCTTATATAACTTTCGTTACAGCCACACACAAAAGCACCGCTTGTAACAACAGAGACAACAAGAACAAATATTTTCAGTATGTTTTTCATAATCAATTATATATCAACATGTATATCATCGCGTATAATCCAATAGTCGAGCGAAGAATCGGTTTCATCACTTTTTATGATTTCATCCTTATCTATAGTCAACACCTGCTCAATTTCAAGTAGAATCTTTTCATCCTGTCCTGCCAGCACGTAACCATACTTGCGCATGGTATTGTACATATTTATACCGACACGGAACACCTTGGTTTTCTTTTTTCCGCTATTGTTAAAGGTATGAGTATATATTGCCAACTGCAGTATACCTGGGCCGGTATCAAGTTCCTTGCTATTGCTTGCCACAAGTGCCATGACAGATATATCCTTTGAGAATGTCGAAATTCCATACCACTCATTATCGGTCGGCTCTGTAATATCGGACATTTTGAAAAGAAGCTTGTATGTCTTTGTAAAATCGTATTTTCCTGTTATCATGTGCATTCCGCAGGCAATACCCGAAACCTCGGCTATGATAGAATCCACTATAACGGAATCGCGTTCAATCCTGAAACGTATCTCAAAGTCCTGCGTCTTCTTTTCGAGATTCAAAGTAACATCGTTCTTTTTTGAATCCTCAAGTTCATACATATCGGAAATGTTGAAATACACAGGTGCATCACATCTCCCAATATATGTTGTATAAGGATTGAAATCGAGCCATGAACGTCCGTATTGAACCGCCTTTCTTTCAAAACCCTTGTAATACAGTTCTATCTGCCTATTTGCAATAACATCATCAATCATACCATCGGTCTCAAACCATCTACTGTTTGCACCCGTTGCAAACATGGCATCGTTCAAGGTATTATTGAATGTAATGAAGCGGTATTCACCTCTCTTCACATACAATGGTTCGCCTTCTGTAGAATTGCGCGTAGCAGCACTCAATCCTCTCACTTCGGTTACATCCTGATACGGTTTGTTGTATACATATCTGCCCAAGCCGGCATCCTGAGCCGTGGGGGCAACATAAGTACACTTCCAGGAACGCACCACCCTGTAAGCAACAACCATCATTGAGTCGGGCAAGGCATCCTGTTCCTCTACGGGAATATTATCAGTGTTGTATCTCAAATTCACCTCAGCCAAGTGCAGATGTGAATCTTCCATACAGATATCAACCTCGGTTGTACATGAGAAGATGCACAACAAGGTCAACAACACCATATATTTAATTCCCTTAATCATTATTCAGTCTTATCTGTTTCGGTTACAACAGAGTTTTCTTCAGAGACTGCAACCTGCTCTGTTGCGGCTTCGGCAGCTTCTGCACCCTTCTTACTCTTCTTTTCCTTAACCTTTTTCTCTTTCTTTACTTTTTCCTGCTTTACCTTCTCAACCTTTGCTTTCTTCTCTTTTTTATCCTTTACATCCTCTTTTGCAGGCTCTACCGCATCGTTAGATTCCTTTTCCTCTTTGGACTCTTTTACCTTTACAGGTTTTTCCTTTTTGCTCTTTTTAGCTTTTTTGCTTTTTGCAGCCTGCTCTTCCTTTGTAAGGAAGTCGGTATCGAGCAACTCTTCGAGCAGTGCCTGCTTATACACATTCTCCGCCTCTATTTCGTTATTCAAAGCCTTGAAAGAGAAGTGTTGAGCCTTTGCAAGCGCAAACGAATCCACACCAAACACAAAATCCAAACCATAACCCTTACCAGCCTCACCGGTAATAACCTGCATTTTCACAGGCATAGCACTGTATTCTATATTCTTGGCCTGTGCAGGAGGATAAGTTGTATTGTATTTAGTATTGAAAGACAAAATATTTCTGTTCACATTAGCAACCGACTGTACCATCAGATCAATAAGTCTGATTTCGGTAGTGCTGTCGTTCTTTTCGAGCAACTTACTGCGTAACGATGTATACGAGAAGAGCAATGGGTCCTCAATCTGTCCCAAACCGGTCTCCTTCTTGACTTCATCCCTGTCAACAATCTCATAATCCATAAGAAGAGCATTCAGATACTCATCACCCAATTCCTTGATAGAAGCTACATCCTTATTCGGGATAGTCCTGTTGTACTGACTGAACATCTTTTCAGGAACCTCGATGTATTCATAATATGCACGCAATTCCTGGAGCAACATAGCCGAATCAACTCGTGAATCGAGCATTGCCACGCGGTTAATTTCCCTGATTCTTAAGTTCTTCTGTTCTAGGACCTTATTCCAAGCCTTTATAGAATCTGAGGGGATATACGCATCATTCTTAACAATAGACACTTCACCGTTATCACCAACCTCCTGGCGGCTCGGATAGATATAATCATCTATATTGTCGTCATAATCGTTATACAATTCATAAACCGCCGCATATTCATCGATTTTTGCCTTGTCTATGCCATGAAGTTGTTCGCGCACCGACTTCATACGATATACAAATGCCACGCGGGCATCGGTAACAACCGGGAAGGGCACAAAATGGAAAGGCTTTGAACCTGCATAGTCGTAACAGTCCACATCAGCATTATAGTGGAACATATCGTTCATCGACATTGCAAAACCGGCACTGAAACCAAACTCAAAGTCAATGGCTGAACCATTCTTGTAATGATAAAGCGGAATACTGTATCCGGCCGTTGCGCCAAATCCGAAAGAATATCCCTGATAGCCTGTTTTAAAGAACTTCATGGTATATTTATCGAACGCGAGGTAAGGACCTATATAATAGACACCATGCTTATGCGGATTACTGTTCGCCAATAGCGAATACGGACGTGTGGTGAGTTTCTTCCAGAAGCCCTTGAAAGCACCATACTTTGCTCTTTCGAGCGAATCGAGTTTTATTTCACCCTCAGTGATATCACGTGTTCTCCAATACCAGCGGACCTCACCCCTTGCACCGCCTATGTTATAGACAAGATTGGGGTTATAAGAACTCAAGGAGTTCGGATTATATCTTCCATGCAAAAGAGCCGAAACCTTCTTAAAGTCGTTCTGTATAAAGCTGTACTCTACGCCAAGGTTGGGAGTCATGAGAAGCCATCCCACGCTATTGGTGTGAATAGCAATCCTGTCCTTGAACGGAGCATTCAGGCTATCCTTTTCATTTGCAGAATATGCAGGAACAAGCATACCCAGCAAAGTTATTAAAACACACAAGCGTAAAGAGAAACGCACAACTACTTAATTAACTTTGTTAATACCCTAAAAAACGAGGCTTTCTTGCATACCTCAACAATTTTGCAAAATTACCGCTTTTTTGAAAAAAAAAAAAAAAAAAAATGAAAAAACTACGAAATTTTAACAATTCAGCCAACAAACACAACCCATAAGAAACCAACGACTTAAATGCAGACACAGCCCAAAGCGCAAAAGAGAATGATGTAACCGTGTTTTGAGCAAAAATATGCTAAGCATATCGCCAAAAAAATGTAACTTTGCACAAAACAAAGAAGTGCTAATGAAAACCTTAAGGAAAATACTCCGCATATTGCTGAAAAGCATTGCGGCAATCGTAATTGTAGCCACAATGGCCATTGTAGCTACAAGCGTAAGCCCGATATACGATTTTGCGGAACCAAAGCCGTTCAGCGGAGCCGACATATTCAATCCATACCGCAACCTCGACAGCACACATTGTTGGAAAAGAGCCAACTTCCATGTGCATACCCGTGTAGACGGCATTTTCAACGAATGCGACTACTCCGCTGCCGAAGCCTACATATACCACCTGAAACTGAACTACAACATCGTAACCTTTTCGAACCACAACGAGCTTACCCCACACCCTTTTTACGACTATTTGCAGGTGAATGTATATGAACACGGTTACAATCTGTTCAAATTCCATAAATTGGTGTTCGGAAGCGATAAAGTGAACCGTTTCGACCATCTTCTACCGCTCTTTGCATCACAAAGACAGTTCCAGTTCGACATGCTTGCAAAGGAGAGCGACATCATACAGTTCAACCACCCGTTGCGCACCACAGGCACAACCAAGAGCCTGATGAGCAAGCTCGAAGGATACAACATAATTGAACTCGACTGTGGCAAAAGTACGGAAAATGAATTCTGGGATTGGGCTTTGAGTGCCGGACACTACAGTTTCGCCCTTGCCAACGACGACCTTCACTATATAGACCGCACCAGCCGTTTTGCACGTCGATGCAATTTCCTCTGCACTCCGACACCGATATATTACGACATAAGGCAATGTCTGCTCGACGGCTGTTACTATTCAATGCGCCTTCCCGATTACGGCAACGGCGACTGGGGAGAAAAGATGCGTCGCAACCACGACCTTCCGTATGTAAAGGATATCGGTGCTAAGGGCGATACCATATACATAGCCCTGTCGATAAAAGCTGACAGCATAAAAGTATTCGGACAGAACCACGCGACACTCTCAAAGACAACGGATTGCGACCATGCCACATACGTAATGCGGCCCGACGACCCCTATGCACGTTTTACGGCATATCTCACCACCGGTGAAGTGATATACAGCAACCCCTTTGCACGCTACGACGCAAAAACAGCCGACAGCCCCATAAAAGCACCGCAACATAAAATAAATATACCTTTGACCATATTGTTCAATGCCATACTGCTTGCATTGCTCGCACTTCTGGCATGGTTATTACATAAAACAATCAGATACAAAAAAAGTATAAGATGAGTGCAAAATTCATACATAGCATTACCGGCAAAAGCCTGATACTTAGCCTGTTCACCACGCTCGCATTCCATATACCGGCATTCAAAGCCGTGCTTGACAACATAGAGAGTGGATGGAACGGAGTGCTGATATTCACAAGCGTAGCAATTCTGATGCTTGCTGTAAACTATTTCTTCTATTATCTTCTGCTATGGACCGGACGCATAGTGGGCAAGATTATCATTGCCTTCACATTTATTGCTGACGCAATAGCCCTCTATTTCATAAACACATACGAGGCACTCATCACAGACGCCATGATGGGCAACGTGTTCAACACCCGATACTCCGAAGCATCGGGATTCTTCTCATGGTCTATTCTACTATATGTGCTCCTGCTTGGCGTTCCACCCTGCATATTCCTATTCTTAAAGAAGACACAGTACGGAACATTCAAGAAGTTCCTAAAGAACATTGGTGTTTCACTGCTTATAATACTGCTGGTGGTACTTGCCAACATGCGTAACACCCTGTGGATAGACAACAACTCCACACAGCTGGGCAGCCTGCTGATGCCATGGTCGTATACCGTGAATTCAATACGCTATTACAACAAAGTAAAGAAACGCAACCAGAAGGAGATACTCCTGCCCGATGCAACCTTCAAGAACGACAGCCGCGATGTATGCGTGCTCATAATCGGTGAGAGTGCACGACGCGGCAACTTCTCGCTCTACGGCTATGAACGCAACACCAATCCGTTGCTTGCAGGCGACAGCGTAACAGCATACATCGCCAACTCGGCAGCCACATACACAACAGCCGCCGTAAAGGCAATTCTCGACCACAAGGACACCAGCAAACTCTACGAAATCCTGCCCAACTACCTCTACCGCAACGGTGTGGATGTAGTATGGCGTTCATACAACTGGGGACAGCCACCGTTGCACATAGCAAAATACATAAACCATAACGGACTGGCAGAACGATACCCCGAAGCCGATAAACGATACGACGGATTGTTGCTTGCCGGACTACAAGAGGAGATTGAAGCGAACCAGAGCAAAAAACTCTTCATTGTTCTGCATTGTAGCACCAGCCATGGTCCCACATACAACCAGAAGTACCCTGCTGAATTCGAAGTATTCACCCCCGTATGCAACACCGTTGAAATATCAACGGCCGACAAGCAGGAACTCCTGAATGCCTACGACAACACAATCCTGTATACCGACTATCTTGTACATTCGGTAATTGAGATACTCAAGCAGATTCCCGACCGACGTTGCTGTATGATGTATGTTTCCGACCATGGCGAATCGCTTGGCGAAGGCAACCTGTTCATGCACGGCATGCCCAAGAATGTAGCCCCCAAAGAACAGTTCGAAATACCGTTCATTGTGTGGCAGAACGACAGCAATACCCGCACAAAGGAACTCCCCGAAGTGGAACAGTTCTACGTATTCCACAGCGTAATGAACTACCTTGGCATGGAGAGCGAAATCTACAACGAGAACATGAACATCTTTGAACCCGTAAACTAATAACAATCATGGAATTACCCAACGACCCTATGATGCTGTTCAGCACCGTTAACATGTACCTGCGCGACCGTTACGAAAGCCTTGACACACTATGCGCCGACCTTGATGTCGACCGTAATGAGTTAGAAGAAAAACTCCGCGCCGTAGGTTTCGAGTACAGCGCAGAGCACAATAAATTCTGGTAATGTGATAAAATGTGAAAAGTTGAATAAAAAGAGCTGTTTTTAGGCTTGCGAAGCCCGAAAAAGCGCAGTTTACTAAGCGTAAATGCCATTGCGAGCGAGCAATGTTTGCGACGACGGGAGCTTTAGCTCCCCAAAGGAGTGCCGAAGGCTAAGAGGGCAAGCGTAACGACAAAAGAGCCTTTTTAGTCAGCTTCATTACCGATTTCCACAAACAGCCTCAGCCCCGACATAGTATTGCTGAAACATATTGTACCGCCCGACGCGCGGAATATCCTGTCGGTGGAAATTGACAAATTGCGTACATGTTCGGGGAAACGGTTATAGTCGGGTTGCAATAGCGGACCGGCATGCAAGCCCACAAGCATCTCGCAATAACAGCAGGCTGTTTCATAGGTATTCATATCATTCTCTGCGCCGTAATTATATACACCCATAGGCAGATTGAATGTCAGTGGCAGCAACTCAACCACTTCGCGCACCCATGTTATTCCGCGATATTCACGCACCGGGAAAACCAAAGGAGTGCATTCATTTACAGCTTTAGCAATATTCAGCACAAAGTTTGCATGCACAGGCATTCCATACCGTTGCTTGTCGTACATCCAAGTGGCACGCAACACCACAGCACCCGGGCAAAAGGCAAGTACGCGCTCCTCAGCCTCAAGCTTATGCCTGCCATATACATTCTCTGGAGAAACAGGCATATCTTCGGACAACAATCCATGTTCAAGATTACCGTTGTATACCTGGTCGCTCGAAAAGAAAATCAACTTTGCACCGCACATTGCCGAAGCACGCGCAATGTTACACGCTCCCTCAACATTTACACGATAGCTCTCATCGGGATTCTGCTCACAATATCCCGTATTTGATATTGCGGCAAGATGCACCACCACATCGGGTGAATTCTGCACAAAATAACTGCTCACCGATGCGTAATCGGTAATATCAAGTTCTGAATGAGTGGGAGCAAGAATTTTATATTCATTGCGCCAACGCGCAACGACACGGCTTCCCACAAAACCGCTTGCACCGGTAACAAGAATCTTTTTCATAGTGCGAAGATAAGGAAAAGTTCCACCATTACAAATTATATGTAACACTCATTGTTACATTCCTGCCGGGGGTGCTGATGCCACAGCTGTAAGGGCGATAGCGCACGACAATCACAGAACATTCTCCGCAGACCACATCCTCGCCCACCCCCGTTGATTCCACATCGTTATACACATATTCCAATCCATAGGAGAGATTCGCATTACTACCCAGGCTCTTGATAAAATTCACATTTGCACGGTATTATAACATCCTTTTGCAATAATTACAATTTTAAACCATTTTAGCAGAAAAAGAATCAGGTTCTCTATTGCAAAAACCACACTCCCCCAGGCCTGCTTAAAGCGTCTAAAACAGCCTATAATAAATAAATTTATTATCTTTTTTGCCCAGAACTGCAGAATTAAATAAAAAATCACTATTTTTGTATGATATTTACATAATTATGCCTTATTTGGCATAAAACGGTACGGAAACAAACAAAAGAAAAAATAAACCATTATGAAAAAACTAACATTTATTCTATCACTGCTGATGGTATTCGCAACCACAGCAATGGCGCAGGAGACTATCACTATTTCTGCAAGCCAAAATTTATCCCAGACATGGACATCGAACGGTAAGACCGACGAAACCGGTACTTATGGTCCATGGGGCACAGATGTTATCGCCGATTATCCAACCGGTATTACCCCATCAAGCGGAAACGAAGTGCATATGGCAACAACATCTGTTACCATCGAAGAATTGGGACGTTTGAAATTCACATTCCAATATTCAAGCGGTAGTCACCGTTTGAATATTTTGGGAGTAGATTTGCTTAACGCAGAAAGCGAGGTTGTAGCAAGCGACTACCACAACGGACAAGCAGGTGGCAGTCACGTTAACAACACTTATACATTTATTGCTGCAGCCGGCACATATACAGTACGCTACTTTGTAGAACACAACACAAGCGGTAACGACCTTAGACTAACCAACGGTACAATCACAGGAACACTTACCAACGTAGAAAAGACTAAGACCGCTATCAAGACTGAATTCGAGAGTTTCAGAAACACCGGTATGTTCACTGATAGCGAAATTGACGAAAGTGTTACAGCTATAGAAAAAGCAACAGTAACAAACGTTGATGAATTCAAGTTGTTGGAGACAACTCATTTCATCTATTTCTACAGCACTCTCAACGACAAGTGTTTTACATTCAACAGCAAAGGTCGCGAGACAACCAATGGCCATTATTTGGGTGTAAGTGGAATAAACACCAATGGAATCATGGATATGAATGCCACTAATGACAACGAACTCAAGAATATATGGAAGTTGGAAT
>CAJGDP010000028.1 GCA_904502235.1 uncultured Bacteroidaceae bacterium
GACGTACGCAATTTTGTCCATTCATGTTCGCGTGGCGACCGTACCCGTTATTTCTTGAAAGTACAGGATGGCTGTGACTATTTCTGTACCTATTGTACCATCCCTTTTGCGCGTGGACGAAGCCGTAATCCAAAGATCGAAGAACTTGTTGCTCAGGCGCAGATGGCGGCAACGGAAGGTGGCAAGGAGGTTGTCATTACAGGAGTGAATATCGGTGATTTCGGAAAGTCTACAGGCGAGAGTTTTGTATCGCTAGTAAAGGCACTGGATGGGGTAGAAGGCGTTTCGCGTTATCGCATATCGTCAATAGAACCCAATCTGCTTACCGATGAGATTATCGACTATGTTTCGCAGTCGCGTGCATTCATGCCACATTTCCATATTCCTTTGCAGGCAGGAAACGATGAGGTGCTTAAGCTGATGCACCGTCGTTACGATACAGCCTTGTTCGCGGCAAAGATTGCGAAGGTAAAGGAGGTTATGCCCGATGCCTTTATTGGCGTGGATGTCATTGTGGGTACACGTGGCGAGAGTGAAGAGCTCTTTCAGCAGGCATACGATTTCATAAAGGGGCTCGACATTTCGCAACTTCATGTTTTCAGTTACTCCGAACGTCCCGGTACTCGTGCATTGAATATAGATGGTGCAGTGTCGCCGGCAGAAAAGCATCGCCGCAGTCAGTTGCTCATAGCTTTGAGCGAAGAGAAACGTCTTGCATTCTATGAACGCCATATTGGCAGAGAGGCTGTAGTGCTTTTTGAAAAACCTCGTCAGGGAATGCCTATGGGTGGATTCACCGACAATTATATAAGAGTGGAAACCGTTGCCGAAGCATCGTATGTCAATAGGCTTGTGCGTGTGAAATTGGGTGGTTTCAATGAGGATAAATCGGCTCTGTCGGCTGATGAGATATTAGGCTTTGCAGACTGATATGAAAAGAGTTGCAGTTGTCATATTGAACTATAATGGTGCTTCCATGCTCCGGAAGTTCCTGCCGTCGGTGGTGGCATATTCGCCTGAAGCCGATGTAATAGTTGCCGACAATGCTTCTACCGATGCTTCTATAGATGTTCTCAAGACAGATTTTCCTTCGGTGCGTGTAATTCAGCTCGACCGCAATTATGGCTTTGCCGATGGTTACAACAAGGCTTTGGTACAGGTTGATGCCGAATACTATATATTGCTGAATTCCGATGTCGAGGTTACCGAAGGCTGGATTCCGCCATTGCTTTCGTGCATGGAGTCCAATCCCAAAGCGGTGGCTTGTCAGCCCAAACTGCTCTCCTACAACAATAAGGAATATTTTGAATATTCCGGTGCTGCCGGTGGCTTTATCGACCGTTATGGATACCCTTACTGCCGTGGACGTGTTTTTGACACGATAGAGAGTGATAACGGACAATATAACGGGCTGTGCCGTCTGTTCTGGGCTACAGGAGCTGCTATGATGATAAGCAGTAAGGCTTATTGGGAAGCCGGAGGCTTGGATGGGCAATTCTTTGCGCATATGGAGGAGATAGACCTATGCTGGCGCATCAATGCGCGTGGTGGCGAGATTTATTGTGTTCCAGAGAGCAAGGTATACCATGTGGGTGGAGCTACTTTGGATAAAAGCAATCCGCGTAAGACCTTCCTGAACTTCCGTAACAATCTGTTGATGCTGTATAAGAATCTGCCTGAGCATGAATTGCGAAGCGTTATGTTCGTGCGTCTGTTGTTGGATTATGTGGCTGCATTCAAATTTCTTCTGTCGGGAAATGCCGGTGATTTCAAGGCTGTTTTCAGGGCACGCAGAGAGTACAGAAAAATGCGCAGGAGCTATGAAAATATACGCAAGGATAATATAGAAAAGACAATTGTTATGCGTCCCGTAGGCAGAATGCCGTTTATGCTGTTGTGGCAATACTATGCCCGTGGCAGGAAATTCTTTAATGTGTTGAAAAAATAGTTTTATGGAAACAGCATTATATCTTTTGCCCGTAACATTGGGCGATACCCCTTTGAACAATGTCTTGCCGCAACATAATAGCGAGATAATTGCCGGAATACGTCATTTTATCGTTGAGGATGTACGTTCGGCACGTCGTTTTTTGCGTAAGGTCGATCCGCAGTTCGATATTGATGGTTCTGTGTTCTATGAACTGAACAAACACACGTCGTCTGAGGCTGTTGCCGGTTACCTGAAACCATTGCAGGACGGTAAGCCTATGGGGGTTATATCGGAGGCGGGCTGTCCTGCTGTTGCCGACCCCGGGGCAGATGTTGTTGCAATGGCACAACGCAAAGGGTTGAAGGTCGTGCCTCTTGTTGGTCCTTCGAGTATAATACTTTCTGTTATGGCGTCGGGGTTCAACGGCCAGAGCTTTGCTTTCAACGGTTATCTGCCTGTAAAACCTGATGAACGAGTGAAGGCGTTGCGTAAACTCGAGCAACGCATATATAACGAGGACCAGACGCAGCTGTTCATTGAAACTCCATACCGCAACGGCAAGATGCTTGAGGATATTCTTGCCACATGCCGTCCGCAGACAAAATTGTGCATTGCCGCCAATCTCACCTGTGAGGATGAATATGTGCAGACACGCACCATAAAGGAATGGAAAGGTCGCGTTCCTGATTTAAGCAAGATTCCTTGTATATTTCTGTTGTTCAAATAAAAATCATCAGCCTTGATTCTCCGCAGAGAGTCAAGGCTGATTGCTTTATTATTCTTTGCTCTTCAGTATCTCCTGAAGCTTGAACATCTCGTCGCGGTATTGTGCCGCTTCTACGAATTCCATTTTCTCTGCAGCCTCCTGCATCAGGCGACGTGTGCGCTCGATGCTCTTCTTTAGTTGTTCGGCATTCATGTATTCCACAATAGGGTCGCATGCAATAGCATTGCGTGCCTCCTCGTCGTAATATCTTGAGTTCTTCTGCAAATCTTTCTCTTTTCTCTCCAGAGAAAGTGCATTGCTTATCTCCTTCTTGATTTGTGTAGGTGTTATGCCGTTCTCTTCGTTGTAGCGCATCTGTTTCTCTCTGCGGCGGTTGGTCTCGTCCATTGTGCGTTTCATGCTGGCAGTAATCTTGTCGGCATAGAATATCACAAGTCCGTTTACGTTTCGTGCGGCACGTCCGGCAGTCTGTGTCAGTGAACGGTGGTCGCGCAGGAAACCCTCCTTGTCGGCATCCAATATAGCCACAAGTGAAACTTCGGGCAAGTCGAGACCTTCGCGCAGAAGGTTTACGCCTATCAGCACATCATATAGTCCTTCGCGCAGGTCGGTCATAATCTGAATGCGCTCCAGAGTATCCACATCGCTGTGGATGTAGTTGCATCTGACACCATGTTTCAGAAGATGGTCGGTAAGTTCCTCGGCCATTCGCTTTGTGAGCGTTGTAACCAGAACGCGCTCCTCGCGTTCCACGCGCAACTGAATCTCTTCCATAAGGTCATCAACCTGGTTGGCAAGCGGACGTACCTCTATCACGGGGTCAAGTAGTCCAGTGGGGCGTATCACCTGATCCACAATAACACCTTCGCTTTTTTGCAACTCGTAATCGGCAGGTGTCGCACTCACATATATGGTCTGCGGGGTGAGCGATTCGAACTCTTCGAATTTCAACGGACGGTTGTCGAATGCGGCCGGCAGGCGGAATCCGAATTCTACAAGATTCTTCTTGCGTGCGCGGTCGCCACCATACATGGCGTGTATCTGCGGAACGCTCACATGGCTCTCGTCGATGATGAGCAGGAAATCCTCTGGGAAGAAGTCGAGCAGACAATATGGGCGTGTGCCAGCCTCTCGTCCGTCGAAATAGCGTGAATAGTTCTCGATTCCTGAACAATGTCCCAATTCGCGTATCATCTCAATATCATATGTAACGCGCTCCTGCAATCGTTTGGCTTCGAGCGGTTTGCCTATCTCGCGGAAATACTCTACGCGCTCGTCAAGGTCCTTCTCTATTTGGGAAATGGCACGTATGGTGCTCTCTTTGGTAGTCATGAAGAGGTTTGCAGGGTATATCTTGTAATCGTCGAACGATGTCAGTCGCACACCGGTAACGCTGTCAATCTCTTCGATGCTGTCTATGTCGTCGTCCCAGAATGTTATGCGCAGCACGTGGTCGCTGTAGGCAAGGCTCACCTCCACTGTGTCGCCCTTTACGCGGAAGTTGCCACGTTCAAGGTTAATGTCGTTACGGGTGTAGAGGCTTCCCACCAGCTTGCGCAGAAATACATTGCGGTCCAGCTTGTCGCCAACGCGTATTTCAATTACATTGTTGTAGAAATCGCTCGGATTACCCATGCCGTATATGCAGGAAACCGACGAAATCACCACAACGTCCTTTCTGCCGGAAAGCAGGGCTGATGTTGCGGCAAGACGCAGTTTGTCAATCTCGTCGTTGATGGCAAGGTCCTTTTCGATATATGTGTCGCTCGAAGGGATGTATGCTTCGGGCTGATAATAGTCGTAGTACGATACGTAGTATTCTACGGCATTGTTCGGGAAGAATCCCTTGAACTCGTTGTAGAGCTGTGCGGCAAGAGTCTTGTTGTGGCTTAGGATAAGAGTGGGGCGGTTGATTTCCTTTATCACATTTGCCATGGTAAAGGTTTTTCCCGAACCTGTTACACCAAGCAGGGTCTGAGCCGGTGTTCCTGCTTTAATTCCTTCTACAAGTTGTGCAATAGCCTCGGGCTGGTCGCCCATAGGTGCGTAATCCGATACAAGTTCAAAATTCATAGCTATTCTTTAAAAAGTGAAACGCAAATATAAGAAAAAAAATCGACATATGCCAGGAAACTGAATCTTCAGTTGGTGGATGGTTGGGGTGTCTTGTTGATTTTTTTGCACAGATTGTCAAATATCGGAGCAAACTTTGTATATTTGTAAAATTAAGGAGTTGTTTGAACTTAAAACCGATTATATGAGAAAGTTTTTATTTTCTGCGCTTGTCGCGCTTTCGGCATCGCTTGTTGTTGCCGAAAATCCACCATTGATGGGATGGAGCAGCTGGAATACCTATGGTTTCCAGATAAACGATTCTGTTATTCAGGCGCAGGCCGATGCTATGGTTGAACTTGGTTTCAAGGATTGCGGATATAACCATATCAACATCGATGACGGATTCTTTGGCGGTCGTGATGCCGAGGGTAATCTTTTGATACATCCCGAACGCTTCCCCAACGGCTTACGCGGTCTTGTGGATTATATCCATGGAAAGGGCTTGAAAGCCGGTATATACAGTGATGCAGGACGCAATACCTGTGCTTCGTATTGGGGTAAACCAAAAGATTCAATAGGCATAGGTGTAGGTCTTTATGGTCATGATGCTGCCGATTTCAATCTCTTCTTCAATCCCGAAAAGTTGAATTTCGACTTTATAAAGATTGACTATTGCGGAGCTGATGCCAACAATAACGAAGAAAAACTCGACCTTGACGTAGAACAACGCTATAAAGAGATTGCCGCGGCTATTAAGGCTGTCGGTCGCGACGACATTACTTGGAATATCTGCCGATGGGCTTTCCCCGGTACATGGGCTTGCGAAATAGCCGATTCATGGCGCACAACCGAGGATATCTATCTTGGCTGGGAGTCTGTGAAAAGTATTATAAATCAGAGCCTCTATCTTTCGGCATATACAAGCTATGGTCGTTATAACGATATGGATATGCTTGAGGTAGGCCGCGGCTTGACCGATGAAGAGGATAAGACCCACTTTGGAATGTGGTGTATAATGAGTTCTCCGTTGCTTATAGGTTGTGATATGAACGACATCAAGGGCAATGCGCTCGAGCTTATGCAGAACAAGGAACTTATTGCACTTAATCAAAACACTCTAGGTTTGCAGGCATATGTTGTAAAGCGCGAGAATGGCGGTTATGTCCTTGTTAAGGATGTTGAAGAAAAGTATGGAACAAAACGTGCCGTTGCTTTCTATAACCCCACAAATTCTGCTATTGACATGAGCATCGATTTCGCTCAGCTCGACCTCGCCGGTGAAGTGGTTGTACGCGACCTTTACGAAAAAAGAAATGTAGGTGTCTATGAAGGCACTTATGTGGTCACTGTTCCTGCACATGGTACACGTATATACAAACTCGAAGCTGAACGACGTCTTGAGCGCACTCTTTATGAGGCAGAGACAGCGTGGCTTACCGATTATCAGGAAATCAAGAATAATGAGGTTTATGGTACTGCAATATATGCCGAGAAGAGTAACTGCTCGGGCGGTGTTGCTGTAAGCTGGGTCGGTAACAGGGATAGCAACGACATTCAGTGGCGTAATGTATATAGCAAGAATGGCGGTGAATATACCTTGCGTGTATATTTCATCACAGGTGAGAACCGTGCAATGAAACTCAGCGTAAACGGTGGTGAACCAATTGTATTTACCGGCAATTCAGGTGGCTGGGGCACTGTAGGTGTTGCTGAATTTGATGTTGTTCTTAAGAAGGGTGAGAACGTGGTGCGTCTTTTCAACGAGAGCGGATATATGGGCGACATCGATAAGATGGAACTTGTGAACAAGAGTGCTCCTGAGGTTGTGGACTATTATCCCATTGTCTTTGACAAGAATCAGGGCTATACTCATGGTAGCCGTCGCTTGAACAGCGTTGCGCTTGGTGAACAGAAGTTGCAGTTGCCTACACCATTGAAAGTGTATAGCAAGATAGAGGATGGCTGTTTCGCTGCAGTGCCGGGTGCAACTCTTACCCCGACATTCGGTTTTACCGGTACATGGATGAACGGTTTCGTTTATATCGACCGTGGACAGGACGGTGCTTTTGCGGCGGAACTCAATGCCGACGGTTCAATACCTGCAGGCAGCGATATAATGGCGTTCTCGTATGCCGAACCTACTTTGGGCTCGGGTACAGGTTATAACAGCAAGGGCGAGAGAGTTACAAACATCAATGTGCTTAATCCTCCGGCTTTCACTTTGCCTGCCGACCTTGCACCCGGTTTCTACCGCATGCGTTACAAGGTGGATTGGGCTTCGATAGACCCGGCCGGTCGTGCCGAGGATGGTAACGGTATCCTGCAGAACGGTGGTGCAATATGTGATGTCGTGTTGAATGTTCATAACGAGAACTCTGCTCTTGAAGTTATTGCCAATAACGGTTCGTTGCTTGCTGCCGACGGTTCCGCTTTGCCGGCTACAGTGCCTTTCGGCGAACCTCTTAAGGTGAAGATTGTCGCAAACGACGGTTATACTCTCGATGCTATTACTGTTCTCCATGGTCATAACCTTGACGGCGTGGCTGAAAAATGCGGTGTGAAACAATACGAAGAACTGCTGTTCCCTGCTTATATGCTGGATGGTGATGTGGTTACTATCCCTGCTGAGTATGTCGACGGTGATTTAAGAATAACAGCGCAGTTTGTAACAAAAGAAGCTGAAACTGTTGGCGATGGCTATGCCTTGGCTTTTGATAAGGATGCGACTGTTGCAGGTAATCATGATATTGAAATCGCTATCAATAGCGATGTGTTCGGGATAAAAGGCAATGCTGCGTATTACGACTTCACAGCAAAACCGGTATTGCTTTCAGGAACAAGAAACATGTTGTTCGACGTTGCAGGAGCTGCCGGTAAGGATGCCTATTTATATATCGACTTCAACAACGACAGCCGCTTTGGTGTATCGTTGAATGCTGAAGGCTTGCCCGGAATCTCAAGCGAGCTTGTTGCATTCTCTTGTTATAACGGCAAGAATAGCAATGGTGCTATAGCAGAGAATGGTGCTGGAACATTGCCTTTGTATAAACTCAGTGAGGTTCTTCCCGATGGTGTTTATCGTGCCCGTCTAAAATTGGATAACAACAATGTGAACCCTGCCGGTTGTGACAATTTTGTAGCGGAAAATGGAGTGATTGCCGATTTTCTGCTAAACCTTGCAAGTGGTGAAAAGAAATTATCGTTGCATAGCGTCGACGGCAGTATCGATGGCGACAATTATTCAGCTTTGCCAATGTACGTAACTCCCGGCAAGGGCTTTACAGCTGTTTTGCGTGGTGCTCCGGGATATACATGCAAGGAACTTGTTGTACGTCATGGTCATAACTTGGGTGCAGAGCCGGTTATAAACGGCAATACCCAATGGCGCGAAGAAGTTCTGCAGGTTGTTGACGGCAAGGCGGTGGTGAATGCTTCAATGGTTGACGGTGATGTTTCGCTATATGCCGAATTCGTACGCGAGGCAGACAGTGAATGGCGTCTTGTGTTCAGCGACGAGTTCAATGCCGAGGATATGTCGCAGCCGGTAGACGAAAAATGGATGCGTTGCCAGCGTCAGAACGCTACATGGAACCGTTGGTTGAGCGACAGCAAGGAGGTTATCTATCTGCAGGGCGGTGATCTGGTGGCTCGCGCAATTCCTAACCCCGACAAGGCAAGCGACCCCGTGGATATGATTACAGGCGGTATCAAGAGCAACAAACGTTTCGGATTTACTTACGGATATGTAGAGGGACGTATCAAGGCTGCTCCTTGGACAGGAAACTTCCCCGCTTTCTGGATGATGCCCGAAAATCAGACCGGCGGTTGGCCCGATTGTGGAGAGATTGATATCTGGGAGACAATCGATGAACAGGAACGTTCTTGGCATACAGTTCACAGCAACTGGACATACGACCTTGGTAAAACAAATAATCCACAGTCAAGTTTCAATGTGGCTACTTCTCACGACCGTTATCACACATACGGTCTTATGTGGGATGAGACATCGCTCACATGGTATGTCGATGGCAAGCAGGTGGCGCAATATAACAAATCTACAAACCAATCGCACCTCGACCAGGGTCAATGGCCTTTCGACAAACATTTCCACTTGATTCTCAATCAGAGTGTGGGAAACAATGCATGGGCAGCAAATGCCGACATTGCACACACCTATGAAACACGTTTCGACTGGGTTCGCGTATATCAGAAAGTTGGTATGCAGAACACTGACGGTGTTGTTTCCGGTGTTATTGGTGTTGTGGAAGATGTAACAGAGGTTGCTGCTGTAGAAGGTGGTGTGCAGGTAACAGTAGATTCGCCTATGGTTGTGCGTGTCTACGACCTTGCAGGGCGTGCGGTAGCGGAAAAACCGGTGTCGGATTCCTGCTTCTTTGCTTTGCAGCGCGGTGCTTATATTGTCTGTGGTCAGAAGGTTATAGTAAAGTAACCGTAACATATTCACGGAATTGAAACAGGGTGCAACCAAGGGTTGTTCCCTGTTTTAAGTTTATTTTTCTTTCCACGGAATAATAATGACTGTTAATTGGTTGTGTTTTTGATGAAAAAATGCTATCTTTGCAAAGTTTTAGCTATTGGAAGGTAGAATGAAAAGATTTGCGTACATATTGTTGCTCTCGGTTCTGATTCTTACATCTTGTGATACATTCAACAAGGTGTATAAATCGTCGGATATCAACTATAAGTATGAGGCGGCAAAGGAGTTCTATCTTGCAGGACGTTATTCAAAGGCATCGCAGTTGCTCGAGACTATGGTAACCATGTTCAAGGGTAGCGACAAAGCCGAAGAATCCTTGATCTTGTTGGCGCGTTGCTATTACAACATGGAGGATTTTGAAACAGCATCACAGTATTTCAAGGTATATTATTCCAACTATCCCAGAGGAGAATTCGCCGAATATGCGCGTTTCTATTCAGGCAAGTCTCTTTACGAGGGTATAACAGAACCTGAACTCGACCAGACAAATACATACTCTGCCATAAGTGAGCTGCAGTTGTTTATGGAATATTATCCCTACAGTGCTCACTGCGTGGAGGCGCAGAATATGATATTGAGAATGCACGAACTTCTTGTGGAGAAGGAATATCTTTCGGCAAAACTGTATTACGAACTTGGAGATTATATGGCATATATGGGTAACAATTATCAGGCATGCATCATCACGGCGCAGAATGTCATGAATGATTACCCTTACACAGCGTTCCGCGAAGAACTTTCCATACTTGTGTTGAGAGCGCGTTACAAGATGGCTTTCCATAGTGTTGAAAGCAAGAAAATGGAACGTTATCGCGCCACAATCGACGAGTATTATGCTTTCAAGACCGAATTTCCTGAAAGCAAATATCTGAAAGAGGCCGACAAATATTATAAAGAGGCTATAAAGTTTGTAAATGATTGACAAAATTAAATTTAAGATAAAATGGATTACAAAAAGACAAATGCTCCAACAAACACTGTCACACGTAACATGGCAGATTTCGTAAACGAGACAGGTAATGTGTATGAATCGGTTGCTATCATCGGCAAACGTTCAAATCAGATTGCGGCAGAGATGAAGGAAGAACTCATCAAGAAGTTGAATGAATTCTCTTCTTCTAATGACAACCTTGAGGAGCAGTTCGAGAACCACGAGCAGATTGAAATCTCACGTTACTATGAGAGATTGCCAAAACCAACATTGATTGCTGCACAGGAATTCCTTGATGGCAAGGTTTATTTCCGCGATCCTGCAAAGGAAATTGATGAGGAATAATATAAGACTTTACTAAAAAAGTTCTTTTGAATATGAAGTTCCGTTTCTATCAGTTGTTGTTCGTTGCCTCAATAGCTCTTATGGTTATTGCGCTTATAAATCCTATCTGCGAAATAATCGAGCCGAACGGTATGACTGCAATCCTGAAAAATTTCGGATATACGCTTGCTGACGGTACTGTATCCCGTTCTGTTGTGGCTTTGGGTGTAGTGCTGATTTTTGCTGCGGTGGTGAATGCCTTTGCAATCCTGGTGTCGCTTTTCAGTAATTTTGCATTACAGAAGAGATGTTCCATCCTGTCGATGTTTCTTGTTGCAGGATATTATATACTTTTGCTTGTGTATCTGTTTATCCTCACCTCGGATGCGAGCGTAAAAATGTTATGGGCTATGTTTATGCCTTTGATTGTTCTTGCTTTCAACGCCTTGTCGTTTGTGCTTGTGCGTCGCCAGGAAGCAAAAATAATAGCAAAGGCTATGGGCTTCAGATTAAGGGATTGATTGAATTTTATATAATATAATAAGGTGTGTTGCTTGGCGATGCACCTTATTAATAATTTAAAAAGTCTGTTACTGCTGTCGAAACAAAAATACAGAATAAAATGAAAGCGAAGAATTTAATTGATTTTCGTCCTAAGTTTTTTGAGACAATCAAAAACTATTCACGTGAGAAATTCATGTCCGACCTTATGGCGGGTATCATCGTGGGTATCGTGGCCATTCCTTTGGCAATAGCATTCGGTATCGCAAGTGGAGTTGGCCCGGCCGAAGGTCTTGTTACTGCAATCATTGCAGGTTTCCTTATCTCGGTATTCGGTGGTTCCAAGGTGCAGATCGGTGGTCCCACAGGTGCCTTTATCATCATTATATATGGCGTTATACAACAGTATGGCTTGTCGGGACTCGTAATAGCAACAATCATGGCAGGTGTCATACTTGTAATTATGGGATTGTGCCGTTTGGGAACAGTAATCAAGTTCATGCCTTATCCCATTATAATAGGTTTCACAGGCGGTATTGCAATTACAATCTTCTCTACCCAGATAAACGACCTTTTCGGAATGGGTATAGAGGAGGTTCCTGCCAATTTCATCGATAAATGGGTATGCTATTTCAGTAATCTTGGAAATATCGACTGGTGGAGTGCCGGTATGGGTATATTGAGCGTTGCGCTTATAGCGGTAACACCTAAGTTCTCAAAGAAAATCCCCGGTTCGCTGTTGGCTATAGTTGTTATGACTATAGTTGCATTCCTGCTTAAGGAGTATGCCGGTGTAACATCAATAAAGACAATCGGTGATTTGTACGAATTGCCTTCCGGTTTCCCGAAACCTGTTGTTCCTGCATTGCCTGCAGGGGAATCGTTTTTCGCAACATTGCAGAATCTTGCACCGGTGGCATTCACCATTGCAATGCTTGGCGCAATAGAATCATTGCTCTCGGCAATGGTTGCCGATGGTGTTATCAGTGACCGTCATAACTCAAACACCGAGCTTGTGGGACAGGGTATTGCAAACATCGTTGTTCCTTTCTTTGGCGGTATCCCAGCTACAGGTGCAATTGCACGTACAATGGCTAATATAAACAATGGTGGACGTACTCCTGTTGCCGGTATCGTGCATACTTTTGTATTGTTGCTCGTGTTGCTCTTCTTGGGTGGTCTTGTGAAGTGTATCCCTATGCCATGTCTTGCAGGTGTGCTTGTGATGGTGTCTTACAATATGAGCGGCTGGCGCACAATCCTTTCTATGTGCAAGAGTAGTATGTCGGGAACAAGCGTCCTGTTCGTAACTCTGTTGCTTACAGTATTCTTCGACCTTACACTTGCAATAGAGGTGGGTCTTGTAATGGCTGTGGTGCTTTTTATGAAACGTGCAATGGAGAGCGCGCATATATCTGTAGTGCGCGATGAACTCGAAGTTCATAACGATGGTGAGAAGGACGAAGTCCTTTCTATCCCCGAAAATACAGAAGTGTTTGAAATTGAAGGTCCTTTCTTCTTCGGTATAGCAAACAAGTTCGATGAACTCACACGCAATACCGATGCAATGCCTATCCGTGTGGTGCGTATGCGAAAGGTAACGTTTGTTGATGCAACTGCACTTCATAACCTCGAAATTTTTATCAGTGCTTCGCATAAGGAGGGCAGAACAATTATACTTTCGGGCGTACACGACAACGTAGAGAAATCGTTGCGCAAGGCAGGCCTTGTGAAACTTGTGGGTAAAGAGAATGTGTGTGCAAACATCCACCTTGCTCTGCAACGTGCGGCAGAGGTTGCCGAGAATTTGAAATAAAAATTGTTTCGTGATATAACGCTTATTGGTTCAGTTGTACTGCAACTGAACCAATTTGATTGTTGTGTTAATTTATTTTCGTTTTAACCAAAATTAACAAACGGGGGGGTAAAAACCTTGCTTTTATAGTTAACTTTGCAAAATATTTCGTAAGTAAGGTTGCATTTTGTCTAAAAACCTGTAACCTATTGCTTTTTTTTATAAAAATCAGTGAAAATAAATATGAAAAAGTGTTATCTGCTATTGTTGATGACTTTGTTTTGCTTCTGCTCTTTGCAGGCGCAGGAGACATTCTTCGACTCAGTCAAGAATCTCGCTACAAAGTTCGGATTGGATGCCGAGGATGAATCCTCAAATGAGAAATTGCTGGAGTATTGCAAGATGTTTGTTGAGCAATATAATGCTTTGGAGCAGGAAAATAAAACATCAACTTATGGATTAAGAAAAAGTGCTGCACAAAGGGACGGTCATGACGATTTTACCAACCGTGTGCGTTTCCCGGATATCTCAAAAAAAGCCACTCCTAAATACTACTATTTGAAGAATGTGAAAACCGGTGAGTATCTCTCTTTTGCCGGTGCTGATGATGCGGGAAATAAATCTTATGTATCACCATTGCGTACAGTTGAAGTGCCCGATGAGAATTCCAAGTTCTATTTTGTTTCTGCGGGCCATCTATTGGATTATATGTTTTATCTGAAAAATTCAACGGATGGCAATTCTGCTTATGTTTTTCATGGTCCGGGCAGTAATGAGTGGAAATCTCCTTCTGATAGTAATAGACCTGAATTCTATTTTAATGTAGTAGAGACAGAGAATTATGCCGGTTTTTATATATCAGACAGTTCTATTACCGGTGTCTTGAATAGTAATGACGGTTCAATAACAAGTTCTATAGGCAATGTGTGGACACCTAATGCCGATGGTGAAATTGTGAATGTATATGGCGAAGTTCGTCCTGAAGCTGTTTGGGTGGCTGAACCTATAGCTGATACTTATGCAACTTTGCAAGTGGCTAATGATGAGTCTTACGATGAAACAGATGTCGTTTGGTATGTGTTAAGGAATGTCGGTAATGGGGGGTATCTGCATTACGAAGGAAACGGTGCTTGTATGACAACAGTAGCAGCGCCCGACAGTTGTTCGCTTTTTTATGCTTCGGTTACAGCTGATGGTAAAGCAAAAATGCATAATTATGTTGCTGGTGATTTGAAATGCGCCGGGGTTGATGCATGGGATAGCGAAGGTGTGCTATTCGATGTTATTCCAACTAATGAGGATGGTGATAATGTTAGAAGCAATGATTCTCGTTTCTATATGTCTCCAATAGGCCTTGATGGTAACAGTGATGGTTATTTTGCTGTCGAAAACGGAAAACTCGTGCTTTCGACCGAATCGGGTCTTAATTCAGCTTGGGAGTTTGAAAGGGTTGCTAGCTATAAGGAAATTTTTGGTTGTTGCGCAAATAATGGTCGGGATATGGCTATAGAAATTGTACGCTCAGTCGTTGATGTGATTTATAGCAATGATGCCAATATGGGCGATTTATTTGGCTCTATTATTGCATTATTTGTATTGGCCGGAACTGATACTCATGAATATGTTTTTGAAAATTTGGAGCGTCTTAGCTTGTTGATGCGGTATCGGGATGTGATACAAAACACTAAAAATGGAACATCGAACATCCTGAAGTATATAAGCTTATATAATCAGGACTATCTCTATATTGATGAAAATACTCTAACTCTAAATGCCAAGCCTCTTGCATCAAATGGTCATGTGCTGCTTGCTAACAATATAGAGGGCGTGAGTATCTTGCCGGAAATGTCCTATATGGATATTGTCTCCAGTATAAAGAAAGGTCAAAACAGTGTGTGGGAGTGTAGAATAACCGGCTTTTATAATGGTTCAAGTTTATCCTTTAGCGATTATGATTTACGTTGCTATTTCTATAATGTGGGGACAGGAATGTATATATCTTCTCCTTCGCAAGTTGGGGATGACAAATATACAGTGAGTATGACTCAGGACAAATCCAATGCCGGACTTTATTTGTTTGAAAATTTCTATATTGATTATGAAGGTAGAGATGCTGGTGATTTTCTAAATTTATATAAAGGTTGTTACGGAAATTATAAATTTGAATCAGATGAGCATCGCGGTGTCTTTTTGTGTATAGAAAACTCTGATGATTTTGCTATATCATGTGTTAAACCTGATGATCCTGATGAGGCTGTCGGTATAAATTGGGTTTTTATAACGACATCATCTGTTATTGACGAGAAGGTTTATAAGCATGCTGTTGATGCTACCGAGATGTATCCTGAGTTCTTACAGAAAAATATGGGTCTTGCAAAGGATTGTGACTATTATAGCACAAATCATCCTTCGGAGAAATCGGATTATCGTGCTTGCAATCTTCTTGATAGCGATGTCTCAACTGTTTTCTGGACAGAGACAAATTCCGAACTTGGTGAAGCTAAACATTATATTCAGGCAGATTTGGGTGAGGCTGTCAAAGGGTTCTATTTCTATATGAAACCAAATCTTCAAACTCCATATAATGTGCCTGTAAGCATAACCGTTGAGGGTAGTAACAGTGAAGATGGTGGTTTTGTTACTTTGTCAAGCAATATTGAAATGCCTGACTTGCTGTATGATATGTACTATTTCTCTGATATTATAAATGAGAATGGTACCGCATACCAATATTTGCGCTTTACAGTAAATAGTGTAAATGGCATAGATGCCGGTGGTGATGATGCAGAGTTTACCCTGTCGGAATTCTATATATATCCTGATGATGAACTTGTTGCGCAGGCTAAGAAAGAGATTGATGCATTCTATTATGAGAATTATATAGCGGAAGATATTGTTGCTCCTGCAATAACTCTTATGAAACGTAAGGCTGAGTATCTGCTCGAGGTAAATAAGAATAATCATGCTAAAGATCCTGCCCCCGGACAATATTCAACATCGGTGTACAACGCTCTGGAGGAGGCTTATGCGCAATTGGATGAAGAAGATAGGGGAAGCGTAAGCGAATTGGCCGACGTACTGGACTTGTTTACCAATTCTATTATAACGGATTTCCGTCTCTCTGCTGTGTATATAGCGGAATCGGCATGGGAGGAGAGTCGTTATAATGGTCTTGCGCTCAGTTGGAGTGATTTTGATGAAGATATATATATGGAAGAGGTCAATCCATGGGATATCCGTCAATGGGTTAAGGTTTATTTGAATGGTAAAGAGATGAATCCTCATCGTATTGAACCGGTTTGTTTGAATGGTGTAGGAAATTGTACTGCCGACTTGACAATTAAAAAGATTTATGGTTGGAATAGCCGTTATTCTGCCCAAAGGGATGCGTTTAATATTACAGAAGAATTTGGGGATTATACAACCCATCTGGTGCCGTATGATTATGACGGCTTGTTGAGTGTTAGTGCAATTCTGGAACCGGCTACCCCTGACAAGAATAAGAACGCTGCCTGGTATCTTAATTATATTGCCGATGTATCGGAGGTGGATTATGTAAATGATAGCGGTTTTGTGCTTGCGTTGGCGCAATTTGGTAAAACCATGGCACAGGCGGAATATCTTTATAATGGCGAAAAGGCCGGCTTGTTTGTGTATGACAATAAGAATAATGTAACTCTTAAACAATATGGAGAGGTATTCAATGCACTCAAGTATTATTATGATATGGGACCTGTAAAGGTTGTTGGCATGTATAATAACGGCAAACTGACAAATAATGACGCAAACTATGTAATGTCGCAGATTGCTGTACTTGAGAGTTGTTTCCCTAATTTTGTGCTATGTAAAGGCTATTTCCGCTTGCGTGGTGAGGTTTCGGGCAACTACTTGATGTCAGAGGCTGACGGAACCACTGGCATGGCACCGAAATATGATTCGGATGGAACCGTGGATAAAGATGTTGAGTTGAAATCAATCCTCTTTTCTATTCCTTCTGAAGTTAAACTGAATAATGCTAGCATTCTTTCTTATGAAAGTGGACGCTATATGAAGGTGCAGGGAATTGCGCTAAAATATGATGTTCTTCCGGAGGATGGAAAGGAATATGATTTCCAAAGTGCATTCTATAATGTGTCGTCGAAGTCTGCCAACTTGGGCGGATACTATCTCCTGGACAATGCAACAAAGGTTGGAATCCTTGATAATACTTCGGATTCTTATTACGATGAAAATACAAGAAGGTGGGATATAGAGTTTGTTAATGAACTCCCTGTTGTAATTTCTTCTGCAAAGTTTGCTACATTCTATGCTCCTGTGGAGTTGCAGATTCCAACCGGGGTAACTGCATACGTCCTTTACGGTGAAAGCGAGGCCGGTGTGGGTGATTACAATATTGCAACGGGTAATTCTGTCGACAAAGGTGTGAATGTCTTCAAGGTTAAGCCTGTCGAGGGTGGTGTGATTCCTGCGGAGTTGCCGGTTATTCTTCAGGCAGAAAAGGAGGGTACATACTACTTCAAGATAAATTATCTGCCTACATTGACAACAGAAGAGGAGAAACGTGCTACATATTGTGCCGATGGTGAAAATGTAACTAATCTGCTCGAAGGACGTCATGCCGCAACATATATTCCTGAGCGCGCCGGATACACACACTATATTCTTGCAAACAAGAGTAAAGGAGTGGGAATGTATAAAGTAAATACTTACATGTCGCTCACAAGCAAGGATGGTGTGGGAACCAATTTTGAGAATCCTAGCTTCTTGAATAACGCGCATCGTGCGTGGTTGTCTATGCCGAATGCGGTCTCTCAGCGTGCTGCCGGATATGTGTTCTCAATTGGCGGCGGTGGTGACGTAACGGAAATTGCTGATATCGCGGTTGAGAAGAGTGGTGTGGAAGATATGATTTTTGACCTCCAGGGTCGTCGTCTCGAAAGCATAACCCGTCCCGGAGTATACATTGTGAATGGACAGCGTGTGTTTGTAAAATGAAAATAATGTAAGGAAAGTAAGTAAAATGATTATGATAAAGAAACAATATATACAGCCAGTGGCGGAGCGTGTGGAGTTTGCTCCGTGTTCAATGCTTGCGAGCAGCCCTAATTCCGGTAGTGGCGTTCTTGGTGGTGGAGATGATAATGATTTTGCCAATGGTGATGGTTCTGACCAGCTCAGTATACGTCATCGAGGCGAATGGGGTAATCTCTGGAAATGATTATTAAGGTGTGAAACAGATAAATCGGACTCTCAATGCGAGGGTCCGATTTGTTTTGTTGTTGGGTATAGCGCGAGCCACCTTTTTATTGTGGTGCCCAAAAGTGACCAACTTTGATGCTATCACAAAAGAAAAACCCTTGTAGAGTGTTCTACAAGGGTTTCTTCGTACCCCATAACGAAATTTTCTCGAACAGGTTTTTAGAGGATTTAGAGAAGATTTGGGAGTTGCGTTATTATATACCCGACCCTAATAAACTTGAATACGCCAACTGTGATTGCGCTCCTTGTTCACGCTACAAGGGAGAAATCTTACAAGGTTGGTAATGGTATCAAATAGCAAAAAAGCATTTACGCCCCCTCGTGGGGCGTTTTTATGTATGTAACCCCTTTCGCTTATCAAAAAAACATTTTAGTAGTATAGGTAAAAAACTGTTTATCATTTCAGGTAAAAATATTTTTTTCAAAAAAAGTTACTTACTATTTACTCTTTTTCTACTTATGCTACTATTTATATATAAACAGTATTACTTATGAAAAGACAATTTAGAGAATTGAATGCAGATACCAAACAGCGTATCAGTCAAGCCCTCAAAGGGCGTGGTTTGACAGACAACCACAAGCAAGCCATCAGCGATGGTATGAGAGCATATTGGGCAACAATCCCCAATAAGCCAAACGATGGAACTAATGAGATTAAAAACAGTATTAACAATGAAAATCAGTGCTGACAAAGTAAAACTATGCTACACACTCTATGAAGACTCTCCATTATATCAACTAATGGAAACACCCCTCGACATCTATGAACTCCCACATTGGGATTTTCGCCTTGAACGTACAGAGGGCAAATATTACGATTACATCTACAAAATCATCTA
>CAJGDP010000029.1 GCA_904502235.1 uncultured Bacteroidaceae bacterium
ACCATCCAAAGAACGCTCCAGTTGATTTCCTCAAGGTCGCGACGTGTAAGGATACCTGTCATACAGAAAATCATAATAGGAATGAATGCCACAACGTTTGTGTCGATACCCCAGAGATCTGTACCGAACATCCACATGAAGATTGTGATGATAAACGCAGCAACAACCGACCATGTCTTGAAATCCCAACGGATATCGCCCTCAATCTCAATCTTGATGTTCTTCTGCTTGAATGGGAACATGATGCGGAGAAGTAACCAAGCAAGAACCAAAAGAACGATAACGAATGGAGCCATCTTGATTGTCCAGTCAACAAAACTGATACCCATACCCTGTGATGAGAGATAGTCAAGTGCAATCATGTTAGGAGGTGTACCGATAGGAGTAATCATACCACCTAGGTTAGCACCTACAGGAATTGCAAGAGCAAGAGCTACACGACCTTTACCGTCGGCAGGCAATGAACGTAGCACAGGAGTAAGGAACGCCAACATCATGGCAGCAGTAGCTGTGTTACTTACAAAGGCCGAGAAGATTGCTGTTACAAGGATAAAACCAAGCAATACAATCTCGGAGCGTGTACCGAACGGCTTCAAAAGAACACGTGCAAGAGCAACGTCGAGCTTAACCTTTGTCAAACCGATAGCAAGCACGAAACCACCGATAAAGAGCATGATTGTGGGGTTTGCAAAACAAGCCATAATGCTCTTGAAAGGAACCAAGCCTACATTACCCTCGGGACGAAGGAAACTGAACGCACTAGTTGATACAGTGAATAACATCACAGTTACAACAATCATTGAAGTAACCCACGAAGGCATTGACTCTGTGAGCCACATGAGCGCAGCAAACACGAACAAAGCAATGATACGCTGGTGAACATCGGTAAGACCTTCGATACCGAAAGCCGATGTTGGCAACATTGCAACCACGATAGAGATTACCGCAATGAAAAGGAATTTGATTACATTAAGAGGGAACTTCCTCTCTCTCTTGTGGGATTTGTTCTTCTGAAGTTTCTCAAGAACTCTGTATCCCGGGAAATTTTTAAACATAATTTAATTAAATATTTAATGATTAGATTATTCCGAAAAAACAATATCCGAAATTTTGTACAAAATTACAATCTATAAAGTTTTTTTCACATTGCACATCTATTTGTTTTTACGATAACAGCTATCGAATTTATCAATAACACAAATTCTCATAAAGCCACTTGTTTAATCCAAATTCATTTTCACGGCAATCAATATGTAATAAATAAAATAAAATTGTTATTTTTGTAAAATTATAGCAAAGAAGATAAAAAAACAGATGAACAATCGCTGCTTTCTACATACTATTTACATTATTGTTGCAATATTGCTATTCCCTACAGGTATATTTGCCCAAAGAGGGGATTTCAGATATTACGCCCAAATGAACTGCATTGCTTCCGGGGATGAATATGCACCATATTGGTTCACGGCAAACAAAAATGCAATTTCTTCGGTGAAAAGCACAAGCGGATATCTGCGCTATGGAATGAGCTACAGTAACACATTCGGCAAAAAGAAAAATTTCAGATACGACATCGCAGCAGATATTATTGCCGGTTTTAATCAAACTTCAACAATTTCATTCCAACAAGCATATGCCGATTTGAGTTGGAAATGGCTTACTCTTTCTATTGGCAGCAAAGAGAGATGGGGTGAACAAGAATATTACCAACGTGAACAGATGGAAGAGATAACCGCTTTCAATACAGTAAACAGATACTATCCCCATCTTTTCAGCGACCAATTCAGCAATACAGGAATTGGTGGATTCATTTTCAGCGGAAACAGTCGCCCTATTCCACAAGCAAGAATAGAGATTCCTGAATTTGTAAATATTCCGGGCACAAAAGAGTGGTTAAGATTCAGGGCATATATATCATACGGTTTCTTCACCGACGGCAATTATCAGCGAGAGCTTGTTATTATAAATCCAAAAGTAAAACGTGGAGAAGGAATCCTTTATCATGGGAAAGGCGGATTTATCAGTGTAGGCAAACCATCCAAATTCCCTGTTACATTTGACGGCGGTCTTGAAATGCACACCCAATTCGGTGGTACTTTATACAACACCACATATGGAAAGGTAAAGATGCCGACGAAGTTCTCAGATTACATAAAAGCATTCATACCGATGAGTGGCGGAGAAGACACACCCACCGGAGAACAGACAAACATTGCAGGCAACCAGATTGGTTGCTGGCATGCTGCATTCACAATACATACCAAGCCTTTGGAGATAAGGCTCTATGGCGAACACATGTTCGAGGACTTTTCACAGTTATTCTTCTTTGAATACCAAATGAACAACGAAGGTAAAAGAAGGACGCTGATATATCCATGGAGAGACATGCTGCTTGGCATCAACATTGCAAATAAATCAAACTTCCTGCCGTTCATATCGAATATCAGGTATGAGTTCATGACCACACGCGACCAGAGCGGTGCTCTGTATCACGACCCAAGCGACTATTTCTATGACCAGATGGACGGATGCGACGATTATCTGAACCATGGAATATATCCGGGATGGCATCATTGGGGTATGGGAATAGGAACTCCCATTATCATATCACCCGTATACAACAAGAATGGAAGTCTCTTTTTCCGTAGCAACAGACTTATTGCACACAACATCGGTATAAATGGCATAATTGATACAAAAATTCCGTTTGCGTACAAAGTAAACTATACATACAGTGAACATTGGGGAACCTATGCAAATCCTTTCAACTGCAAGAAGTACACCACATCGGTTCTGGCTGAGATTACATGCATGCCAAGAAACGCACAATGGCTGAGTACAGTTTCCTTAGGGTATGACAAAAGCGATATGATTGGAGAAAACATAGGTCTGATGTTTACCATAACACATGTGGGATCATTCTTTAAATAAACAGGACATGAAGAGATTTTTACACATACTGCTGATTTTTGCATTGATGTTTTCCGCATGTGACAACATATACATAAACGGAGACTTGGACGGAATGTGGAAACTGCAAAAGGTTGAAGATTGTGAAAAAGGAAACATTGAATATCCACAGGACATATATTATTCATTTCAGCACTATCTTACCTTTATCAGCAAACATAACGAAACCGAATTTCCACTACGCTATCTGGGCAATCTCTATTATGACAAGGTTGAAAACACCATAAACATAAACGGATTGCGCAATTTCCCGAACGAGAAGTATGTTGCAACACTAAACGACCTTGAACAATTCATGATTTTTGATACCAACACCACTTTTAACATATTAACGTTGGATAATGAACAGCTTATTTTGGAATACAACAGCTATCGTTATTATCTGATAAGGTGGTAAAAGCAATAAGATTTGAACATTAACCGAATCAATGGAGTTTTAATTTAAATTACCGACAAATGAAAGCATTTGTTTTTACAGGACAAGGTTCACAGTTCAGTGGCATGGGCAAGGATTTGTATGAGAACAGCCCTGCTGCAAAGGAATATTTTGAAAAAGCGAACGAGATTTTAGGATTTCGTATTACAGACATAATGTTCAACGGTAGCGACGAAGAGTTGCGACAGACAAAGGTAACCCAGCCTGCAGTATTCCTGCATTCTGTCATAACGGCGTTTTCGCTTGGCGAAGAATTCAACCCCGACATGGTTGCAGGACATTCATTGGGTGAATTTTCTGCTCTGACTGCAGCCGGTGCCCTCTCTTTTGAAGATGGCTTAAGACTTGTTTTCAAACGTGCACTTGCAATGCAACAGGCATGCGAAAAGCAGGAATCTACCATGGCTGCGATCCTTGGTCTTGATGACAAGACTGTAGAGGATGTATGCAACCAGGTAAACAACAACGGCAGGATTGTTGTTGCAGCCAATTACAACTGCCCGGGACAAATTGTCGTATCGGGCGACAAGGAAGGTATTGAGGAGGCATGCACAAAACTGAAAGAGGCAGGAGCGAAACGCGCTCTTCCGCTGAATGTAAGCGGAGCATTCCATTCCCCCTTGATGCAACCGGCAAAAGAGGAATTGGAAACAGCCATAAATAATACGGAATTCAAGACTCCACGTTGCCCGGTTTACCAGAACATCGACGCACTGCCCCACACTACACCCGAAGAGATTAAGGCAAACCTTATAGCCCAACTTACCTCTCCTGTAAGATGGACTGCAACAATAGAGAACATGATGGACAACGGAGCAACAGAATTTACGGAATGCGGTCCGGGAAATGTCCTGCAGGGATTAATAAAGAAAATACAATCAAACAGAAACATATAAAAAACCGACAAACATCAAATAACATGTCAAAAATAATTATATACCAACTTCTTCCAAGACTTTTTGGAAACAGCAATGCCAATTGCGTTGCAGGTGGAACCATTGAACAGAACGGTTGTGGCAAATTCAATGACATCACTCCAAAGGCACTCCGTGCCATACGTAGCACAGGCGCGACACATGTATGGTACACCGGTGTGATAGAACACACAACCCGAAGCAACTACAACAGATATGGTATCCCCACCGACCATCCTGCAATTGTAAAAGGAGAGGCTGGTTCACCCTATGCCATAAAGGACTATTACGACAACGACCCCGACCTCGCCGTTGATGTAGAAAAACGTCGCGAAGAGTTCAAGGCACTCATCGACCGCACACACAAAGCTGGAATGAAAGTCATAATGGACTTTATCCCCAACCATGTGGCACGCCACTACCATAGCGACTGTACTCCGAAAGGCACATACAGTTTCGGAGAACACGACGACAAAAATGTCTTTTATGCAGGGCACAATAATTTCTATTACCTTGGCAACAGTTCATACGGTTGTAATCTGGATGCAAAGGATTGCGCTGATGAGGAATACAGCGAAACGCCATTGCGTGCCACAGGAAACGACTGTTTTGGTTCACCGGGAAGAAACGACTGGTACGATACCGTCAAGTTGAACTATGGTATTGATTACCGCACAGGCAACCGCTGCTTCTCACCCGTGCCAAACACATGGGTAAAGATGCTGAAGATTTTAAGATACTGGGCGTCAATGGGTGTTGACGGTTTCCGTTGTGACATGGTAGAGATGACACCTGTTGAATTCTGGAACTGGGCTGTTGCAAAAATCAAGGAAGAGTTCCCCGGAATAATATTCATCGGAGAGATTTATCAGCCACACATATACCGTTCCTTCATCAAGGATGGTCATTTCGATTATCTGTACGACAAGGTTGGACTTTACGACACCTTGCGTGCTGTGATGAACGGTCAGACATCGGCGAACAACATAAGCTATGCACTTCAAAGCACATCGGATATACGTGATAATATGCTCACATTCCTCGAAAACCACGACGAACAACGTATTGCATCCGATTTCTTTGCAGCGAAAGCAGAACGTGCACTTGCGGCACTCATTGTTTCAGCAACAACAGGAACTGAACCTTTCATGCTCTATGCAGGTCAGGAACTCGGAGAACGAGGTATGGACAAGGAGGGCTATAGCGGTGTTGACGGCAGAACAACAATCTTTGACTATTGGAGCGTTGACACACTGCGTCGCTGGAAAGGCAACGGAGACTACTCGGGCGAGTTGCTCACCGAAGAGGAAAAGAATCTGCAGAAATTCTATTCACACCTGCTTAACCTGTGCAACAAGGAGAAAGCCCTTGCCGACGGAGCATTCTACGGTATCCAATATGCGAATCCCCACTGCGACCAATACGACAGCAACCACATATTCAGCTACCTGAGAGGTTTTGGCAACGAGTTGCTACTGATTGTAACAAACTTCAGTGATCAGGATAAAGAGTGCGCCGTAACCGTACCCGAAGAGGCTTTTGCATACTTTGGTGCAACATACAGCAACGACGCACAGAATACCACCGAACTGCTGAGCGGAGAAAAGATTGAACTCACATTCAATCCATTTGACAAGACCACAATCACAGTTCCTGCCAACAGCGGAGTTATTTTGAAATTCAAAGTATAAGAGATGAAGAAATTAATAACAACATTGGCTCTATGCCTTGCTGCATTTGTTGCAAACGCACAGGTATTTCTGGACTATGCAACAATTGAGGACATCGTAAAGAACGAGCGCGAATATTTCGACGAAATCGTAAGCATATACAAGAGCGACGACCCCATGATTCGTCTCGATGACATTGCACTTGTGTATTACGGTCAGGCATTCCTGCCCCAATACAACCCAAGCAACGACGAGAACGAAAAAGCGTTGAAAAAATTCCACGATGCAGGTAATCATCTTGAAGCATACAATACTGCAAAGAAAATCATGGAGTATAATCCTGTGAGCCTCAACGCTCTGTTCAATTTGCTGATAGCGTCGAAAGAGTTGGGAAAGAGCCAGGAGGAATTCCAGTCGTATGCCACCAAATATCAAGGCATATTGAACATGATAACACAATATGCAAAAGGCAATACGGCAGATTCTCCTTTCAGAGTAATTGCTCCCGACGACCAGAACTATGTAATGTTCCATGAACTTGAAATAGAAAAAGAGCTCTCACGCGAACTTGACACAGAAACGCTTTGCAACATCATTGTTGTTGAGCCAAGCAACAAGTTCCAGTTCAGAAGGGTTTATTTTGATTTAAGTCTCTTCCTGAAACATACGAATTGATGTTAGATAGGTAATTTACATTCAAAAGAGTTTTCCTGTTTGTAAAAATTATAAATGTAAAAAGCTGCCATTCGGCAGCTTTTTACATTTATAATCATCTGTATATTTTTACTTGAACTCGTCCCAGCTCTTGACAGGCAATGAGTTGATGTCAACCTTACAGAATGAACGTATGAACGCACTTGCAAGACGTGCATTGGTGATGAGCGGAATGTTATGGTCGATAGCAGCACGACGGATGCGGTAGCCATTTGTCATCTCACGTTTTGTGTGGTTCTTTGGAATGTTGATGATGAGGTCGAAACGGTGGTCGGCAATCATCTGCATTACGTTATTCTCGGCATTTGGATTCTCATCCGGCCACATTACAGGAGTAGCCTTGATTCCATTCTCATTAAGGAATTTGGCAGTGCCTGATGTTGCATAGATGTTATAACCCTTCTGCGCAAGGATTGCTGTAGGTTCAAGCAAGTCAACCTTTGACTTTGCTGCACCCGATGAAACCATTACATTCTTCTCGGGAACATTGTAACCAACTGCAATCATTGCATTGAGCAATGCCTCTTCGAAGTCGTCACCGATGCAACCAACCTCACCTGTTGATGACATATCCACACCCAATACAGGGTCTGCCTGATGCAGACGGCTGAACGAGAACTGCGATGCCTTTACACCGATATGGTCGATATCGAACGCCGATTTATCAGGCTTGCTATAAGGAGCATCAAGCATGATGCGTGTAGCAGTCTCGATGAAGTTACGCTTCAACACCTTCGATACGAATGGGAATGAACGTGATGCACGCAAGTTACATTCAATAACCTTAACCTCGTTGTTCTTTGCAAGGAACTGCATGTTGAAAGGACCTGAAATATTAAGTTCCTTCGCAATTCTGCGGCTGATTTTCTTGATGCGACGTGCAGTCTCAAAGTAAATCTTCTGTGCAGGGAATACGAGTGTTGCGTCACCGGAGTGAACGCCGGCAAACTCAACGTGCTCAGAAATAGCATACTCAACCACCTCACCGTTCTGCGCCACAGCGTCGAACTCAATTTCCTTGGTATCGCTCATGAACTGTGAAACAACAACAGGGAACTCCTTTGAAACGTCGGCAGCCATCTTCAAGAACTCATGCAACTCCTCTTCGTTGTAGCATACGTTCATCGCAGCACCTGAAAGCACGTAAGAAGGACGCACAAGAACAGGATAGCCTACCTTGTCAACGAACTCCTTCATATCCTCGAGGCTTGTGAGCTCTTTCCAAGCAGGCTGGTCGATGCCAAGTTGGTCGAGCATAGCCGAGAACTTATGACGGTTTTCAGCGCGGTCGATTGAAAGAGGCGATGTACCAAGGATGGGCACTGCCTGACGGTGCAACTTCATTGCAAGATTGTTAGGAATCTGTCCACCTACCGATACGATCACACCACCCGGCTGCTCAAGGTCGATAACGTCGAGCACGCGCTCCAACGACAACTCGTCGAAGTACAAGCGGTCGCACATATCATAGTCAGTAGATACGGTCTCAGGGTTATAGTTGATCATAATTGACTTATAACCGAGCTTGCGAGCTGTCTGAACGGCATTGACCGAACACCAGTCGAACTCTACAGAAGAACCGATGCGGTATGCACCAGAACCAAGAACAACCACCGATTTATCATTCTTATAATAGTTTACATCGTAACCCTTTACACCGTATGTCATGTAAAGATAATTTGTAAGTTCAGGGTGCTCCGAAGCTACAGTATTGATTCTCTTCACTGCAGGAAGGACACCAAGTTCCTTACGGCGTGCACGGACAGCAAGGTTACCGGCCTCCATATTCTTCTCGTTCTTCAGAACGAAACGTGAAATCTGGAAGTCTGAAAAACCGAGTTCCTTAGCCTTGCGCAATACCTCCTCGGGCAACTCTTCGAGTGTGTTGTAACCCTCGAGTACATGCTTATAATCAACGATATTCTTCAATTTACCCAAGAACCATGGGTCAATCTTTGTAAGTTCGCTGATGCGCTCAACTGTATAACCTTCTTCGAGAGCCGATGCAATTGAGAACACGCGCATATCTGTCGGATTTGCAAGTTCCTCATCAAGATTATCAAAGTGTGTATGCTCGTTACCTACAAAACCGTGCATACCCTGACCAATCATACGTAGACCTTTCTGGATAACCTCCTCGAAGCTACGACCGATAGACATGATTTCACCTACCGACTTCATGCTTGAGCCAATCTGGCGAGATACACCTGCGAACTTGGTCAAGTCCCAACGAGGAATCTTACAGATGAGGTAATCGAGCTCGGGAGCCTTGTAAGCACTGTTTGGTGTACCCATATCTCCAATCTCATCAAGAGTATATCCGAGAGCAATCTTTGCAGCAACGAAAGCAAGAGGATAACCTGTTGCTTTTGATGCAAGAGCCGAAGAACGGCTCAAACGAGCGTTAACCTCGATTACACGATAATCGTTTGTCTCGGCATTGAATGCATACTGGATGTTACACTCACCAACGATGCCAAGGTGACGGATAGCCTTAACAGAAATCTCCTGCATGAACTTAACCTGCTCGGGAGTTAGTGAACAAGTAGGAGCAACAACGATCGACTCACCGGTGTGAATACCGAGCGGGTCGAAGTTCTCCATGCTTGCTACTGTGAAACAGTGGTCGTTCGCATCACGGATAACCTCGAACTCAATCTCCTTCCAACCTTTCAAAGACTCTTCTACAAGAATCTGATTAGAGAATGTGAATGCACTCTCGGCAAGTTCTTTAAAGCTCTCTTCGTCGCGGCAGATACCACTACCAAGACCACCAAGTGCGTATGCCGAACGCACCATTACAGGGAAACCGATTCTGTGTGCAGCGGCAAGAGCATCCTCCATGCTTTCGACAGCCTGGCTCACAGGAGTCTTCATTGGAATCTCATCGAGTTTCTTCACAAAGAGATCGCGGTCTTCGGTGTACATGATTGCCTCAACAGATGTACCAAGCACCTTGACACCATATTTCTGCAATATACCCTTCTGATAAAGTTCTGTACCACAGTTCAAAGCAGTCTGACCACCGAATGCTAGCAAGATACCGTCGGGCTGCTCTTTCTTGATGATTTCCTCTACATTGTGTACATCCACAGGAAGGAAATACACCTTATCGGCAATACCCTCTGATGTCTGTATGGTTGCAACGTTGGGGTTGATAAGCACCGACTGAATACCCTCTTCGCGGAGAGCCTTCAAAGCCTGTGAACCCGAATAGTCAAACTCACCTGCCTGACCGATGCGCAAAGCACCGGAACCAAGTAACAATACTTTTTTCAGTTGTTCTTTCATGATATACTAATATTTATTGTTTACCTATATAAATACTTTTCACATTAACATACAAACATCCTGTTAGCCAAACAGTTAGCTATAAGCACGTGGTAAATACCGCATAACACCCGCAACCAGAGCGGTGAGAGAAAGCAATATTTTCCGCTAATATATAAAAAAAGTCGTTTCAAACGAAACGACTATAATAAAACTACACAAAAAAATATAAAAAATGAAATTAACGAGGGTAACAACGGCAACGGGACTTTTTTTACATCCCGCAAAACCAAAGTATTTATTTCCCTTGTGTTTCATAATACGCTATTTTAACCGTGCAAAGGTAGCAAAAAGAATGATAACAAAAAAATTATTTCGTACCAAAAATTCTATCACCTGCATCACCCAATCCCGGAAGTATATAGTTCTTTTCGTTCAAGCCCTCATCTAACGAAGCCAGGAATATATCAACATCGGGATGTTGCTCCTCCACCGCACTTACTCCTTGCGGAGAAGCTACAAGGCACATCAATCTGACATGCTCGAATCCATCAGCCTTCAAACGTGCAATAGCATCACAGGCACTGCCACCTGTTGCAAGCATAGGGTCGGTCAGAATCACGGCACGTTCCTTGTTTGCAGGCATCTTATAATAATAGAACTGAGGCTGACAGGTAACCTCGTCGCGATACAATCCGATATGACCGATACGCGCCGACGGGATAAGTTTCATAAGTCCGTCAACCATACCAAGACCGGCCCTTAAAATAGGAACGATAACAACTTTCTTTCCTGCAATCTTGGGAGCATTCATCTTCATAAGTGGAGTCTCTATCTCTTCGTATGTCAAAGGCATATCGCGTGTAACCTCGTAGCCCATCAACATTGATATTTCCTGAAGAAGCTCACGGAATTTCATTGTAGAAGTCTCCTTATTACGCATAATGCTCAACTTGTGCTGAACTAACGGATGTTCTATTATACGTAAAGCCATAATACTATTGTTTTTTGTATATTCTGTTATCACTTTTGCGCAAATGTAATACAAACGGATAAATTATCAAAGAAAGCTTTGTATCTCTCGCATTTTTCTACGTGCTTTTGCGAAATTTGATAAACCAATTTAAATTAATATGAAAAACGACAACAAACTTGGTCCTGTCCAAAAGACCATCGTTGGAACGCAATTCTTATTTGTCGCTTTCGGAGCCACGGTTCTGGTGCCTCTTTTAGTGGGATTGGATCCATCGGTAGTCCTATTTACCGCCGGTGTAGGAACACTTATCTTTCATGCTGTAACAAAAGGCAAAGTACCCATTTTCTCGGCAGCAGTTTCGCCTTTATAGCACCTATCATTAAAGCCACCGAACTATACGGACTGCCCGGAACATTATGCGGACTTGTTGCCATTGGTGCAGTATACGAAATAATGAGTGCATTGGTACGCTTTCGCGGAGTTGGTTTTATAACAAAACTGTTTCCTCCAATTGTGGTTGGTCCTGTAATCATGCTCATTGATCTGTCATTGGCAGGTACCGGTGTAGATATGGCAAAAAGCAACTGGGGGCTTGCCATTATAGCACTGTTGACAACCGTTATTGTATCACTTTTCGCAAAAGGATTGCTTAAACTTATACCTATTTTCGCAGGATTTTTTTCGGATATATAGCGGCATCAATATTCGGATTAATAGATTTCCAACCTGTCATTGATGCGCCCTGGCTTGCCTTACCTGCATTTGTAAGACCTAAATTCTGTTGGGAAGCAATCATTTCATGATTCCTGTAGCCATAGCCCCTGTAATTGAGCACATCGGCGACGTATACGCAATAAACGAAGTTACAGGAAAGGATTTTGTAAAAGAGCCGGGACTACATCGCACAATGCTTGGCGACACCCGTAATCTGATAATTGTTTCACTGATACTTATTCTTGGTATAGGTGGTGCCGAGCTGACATTCGGCAGTTTCACAATAGGAGGTATCGGACTTGCGACTTTGGTGGGAGTAATACTCAACCTTATCATTCCGCAAAAGAAATATAAATAAGAAGCAAAAAGCGATGCGGTTCAACCACATCGCTTTTTTATTTTATTACTTGTTGTATTGCTTATAGAACTCCACTACAGCTTCGATGCCCTTGCGGAAAATATCAAGATTGAAATTCTCGTTTGGAGAATGGATTGCATCGCTCTCCAAGCCAAAGCCCATAAGCACGGTCTTTATACCAAGAATCTTTTCAAAATCACTTATAATAGGAATGCTTCCACCGCGACGCACCGCAAGAGGTTTCTTACCGAAAGCCTTTTCAAATCCAGCTTCAGCGGCTTTGTATGCAGGTAATGTTATCGGACAAACATATCCCTGTCCACCATGCATAGGAGTTATCTTCACCCTAACACTGTCGGGGGCAAGCGAAGCGAAATAATCGACGAACATCTGCGAAATCTTTTCGTGGTCCTGATGCGCAACCAAACGGCACGACAACTTTGCATAAGCCTTTGAAGGCAACACAGTCTTACTGCCCTCACCGGTGTAACCACCCCAGATACCACACACATCAAATGCCGGACGACAACTGTTGCGCTCCAATGTAGAATATCCCTTTTCGCCACGCAAACCATCCACATCGATGGCAGCCTTATACTTTTCTTCGTCGAAAGGGATAGAGGCAAGCATTTCGCGCTCCTCTTTTGAGAGTTCTTCAACATCGTCATAGAAACCGGGTATCGTAATACGGCCGTCAGCATCGGTCATCTTTGCAATCATCTCGCAAAGCACGGTTATCGGATTTGCCACAGCACCGCCAAAGTGTCCAGAATGAAGGTCTCGGTTAGGACCTGTCACCTCAACTTCCCAATAGGCAAGACCGCGCAAGCCTGTTGTCAGCGAAGGCAATTCAGCACCCAACATACTTGTATCGCTTACAAGAATGACGTCCGCTTTAAGCAACTCCTTATTTTCCTTAAGGAAAGCATTCAGGCTTGGCGAACCAATCTCCTCCTCACCTTCAAAGATAAATTTCACATTATGCTTAAGTAATCCATTCTTTACTACATACTCAAAAGCCTTTGCCTGAATCATAGCCTGACCTTTATCATCGTCGGCACCACGTGCCCACATACGACCATCCTTTACTACAAGTTCAAAAGGATTGGTATTCCAGAGTTCAAGCGGCTCAACAGGCATTACATCGTAATGCGAATAGACAAGAACCGTTGGAGCTGAAGCATCAACAATCTTTTCGGCATAGACAAGAGGATTTCCTTTAGAAGACATCACCTCTGCCCTATCTACACCTGCCTCGAGCAACAACTCTTTCCAACGGTTGGCGCAAGCGACAATATCACCTTTATGTTCAGACTTGGCACTTATACTCGGTATGCGTATCAACGATGCCAATTCATCAATGAAACGCTGTTCGTTTTCCTGTATATACTTTCTTACTTCCATATCAATAATTATTTAACAGACGCGAAGATAGAAAAATATTTCAATCACAGAAACAATTTGCTACATAAACGAAAATAATTATCTTCGCATCAAAGAGTTTTCCGATGAATAGAACCGAGAAAAAAGCAGAATGCGCAAGACTATGGAAAGAAGCCTTTTGCGACAGCGATGAATTCATTTCAGAGTTCATCTGCAACCATTACTGCGAAGAGAACATGCTTGCCATAGAAGATAACGGACGGATACTGTCCATGTTGCATATTATACCGTTTGAGTGGGAAGGCATGCCAGTTGCTTATTTATACGGCATTGCAACAGACAAAAACGCACGTGGCAAGGGATATGCCACAGAACTTATACAACAAGCCATAGAAAAGGTAAAGGAGAATGGTTTTAAAGCAGCCTTTACCATTCCTGCCGAAGAGACTTTGAGCACATTCTACTCAAATTTCGGTTTCAACGGGAAATACGCCGTAAAATTCGAGACAACAGACAATTTCGACTTTGGCACAGGAGACCGTAGCAAAGACCTTGCATCAGTAATTCTGTTTTACAGCCAGATACAACTACCGACAACAATAGTCCTGAAAAAACAACAAAGGTCGGCAATAACCGTTACCAACCTTTGAGCCGAGTCGGGGACTCGAACCCCGGACCTACTCATTACGAATGAGTTGCTCTACCAACTGAGCTAATTCGGCAAATGCTATTCAAAAATATTACCCAGACCTCCTTATAATCATTTGGACGAATGAGTTGCTCTACCAACTGAGCTAATTCGGCAATTTATTTCATAAATCCCCGCATTTTCGGCTGCACTCGTCGGGTGAAAATAAATTTTCCCACTCGTTGGCACGAAAATTCGGCATTACGCTATTCAAAAACTATTACACGTCGCGAAGATAATGAAAAAAGATTCCGTATCAAAAAATAACAGTGCATTTTAGTTGATGCACCATTATTTTTAAGCTGAGCAAGGTTTTATTCCGCGTGATATTTCACGAATTCCTCTGCAGGTTTTAGAGCGTCAAGCTTTCCCACATCTATGAACTGCAGATTATCAGCCACAACACCATAAACCGGGTGTTTTGCAGCAAGCCACATGTAAAAACTCATTATAGGGAATCTGACACCGTTCTTTTCGTCAACCACCAATCCTTTTTCCACAACATACTCCTCCATAAGAGAGAGCACCTTGTCGCTAAGGATATGTATTCCCGAAAAGGCAAGTTTTCTGCACTCCGACGGAACTATCTCGGGCGAAACGACATGATAATCACCGGTATCGGTATTCATCCAACCCACAAGTTTAAGAGTATCGGGAGCGAAAAGCAGAAAACGTGTTGTATCGCGCTCGCTTACTAGCAATGTAGCCAAAGCATCGTCTGTCACCTGGGATTCAAACCACTTTATATCGCAGTTCGACAGAATATCCACATTATGTATAAGGAAGCGACCACAACCCTGAAGATATGGCTTGGCATGCAAGACAGCACCGCCCGTCTCGAGCAAAGCCGCGCGCTCATCGCTGACAGCAAAGCGCATAGTTCCCGGTTCAAGACTTTTTTCCTCCTCTGTTACAATCCATGGAGTTTCGGCAATCCATTGTTCCACCTTATCGGCAAAATAGTGGATATTCACAACCACATCATCAATACCCGACAGTTGCAATTTGCGTGCTACATGTTCAATAAGCGGTTTGCCACAAACCGGCACAAGCGCCTTTGGAAGAGTATCGGTAAGCGGTTTCAGGCGTGTACCCAATCCCGCCGCAAAAATCATTGCTTTCATTTTCTTTTCCGCTTTTTGGAAGTTTTCTTTTTTGATTTCGCTTTCGCCTTTGCCTTTTCCTGCACCTTCAAAGGATTCTCTTTCCTTAAAGTACTGTCTTGAGATATCTTTTTATAGGTCTTTATTTCTGTTACGCCATCAGCTCCTCTCTGCTTAGGAGTACATGAGAACAGCACTGCCGGCAACAACAGGAACAAAAATCTGAAAAAGAGTTTATTTACCATTCAGACATCTTTCAAAACATGCAGGAACAGGAGTTTCAAAACGCAGGCGTTTTCTGGTTACCGGATGCTCAAAGCAGAGCATGTAGGCATGCAGACCAAGACGACGCATAGGGTCGTTCTTGCCACCGTACTTTGAATCACCCACCACCGGATGACCAAGTTCTGCCATATGGACGCGAATCTGATTCTTACGACCAGTCTCTAGCACACACTCGACCAGCGAATATCCGTTTGACGATGTGAGCACATTATAATGTGTTACTGCATATTTTCCACCATTGTCCACCGGACTCGAATGGGTAACAAAACGTTTGTCCTCGGTAAGCCATGAACGCACGCAGCCCTGAGTTTTTTCAAATTCGCCTTCCACAAGGGCAATGTATCTGCGGTCGGTTACAAGTTCCTGCCAACCATCTACAAAAGTCTGCTGTGTCTGCACGTCCTTTGCATACACCATCAATCCCGAAGTGTCGCGGTCGAGACGGTGTACCACATGCGATGTATTGCGTCCGCCACCCTTCTCCAGATAACGGTTGAGCACCGCCTGCGCTGTAAGCTGACGGGTATTGTTGCTCATAGAGAGCAAACCGGGATGTTTGTCGATAACCAACAGATATGGGTCCTCGTATACAATATCCAGATCCTTGCTATGGAAAGCACGCTTATGCTTTGAACGGTCGAGCTGCACCACAGCACCGGGCTTAAGTTCTGTCAAAGGATATGTTGTAATCTTGTTGTCTACAAGCACCACTCTGTTTGTTATGAGTGCCTTGGCACGGTTACGGCTTATACCGTACATTTTCTCCATTATGAATTCAATGAGAATCGTCTCGTTTACAACATTGAATGTCAAAAGTGTCTTTATATTCTGGCGCATAGTATTTTGTTTATTCATCATTTCTTCGTTCAAGCAACACCACATTCTCTACATGATGCGTATGCGGGAACATATCAACAGGCTGCACTGCAACCACCTTATAATTACGGTCGAGCAGCTGCAAATCGCGTGCCTGGGTTGCAGGATTGCAACTTACATAGACAATACGACGAGGAGCCGCAAAAAGAATTGTATCCACAACATCCTCGTGCATACCGGCACGTGGGGGGTCGGTTATTATCACATCGGGACGTCCGTGCTCGTTGATGAAATCACGTGTAAGGATATCTTTCATGTCTCCGGCAAAGAATGTGAGATTGTCAAAACCATTGAGTTCCGCGTTCACACGCGCATCGATAATGGCATCCTCCACATATTCTATACCAACAACCTTCTTTGCTTTTGCCGCAACGAAGTTGGCAATTGTACCGGTACCGGTATAAAGGTCATAAACAACCTCGTCGCCTGTAAGACCGGCAAAATCGCGTGTTACCTTATATAGGTTATATGCCTGACGGCTATTTGTCTGATAGAAGGATTTCGGACCGACCTTGAAACGCAAGCCTTCCATCTCTTCGAATATTACATCCGTTCCTTTATAGGTTACAACATCAAGGTCTCCGAAAGTGTCGTTGCACTTGTTGTTTATAACGTACAACAAAGATGTTACCTCGGGGAATTCATCAGCGACAAACTGTAAAGTTTTTTCCAACTGAGCCTTATCGTTTTCACTCTCCACTCTTGCCTGCAGCAGAAGCATCACTTCACCTGTTGTAGAGGTGCGTATCATCATGCTTCGCAAAACGCCTGAATGTGAACGCAAATCATAGAACGGTATATTCTCTCTTTGGGCAAACTCACGGATTCCGTTACGCAGACGGTTGTTCAAGCCCTGCATCAGATGACATTCTTCAATATCGAGAACCTTATCAAACGCACCGGGAATATGGAAACCGAGAGCATTCATATTGTCATATTTTGTTCCCGCTTCAACCTCTTCCCATGTAAGCCAACGCTTATTGCTGAATGTAAATTCCAATTTATTGCGGTACTCACAAGTCTGCTCCGAACCCAAAATAGGAGTGAGTTCAGGAAGTTCCACCTTACCGATACGGGTCAGAGCATCAAATACCTGCTGTTGCTTATATTTCAACTGATGTTCATAGGCAAGACATTGCCACTTGCAACCACCGCAAACACCATAGTGTTTACAGAACGGCACAGCTCTTTCCGCTGAATATTCATGAATCTTTACAGCCTCGGCTTCGGCATAACTGTGTTTCTTGCGTCTTACCTGCAGGTCAACAACATCGCCCGGAACCACATACGGTACAAATACCACAAGGTCGTTAACGCGTGCCAACGCTTTACCCTCGGCGGCAACTCCGGTAATCTCAATCCGCTCAAGCAGCGGCAACTCTTTCTTTTTTCTTGCCATTATGTCTATTAAATTTCAATCAGAATGCAATCACCGTGGAATCCGGTGCAAACATGTGCATATTACACAAAATTTACACAAAGATATATTAAAAATCCCTATCAACCACGCTTTTGACGCATGAACTTAAAAATTTTAATCCTTTATGATATATTTCCCCTTTTAAATTTCGCGGTAAAAACATTTTTCTTATATTTGCAAATTAGTTGAGCATGCCCTTGAAAAAGCATGCCCACAGTGTGAAAGTTAAAAACATTTTTTATTTATCAACAAACAATAAACTCAAAAATTATGGCAGACAAAAGAGTCTATACCTTTGGTAATGGCCTTGCTGAAGGTAATGCGTCAATGAGAAACTTGTTGGGCGGTAAAGGTGCAAACCTTGCTGAAATGAACCTTATCGGTATCCCCGTTCCTCCAGGTTTCACCATTACAACTGAGGTTTGTGGCGAATACTACAGCCTTGGCAGAGAGAAAGTCATCGAGCTTCTCAAAGCAGAAGTTCAG
>CAJGDP010000030.1 GCA_904502235.1 uncultured Bacteroidaceae bacterium
ATAGTCTTGGGACAGCCGATTACCTGAATACCTGTGTTCTTTGCAGCATAGTACTCTGCAAGAACGCAAGCGTTAGTATTAGAGTCGTCACCACCGATGATTACAAGTGCCTGGATATTGAGCTCTTTAAGAATCTCAAGACCTTTCTCATACTGCTCTGTCTTTTCGAGTTTTGTACGGCCTGAACCGATAATGTCGAAACCACCTGTGTTGCGGTATGCATCCATGATTTCGGCAGTGATCTCCATGTATTTGTGATCAACAAGACCGCCGGGGCCCATGAGGAAACCGTAAAGACGGCTGTTTGGATTGAGCTTCTTTACACCGTCAAAAAGACCTGCGATAACGTTGTGTCCGCCGGGAGCCTGACCACCTGAAAGGATTACACCTACATTGATTGCAGGGAATTCCTGTGCTTCGCCACCTTTCTCGAATGTAACGATGGGCAAACCATAAGTGTTGGGGAACATGGCCTTGATAGCCTCCTGGTCTGCTACCGATTCGGTTGCAGCACCCTCACAAAGTTTAACTGTCCCGGTTAGAGCCTGGGGAAGTTTGGGCTGGTAAGCAGCCCTTGCCTGTTGCAATGCGCTAATTTTCATGTTAGTGAATATGTGTTTATTGTGTATAACGTTCTTTTGGCAAATTTCGCTTTTTTTCGCGACATTTGAAAGAGCTTTTCTCTTTTTTATCGTCTAAACATTAAAATATTCCTCTTTTTGCCTTCAGATGTTGTTTATTTTCCAACTAATGCATATCTTTACGAATGTAATTCAAATAAAACATAATTATGGCAAGTAGAAAGAATTTAAAGAAGGTTATTGCGTTTATTGTTGATGATTTGGCTACAGAGGCGTTCTTTGCTTCATACGATGCGCAGGGTGATACAGAGGCTTGGGTTTCTGTCTTCAATAGAATATTCGGTTTGAACAAGGAGTATGTTGCCCGTGTAAGCCACGTTGAACCGGGAATGCCTGCAAAGAAATATTTCAATGCATTGTGCGATTCATTCAATGCCGATGCAAAGGAAATCCATCAGGAAATAATTGCTTTGTCACAGCCTGAATAATGCTTAAAAGAGTGGCAACCTTTATGGTTGCTGTAATGTGTATCGCGGTTCTGTCGGCTCAGAGAGTCGATAGAACCGTTGCCCTTTCGATATCCGAGTATTTCAATGAATATACATCGGACAGGTGCGCTACGCGATATGCCGGTCTCGACCGTAAAAAAAACAATATCATTGTCAACAAGAGAAAGAGCGAGATTCTTATTTATTGCAATGATGCTTTCTTTGCGCAGCCATTCACGCCCGAAACGGTAAAACGTATATATGATGATATACGCGGATTGTTGCCAAAGAAATACAGAAAATACAAGATAAGGGTTGTCTGTAAGGGAAAATCAATAGATGATTGTATTCCTAATATATATCGTAAATGTGATATCGATGAAACCCGTCTTTGGGGTGATGTCAATTATGACGGCAATTCTTGGGTGAGTAACGTCTCCCGTCCTTTTAAAGTAAAATATGGTCTTGCAGGTAGACATCTGGCTGTCGGACAGAGCCATGGCAGGTATTATTCCGTTGCCGACAGTATATGGAAATGGCAACGTCCTTCGCTCTTCTGTGTAACCGAAGATCTGTTTACACAGTCCATAGTTGTTCCTTTCCTCATGCCGATGCTGGAAAATGCCGGCGCTCTTGTCTACACACCACGTGAACGCGACTGGCAACCGAATTGCGTGATTGCCGATAATGATGTGAGTGACGTGGGGGCATGTTATAGGGAAAGTGGGGGTAAAAAAAGTATCTGGCAAACAGATTCTTTTGGTTATGCACCTTTGAAAGATGTTTATACTGACAGTGAAAATCCTTTTGTTATGGGAACGTCGCGACATGTGGCGACGGCAGGAAAGGGAAAAGGTTCGGAAACATCGGCAGAGTGGCTCCTTTCTGTTCCTCAAGAGGGAGAGTATGCCGTTTATGTTGCATACCGCACATTTGAAAATTCCATTCCGGATGCCCGTTATACCGTTATGCATGCCGGTGGCTCAACTGAATATCTGGTGAATCAGACTATGGGCGGCGGTACTTGGGTGTATCTGGGAACACATACTTTTAGACCCGCTGAAAAGCAGCAGGGCGTGGTGCTGAGCAATGTGAGTAAGCATAAAGGTGTTGTAAGTGCCGATGCAGTGCGTCTTGGTGGCGGAATGGGGTGTGTCGCTCGTGGCGACTCTCTGTTGCAGACCAGTGGCTTGCCCCGATATCTGGAGGGTGCGCGATATAATTTGCAGACATCAGGTTTTCCTTATTATGTATATTCTACATATAATGGAGAAAACGATTACCGCGATGATATTAACAGCCGTTCTCATGCCTTGAATTATCTGTCGGGCGGTTCGATGTATAATCCCGATACTGTAGGGCTTGGTGTTCCTTTGGAACTCTCTTTCTCATTCCATTCCGATGCCGGTTACTCCGTGGGTGATTCCGTAGTAGGCTCACTTGGAATTGTAACCACTGATTTTGAATGCGATACGCTTGCCACCGGGCATTCGCGTTATATGTCGCGCGACCTTGCAACTCTGTTGCTTAATAATCTTCAGGATGATTTGCGCACCCAATTGGGGCTTGAATGGCAGGTACGCGGAATAATAGACCGCAATTATAGCGAATCGCGTATACCGCGTGTTCCATCTGTGATTTTCGAGTCGCTTTCGCATCAGAATTTTGCGGACCTTAAGTGCGGAATGAACCCGAATTTCAAGTTCGTTGTGGCGCGTTCGGTATATAAATCGTTGTTGAAGCATCTGGCTTATGTGCATGGCCGAAAATATGTGGTACAGCCTTTGCCGGTGAAGGAGTTTTCGAGCCGATTGTCAAAGGATGCCGCTTCTGTCCATCTGTCATGGACTCCGGTGGATGATCCGTGCGAACCCACAGCAAAGCCAAAAGCTTATGTGGTTTATACCAGAGTAGGAGATGGTGGCTTTGATAATGGAGTGGTGGTGAAGGAATTGCATTTTGACATGCCTGTCAAATGTGGCGAGATTTACAGTTTCAAGGTTGCCGCTCTCAATGATGGCGGTTGCAGCATGCCTTCCGAGATTCTCTCGGTGCATGTGTCGGACAAAACCTCAAAAAGGGTGCTTGTTGTGAATGGCTTTCATCGCTTGGATGCACCGTACTCTGTATCCACAGAAGAACGTGTCGGCTTTGATATGGAGATAGATCCGGGAGTTGCATATATCCGTACTCCTGAATTCTGTGGCAACCAGCTCGATCTTCTTCGTGAGAATATAGGATACGAAAATGGATTGGGTTTGAGCGGAAGCGAATACGAGGGATTGCTTGTTGCCGGTAATAGCTTCGATTATCCGTTTGTGCATGGAAAAGCCTTGGCGGCAAACGGGGTAACCTTTGTATCTTGTGGAAGCGATGCTTTGATGTCCGGACATGTGAATCCGGCGGACTATGATGCGGTGGATTTGATTCTTGGCGTGGAAAAACGCGGTGGAACGGGTGTTGGGCTTGGATATTATGGAGAATACAAGACCTTTCCATTGAAATTGCAGAACAAGATAAGGGATTATTGCAAAGCGGGAGGCAGGCTGTTTGTCAGCGGTGCATATATTGCCGGTGATATGTATGCCGATGAGCATGATAGAAAATTCATCCGCGATGTGTTGCGTTTGGATTATGGAGGCACGGTGTATGACCTTGCAGAAACCGATATTTTGGGTTCTGGCTTGGATATGCCGGTTTTCAGTAAGGCGAATGCCGACTGTTATGCTGTACCTTCGTCCGATGTGCTTGTACCTATAAATGATGCGTTTGTTTCATTTGTATATAAAGGTAGCAGGAAAAGTGCCGGTGTGGCATATTCGGGGGATTACAGGGTACTTTCTACGGCATTCCCGTTTGAAGCCATTGCCGATGAGGAAAAACGCATTAAACTTATGGGTGCAGTGTTGAACTTTCTCCTTGAGTGATACTGCTTTGGAAAAGAATTTTGGTTTTGTTGTGAAAATTACTTTTATAAATCTTTGCCGTTACAAAAAAAAAGAGTAATTTTGCACGCTGAATAGAATAAAGCACTTTTTGAACAAAAACATATAAAATATATAAGACGATGAAAAGAACTTTCCAACCCTCTAACAGAAAGAGAAAAAACAAACACGGTTTCCGTGAGAGAATGGCTACAAAGAATGGCCGCCGCGTATTGGCTGCTCGTCGTGCAAAAGGACGTGCTAAGCTTACAGTTTCTGACGAATACAACGGTAAGAAGAAGTAATTGCAATTGATGTCAGGTTTTACCTGTCTATATAAATTTGCAAAGCAACAAGGAAGGGATTTTCTCTTCCTTGTTGCTTTTTATGCTCTTTATAACCACTTTACTTGTAAAAAATCTCTTAAATATTGTTTAATTGAAATTGAACTATTATTTTTGCTTTCTATATTTGAGGTATATCACAGAATGTGATGTTTTGTGCTCGGAATAATTAATTAATAGATATTTATGAAAAGAATATTTTCTGTTTCTTTTGTGTCTGTCGTGGCTTTTTCACTTATGTTGATGGGCTGTGGCAACAAGGACGGTGTGAATATTACTGTGAACAACACCGCGTCGGGTAGTGCATTCTTTGCAAATTCTACCGAAAAAACAAGAGAAGTTTCGGTTGGCGATACCGTAACCATCGTTGCGACTCCAAAGGAAAATTGTGAGTTTGCCGGTTGGTATGTGGGAAAAGAGAAAACTCCCAAGAGTACCGAAGCCAACTACACTTTCGTTGCTTCCGAGAGCATTTCGCTGGTAGCGAGATTCGCAAAGTCTCCTACAGTTTCAATCTGCCGAATAGGTAATGGTGATGTTGTCTTCACTGATTCTTCGGAGAGCTCAAAGATTGTAAAGTCTGGTACAGAGGTTACTGCTGTTGCTACACCTGATGAGAACTGCGAATTCATAGGTTGGTATGTTGATGACAACAAGGTAAGTGATGCCAATGAATATTCTTTGAAAGTAACAAAGAGTGTAACATTGGCTGCCAAGTTTATAAAGAGTCCTGTCATATCGGTAAGCAACACTGAGTGTGGTGCTGCTTCTATTGCCGGTCATGCAGAAAAATCGGTGATTCTTCTTACAGGTACCGATGTGACCGTTGTGGCTGCTCCTGATAAGGACTGTGAATTTGAAGGATGGTTTGCCGGTAATAAAATGGTATGTAAAGAGCTGAATTATTCTTTCAAGGCATCCAATAACGTTGCTTTGGTTGCAAAGTTCTATCCTAGCCCTGTTGTTACAGTAGATGTCAAGGGTAAAGGTGCTGCATCGTTTGCTGATATTGCCGAGAAGACAAAGGTGGTGCTGTTGAACACAGAGGCTACAGTTGTGGCAACACCCGAAAAGAATCATGAGTTTGTGGCATGGTATGCCGGTGATGCTGTTGTAAGCAAAGATGCGGAATATACATTTGTTGTTTCCGAGGATGTTGATTTGATTGCAAAGTTCAAGCCATCTCCTATTGTTTCTATCAGCAATAGCGAAAATGGTTCTGTAGCATTCGCTGCTTCTAACGGTAAGACAGCAATTGTGCTTTCTGGAACAGAGATTACAGTAACTGCAACTCCAGATGAGGGATTTGAACTTTACGGTTGGTTTGCCGATGGTTCAAAAAATCCTGTAAGCAAGGATTTGGCATATACTTTTGCAGTTGATAAGAATGTGAAACTGTATGCTGAGTTCAGAAGAACTCTCAATGGTTATGATTATGTAGATTTGGGTTTGCCAAGCGGTCTTAAATGGGCTGCTTATAACGTGGGCGCAGCATCTCCCGAAGAGTGTGGAGGTTATTATGCTTGGGGTGAAACCGAAGAGAAGAAGGATTATACTTGGGATACATACAAATATTTTGAAAACAGCTATAATCTTGTAACAAAATATTGTCTACATGAGCGTAATGGTGTTGTTGACGGTAAGAAAGTGCTTGAAGCCGGTGACGACGTGGCTAATGCCAACTGGGAAAATATCTGGCGTATGCCTACTTGGGATGAGTTCGATGAACTCTGTAAGAAGTGTACTTGGGAATGGACTACAATGAACGAGGTTGCAGGATATAAGGTCACAGGTCCTAATGGCAACAGTATTTTCTTGCCTGCAGCAGGTTACCGTAACGAGGATGACACCCACAATGCAAAAAGCGGTGGTTATTATTGGACAAGCTCTTTGATTGGTAGCAATTGTAACGGAGCATATTATCTGATGTTCGACAATTCTGAACGCCTCAAGGGTGATTTTGCTCGCCGTTATAGCGGTCGTAACGTACGTGCAGTATTCAAGAAGTAATAAATCCGAATAGAAAAGTCGGGAGCTGCGTGGCAATGCCACGCAGCTCCCGATTCTTTTTACCTGTTGCTGAATATCAGCATCTGTTCATCTGCATCAACCGTTACTGGGCTGTTTTTATCTATTGCACCGGCAAGCAACTGCTTTGAGAGGTCGTTCAGCAATAGTCTTTGTATGGCTCTTTTTATCGGTCGTGCACCGAATTCCGGGTCAAAGCCCACCTTGGCTATGAACTTTATTGCTCTGTCGCTGACATGTAGAGTAACATCATTCTCTTTTAGAAGATTGGTTATTGATGTTGTCTGCAGGCGTACAATCTGTTCTATCTCTTCCTGGTTCAGGGGGGTGAACATTATTGTCTCGTCAATGCGATTAAGGAACTCCGGACGTATTGTCTTTTTCAGCATCTCCATTATCTTCTCCTTTGTTTCCTCAATAAGAAATTCTCTGTTGCCTTCGTTTATCTTCTCGAACTGCTCCTGGATATATGCGCTTCCAAGGTTGCTGGTCATTATTATAATGGTGTTCTTGAAGTTTACCACACGGCCTTTGTTGTCGGTGAGACGACCGTCGTCGAGAACCTGCAACAGAATGTTGAATACATCGGGATGAGCCTTCTCTATTTCGTCGAACAATACTACGGAGTATGGCTTGCGACGTACGGCTTCGGTGAGTTGTCCGCCTTCATCGTATCCTACATATCCCGGAGGGGCACCGATGAGGCGTGATACCGAGAATTTTTCCTGATATTCGCTCATATCGATTCTAGTCATCAACGACTCGTCGTTGAACAGATATTTTGCCAATGCTTTTGCAAGTTCTGTCTTTCCCACGCCGGTTGTACCAAGGAATATGAACGAGCCTATAGGACGTTTCGGGTCTTGCAGACCGGCACGGCTGCGACGTACAGCGTCGCTTACTGCCTGTATGGCCTCCTCTTGTCCGATTACGCTTTTATGCAGTTCTTCCTCCAGGGTGAGCAGTTTCTCGCGCTCGCTCTGTAGCATCTTGCTTACAGGAATTCCGGTCCAACGTGCAACCACATCTGCGATGTCTTCTGCGGTAACCTCCTCTTTAATCATGGCATTGTTGCCCTGTGTCTCGTGCAGTTTCTCCTGTGTCTCGGCTATCGTTGTTTCCAGTTCCTTGATTTTTCCGTATCTTATTTCCGCAACACGTCCGTAGTCGCCTTCGCGTTCTGCTCTTTCTGCCTCGAATTTAAGTTCTTCAATTTCGTGCTTTGCGTTCTGGATACGGTCGGCAAGTTCCTTCTCGTGTTGCCATTTCGCGCGTTTGATTTTTTCTTCTTCCTTGAGTGTGGAAATCTCTTTGGCGAGCATGTTCAGTTTTGGCTCGTCCTTTTCGCGCTTTATGGCTTCGCGCTCTATCTCCAATTGTTTGATGTGGCGTGAAATCTCGTCGAGCTCTTCGGGCAGCGAATCGCGCTCCATGCGAAGTTTCGATGCGGCCTCGTCAATCAGGTCGATAGCCTTGTCGGGAAGGAATCGTTCTGTAATGTAGCGGTCGCTGAGCGTAACTGCCGCAATAAGGGCATCGTCCTGTATGCGTACTTTATGATGGCTTTCATATCGTTCCTTGAGTCCGCGCAGAATGGATATGCTGCTCATCTTGTCCGGCTCGTTTACCATTACACTCTGAAAACGGCGCTCAAGTGCCTTGTCTTTTTCAAAGTATTTCTGGTATTCGTCAAGTGTGGTCGCGCCAATTGAACGCAACTCTCCGCGTGCCAATGCCGGTTTCAGTATGTTTGCGGCATCCATCGCGCCTTCTCCTTTACCAGCACCCACAAGGGTGTGAATCTCGTCGATGAAGAGTATTATTCGACCATCGGCTTTTGTTACCTCATTTATTACGGCCTTAAGACGCTCCTCGAATTCTCCCTTGTATTTGGCACCGGCAACAAGTGCGCCCATGTCGAGCGAGTATATCTGCTTGTCGCGAAGATTGTCGGGGACGTCTCCTCTTACAAGGCGGTGTGCAAGACCTTCGGCTATCGCGGTCTTTCCGGTTCCCGGTTCTCCTATAAGTATCGGATTATTCTTTGTGCGACGGCTCAATATCTGCAGGATACGTCTTATCTCGTCGTCTCTGCCTATCACGGGATCCAATTTTCCGCTTTTTGCCGCCTCGTTTAGGTTTATCGCATACTTTTCCAGTGCCTGATAGTTATCCTCGGCACTCTGTGACTTTACATTCTCCCCTTTGCGAAGTTCTTTTGTCGCTTTTTCGAGTTCGCTTCTGTTCGCACCATTGCTGTTAAGAATCTTTGCAACAGGGTTGTCTTCGTCGGCAATTGCAATCAACAGCGGTTCTATGGATACGAATTCGTCACCATATTGCTTGGCTACGGTTTCGGCTTTTGTGAGTACTTTGTTGCTCTCCCTGCTGAAATAGGGGCTTCCGCCACTCACTTTAGGCAGGGATGCAATAAGATTATCAACCTCGTTCTTTACCTTATTTATATTGCAACCTGCTTTCTGTAATAGGAAAGAGATTATCTGTTCGCCACATTTCAGAACTCCTCCCATTATGTGAGCAGGTTCAATAACTTGCTGTCCGTTGCTCTGTGCAATGTTTACAGCCTCCTGAATTGCCTCTTGGGCTTTGTTTGTAAATTTGTTAAAATTCATATCATTAATCTCCTTTCGTATGGATATATAACAAATAACAAACCAAATATATCAGTTACGCCATTATGGCATTTTGTATGTCATAATGGCGTAACTGTAAGATCTCTAAATTGATATCAGTATTTCTTTGTCGGCATTTTGTGGGGAGAAATCATGTTCTCCGGACGCAGGAGTTCGTCGAGTTCTTCCTGTGATAGCAGTTTTTCTTCCAGCACAAGGTCGTATACACTGCGGTTCTCCTTTAAGGCGCGTTTTGCAATTTTCGCGCTGTTCTCATAGCCGAGTACAGGATTCAGGGCTGTAACGATACCTATGCTTCCAAGAACCAGTTCTTTGCAATGTCCTTCGTTTGCGGTGATTCCGTCCACACAAAGCACGCGCAGGCGTGTTATACCTCGCAACAACATGCGTATAGAAGATATGATGGCATGTACGATAACCGGTTCCATGACATTCAACTGCAACTGTCCTGCTTCTGCGGCGAATGTTACTGTAAGGTCGTTGCCGATTACGCGGAAACATATCTGGTTCACAACTTCGGGAATTACGGGATTTACCTTACCGGGCATGATACTTGAGCCGGGCTGCATCGGTGGCAGGTTTATTTCGTTCAAACCACAGCGTGGACCGCTTGAGAGAAGTCGCAGGTCGTTGCATATTTTCGATAGTTTCACTGCCAGGCGTTTGAGTGCCGAAGAGTACATTACCGATGAACCGGCATCGGGTGTTGCCTCAACCAGGTTGCCTGCAAGCACGAATGGTTTGCCTGATATGGCACGCAATGCGTCAACGCAGGCTTGTGCATATCCCGGTTCGGTGTTGATTCCTGTACCGATTGCTGTTGCTCCCATGTTTACCTCCAGGAACAGACGTGCCATCTCGTTCAGTCGGCTTACCTCTTCGTCGAGTGTTACTGCAAATGCCTCGAATTCCTGTCCAAGAGTCATCGGCACGGCATCCTGCAACTGGGTGCGTCCCATCTTTATGACTTTGTCGAACTCCTTGCCTTTTGCGCGGAAGGCTTCGATAAGGCGTTTCAACTCGCGTACCAGGTCTTCGTTATGTAGTATGAAACACAATTTGAACGATGTGGGGTAGGCGTCGTTTGTGGATTGCGACAGGTTTACATGGTCGTTGGGGTGGCAATATTGGTATTCGCCTTTCTGATGTCCGAGTATTTCGAGTGCGCGGTTAGCAACAACTTCGTTGATGTTCATGTTGGTTGATGTACCTGCACCGCCCTGTATAAGGTCTACGGGGAACTGGTCTACCAGTGCGCCTTCCATTATTTCTTCACATGCTTTTTTGATGGCAGAACCAATCTCCTCGTCAAGTGTTCCAAGCGAAACATTTGCATGGGCTGCAGCCCATTTTACCATGGCAAGAGCCTTTACGTAATAGGGGTGGTCGCTGATGGTGATGCCGCTTATATCTTTGAAGTTTACCATCGCTCTCAGGGTCTGTACTCCATAATAAGCATCGGCGGGAACCTGTATCTCGCCCAAAGAGTCATGTTCAAGACGTGTCTTCATGATATTTATGATTTATATGGTTGTTTTAAGTATATAATGCTTGTGATACTGTATTTGTTTCTTGCGGCAAGTACATATCGTAAGTCTACTTCAAATATAGATATAAAAAATTGTAATGACGAAATAAATACGGATTATTTATAAAAATAATCATCGGCAATGGTTTCTGCCATTGCCGATGATTGTCTCTGTTGTGAAAAAGATTATTCCTTTGTCTCTGCATAACGCTTGTTCAAACCTTCTGTAATCTGGTTTGTAACGTCGTATGCTGGATTTGCGTAAAGCAGGTTCTCGCCGAGCTTGGTGATGATGAAATCGTATCCGGCCTCCTTGTTGAACTCTTCAACGAACTTGTTTATTGAATCGCGAAGAGCCTGATTCTTGAGTAAACCTTCTCTTTCAAATTCCAAAGTCAGGTTCTGCTCCAACTGAACTATTTCCTGCTCCTTTTCTACAATGCGGTTATACTCGCTCTGTGCACGCTCGGGAGTTGCGTATACATTATTCTTGTATTTGCGCTCAAAGTCGGCCTGATCTGCTTGTAGTGCCTTGTACTTTTCGGTGAGCTTCATTTTGATATCCTCTTCCTTGCGCATCATCTCTTTGTTGATGTCCTGTGCAAAGTTGTATTTGCTCATAAGAGAATCAAGGTTTACATAAGCAACCTTAAGAGCGTTGCCGGTCTGCTCTGTCTGTACAGTCTGCGCAGTCTGTTCATTTGCAGACGGTGTGCACTGTGCAAACATCAGGATTGATGCAAATGCAATTGCGAGAATAGAGTTCTTTGTGAAATTTTTCATAAACTGTATTTTTATTTTTTGTTTGTTTCTCTTACTGCCATCGGGTTTTCCTTGCGTGCGTCCCTATCCTGTGATTGGGCGCATTTTATACCTCTCTTACGCATGTTCCTGTTTCCGCCGATGTGTATGTTCGGAAATTTGCCGTTCTTCTTTATGATTATTGTTATGGAAAGTAATGCAACGCTTATTGCAATTATTATCAATGTATATAATAAAGTTTTGAACATTTCCGTTATTTTTGTAGTCTGTATCGTAAGGGAGTACAAAGATAGTGTTTTTATCGGCATTTTTTCCTTATTGGCGATGTGAAAAAACGGTAAAAATGAGCGATTTACCGCATATTTAAATATTTTTTACAATAGTTGCGCAAGTATTAACAAATTTAAACTATAATTAAGATGGAACAACTTAAACTACAACCCGAATCGGTGTTCAATTATTTCCTTGAAATATGCAAGATACCTCATGGCTCAAAAAACGAGGCTCAAATTTCTGCTTACTTGCAGGATTTCGGAAAGCGACTCGGTTATGAAACTCTTGCAGATGAAGTGGGTAATGTGCTAATAAAGAAACCTGCATATCCCGGTTATGAGAATCGCAAGACCATAATTCTGCAAGGTCATATGGATATGGTGTGCGACAAACGTCCCGATGTGGAGCACGATTTTACAAAGGATCCGATTCGTACCTTTGTTGACGGCGAGTGGCTGAAGGCTCAGGGAACAACTCTTGGCGCAGACAACGGTATTGGTGTTGCCGCAGCGATGGCGGTGCTTGCCGACAAGGAACTTAAGCATGGTCCTGTAAACTGTCTGTTCACTATAGACGAGGAAACCGGTCTTACCGGTGCCGAAAAACTTACATCGGAGTTCTTGCAGGGTGATATACTCGTGAACCTTGATTCCGAGGACGAAGGTGAAATGTTTATCGGTTGTGCAGGTGGTGTATGCAATTATGCGGAATTTACCCATGATTGGGTAGCTGTTCCTCAGGGATATTTCTTCCTTAAGATTGATATAAACAGTCTCACCGGTGGTCATTCGGGTGATGATATAAATAAGGAGCGTGCAAACGCCAACAAACTCATGGCACGTTTCTTGAATAAGGTTTCAGGCAAGTACGATTGCTATCTGTGTGAGATAAGTGGCGGCAGTCTTCATAATGCAATTCCTCGTGACGCATCTGCTGTCATTGCAGTTCCTTCAGCTGACAAGGAGTCGGTTCGTGTTGATTTCAATATATTTGCAGCAGAGGTTCAGGCGGAGTATTCTGTAACAGAACCTGCAGCGCGTTTTACAATGCAGAGCACCGATGCTGTGGAGAAAGCCATTGACCGTGAATCGGCAAAGAAACTTCTGCTTTCGTTGCAGGCTGTATTCAACGGTGTCTATGCAATGAGTGTCGACATGCCCGGTCTGGTTGAGACATCGAGCAACCTTGCTTCGGTGAAACGTACCGGTGAAAATACTCTGCTTGTTACGGCAAGCCAGCGCAGTTCTGTGGAATCGGCTCGCGATAATGTCTCAGATACCGTGCGTGCGGCATTTGAGTTGGGTGGTGCTGTTGTTACCACAAGTGGCGGTTATCCCGGTTGGAAACCGAATGTGAAATCCGAAATCCTTAAGGTGGCTTGCGATACATATAAGGAACTTTTTGGTGCAGAAGCAAAAATCAAGGCAATTCATGCCGGTTTGGAGTGTGGTTTGTTCCTCGAGAAGGCTCCCGGCTTGGATATGATTTCGTTCGGCCCCACAATGCGTGGCGTGCACTCGCCCGATGAACGTCTTCACATTGCTTCTACCGAGCGTTGGTGGCGTCATCTTGTGGCACTTCTTGAGAATGCTCCGCAAAAGTGATTGTCTGAGCAATAAAAAGACTGTTTCGTCGTTACATATTCAATAATATGTATCCACGATGAAAAAACAGGTTATAGCCTTTTGCATGATATTGATGTCGGTATTCTTCGTTGCTTGCAACGAAGATGCCGGCTTTTCTTCTTCTCCGTCGTTGAGGCTTGAATTCTCGTCCGACACCATCTCTTTCGACACACTTTTTACCGACCGTGTTTCGCCTTCGGCAATGTTCACGGTGCGAAACAGAAACAAGAATTCTTTGCGCATAAGCGAGGTGAGGCTGGCGAGTGGTGGCAGTTCGGGTTTCAATGTTCTGGTCGATGGGCAGTACGGAACGGTCATGCGCGACCTGGAGATTCGTGCCAAGGACAGCCTTTTCGTGGTTGCATCGGTAAAGCTCGAAAGGAACGGGCTTGACACACCTTATCAGGTAAGGGATTCACTGCTATTTACACTGGAGAGTGGTGTGGTGCAGCAGGTGCAGCTTGTTGCGCATGGCAGGGATGTCGTATTCATGTATGCCGACTCAATTCTTTCTGATACAACATTTACCGCAGGGCATTATGTGGTATACGACAGTCTGAGAGTTACTGAAAATGCCGTGCTGAACATTGAAGAGGGTGCTATATTCTATTTTCACGACAAAGCATTCCTGAAAGTGGAAGGTGCTTTGAATATCAAGGGCAGCTATAATGCTCCTGTAGTGTTCCGTGGCGACAGGACCGATAATCTTTTCGATTATCTGCCATACGACCGAGTGCCCGGCAAATGGGGTGGTGTCCTTATTGCTTCAACAAGCAATGGCAATATGATTGAGCATTGCGATATCCACGGTGCCGAATATGGAATCAAGGTAGAGCGTGGCGATACTGCGGTTAAGCGTCTTTCTGTGGCATCGTCCAAATTACAGAATTTTGCAGGTAATGCCCTTGAACTGCATGCGGCACATGTTGATGTAACAAACTCTCTTATTGCCAATGCGCAGGGTAATTGCGTCAAGGTCGTTGGTGGTGATGTGGCATTTACGTACTGCACCATAGCAAATTTCTATGTATGGAAACAGCGCGATGTGGCTCTTGCATTGCATAATAATTTTGAGGGCGAACCAATGCCTCTGCATGGTGCCTCGTTCAGAAACTGTATTATAACCGGAACAAAGGCGGATGAACTTATGGGGTATTTTGAGGCTTATGGAGATACTGTTCCCAATTCTGTGAATTACCATTTCGAAAATTCGTTGATAAATACAATTCAGGCAGAGGACAGTTGCTTTGTGAATGTTGTGTACGATATTGTTGATGAGGAGCCTTTTGCAAAGGCGCATTTTGTGAAAATCGACAATCAGGTCTTTGATTATGATTTTCATCTTACCGAGGAGTCAAAGGCACGCGGCATAGCCTCGGACGAACATCTCGACCTATTCCTTTATGACCTTGAAGGCGTAGTGCGTGAGGCAGGCAATATCGATGCAGGATGTTATGTGTATAAGCCTGTTGAGGAAGAGGCTGCAGAATAATCTCTACTCGTGGTGATAGGGCAGATGGTTGATGATGGTATATGCCCTGTAGAGTTGCTCAATGAACAACAGACGTATCATCTGATGTGAAAAAGTCATCTTTGAGAGCGAAAGTTTCTCGTGTGCGGCATCGTACACTTTCTGTGCGAATCCATAAGGACCTCCTACAATGAAAACCAGTCGTTTTGTCGAAATGTTCTGCTTGTGTTCTATCCACGACGCAAACTCTGTTGAACGGAACTCCCTGCCGCCTTCGTCGAGCAATACAACGCGGTCGCCCGGAGTAATGGCCTTCAGGATAAGTTCACCTTCCATCTCTTTCTGTTGGGCTTCGCTCAGTTTCTTTGCGTTTTTCAGTTCGGGGATAACCTCCATGTCGAACTGTACGAAATGTCCTACACGCTGTGTGTAGTCTTTGATTCCGGCTGTAATATTGTTGTCTACAGTGCGTCCGACAACAAGTAAGGTGATTTTCATTGCTCTTTAGTTATAATATCGTTACGAAGATACTATAAATTTGTCTTTCTTCTTTGCTTCAATAACAAGAATTGTATATCTTCGCAAAAAATAGTATTCAATATTTCTTATTATGAACGTAAAAGACGAACTTATCGATAGACTTATCGATTTAGCATTTGCCGAGGATATCGGTGATGGAGACCATACAACCCTTTCGACAATCCCTGCTGATGCAATGGGAAAGAATATGCTTCTTATCAAGGAAGACGGTGTTCTTGCCGGTGTTGATATGGCAAAGCGCATTTTTGCCCGTTTCGACAAGGATTTGCAGGTTGAAGTGCTCATCGAGGATGGTGCCGAGGTCAAGAAAGGTGATATTGCGATGTATGTTACAGGTAGCGTACGTTCATTGTTGCAGACAGAGCGTCTTATGTTAAATGTAATGCAGCGTATGAGCGGTATCGCTACAATGACACGCAGATATGTGCGCCAGCTCGAAGGTACAAACACTCGTGTCCTTGATACACGCAAGACAACTCCCGGTATGCGTATCATGGAAAAGGAGGCAGTACGCATCGGTGGTGGTGTGAACCATAGAATCGGTCTGTTCGATATGATTCTTATCAAGGATAACCACGTTGATTTCGCCGGCGGTATCGAGCAGGCTGTTTCACGTGCCAAGGAGTACTGCAAGGAGTGTGGCAAGGAACTCAAGATAGAAGTGGAGGTTCGTACACTCGAGGATTTGCAGAAGGTCCTCGATATGGGTGGTATCCAGCGCATCATGTTCGACAACTTTGATACTGAAAAGACACGTAAGGCGGTTGAAATGGTTGCAGGTCGTTTCGAGACAGAATCATCGGGCGGTATTACATTCGATACTTTGCGCGACTATGCTCTCTGCGGTGTGGATTTCATCTCTGTAGGTGCTCTCACTCACTCTGTCAAGGGACTTGATATGAGCTTTAAGGCAGTTCAGTAAAACTTACAAGGATATATTCTTAAATGCAGTATGAACAATCCTGTAATATGGTTGTTTGTACTGCATTAAATGTTTTTGATTATGGGAAACGAAGAATTCATGCGTCAGGCAATAGAACTCGCAGTGGATAATGTAAGGAATGGTGGTGGACCGTTCGGTGCTGTGATAGTAAAAAACGGAGAGGTTGTTGCAACGGGAGTCAATAGAGTAACAGCCAATAACGACCCTACGGCTCATGCCGAGGTGAGCGCAATACGTGCCGCGTGTATAAAACTGGGCACATTCGATTTGAGCGGTTGTGTAATTTATACCTCATGCGAACCTTGTCCCATGTGTTTGGGAGCTATATATTGGGCGCATCTCGACAAGATATATTATGGTGCCGACCAGCACGATGCGGCAAGAGTTGATTTCGACGATTCTTTTATTTATCGTGAATTGGAATTGAAACCCGAACTGCGCAAAAAGCCTGCAGAGAATATTCTGCACGACGAAGCTCTGGTTCCGTTCCGTGCATGGCTTGAAAAGAATGACAAGGTGAAATATTAGAGTTCCAACTCGTATGTGTCATAAATGGTTCCGCGTCCGCCGAATCCTTCTTTCTGTGCAATTAGACCGGTGTTCAGGAATCTGCCACCCTGTTCTGTCGAGATTCCGAAGTCGAAATACTCAAAACCATTAAGGTGTTCTTTGATTATCTGTTCGAACAGATAGTCCAGTACGCCAATTCTGCGTCCTTCATCTGTGGTTGCCGTATATTGAAGATGTGCCACGTTCTTCATCTGGTAAACCAGATATCCGCCTAAGGTATTGCCTGTGTTGTCGGTAATGCGGAAAAGTTTTATATTCTCCGGAAACAGACTGTGCAGTAATTCTATTTCTTGCAGGCTATGTACAGGCGTTGCCTGGTGTTTGCTCATAAGTCTGTTTGTGAGTATTTCCCAGAACGCTTCGAAGTTGTTGTCTTTCACAATGTTCAGCCGGCTTTTGGCGGCTGATGTCAGCTTTCTTCTGCCTTTGAATGGCAAGGCGTTGCTCAATTTTATTGTTGTGGAAATCTTGCGTTCGGTAAGCTTCGCGTCGTTGCGGAACAGTGCATACAAATCCTCTTCACACGGGTATCTGTGATAAATATGAGGTATGGGCTTATAGATGATTTTTTTAGCGCAGCTTTCTTCTTTGAAAAACTTGATGATGGCGTCGAATATATTCAGAATTTTTTCGGCACCGGTGGTATCATTCAACAATAATCCGCCGTAGGTCAATCCCTGGTGCGAATATAATATCTGTAGCTCTGCATTGATATTTGCCGGAAACAGGGCGCACAGCTCTTCGTTTTCATATATCATCAACGAGTAATCTGTAAAGCGGTGGGCGTGGTAGTCCATGTAATCGCGCATAAACAGGAATGTTCCGTTGCGGGACTCCTTTACAAAGGCATCCCATTGCTCTTTTCTGCTACTATTGTATCTTATAATGTTGAACATACTCTTATTATTCTTTTCAAAATTAGTGATTTTGCCCGTCATATACTAATATAAAAAGATAAAGTTGGGGCTAAATAGCAGTTTTTTTTAATTTTCTTGAAAATAATGCTGTCAATATTTGCGTATCTCGATGAATCGTACTACCTTTGCAACGCAAAATAAGGGCGTAAGCTACCAAATGGAAGTTTGGGTGAGTGGCTGAAACCAGCAGTTTGCTAAACTGCCGTACGGGTTACCGTACCGGGGGTTCGAATCCCCCAGCTTCCGCTTATTTTTGCAAA
>CAJGDP010000031.1 GCA_904502235.1 uncultured Bacteroidaceae bacterium
GAAGTCAGATGCCAACCGTCCTCTAAAGTCTCTCTCGGACAGCCTTAAGGGTAAGCAGGGACGTTTCCGTCAGAACCTTCTCGGTAAGCGTGTCGACTATTCAGCACGTTCGGTTATCGTCGTTGGTCCTGAGCTCAAGATGGGTGAGTGCGGTATTCCTAAATTGATGGCTGCTGAGTTGTACAAGCCATTCATCATCCGCAAGCTTATTGAGCGTGGTATCGTCAAGACTGTCAAGTCTGCCAAGAAGATTGTTGACCGTCGCGAACCAATCATCTGGGATATCCTTGAGCATGTAATGAAGGGTCACCCCGTATTGCTCAACCGTGCTCCGACACTTCACCGTCTCGGTATCCAGGCTTTCCAGCCTAAGATGATCGAGGGTAAGGCAATCCAGTTGCACCCGCTTGCATGTACTGCGTTCAACGCCGACTTCGACGGTGACCAGATGGCTGTTCACTTGCCTTTGAGCAACGAGGCTATTCTTGAGGCTCAGATGCTGATGTTGCAGTCGCACAATATACTTAACCCTTCAAACGGTGCTCCTATTGCTGTTCCTTCTCAGGATATGGTACTTGGTCTTTACTACATTACCAAGCTCCGCGAGGGTGCCAAGGGTTCAGGCATGACTTTCTACGGTCCCGAAGAGGCTCTTATCGCTTACAACCAGGGTCGTGTAGCTATTCATGCTCCTGTTAAGGTTATGGTTGAGGATATCGATGAAAATGGTAATTATATCAACGTTTTGCGCGAGACTTCTGTGGGACGTATCATCGTCAACCAGATTGTACCACGCGAGATGGGATACATCAATACAATTATATCTAAGAAATCTCTTCGCGATATCATTACAGAGGTAATCAAGCGTGTGGGTGTTGCCCGTTCTGCCGAGTTCCTCGACGGTATCAAGAACCTCGGTTATCAGATGGCGTTCAAGGGTGGTCTTTCGTTCAACCTTGATGACGTTATCATTCCAAAGGAGAAAGAGGAATTGGTACGTAAGGGTAACGAGAAGGTTGAAGAGATTCTTGCAGAATATAACCTCGGTCTTATCACCGATAAGGAGCGTTATAACAAGGTTGTCGATGAGTGGACACACGTTAATGCCGACCTTGCAAACGTACTTATGAAGACTATTTCTACCGACGATCAGGGCTTCAACTCAGTATACATGATGCTTGATTCCGGTGCCCGTGGTTCTAAGGACCAGATTCGTCAGCTTTCAGGTATGCGTGGTCTTATGGCTAAACCTCAGAAGGCAGGTTCAGAAGGTGCACAGATTATCGAGAACCCTATTCTTTCGAACTTTAAGGAGGGACTTTCAGTGCTTGAGTACTTTATCTCTTCTCACGGTGCTCGTAAGGGTCTTGCCGATACTGCTCTTAAGACAGCCGATGCCGGTTACTTGACACGTCGTCTTGTAGACGTTTCACACGACGTTATCATCAATGAGGAGGATTGCGGTACATTGCGTGGTCTTGTTTGTACAGCACTCAAGAATGGTGATGAGACAATCGCTACACTCGGTGAGCGTATCATGGGTCGTGTTTCTGTACACGATGTCGTTCATCCTACAACAGGTGAAATACTTGTTCATTCAGGTGAACTCATCACAGAGGCAATCGCAGATGAGATTGAGAAATCTCCTATTGAGAGCGTAGAAATCCGTTCGGTTCTTACCTGTGAGTCTAAGCACGGTGTTTGTGCCAAGTGTTACGGACGCAACCTTGCAACAAGCCGCATGGTTGAGAAGGGTGAGGCTGTCGGTGTCATCGCGGCACAGTCAATCGGTGAGCCTGGTACACAGCTTACACTCCGTACCTTCCACGCCGGTGGTACTGCAGCCAATATCGCTGCCGATGCTACAATCAGAGCAAAGCATGCTTCTAAACTCAAGTTCGAGGAGTTGCGTACAGTTGATACAATCGAGGCTGACGGCACACCTGTGAAGATTGTTGTAAGCCGTTTGAGCGAGGTTCGTTTCGTGGATGTCAACACAGGTATCGTATTGTCATCACACAACATTCCTTACGGCTCTAAGTTGTATGCTACAGAGGATGAGTTGGTAGAGAAGGGCAAAGTAATTGCTGCTTGGGACCCATTCAACGCTGTTATCGTAACAGAATATGCCGGTAAGGTTGAATTCGAGTCTGTTATCGAGAATGTTACATATAAGGTTGAAACCGACGAAAGTACAGGTTTGCACGAAATTGTCATCATCGAGTCTAAGGACAAGAACAAGATCCCTACTGTACACATCAAGGACGAGAATGGCAATTCACTCCACCATTACAACTTGCCTGTAGGCGGACACGTTGTTGTAGAGGATGGCGATGTTCTCAAGGCGGGTGATATCTTGGTTAAGATTCCACGTGTGTTCGGTAGCGCGGGTGATATCACCGGTGGTCTGCCACGTGTAACCGAGTTGTTCGAGGCGCGTAACCCATCTAACCCTGCTGTGGTTTCTGAAATCGACGGTGAGGTAACAATGGGTAAGGTAAAACGTGGTAACCGCGAGATTGTTGTAACATCAAAGGTTGGTGACGTTAAGAAGTACCTTGTTGCTCTTTCTAAGCAGATTCTTGTACAGGACGGTGATTATGTACGCGCCGGTACTCCATTGTCGGACGGTGCCGTTACACCTTCGGACATCCTTGCAATCAAGGGTCCTACCGCAGTTCAGGAGTATATTGTTAACGAGGCACAGGACGTATACCGTTCACAGGGTGTGAAGATTAACGACAAGCACTTTGAGATTATCGTACGTCAGATGATGCGCAAGGTGCAGATCAACGAACCTGGTGATACACGCTTCCTTGAGCAGCAGATTGTCGACAAACTCCAGTTCCAGGAGGAGAACGACCGCATCTGGGGTAAGAAGGTTGTTGTTGATGCAGGTGATTCAGAGAACCTGAAAGCCGGTCAGATTATCACAACCCGCAAGTTGCGCGACGAGAACAGTACTCTCAAGCGCCGCGACCTCAAGCCTGTTGTCGCACGCGATGCACAGCCTGCTACTTCAACACAGGTGTTGCAGGGTATTACACGTGCTGCACTCCAGACACAGAGTTTCATGTCAGCCGCATCGTTCCAGGAGACAACAAAGGTTCTCAACGAGGCTGCAATCAACATGAAGAGCGACTACTTGCTCGGTATGAAGGAGAACGTTATTTGCGGACACTTGATTCCTGCCGGTACAGGTCAGCGTGAGTTCAACAGAATAATCGTTGGTTCACAGGAGGATTACGAGAGAGTCCAGGCAAGTAAACGAAACGCACTTGATTTCTCAGACGACGAGGAATAAAAAGTATAATAATAAGTAAAAACGAACGCACCGATTGGTGCGTTCGTTTTGTTATACCCTATATTCGTCTAAAATATTTTTGTATTCTTGATTTTTAGTCCTAATTTTGCGTAAAACACACAGAAATAGGACAATCTGATATGAGTAAACCTATACGAATTGACGTTGAAGCAGTATTGGCTTCAAAAGCCGGAAACAAGGCTCGTTTTGTTCCGCGTTTCCTGATTTCGTATCTCAAGAAAATTATTCACCAGGACGAAATGAACGGCTTTCTAGAATTGTATGGCGATAAGAGGGATTATGACTTCATCGAGGCTTTCATGGGATTCTTCAACAACTCTTTTGAGGTTAATGGCTTGGAGAATCTTCCCAAGGACGGACGTCGTCTTACTTTTGTAAGTAATCACCCTCTTGGTGCACAGGACGGTCTGGGATTGGCTTATATCCTCTCGCCACAATATGAGGGCAAGATTAAGTTTCTTGTAAACGACCTCCTGATGAATATTCCACAGATATCGTCATTCTGGATACCTGTAAACAAGACAGGCTCTCAGGCACGAAATTTCCCTCAACAGGTAAACGCCGCATTTGAAAGCGACAACCATATTGTTATGTTCCCGGCAGGTCTATGTTCCCGTAAGAGAAAAGGTGTAATCCGTGATCTTGAGTGGAAAAAGACTTTTGTTACCAAGAGTATTGCTTCCAAACGCGATATTGTTCCCATACATTTTGAAGGCGAGAATTCCAAGTTCTTCTACCGCGTGGCAAATATAAACAGGATGTTGGGGTTGAAATTCAACATCGCCATGCTCTATCTTGCCGATGAGATGTTCAAGAACAGGAACAAGACATTCAAGGTAACTATTGGCAAGCCTATTCCCTGGCAGACGTTCGATAAGTCGAAGAGTGCAGCAGAGTGGGCACAGCATGTTAAAGAACTTGTTTATACATTATAATTCTTGCATACAATGAATGATATTATAGCTCCTGTTTCAAAAGAACTTCTAAAGGCAGAACTTACTGCAGATAGATTTTTGCGTACCACAAACCGCAGTGGAAATGAAATTTATGTGGTAACGGCTGCGGAAGCACCCAATGTGATGCGCGAGATAGGACGTCTGCGCGAGATTGCTTTCCGTGCCGCAGGTGGTGGAACAGGAAAAGATGTGGATATTGATGAATACGATACCATGGAGGTTCCTTACAAGCAACTTGTTGTGTGGAATCCCGATAACAACGACATTATTGGAGGTTACCGTTTCATCTATGGTAAAGATATCCGTTTCGATGCGGAGGGCAAACCGATGATAGCTACGGCTCATGGAATGTTCGATTTTTCCGAAAAGTTCGTAAAGGAGTTTCTGCCGTATACTGTTGAACTTGGACGTGCATTTGTAGCATTGGAGTATCAGTCAACACGTATGGGGGCAAAAAGTCTTTATGCGTTGGATAACTTGTGGGATGGTCTTGGTGCATTGACGGTCGTTCTGCCCGGAATGAAATATTTTTTCGGAAAGGTTACAATGTATCCCTCTTATCCGGTGAAGGCACGCGATATGATACTTTATTTCTTGCGTGAATTCTTCCCCGATAAGGATAAACTGGTGCAGCCATTCTCTCCTTTGGCTTTGGAAAGCGACGAGGCTGAGTTCAAAACGGTTTTCTGCAAGGATAATTTCAAGGAAAATTACAGGTTGCTCAAACAGGAAGTTCGTAACCAGGGAGTCTCCATACCGCCAATGGTGAATGCCTATATAGGGGTGTCGCCCACAATGCGTGTCTTCGGTACTGCAGTAAACTATGATTTTGGAAATGTACAGGAGACGGGGCTTCTTATAGCCGTGGACGAAATGCTCGACGATATACGTGTGCGCTATATCGAATCCTTTATACAGAAAAATAAGAATAATTGATTATAACCCCTTCGGGAACAATTATCAATGCCCGGAGTTTTTAATTTATGGAATTTATGAAAGTAGAGATTATAAACAAATCGAAACATCAGTTGCCGGCATATGCAACTAACCTTTCTGCCGGAATGGATTTGAGAGCCAATCTCGATGAACCTATTGTGCTTGAACCCCTTCAGCGCGCATTGGTGCCTACAGGACTTTATATGGCGTTGCCTGCAGGCTTTGAGGCTCAGGTGCGTCCACGTAGCGGTTTGGCAATCAAGAAGGGTATAACTGTGCTTAACTCTCCCGGAACAGTGGATGCTGATTATCGTGGTGAGGTGTGCGTTATTCTTGTGAACCTTTCCAACGAACCTTTTACCATTGCCGATGGTGAGCGTATAGCACAGATGGTTATAGCGCGTCATGAACAGGTAGAGTGGTGCGAAGTTGAGGTGCTTGGCGAAACGGAACGTGGCGCCGGTGGTTTCGGACACACCGGTGTGTGATAGATAGATTGATTGTATATTTATATGGCACGCTTTAAGGTCCTGATATTTGCCGTGCTGGTGTTGCTGTGCATGCCGGCAATGGCTCAGAAACGCTTCGGAGTCTCCGACTCTGTAGCGCGTGCGCGTGCCGTTGAGTACTATTATCTTCAGGCGCGTTCGTATCTGGACCAGGACAGCCTCGACCGCTGTTTTGAGCTGCTTGAACATTGTCATGCTCTCGACCCCTCTTCCCTTACTGTGATGTACGACCTTTCAGCATTCTATTCCATGCTGAAAAAGGACACCCTTGTACACGATATGCTCAAGCGCATAGTAGATGCCGATCCGTCGAATTTCTATTACAGCAAGGCTCTTGTCAACTATTATCTGAATGCCAATGATGCCGGTTCGGCTGTGGAAGTTTTTGAAAAGTTGCTTGAACACAGCAACTCAAAGAGTCAGATATACAAGTATCTGTATACTATATATGCCGAGACCGGATACTATTCAAAGGCGGTGGAGACTCTTGAAAAACTTGAAAGAATAGAGGGCTCCGGCGAGGATTTTGCATACCATAAAGTAGGTCATTACGTGAATATGGGAGACAGCCTGAATGCCATTGCTACACTACAGGGGCTGTTGGCAGAGTCGCCCGATGATTTGCGCTATCTGGCAACTCTTGGTGATACCTATGCGGCTTTCGGTAACAGAGACAAGGCTTTGGAGATTTATAACAGGGTGCTTGAAATAAAGTCTGATGATATCTATACATTGAACTCGCTGGCAGATTTGTATTCCACGATAGAGGACGATTCGTTGTATTGCAATACAATAGAACGTCTTCTGAAATGTGAGAACCTGCTGTCGGAGCATCGCACCAATATGTTGGTGAGCTATGTCAGGTATCGCTATCCAAAGGATTCGGCACATGTGAGTGATTTCATGCGCGAGATGTCGGAATTGCCGTTCGATGAACTTGGAATTGCGGGTGTATATTCTGAATATCTCACTTTCATACAGGCTTCGCCCGATAGCATTGTGCCAGTATTGGAGAAGATACTCTCTTTTGAGCCCGACAATATCCGAGTGATAGTTGCTCTGTTGGAGTATGCCATAGATCTGAACGATATTGAGGCAGTATATAAATATTCCGAGGATGCGATTCTCTATTGCCCCGATATACTCGACCTTTATTTCTACAAAGGTCTGTCGGCATATATGCTCGATAATGTTGAAGAGAGTATAGAAACCTATGTACAGGGGCTTGAGAGACGTTCTGAGGATTCGGCCCCCGAGATGGTGTCTGCTGTGTATGCCCAATTGGGTGGCATCTATTACGACCTTGATATGATGAGTGAATGTATGCAGGCATATGACTCGGCATTGGTCTACAATGATGCCAATATGAATGCACTCAATAATTATGCATATTACCTTGCTGTTGCCGGAGAAGAGCTGGAGCGCGCCCTTGATATGAGTTATAGGACAATTGTGGCACAACCTGATGATATAACATGTCTTGACACATATATGTGGGTGCTTTTCAAACTTGAACGTTACGAGGAGGCAAGGGCTTATGCCGAAAAACTCCTGTCGCTTCTTGATACTGCTTCGCCTGACGTATACCACCATTGCGGTGATGTGTATGCAAAGTGTGGCGATATTGAAAAGGCTGTCCTGTATTGGACAAAGGCGCAGGAAGCCGGTGATTATTCAGTTATACTTGAAAAGAAAATAAAGTCACGTAGATATTGTAAGGATGCAAAATACAGGAAATAGGATATTGGTAGCAATACTCTTCTTCTCAATGTTCCTGGTGGGATGTCAGACAAAGAAGAGTGCGGTAGAGACAAAGAAAATAGATGTGGAGAGTATGGAACTGATAACATCCTCTCCCTCGGTGGCGTCACAACGTACATGTCTGTCGGGCAATGCCAGATTGTCTGTAGATGTGGATGGCAAATCTTTCTCGGCCAAAGGCACAATGCGTATAAAGTCGGGAGAAGGCGTGCAGATTGGTGTAACGGCACTAGGTCTTGTGGAATTGGCTTGTGTGGAATTCATGCCGCAGAATATGCGTCTTATATACAAGGTCGGAAAGGAGTATACCGATGTCGCATATTCCGAGGTGTCGTTCCTTCAGAAAACCGGAATCGACTACCGAATGCTTGAATCGGTTTTGCTGAACAGAATGTTTTCACCCGACGGACGTCCGTTCTTGCAGGCACTGGATGATATGACCTGCTCGGCAGAAGGGGAATGTGTGACGGTAACTACAAAGGAGACTAACGGTATTGTGTACAGATTCTATGTCGACAAATCTACCGGTGAACTTGTACAAAGCGAGGGACAGCATGCCGATGGCGGTAAAGTCATATGTCGTTATTCCGATTTCTATACGGTAGCCGGTGTAACCTTTCCGCACACGATACAACTGACTCTTCATGGCACGGGAGATGCCGCTTCGTTACAGTTTGTACTTGATAGGGTTGATACAGGCAATTTTACGTTTGCCCCACGACGTGTCACATCGTACAGAAAGTGTAATCCTGAGCAGATGCTCAAATATCTTGACAAGATGTAAAATTGTCAATATGGCATAAACACAAAGTTTGAATGAATAGAATACTTAAAATACTGACGGTAGCGTTTCTTGCTTTTTTCTTGTCGTTCTCGGGGATTTCGGCGCAGAGTGCATCTGTAAAGAAAATGCGTGAACAGGCAGGAACGTTGCGTAAGGAGATAACCGAGAAGGAGAAGATATTGCTCTCGTCGCAGAAGGACGTTAAGAGCCGTTTGAATAACCTCGATATAATTAATGCACAGATTAAGGAGGTGAAGACTCTTATAGGTCTGTTGCAGAACGAAGTCAAGGCTATTGAGAACGAAATAACTCTCTATGACCGTGAGATAGAACGTCAGGAGAAGATTGTGGAGCAGTCGCGCATGCAGTATGCCGAGGCTCTGCGCCGTGCACGTAAATACAGTAATTTCCAGAGTAAGATTGCATTTATCTTTTCGGCAGACGATTTCAATACCATGGTCCGTCGTTACAGATACACCGGCGAATACATGAATGCCCACAAGAGACTTGCCGAAAGTCTCAAACTGCAGATTGCAACCCTTGAGGTGAAACGTGCAGGCTTGCAGGCAACGCATCTTCTCAAGAAGCAGTCGCTCAAAGAGCAGGATGCGGAACGTGCAAAATTGCAGTCGCTCGAAAGGGAACAGCGCAAGATTGTTGAGTCGCTGAAAAGGGAATCGAAACAGGTAGAACGCGAACTCAAGAAGAAACGTGCCGATCTGCAGAAACTCAACAAGGCAATCGACCGTGAGATTGAACGTATCATAGCAGAAGAGAAGGCTGCAAAGAAGAGAGCCGAGGAGGCTAAGAAGAGCAGCGGTTCTTCTACTAAAAAGGGAACTCCCGAATATAAGGAAGATGCCGGTATAGCTGCAATGTCTGGTTCGTTCCTGAATAACAAGAAGAAACTTCCTATACCTATAACAGGACCTTATCTTGTTGTAGAGGGCTATGGAGTAAAGAATGCCATATCGGGTAAGGGAAATGTTCCCATCAATACAGGAGGTATTACTTTCGAGGGTAGTAAGGGTGCACAGGCGCGTTGTATCTTTGACGGAAAGGTAACCGCGGTACTCGATACCGGAAACTACATCTTTGTTCTTGTGCGTCACGGCAAGTATATTTCGGTATATTGCAATCTTGCCAATGTGCGCGTGAGCGGAGGAGAGAATATAAAGGCAGGCGATATAATAGGTGATATTGCTGTCGATGCCAAGGAGGGTAATCCACGTATGTTGTTCCAGTTGCGCGAAGAAAAGAAGAAACTCAATCCGGCAGAGTGGCTGAAAATGTAATATCCCATGAAGGCTTGTCGTTATAGGTATGGTATCATCCTATTGCTGTTGATGCTATGTGCTTTGCCGTCTTTTGGCAATACTATTGTTGAAGATAATGATAGCATAGACACTGTAACCTTGGAATATTGTCGTAGCAGGAACGCGGAAGCAACAAACTACTATAATAACGGTCATTACGTTTCAGCAACGGAGTGCTGGAGCGAATTGTTGGAATTTGATTATCCTCCGGCCTTTACAAATCTGGGTATTGCCTATATGAATGCTTTGGGGGTAGCCCGTAATCACGAAAAGGCTTTTACTCTTTTTTTTAGAGCTGCAGACATGGGAGAGCCTACAGCATTGTTGCATCTCGGTTCAATGTATATGTTGGGGATTCATGTGGCACAGAACGATTCTCTTGCATTCTGCTATTATAGCCGTTCCGCACAGTTAGGCAGTGCCGCAGCCATGAATGTTCTGGGCAGATTCTATAAGGAAGGGCGATTTGTTGAAGCCGACGTGGTTGCTGCCCGTAAGTGGTTAAGGCAGTCTGCACTGCAGGATGATGCCGAAGGTTTGTATTTATATGGCGTTTTGCTCGCTAAAACCAATCCCGACTTCAAGGACGAGGAACTCGGTTATGCCATGAATTGTATTTATCGCGCAGCAGGAAAGGGGCATCGTGATGCTCTTGTGCTGATAATGAATGCAGCAATACGGAATAACGATTATGCGCAGGTTTATAGGTGTGCAACGGCTCTGCATTCCCAAGGCGATAACCTTGGCACAAAAGTTCTTGGGGATTGTTATCGTTATGGATATGTTGTCAGACGTAACAATACACGGGCAAGAGAACTGTATCGTCAGTCTGCCGATGGCGGAAATGAGGAGGCGAGAAAAATCCTTGAGAAATGGTGATTCAGATAAAATCAACGAGGTTGTGCGTGCACAACCTCGTTGTATGTTCAGAAACCTGATGGCTTGAATTGTAGTCCCACGGTTTCGGCAAGTCCGAACAGCAGGTTCATGTTATGCACCGCCTGTCCGCTTGCTCCCTTGAGCATGTTGTCGATAACCGATGTTATAAGCAGTTTGTTGCCATGTTTTTCAAGGTGTATCAAGCATTTGTTGGTGTTGAGCACCTGTTTCAAATCCAATGGCTTGCTTACTATATGTGTGAATGAATCACGGTCGTAATAACTCTCGTACATCTTGTAGATTGTCTCTATGTCGAGGTCGCACTTAACCACCAGTGTCGCGAATACTCCACGTGGGAAATCACCACGATAGGGAATGAAATCTATTGAACCGTCATAATCGGGCTGCAGCTGCTTGATGCTCTGCATAATCTCCGGAATATGCTGGTGCTGGAATGGACGGTATACCGAGATGTTGTTGTTTCTCCAGCTGCTGCGTGTGGCTTCCGACTGGTGTGCTCCTTCGCCAGTACATCCCATTATTGCATTGACCGATATGTCGCCCTTCAGCAACTGTTCCTTTGCCAATGGCAACAGACCCAATTCAATACATGTGGCAAAACCACCGGGATTTGCTACATAACGGCTCTTGCATGTGGCGCGACGGTTCAATTCGGGCAAACCATATATAAAGTCGTGGTCGTGACTCTTTATACGGTAGTCCATTGAAAGGTCTATTATTTTCATTTCATCGGGGAAAGCATGGCTTTCAATGAATTTGCGTGTCTCGCCATGGGCTGTGCAGAAGAACAGCAGGTCTATCTCCTCAAAAGGCATCTTGTCGGTGAACACAAGGTCTGTGTCTCCGTGCAGCCCGGAATGGACATCTGCAATGCGGTTTCCTGCATTACTGTTGCTATGTATGAACTTTATCTCAACTTCGGGGTGATAAACCAGCAGACGAATCAATTCGCCGGCTGTATATCCTGCACCACCGATAATACCAACTTTAATCATATATAATATTCTGTTTTTGTCAAATGTTCGGGATTATGTTTCTCAAAACTTTCAGAACGCTTCCCTTTGTCGTATCTTCCGCAATGATAAGCATTACCGTATCATCGCCTGCTATAGTTCCTATGATTTCCGGAAAATCGCAGTTGTCGATATTGTAAGCCAATGTTCCGGCATAGCTCGGTTTTGTGCGGATAACAGCAATGTTTCCTGAAAATCTTATGGACAGGAAACCGTTGGCTTCCTGCTGGGCTGTAACCGGATGGATGTTGCTGTCGTTTTCGTCGTGGCGGAATCTATGCTGGCGTGGAAGCTGATATTTGTATCGTCCTTCAGCGGCAACAGTCTTTACCACACGCAACTGATGCAGATCGCGTGAGAGAGTTGCCTGTGTCAGTTTGAAACCCTCTTTGGCAAGCTCCTTCAACAATTCGTCCTGGCTGCCTATATCCTGTGTTGAAAGTATGAGTCTTATGGCGTCGAGCCTTGAGTTTTTGACTTTCATCTCTGTTTCTGTTGTCTTGTGTCTGTGCTTAGTCGAGTTCCTGGTCGGCCTCGTATCCCGCGAATTCGCGTATCTTGTTCTTTAGCATGGCAAACTGCTTGAAGAGGTCGTGTACAGGTTTTTCACCATCCTTGTGCATAGGAGCCTTGCAATAGAACGACATGAATTCCTGTATGCCGTATTCGCTTGCACGCAGAGCAACGTCACTGAACAGAATAAGGTCAAGTACCAATGGCGCAGCCAATATGGAGTCGCGGCAAAGGAAATTTACCTTTATGGTCATAGGATAACCCATCCAACCGAAAATATCGATATTGTCCCAGCTCTCCTTCTCGTCTCCGCGTGGAGGGTAGTAGTTGATGCGTACCTTGTGGTAAATGTCGCTGTAGAGGTCGGGATATACATCGCTGTCGAGGATATTTTCGAGTGCCGATGTCTTGCTGCGGCGTTTTGTCTCAAAGTTTTCGGGATTGTCGAGTACCAGACCGTCGCGGTTGCCAAGTATATTTGTAGAGAACCAGCCTGTTACACCCAGCTGACGTGTGAAGAATGCCGGTGCAAGAATGGTTTTCATCATTGTCTGTCCACTCTTGAAGTCCTTACCTGTGATAGGAGTCTTTGTCTCTTCGGCAAGCTCCCACATGGCAGGAATATCCACACAAAGGTTAGGCGCACCCATTACGAATGGGCAACCCTCGCGCATTGCCGCATAGGCATAGCACATACTGGGCGCAATGTTCGCAACATCGTTTGCCTTCATCGCTGCTTCAAAAGCCTTTATGCTGCCATGAACCTCGTCGTTGCGTGGAATGAATTTTTCTGTACTTGCAATCCATATAACCACAACACGTTCGCAACCATTCTCTTCTTTGAAACTGCGGATGTCTTCACGCAACTGTTCTGTCAAATCCCAACGGCTGTCGCCGGTCTTTACATTAGGACCGTCGATATTGCTTGCATAGTTCTTGTCGAACAGAGCCTTGTATGGACGTATGGCTTTCAACTCATCCTTTACGGGTTCTATATCCTGAAGTTTGAGTACATTTGCCTTTATGGCAGCATCATATGCGTCATCCTCGTACAAATCCCATGCACCGAATACAATGTCGTTGAGTTCTGCAATAGGAATAATGTCCTTTACCTCCTTATAGCACTTTTCCTTACCCTTGCCTATACGCATTATGCCTTCGCAAGCAAATGAACCTACCGGTTTTGCAAGTCCCTTGCGTGCCATCAATGTTCCAATGATAGTAGTTGTTGTTACCGCACCCAGTCCCACACACATAACGCCAAGTTTTCCATTGGCAGGTCTTACAATATTCTCTTTCATTATCGTAATTTTTCTTTTATTCAGCAAAATAATCGCTTTTTGTTGAACAAACCTAAAAAAAAGGTAAAATGTTCTCTTAAATTAAATAAAATTTCACTTTGACCATTAATAAAGCCGTGATAAACGACATTTTATATATCAAAAAGAGCAAATATGAATTTTTATGAATGTTTCTATGCGAAGATAAGGTTTATGTATATGAAAACAAAATATAGTCCCAAAAACATTTGTATGGTAACATAGGTGTCTATTGTGAAAAACTGATTATCTTTGAAAAAATATGGAAACGCTCATGAAAAAAGCACTTTATATATTATTGTTCCTTGCATCTGTCGTATATGGACAGAAGCAGGATTATGTACAGTATGTAAATCCACTGATGGGTACGCAGTCTTCGTTTGAACTATCGGCTGGGAATACCTATCCTGCCATTGCTATGCCGTGGGGAATGAATTTCTGGACTCCGCGAACAGGCAGAATGGGGGATGGCTGGCAGTATACATACACATCCAACAGGATATATGGCTTTGAACAGACGCATCAGCCAAGTCCTTGGATAAACGATTACGGACAGTTCTCCATTATGCCTGTGGTTGGAATGCCGTCGATGGATGAGGCTGAACGTGCAAGCTGGTTCTCACATAAGAGCGAGGAGGCGCATCCGCACTATTACAAGATATATCTTGCCGACTATGACATTGTTACAGAGATAACGCCGACAGAACGTGCGGCAATGTTCCGTTTTACATTTCCGGAGGCGGACTCCTATGTGGTGATAGATGCCTATGACAACGGTTCGTATATCAGGATAATTCCCGAGGAAAACAAAATAGTAGGCTATACGACACGTAACAGCGGTGGAGTACCTGAAAATTTCCGTAACTACTTTGTGGTGCAGTTCGACACACCGTTTGAGTATTGCGGAACATTTGCAGGCAACGGGGGTACCGACAGGATAACTCTTGCCAAAGACAGATTGAGCAGCGATGCTTTCCATACGGGGGCAGTGGTGGGATTTTCCACAAAGCGTGGTGAAGTTGTGCATGCAAGAGTGGCATCATCGTTCATAAGCATAGAACAGGCCGAGATTAATTTGCAGGAATTGGGCAATGATACATTCGATGCCCTTGTAGCAAAAGGGCACTCCCGTTGGAACGAGGTGCTTGGAAAAATAGAAGTTGACGGAACAACGGACCAGATGCGTACATTCTATTCGTGCCTTTACCGCTCCTTGCTTTTTCCACGCAAGTTCTACGAAATATCACCTTCGGGAGATATAGTGCATTACAGTCCATATAACGGTAAGGTAGAAAACGGCTATTTATATACCGATACCGGTTTCTGGGATACATTCCGTTCACTTTTCCCTTTGTTGAATCTTGTCTATCCGTCTGTAAACAAGGAGATACAGGAAGGTCTGCTAAATGCTTACCGCGAGAGCGGATTCTTTCCTGAGTGGGCAAGTCCGGGGCATCGCAACTGTATGGTAGGAAACAATTCCGCGTCGGTGCTTGCCGATGCCTTTGTAAAGGGTGTGCGTGTGGAAGATTCGAAAACGTTGTATGACGGACTTTTGCATGGTACAACCGCTGTGCATCCTACAGTGCCTTCAACAGGCAGATTGGGTTATGGATATTACAATAAATTGGGCTACGTACCATGTGATGCCGGAATAAATGAAAGCGCGGCACGTACTCTTGAGTATTCTTATAACGACTGGTGTATCCTGCAGGTGGCAAAGGCATTGAACCGTCCAAAGAAGGAACTGCGTGAACTGGAAAAGCGTGCGATGAATTATAGAAATCTTTTCCACAAGGAGTATAATCTTATGTGTGGACGAAAACTCGACGGTTCGTTCGAGGAGGGCTTTTCACCCTTGAAGTGGGGTGGTAACTTCACCGAGGGCAACTGCTGGCACTATACATGGTCGGTGTTCCACGATGTACAGGGGCTTGTAGACCTTATGGGTGGCAAGGAAGCCTTTGTGCAGATGCTCGACTCTGTTTTTGCCGTACCACCGCATTACGACGACAGTTACTACGGTTTTCCCATCCACGAGATACGTGAAATGACCGTAATGAACATGGGAAACTATGCACACGGCAATCAGCCCATACAACATATGATATATCTCTACAATTATGCCGGAGCACCTTGGAAGGCGCAGTACCGTGTGCGCCAGGTTATGGAGAGGATGTATTCACCCACACCCGATGGCTATTGTGGTGATGAGGACAACGGACAGACATCGGCATGGTATGTGTTCTCGGCATTGGGATTCTACCCCGTGTGTCCTGCAAGTGATGAGTATGTGCTTGGTGCACCGCTGTTCAGGCATGCTGTAATAAATCTCGAAAACGGCAACAGAATTGTCATAGATGCTCCGCAGAATAGCAAAGATAATTTGTATATTGGCAAGATGCTTTTTAATGGCAAGGAATATAGTCGTAATTATCTTAAGCACAGTGCTCTGTCGGGCGGTGCAAACCTCTATTTCGAAATGTTGCCGCACCACGTCGAAACACGTGGCACGGCAACCGATGATATGCCTTATTCCTTCTCAAATGAGTGAATATTTTTACGTCAATAAGTTTTTTAAGATGACCATTATTCTATATACAACCAATTGGTCTGTTTGTCTTTGCTGAAGAACCCCCATATGTAAAGATGGCGAGTGAAAAATCTGCTTTTGATATATCCGTAGCCATATTCTCCCATATCAAGGTAGGTGGCATTGGTGCTACGTTTGCCACACTCCTCTGCAAAATCTGACATGGTCATTGGATAGTTGGATTGCAGAATGAACGTTCCGTTCTTGTCTTTGCATAATGCTCTGCGGATTGCTTTACGAGAGTCGTGGAACTTCATCGCTTTTGAGTTGTTGACCAATGTCAGTTGCTGGAAACCGTTGTCGCTCATCCAATGTTTGCTGATATAGAACATATCTCCTTTCAGGGAGACTTTCATTACCATGGTTTTGTTCGCGTCATAGGCTTTCCCGTCAATCCTGTAAGCACCAAGAATTTGACCTTGCTCGTCGGTAAAGGCGGCAGGTATGCACATTTTTGCTTTTTCGGGTCTCTTGTCTGTCCACTTAAGCTCACCTATAGGTAGCTCGAATCTGGTTACCTTCTTTTCACAATGAAGATATATGGGCACTGTGACAAAAAATATCAGACAAATGAACAGAATGAATCGTTTCATAATTCTGGTGAGTAAAAATCAATTCTAGTATGTTTCTGTAAAAGCCTGTTTGAGATTGTGGTTTTGACTTTTTGCGAATGTAGTAAAAAAGGTCGTTTGGACAAAAAAAGAGAATCGCAAATGCGATTCTCTTATGTGTGGGCCATCTAGGACTTGAACCTAGGATCTCCAGATTATGAGTCTGTTGCCAAACATGCTGAATTTTGCAAATTCAGCACGTGTAACCGACTGAGCTAAAAGCCGTTGCAAGCAATATATCTACCTGTTAATTAACTCTCGAAATATCTATCGGTAAACATCCGGTAAACATTTCTTCAATGCAAATTTACACAAAGTGTTCGCTTTTTGCAACCCTCGACAGCGATAAATCACTGCGTGGCTGAATCTTTTTTAAGCACTTCAATTTAATGTATATCGTGGTATTTTACTGCTTGTCAAAAATTTAAAAATCAAAGAAAGTAATCCACAACATCCTATTGTGCTGTTATGAAAAAGAAAGCCAACTTACTATTGAATGGGTAGGTTGGCTTTTATGTGATTATTTCACGTCTTCTAAGAAATCTGAATTAAATATATCTACAGGAGCAACCGCATATTGTGCTTTGGTGATTCCTCGCCTCTTCATTGCCTTTTTAATCTTTGGCAGTTTATCTGTCCCAATAATTAGATAGTCGCCCACTTTCTTAGGCTTGCACAGCTCAATGCCTAATTGA
>CAJGDP010000032.1 GCA_904502235.1 uncultured Bacteroidaceae bacterium
GGTCTTGCCTACGCTCGAAAATCTTACCGATGACTAAGCGTGTAGAAAGCATATTGTTTCCCTGTTTGGACGAGGGTTCGACTCCCTCTAGCTCCACAAAAAAGACTTCTCAATATATTGAGAAGTCTTTTTTGTGGAGCATTAGCAAACTGATAGCAATATCTTATCTTGCGTAGTTTACTGCGCGTGTTTCGCGGATTACAGTGATCTTTACCTGTCCGGGGTAAGTCATCTCGTCCTGAATCTTCTTTGCAATTTCGCCCGACAGCAATTCGGTCTGCTTGTCGTCAATCTTGTCTGCACCGACGATTACGCGCAACTCGCGACCAGCCTGGATAGCGTATGTCTTGGTAACGCCGGGGTATGACATTGCAAGCTGCTCAAGGTCGTGCAGACGCTTGATGTATGCCTCAACAATTTCGCGACGTGCACCGGGGCGTGCACCAGAGATTGCATCACAAACCTGAACGATTGGAGCAATAAGGCTAGTCATCTCCACCTCATCGTGGTGAGCACCGATGGCATTGCAGATATCTGCTTTCTCCTTATATTTCTCGGCAATCTTCATACCATACTCTGCGTGTGGCAATTCGGTCTCCTCATCGGGTACCTTACCAATATCGTGCAATAGTCCGGCACGTTTTGCCTTCTTGGGGTTCAAACCAAGTTCGGCGGCCATCACAGCACAAAGGTTGGCAGTTTCGCGTGCGTGCTGCAACAGGTTCTGACCGTATGATGAACGGTATTTCATCTTACCTATGATACGGATAAGCTCGGGGTGCATACCATGGATACCAAGGTCTATTGTGGTGCGCTTACCTGTTTCGATAATCTCTTCCTCAATCTGTTTCTTTACCTTTGCCACAACCTCTTCAATACGTGCGGGGTGTATACGTCCGTCAGCAACAAGCTGGTGGAGTGCAAGGCGTGCAATCTCGCGACGTACAGGGTCGAATGCGCTCAAAACAATTGCCTCGGGTGTGTCATCTACAACAATTTCTACACCTGTAGCAGCCTCGAGTGCACGGATGTTACGTCCTTCACGACCGATGATACGTCCCTTCATCTCATCGCTTTCAATGTGGAATACTGTAACAGAGTTCTCGATTGCTGTTTCGGTAGCAACACGCTGTATTGTCTGGATTACAATCTTCTTTGCCTCTTTGTTTGCAGTCATCTTTGCATCGTCTATGATATCGTTGATGTATGATGCCGCTTCGCTCTTTGCCTCCTCTTTCAGAGACTCCACAAGGCGTTCCTTTGCCTCTTCTGCCGACAGACCGCTGATGCTCTCGAGCTTTTCGCGCTCCTGTGCATGTAACTTGTCAAGTTCTTCCTGCTTGCGCTCCAATACGTTCTTCTGCGCATCAAGGTTGTCCTTCAAGGTTTCAAGTTCGTTCTTGCGACGCTGAAGGTCTTCGTTGCGCTGGTTGAACTGTACCTCGCGCTGCTTAAGGCTGTGTTCAGCCTGCTGAATCTTGTTGTTACGCTGCGAAATCTCTTTCTCAAGTTCTGCCTTCTTGTTCAGGAATTTCTCCTTTACTTCCAGCAACTTGTTCTTTTTGATTACCTCGGCCTCTTTGTGCGCATCGTCGATTATACGCTGACGCTTTGCCTTCAAACCGAATCTGTTTATCAAATATTGGCATACGAAACCTATTGCAAGGGCTGCCAATCCAATGATTAATGTTTTGATGTCCATATAGTTATAAATTTTATATATAATAAAACGCATTGCCGTCAGGGCAACAGGAAACCTGTTTGCCTTTGTTGCAATGCGTGAAATTGTAAATTGTCAAGGTATAATCAGTCCTCTAATGTGTTTTCTACAAGGCGTGTCAATTCGTTTATCTTACGCATGAGTTCAACAGGATTGCTGTTGTTCTCCCCTTTAACAGAGTTGAACGCAATGTCAAGGGCAACCATGGTCATTACGCGAACTCCTTCTTCGCCTGTAAAAAGCTCTTTATATAGCGACAGCGTATTGTTTACCAAACGTGCAGCCTGTCTGTAGTATGGTTCTTCGCTTGCCTTTACGGTAAGCGGATATGCAATGCCGTCAATTATAAGGTTAATTACCAATTTTCTATCTTCCATATGCAAAGGTGTTCTATTTTTTCAACGACTCGATGCAACGGTCAATTTCACGCACCAGCTTGGATATTTTCTCTTTGGTCTCGTTTACAGCATTGTCGCTGAGACTCAATATCTTCGCTTGCTTAAGATTGTCGTAACTCTTTTCGAGTGCGATACAGCGCTGTTCCAACTCTTTGAGTGTATTTTCTTTCTGTTGGAGTGTTGCTGTCAGTTCCTTATTGCGTTCTTTTTTCTGCTTGTATTCAAAAACAAGGCGGTGTAGTTTCTCTTCAAAGTTCGCAATAATAGTTCTGTCGTTCTCTGTCATAATACAACAATCAATATACAAATATATATAGTTTTTTTGACAAAGTAAAAACTTTGTTGTTTTTTTTACGACGAAGATGTTTTTTTACACTTAAACATCCTCTGCCATAAGCATAATTCTGTATGCTTCCGCCTTCTTCTCCAATGCCAGAGGGTATGCTCTTGATGATGACGGCATACGCCAGAAATGCAACTCTTTCCCGTTTGCAATTATTTTTGACATGCAGCCTACAGCAGGTTTCTCACAACCGAATGTATGTGTTATAACATCGGTGGCTTTTTCTCCGGTTGTAACAATAGCTGTGCAATGTGGAATCTGTTCCAATAACGCCAATATGTCTGTGACAGTAACCACATCAAGAAATTTGTCCGAAGCATTGTCCTTCAAGCGTACAACCTCGCTGGCGGTGTCGTACAGCGCAATGCCTTTCTCGTGGCAGAATTGTTCTATACTCTCTTTGCAAAAGCGTTTCTCGCCTTTTATTTCGAAATGGTGCTTATTATTATAAAAGATGTAACCGAAAATTCGCCACATGTCGTTTATCCAGTTAGGATAAAAGAATTCCATGCTCCACCGTGCCCGTGGCGGTGGAAAACTGCCGAGCATCAATATTTTTGCGTTTGCAGGCAGGAATGGCTCTAAAGGGTGTCTTTCGCTTATATTGTTCATGGTTGTTTTATGCTTGTCTTGATTGGCTATTTTAATGGGCTTGCGGTTATTGTTGGGGATAAATGTCCTTTGTCTGGTTAATCTTGTCGTATTCCGATTGTGTAATCTCCTCGGTCAGAATGATACCGTTGCCGAAGATGGTCTTTTCAATGACAATACGGCTCCAATCTTTTGATACTGTCATTTGTGGTGTGTGAATGGGTAATTCCATTCTGCCGTTGTCGTGCAATATGCATTGGCGGAATATGTAGGAATCGTCTGTTTCTCCATGCAGGATGTAGCGGACGGCATGCTTGTGAGCCATTCCGCTCAGGCTTGTCTCGACCATATATTTGCCGTTCGTATAGTAGAACTTGAAATCCCCTACCTGATAATTGTCGTTTCTATAATATAATTCCCCGGTGCGCATGCCTGTGGCGCCGCTGCATGGGTGCGGTTTTGTGTTCTGGTTGGCCGAACCGCCACCTATGTATGTGATGTGGTATGAATTATCCCATCTCTTCTTGATGTATTTGCTTATGTTTGAATTGTTTACAGAGTAATTCTGTGAATTGTCGCAATCGTTGTGTCTGCCATATACTACAAAGAAATCATCGCCGTCGGATTCAATCAGGTGAATGCAAAGGTCATTACCCCATACATCCTCCCTTATTTCTGCCGCCATCTTGTCGTAATTGTCGGCAAGGAAATAACCCTGTGATGTGAATTCTTTGGTCTGGCTCATTACCACAGTCCACAAGGCTCCGTCATAAGTGGCATTGGTGATGTAATATCCTTTGTCCCAATTGTGCTTTATCCAACTCTTTATGTTTGACAATTCGTCCCGACGATAGCACTGCATCCAGTAGTCGTGCCCTTTGGACATTACTACAAGCCATTTATCTTTTCCTCTTGATATGGATGTGATTCTGTAGTCTTCGTTCCACTTCTCCTTTATCCAATCTTCGGGCCACGAGGTGGAGTATTTGTATGTCTGCTTTCCTATCCCCGTGTTTTTAGCCATTGTGACGAACCAACCATTCTTTGTGTAGGCCGCCGAAGTAATTCTCCTTTCCTCCTGGTTCCAATGCTTCTTTATCTTGTCCTCTTGCAAAGCCTTCCCTTTTCCTGAATAGAACCATGTCTGGTTGGTGTATGGTCGGCCGTTCTCGGTTATGATGATGGTCTTGTCCTGTGCATTGGCCAGTAATGTCATTGCTGAAAGCAATGTGAGGAGCATGAGTCTTTTCATATTTGCGTTGTTTATTACTTGTATGGCAAATGTATGAAAAAAGTTGAATAATCGTTCTGTTCCACAAAGAAAAAGAGTGACGGCTGTGGTGGAAAACTGCCGAGCATCAGGATTTTTGCATTCTTTGGCAGGAATGGCTCTAAAGGGTGTCTTTCGGTTGTTGGTATATTATATAATATTGTCTGCTTGTATTCTTTTTCAAAGATAAATATTTTTCAACAGTTTAAATGCAGTACGGAATAAAAATGCTATATTGCGCTTGATTTCAGTAATGGTTTCAAATATAGGACATTGATTATGGAACAGAAGAAAAAGATTGTAGTTTTTACAGGTGCCGGTGTGAGTGCCGACAGTGGCATAGCAACATTCCGCGATGCTGACGGTCTTTGGGCAAACTACCGCATAGAGGATGTATGTACACCCGAGGCATTGAAGAATAATAGAGCGCAAGTGATAGAATTCTATAACTTGCGACGCAAGGAGTCTTTGACCAAGAAACCCAATAAGGGACATATTGCCATTGCTGAAATGGAGGAGTGGGCTGATGTATGTGTGATAACGCAGAATGTGGATAATCTCCACGAACAGGCAGGTTCGACACGTGTGGTGCATCTCCACGGTGAACTTATGAAATTGCGTTCACAGGAGAATCCGGAACTTATCTATGATATAAACGACGGTTGGGAACAGAGTCTGGATGAACGTGGCGAGGATGGAGCGTTATTGCGTCCGCATATTGTCTTCTTTGGAGAGGATGTACCTATGTTCAACCTGGCAAGCAGGATTGTAGAGGTGGCGGATATACTTATAGTGGTGGGTACATCGTTGGCTGTTTATCCTGCCGCATCGTTGGTCTATTTTGTGCGTAACAATGAAGTTCCTATCTATCTTGTTGACCCGGGAACGCCTGATACGTCAAGGATTTGCAATCCTTTGACTCATATAAAGGAGCGTGGTGCTGTTGGTGTTCCGCTGTTGGTGGAAAAACTGCGTAAGGAGTTGGCTTAGTTTGCGAAACTGTTACTTTTTGTACATCTCGTAACGTTGTATCATCATTACTGGGTTGTATGCACGCTTAACCTGACGCAAACCAGGGTCGCCCAGGTCCTCTTCGCGGTTGGCGTATACAAGTTCGGGATGTTGCGAGAGTATGTCGTTCACAAACATGCGGTTTATTGCTTCGCTTGCGCCTGCGATATTGTGGTCGGCTTTTTCGATATGTACAAAAAGGGTGTCGCCAAAAATTTCACCAAGCGTGAATGCCGCTATTTTCCCGTTGATGCGTATGATGCCTGCAGGCTGTTCGTATTTGAGAAGGTTTCTGACGGTTGCCATGCATTGCCATTGTTCGTAGCATCGCATGTTGTCCTCGCGGTTGTGTTGACATTCTCTGTTTGCTGCAAGGAAATTTATGACATCCTTTATGTCGTTATGCGTGCATCTGCTGTATGAATATGACGGTTGTTCTGCTATGAACTTGTTGTAGCGGTTGCGTTTCTTGTTCAGTGCCTTGCCTTGCAGGGTGGAGAGTTTCTGTATGTCGTAGACATAATCGCTCCAGTTTTCCAGTTCTGTGCATTCAAAATCGGGAAGAAGCCCTTGTAATTCGGTAACGAATTCCTGCGGAACTGCTGTAAGGCGTAGCTCTTTCCCTGTTTCGTTACAGTGTGCCTGCAACAATGCAACAGATTCGCTCAGGCTCATCTTGCCTATTGGAGCAAGATATGCTTCGCTTTGCAGGTCGCTCTGCGACTTGCACTCTATGAATAGGGTGTCGTCCGATATAGCATACTTGTAATTCATGAATCTTGCCCACATGACAAGGTTGCCCGGTGTGTAGTCGCACGAGCGTGTCTGTTGCTCTTTTGCAAAGGGCAACAGCTCTTCTACCGTTTCGATTGTTATGGGTTTGAATTCAAGCATGGTCGGTTGTATTATAAATTTTCAAGCCCCGGCATAATGCCGGAGCTTGAAAATTATTTTTTGTCCATATCCTCAGCCTGTGGACGTGGCTCTTTTTTTGCAAGTGTTACAATCTTAAATACATACTCGCTCATCCAAGCCTGTGAGTAACCGAGCTTTTCCTTGTAGTTACGTATTGAATATACGGTGCGGAATGTTGCCTCGTCCTTCCAGTTGTTCTTTGTGAGAATGTCGTTTATAACCTGTTCTGTCATGCCGCGCAATAGCTTGTGCATGAATCCCGGTACACGGAACTTCCATTTCATAAGGTTGCCTACAAGCATCATAAGGTCGTTGCTGAAACCCTGGAATGCGAACAGATAGGGCTGAACGTCCTGCATCTTTTTGCAGTTCTTCTTTATTGAAGAGTCAATCTCCTTGAAGAAGATATCGTTCATGCCGTATAACTGCTCAAGCATCTTCTTGCAACGTGCTCGTTCAGCAACACCCAACTTGTTGTTCTGTGTGGCAACTTTAAGAGTGCGTTTGAATGTTGCAAGGTCGGGGAGCATACCAATGTTGGTGATACCAAGATTCGCTGCCAATACCGACTGGTAATATACGCGGATAAGAGTCATGAAATCCTCCATACCGCCAACGCGGCTACCGCTATCTTTTTTCTTGAAAAAATTGAATAATCCCATTTTATCTATTATTTACTTGTTCTTGTTCTTTCTCTGGTTCCTGATTCTCTCCTGCTCTTCGAGCAATCTCTTCTGTTGCTCTTGCAATGCCTCGAGGCGCGACATCATGTTGTTCTGCTTCTTGGGGTTGTTCTTGTTGGCTTCGGCATATGCTTCCATCTTCTTGAGAAGTTCCTGCTCATTTGTTGTCTTTCTCATGTAAATGAACATGAATACGCTAACCAATGTAGATACAAAATAGTAGAAGTTCAATCCCGAAGAGTAATTGTTGAACATGAAGAAGAACATGATTGGCATCAGGTACATCATCCAGCGCATCATCTTCTGCTGTTGTTCCATCTCGGGGCTGCCACCCATTGAAGGCTGCATCTTGCTTGTGTAGTATGTGTTCAGTATCTGTGTTACGCAGAACAGCAAGCAGAAGATGCTTATGTGGTCGCCGAGTAACCAGATTGGTTTTTCCCAGCTTATCAGGGCGTCGTATGCCGAAAGGTCGTGTGCCCATAGGAAACTCTGCTGGCGCAATTCAATGGCATTTGGCACAAAGTTAAACAGAGCGATGAATACAGGCATCTGAATGAGCATAGGCAGACAGCCACCCATGGGGCTTGCTCCATATTTTGAATAGAGCGCCATTGTCTCCTGTTGCTTTCTGAGCGCATCTTCCTGTTTCGGATATTTCTTGTTTATCTCATCGATGTATGGTTTCAAGGCACGCATCTTTGCCGAAGAGATGTACGATTTCTTTGTGAACGGATATACAAACGCCTTTACAATGAGAGTGAGCAGGATAAGTACAATACCCATGTTGAGTCCGAGGCTTGAAAGACCGTCGAACAGATACATTATGAAATAGCGGTTTATCCAGCGTACAATAGGCCAACCGAAATAGATAATCTCCTCTAGCTCAAGATCACTGTCGGGGTTTATTGCCATTTCGCTGCTCTCGCAGAGTATGTTGAATTTGTTGGGACCATAGTAGAACTGCAACGCTGTGGGTTGTTTGCCTGTCGGGTCGAAAGGAGTGGTCATCGTTGTTGCGAAATCCTTAAGATAGCCTTCGCCCTCGTTAATCTTCTTTGATGCGATATCCACGTTGTTGAACTCTTCACCCGAAATCATTATACAAGAGAAGAACTGGTTCTTGTATGCCACCCAGCTTATAGGTTCGGTAAGTTTCTCGCTCTCGTCCTTCATTTCGCTCAGGTAGTCGGAGTCGTCGTCCACCGGCTTGTATGTAAGGCTTGTGTAACGCTGTTCGAAGTCGTATCCTGGCTCCTGTTGGCGTGCAAGCTGTTGCCAGTCGATTTCAATATCCTTCTTGCTGCTGAGAATATCTTCCATGTTGTGCGCGTCGATGTATAGGTCGAGCATATAGCTGTCCTTGCGCAATCTGTATTGGAAATCAATGTATTTGTCGGCCGCAAAGGCAAGACGCATTGTTACAGAGCTGTCGGTCTTTGCAATTGGAGTGGAGTAGAGCTGTGCTGTGTTGATGTTCTTGTAGCCCTGCTTGCTCTCGAATGTGAAATTGAGCGTGTTGTTGCCCTTGCCGTTCTTCAACTTGTCGTTGCTGTCGAAAAGTACAACGTCTCCGCCGTTCTGGTCCTTGTAGTCCTTAAGGGAAACCGATGTTACACGGCTACCGAGAGTGGAAATGTTTATATTTACATTGTTGTTCGACAATACAACGGTCTCGTTCTTGCCGTTGAGTACATTGAAAAAGAGGTCTGTGGTATCGTTCTTCTGTTTCTCGAATTCGGCAAGTTCTGCCATTTCGACTTTCTGTCTTTCAAGCTCCTTTACCTGCTCTACATATGCAACAGAATCCCTGTAGTGTTTCTGTGCCTCCATATCAGCCTGGCTCGGGCGGTTCAGAGCAAAATAACTTATGAGCACAACACCAATGAGGATATATCCGATAATGCTTCTTTTGTCCATGTTTCCTGTATAAAATAAAATTGTAAGTAATCGTGGTTCTGTAAAAATCGTGCGAAGATAATAAAAATAACTTTAAAAGTGTTGGCTTATGCATGTAAAAAAGTCAACAAAACCGATTTTACTGTTAAAATTACACTTATTTTATAAATCAGTTAAAATATATTATTATCTTCGCGCCAAAATTAAAGTAAATCAAACACTATGAAAACAAAATTATTCTTCTTGATGTTGATTTCTTTTGTTGTTACCGGTGTAAAAGCACAGGACAACCAGGAAATCGTGGACTATTACAATCTGAAAATAGATGAACTAGTTGAAAAATGGCAGAATGTCTCTTCTGATTACGAAGAGGAAAAGACCAATCCTGTATATGCCAGAGTGTTCACAACACCGGTTCTCTATAATTCTGTAATTGAGAAGGCATTCAATCCCGAAACCGAATCAGAGGAAAATGAGCCTCTTTCAATGGACGAACAGCGCACCGAGGCTATCGACGCACTTATGCTCGATTTGTACAAGGAGGCTCCTGCACATGTTGCAATGACCGAGAATGAGCTGCGCAACGAAAAGTCTGTTGTAAACTACAAACCTCAGATTACAGGTCTTAACCTTAATATCAACCGTGGTGTAATGCCCGAGGATGTTGTGGGTGGCATGAAGACAACTGTTGTAAAACCAAACTATTGGAAGTTCTCAGGCCGTACATCATTGACCTTTACACAGAGTTTCATCTCAGACAACTGGTATCAGGGTGGTGAAAAGAACTACTATGCAATGCTTGCAACAGTCGACCTCGATTTGAATTACGATGACAAGGACCGCATCAGCTGGACAAACCATTTTGACTTCGACCTTGGTTTCGCAACATACGAGAGCGATTCAAAACTCGGAATCAAGACAAATACCGACAAGTTGCGTCTTGAGTCTACATTCGGTTACAAGTTGGTGAAGTCTCTTGATTTGGCGGCTAAGGTAAAGGCAGAGTCTCAGTCATTGCCATATTACAACAACGATGTTCTGCAGTCGGCGTTTATCTCACCACTTGATGCAAATGCTTCAATCGGTTTGAACTATAAGCCCGATCTCGGCAACTTCAAGATTGAGGTTTATCTTGCTCCATTCTCGGGTTACAACTTCCGTTATGTATACCACGATGAGTTGACCGCGGCTTATGGCCTTGGCACAAAGCACTTCAAGCAGGACTTCGGTACACAGCTTGTCGTAACAATCCCGACATACCAGTTGACATCGTTCCTCGACGTTTATTCACGTCTTGAGTACTATACCGACTACCACAGAGCATTCTTCCAGTGGGAGACAAAGTTCAATGTTGCTCTCAGCAAGTATTTCACAGCTTCACTGATGCTGAATGCACGCTTCGACGACAGCGTTGCTGCGCACGAGAACTGGAAGTTCTGGCAGTTGAAGGAACTCTTCACACTCGGTGTGTCATACGCTTGGTAACACCCCGTAACATTGTATAACAATACATAATGCATCTTATGAATATCAGTTCAATATTTCCTGTAACGGAACCGACATGGATATTTTTGGGTGTATTATGTATTGTTCTTTTTGCACCCCTGCTGTTCAACAGGTTGCGCATGCCACATATCATAGGAATGATATTGGCAGGTCTTCTTATAGGCCCCAACGGCTTTAATGTTCTTGAGCGCGACAGCAGTTTCGAACTCTTCGGCAAGGTAGGCTTGTACTATATAATGTTCCTTGCCAGCCTGGAGGTGAACATGCAGGAGATGAAACAGTCAAGAAACGGTGCGCTTCTTATGGGACTGGCAGTGTTTGCCATCCCTATAGTACTTGGCTTGGCAGCCAATATCTTCATTCTTAAGTTCGATTTCATTGCCGCGTTGCTTCTGGCAAGTATGTATGCGTCATACACACTCATATCCTATCCCATTGTGGCACGTTATGGTCTTTCGCGTCTGCGTTGCGTGAACTTTGTGGTAGGCGGTGCAATGATAACCGATACACTTACTCTTTTTGTGCTTGCAATAATTGCCGGCACTTTTACGGGAAAGGCCGATGTGTGGTTTGTGCTCTTCATGTTGCTTAAACTTCTTGCCATAGGAGCTATAATAACATTCGTTTTCCCGCGCATAGCACGTTACTTCTTCCGCAACTATAACGACAGCGTCATACAGTACATTTTTGTTATGATGATGCTGTTCCTTGGTGCAGGCATGATGGAGCTTGTGGGTATGGAAGGAATACTCGGAGCATTCATCACCGGTCTTGTACTGAATCCGCTCATCCCGCACTCGTCGCCTCTGATGCGACGTATCGATTTCGTGGGCAATGCCATTTTTATCCCATATTTCCTTATAGGTGTGGGTATGATGATTGACATACGCGTGCTTTTCAATGGCGGAGGTTCGCTGATGGTTGCGGCTGTAATGATTATAACCGCTCTTGTCGGAAAATGGCTCGCATCGTTCCTTGTAGCGAAGCGTTATCGCATGTCGTGGAACGAACAGGGGCTCATGTTCGGTTTGAGCACTTCGCAGGCGGCGGCAACCCTTGCCGCGGCTTTTGTCGGTCATGGAATAGTGCTTGCCGACGGTTCGCGTCTGCTCAACGACGATGTCCTCAACGGAACAATCGTTCTTATACTAGTCTCATGCCTTGTCAGTTCGTTAATTTCCGACAGGGCATCACGCAGACTCATAGTATCGGGAGCATTGTTGAACAATCCTGTTACCACCTCTTCAAAGAAGACTCTCCTTGCATTGGCAAACCCCAATATGGTTGATAAACTTATGGACTTGGCACTTCTTGTCCGCAAGGAGAACAGTGCCATACCGTTGTCGGCAATAACCGTGGTGCTTGACGAGGACAAATCCTTACAGACCGGAGCACACAAACTGCTCAATACTGCGGCAAACATTGCAGCTTCGGTAAATGTTCCTTTGCTCACCAAGATGCGTCTGACAACCAACCTTGCGCATGGTATCATCCACGAGGTCAAAGAGAACGATTATCGCGAACTCATTCTCGGTTTCCACAAAAAGGAGACAGCAAACGACAGTTTCTTGGGAAATGTGTTGCCCGAGGTGCTTAATGCTCTCGATTGTCAGGTTGTGATGGCGCGCATGAACATTCCGTTGAATACTGTACGCACAATCCATATAACTTTCCCTGCAAAGGCTGAATATGAGGCGGGATTCGCATATTGGGTTGAGGAGACAGCCCGTATGGCAAGCGGTTTGGATTGCAGAATAATGTATCATGGTCATCCCGATACAATGGAAAGAATAAAGGAACAGCTTAAGGACTGTGCACCTATAAATGCGCAATTCTTTGAGACCGACGGTGGTAACGACCTCAAGCGTCTTGCAAAGATTATAAAGGAAGACCATCTGCTCATTGTGGTGAGCGCACGCCGAGGCTCGATATCGTTCCGTCCGTCGCTCGACCATGTCTTTGTGCAGCTCCAGCGCGACTATCAGAACACAAGCATTCTGCTTATCTATCCTAACGGCTATAAGGTCGAGGGTGGTGAGACACACTAAACATCTTATTTGAATTCCAGAACTCCACCGGCAGTAATGTCGCGGTGGTGTATCGTTGTGCCTTCAATCGCTTTGCCGTTGAGGGTTACACCGTTGTAATGTTTTTCGGTTTTATTGGCTTTTATCGTAAAGTCCTTTCCGTTGGCGAGGTGTATTGTCATTTCGGGGAAAAGTGGCACGCCAAGCTCATATTCACCACCGCAAGGGTTTACCGGGTAGAATCCCATTGCACTCATCACATACCAGGCCGACATCTGTCCGCAGTCCTCGTTGCCACAAATGCCGTCGGGACTGTTGCGGTACATCTCCTTCATAATCTGTGCAACATACTCCTGTGTCTTTTGGGGCTTGCCAATCCTGTTGAAAAGATATGCTACATGATGGCTTGGTTCGTTGCCGTGGGCATACTGCCCGATCATGCCCGTGCTGAATATAGGCAGGTCGGCATTTTCGGCAGGGGAGTATGTGAACATACTGTCGAGCTTATGCTCAAAGCAACTCTTGCCCATCAGATCCATAAGCCCGTCAATGTCGTGCTGGACACTCCACATATAGTGCCACGCATTGCTTTCGCAAATATGCGCGGTATATTCATCTGGATTGAACTGTGGCTGAAATGCTCCCTTGCTGTCGCGTGGCTGCATGAATGTGGTGTTTGGGTTATATTGGTTGCGCCAATTCTCTGCACGACGGTAGAACACATTCGCTATGCTGTCGTTGCCCATAGCTTCAGCCATACGCGCAATGCAATAGTCGTCGTAGGCGTATTCAAGCGTGCGCGACATAGCCCAGTTGTCGGCATTGTAAGGGTCGGTAACGTCATAGGGCACATATCCGTTCTTTTTGTAGAATCCTATTCCACGATATTCATCACAGTTTGCTGTGGCAACGCATGCTTCGAGCGCTTTCTGTGCATCGAACCCATCTATTCCTTTAAGATAGGCATCGGCAATAACAGGAACAGAGTGGTAGCCAATCATCATATCGGTTTCGCTTCCCCACATGTTCCACACCGGCAGACGTCCGTGCTGTTCATAGAACGCAATGAACGAGTTTATCATGTCGTCCAGTCTCTCGGGAGTCGTAAGAGTGTATAGCGGATGTGTGGCGCGGAAAGTGTCCCAGAGCGAGAATGTCGAGTGGTTCTGCCATCCGTCTGCTTTGTGGTTCTTGCCGTCGGCTCCGCGATATGTGCCGTCAACATCGCAATAAAGGGTGGGGGCAAGCATAGTGCGGTACAGGGCAGTGTAGAAACATACACGCTCGTCGTGTGTTCCGCCTTTTGCATCTATTTTTCCAAGTTCTCTGTTCCAATTGTCGCGTGTCTGTGCACGGTAAAGGTCAAAGTTGTTGTGTGGAGCTTCGGTTGTAAGGTTCTTTTCGGCTCCTTCAGCTCCTGTGCCCGATAGGGCTGTAACAACAGTCAACTGCCTATCTCTGCCCAAGGCAAACTTCATCTCTATGATACCCGGTTTCATGCATACGTTGCCATTGCATATAACCATGGTATGCTTGCACTTGAAATGTGTTATAGGATGGGAAAAACGTGTCCTGAAGTATACCTCCTGTCCCCTTGCCCAGCCGTTGGAATGGCGGTAGCCTTCAATGGTGAAACTGTCTGCCATTGCAATATGTGTATCGGTGGTCATATCCCAGTTCATGGCTTTTGCAAGATTGAGCAGAACTGTTGCTGTATCCGTAGGGTAGGTGTATCGTTGCACTCCGCAACGCTCTGTGGCAGTGAGTTCAACATCTATTCCGTAACTGTCAAGGTGAACACGGTAATATCCGGCTTCGCACTCTTCGTGCTCGTGGCTGAACATTGAGTGTATTCCAAGCGGTTCATCAGCTTTGCGTAACGGATATGTTACAGGCAGGAAACTTATATCGTACAGGTCGCCTGCACCCGTTCCGCTCAGGTGAGTATGGCTGAAACCGGCAATTGTGCTGTCGGGGTAAAAATAGCCGGCTATCCTGTCCCATCCGGGCAAGCCGTTGTCGGGGCTCAACTGCACCATTCCGAATGGTGCCTGCGCTCCGGGATATACGTTGCCTTTATAGTCGGTACCAATAAGCGGATTTACCAATGATGCGTAGTCTTCGCCTTTCTGTGCAGAGCAGGCACACAGCAAAGCTGTTATAATGATTGTTGCAATTCTGTTTTTCATAGTAATGCGTATATGAAGCAAATGTACGAAAAAATGTGGAGCGCACTCCACATTTTCCTTATTTTTGTTCCCAATGGAACGGTTCGAATTCCGAGCCTTTGTCAATCCACGACGGTTTTCGCATTGCGTAAATCACAAACGGTGCACCCACCACAATTATACATCCGATGAAGAGTACCGCATACCACACCGCGTTGCTGCCTACAGATATCTGTGCCGGTGGAATGAAACTGAGTACAAAGGCAAGCAGACTGCCAAGGAAACCCACACCGCTCACAATCCACATCACGCCGTTGCCACGTTTGCCCAAACGGAATGGACGCGGAGTATCTTTCATGTTATAACGCAGGTAAATTGCCGCCGCAAACATCAACAGATACATTATAAGGTACAAGAGAACGGTCAGCTGCGACAGAATCTGGTAGAAACTCTGCACCGAAGGCATAACCACGAACAACAGGCTCAGGATAGTAACAATACCGCCTTGGATAAGCAGAATGTTTTTCTGTACTCCAATGTTGTTGCTCTTTTGCATCACCGGTGGTAGATAACCCGCCTTGCCCACGGCAAAGATACCTTTTGAAGGGCCTGATACCCATGTGAGAACACCTGCAAGCACTCCAAATGCAAGTGCAATGGCTATTATCGGCGACAGCCACGACATGTGGATGTATTTGAAATAGTTGTCGAAGCCCACCAGAAGACTCTGTGTAAGGTTTATATCCTTCTGTGGAATTATTATGCCGAGCGAGAATGTTCCGAGCACAAAAATGAGAACAGTGATTATTGCACCCAAGAACACCGCTTTGGGGTAGTTCTTACTTGGATTATCCATCTCCTTGACGTGAATACCAGTCATCTCCATACCGGCATAGAAAAGGAAAATTCCCGATGCAAGTACAAGATTGTCGAGTTTTGTGATGTCGGGGAAGAAATTGCCGTCGAAATTCATCTGCGATTTACCACCGCTGGCAAGGTAGATGATAGCCAGAAGAACAAGCAATGCCGCTGGGATAATCGTACCTATCAGACCACCCACTTTTGCAACCTTGCTCACCCAACCCATTCCCTTGAGCGAGATGAATGTGGCCGCCCAATAGATTATAAGCACCACAACAAGAGTATAGATCTTGTTCGATGCCAACGACATGTCGGCAGTGCTGTCCATACCGATGAATGCCAGAGATACCGCTCCAAAGGTCAGCACGGTCGGATACCAGATAGTACTCTCCACCCACTGCAACCAGATGGCAAGGAAACCGATTCTTTTACCGAACGCCTCGCCCACCCATCGGAACACACCACCTTGCTTGTCCTGGAACATGGCTGCAAGCTCTGCCGCCACAAACGACGTGGGGATAAGAAACACAATGGCTGCAAACAAATAGTAAAAGGCCGAACTGATACCATATTCAGCCTCTGCAGGAAGTCCGCGCAACGATACCACAGCCGTTACATTCATAATCGCCAACGTGGCAACTCCCAATTTTAAACTTTTAGTCAATGTTGACATGGTTATCTGTTTTAAAGGTTATGAAATATGATAGATAACACAGAATTGACCAGGTTGGTTCGTAGCGCAAGTAAAATTAACGAGGGGCACCTATGGATGCCCCTCGTTCGGAAATTATCTCAAGGATTTATTATTCCTCTTTGCCCCAATCGAGCTTTGCCATGCGCTGGTAGCTTGCATAGCGTTTTTTCGCCATCTCTTCGGCTGCGCAGAACAGTTCGCTTGCCTCTGCAGGGAACTGCTTTGCGAGTGATGCGTAACGCACCTCGCCCTGCAGGAAGTTCTGGAACTTGTCCCACTGTGGCTCCTTGCTGTCAAGAGTGAATGGGTTCTTGCCCTCTTCCTCCAACGCGGGGTTGTAACGCCACAAGTGCCAGTAACCGCACTCAACGGCAGCCTGCTGTTCAGCCTGAGCCTTGCCCATACCGCGTTTGATACCGTGGTTGATACATGGAGCGTATGCAATCACCAATGATGGACCTGGATAAGCCTCAGCCTCGCGTATAGCCTTCAGACACTGGTCGTAGCTTGCGCCCATGGCAATCTGTGCAACGTATACATAACCGTATGTTGTGGCAATCATACCAAGGTCCTTCTTGCGTATGCGCTTGCCGGCAGCGGCAAACTTTGCAATGGCACCAAGAGGTGTGGCCTTTGACGACTGACCGCCGGTGTTCGAGTATACCTCGGTGTCAAGAACAAGGATGTTCACATCCTCGCCCGATGCAATCACGTGGTCGAGACCGCCGTAACCGATGTCGTATGATGCACCGTCGCCACCGATAATCCACTGTGAACGCTTCACAAGATACTGCTTGATGGCAAGAATCTGCTCGCTCGCATCGCTCTCATACTCCTCGCAAGCCTTGATGATGGCAGGAGCAATCTCCTTTGTCACCTCGGCGCTGTTCTTGTTGTCAATCCACTTCTGTGCAAGCTCCTTCACCTCCTCGGGGCAGCTGCGGTAGGTCTGTATCTCGGCAAGCAGGTGCTCAAGGCGTGCGCGCATCTTGTTCTCGGCAAGCTTCATACCCAAGCCGAACTCGCAGAAGTCCTCGAAGAGTGAGTTTGCCCATGCAGGACCCTCGCCCTTCTCGTTTGTTGTATAA
>CAJGDP010000033.1 GCA_904502235.1 uncultured Bacteroidaceae bacterium
AGTGAAACGGTTTACAGATGTAGAGAATTTACATGACTAAGCGTTGTACGACATATGATCGGTCCCTTATTAAGGCGATTGATAGCGTTGGGGTCCCACCTCTTCCCATCCCGAACAGAGAAGTTAAGCCCAACAGCGCCGATGGTACTGCAAATGTTTGTGGGAGAGTAGGTCATCGCCACTTTTTTCGAGAAGAGTTTCAGTTAAACACTGGGACTCTTCTTTTTTTGTATATATGCTGTTAATCCCCCCAGGGGCTATCGGTTGTTGCAGTGATACAAATGATCATTGACAATGCCAATGGCTTGCATAAAAGAGTAGGTAATTACCGGTCCCATAAATGAGATTCCTCGGTGTTTCATGTCTGTACTCATTTTTTTTGAAATATCGCTCACTGTGGGAATCTCGGAAAGGGAGTGCCACTTTCCATCAATTTGTTGCCCATGGGTAAATGACCATAAGTATGCATCCAACGAACCAAATTCCTTCTGTATCCGTTGGACTGCTTCTGCATTGCGGCGTACGCTGAAAATTTTACCACGGTGACGGATAAGTCGGGAATCGGAAAGTAGTCTCTCCAATTCTTCATCTGTCATTGATGCACATGCATCTATGTCAAAATTGTGAAAAGCTGATTTGTATGCATCGCGTCTATGCATGATAATTTTCCACGAAAGACCTACGCTGGCGGCTTCCAAGCATAACATCTCGAATTCAAAGCGGTCGTCGTGATTGACTTTGCACCATTCGTTGTCGTGGTAGCTTAAAAGGATTGTGTCTGAACCGCACCATTTTCTGCAATCATCCATTGTGTATCTTTTGCTTTTGTTCTTTTGCAAAAATATCTTTCTTGTCTGTTACGCGCAAATTCCCACGCGGGTTTTTGTTCATAGCTTGTAACAAAAAGTGTTTTCATTCGTCTATTCCACGACAGGACATAATTGGAGACAATGTAAAACATTAATATAGATTCTATGAAAAAAACTCTTTTACTTCTTTGGGGATTTGTTGTGGCTACCGTATTTCTTGTTTCTTGCAATGGGGATGACGTTGATGATGCGATAGCTTGTAGGATTACGGTGAGCACCACACATGGTGGCAATGTGTATATCGATAATTATTCGGGAACCTCCGTTGTGGTTGATGCCGAAAGTGAACTTACTGTTGTTGCTGTGCCTGATGAGGGTTACACCTTTTTGGGATGGTTTGTTTGTGAAGAAAACACTCCTTTGAGTACTTCTGCTATTTACACATTCGCGGTTAATGGTAATTGTGATTTGATAGCTCGGTTTCAGAAACTCAGTACAGTGTCAATCTCCTGTTCTTCGGGTGGAAACGCTTGCTTCAAGAACTCTATTGAGACATCCATGAATATACTCTCCGGTACAGAGGTTACGGTTGTAGCAAAGTCTTATAACGGTTTCTCTTTCTTGGGGTGGTTTGTTGATTACAATATTGTAAGCCAGGATGCTGAATATACATTTGTGGTTGATGGTGATGTCAATATCGTTGCTAAGTTCAGGAAACCGGCAGATGTTGTCGACTTGGGGCTTTCTGTAAAGTGGGCGTCGTGCAATGTCGGTGCTAATTTCCCAGAAGAGTATGGTGGATACTACGCATGGGGTGAAACGGTTGAGAAATACGATTATAGTTGGAACTCCTATGAGTGGTGTGGCGACGATGGTAAAATTATGAAAAGGTACTGCACGGATATTTTGTTTGGAGATGTTGATGATAAACGAACTCTTGACTCCGGGGATGATGTGGCACATGTGGAATGGGGTGGCAAATGGCGTATGCCTACACGTGAAGAGCTGGATGAACTATGCTACAATTGTTCTTGGGAATGGACTAATATAAATGGTGTCAACGGTTATAAGGTAAAGGGAGCAAATGCCAATTCCATATTTCTGCCAGTTGCTGGTTATCGTTATGGCTCTGCATTCAACAATCGTGGAGTAAGCGGAAACTATTGGTCGCGTTCGTTGGATGAAGAGTGTAATAGCAATGCCTATTACCTTGTGTTCAGCGAAACTGCTTATGGATGGGGCAGTTTCAACGACCGGTGTGGCGGTCTTAATGTTCGTGCTGTATGTGAGTGATACGTATTAATACATTAAATCCCAAAGTCCTAAGACTTTGGGATTTAATGATTTTTATTTACTATCCTCGCATTCGGGGCAATGCTTTATGCCTTGGGTATAGGTTGTGGCATTTATGCTCTCCTTGATATTGATTGGGACGTAAACCATTGAGTAGCCGCCGGGTTCTTCTTCGTAGAAGAGACCTATGGTTTCGCCGTCGGGGAGTATACACATGGATGAATATGCCGAGCCACGGTCGGATACTTCAATCTTTGTCCATTTGTTTGAAAGTTCTGTCGGGGTGTATGTGGCTGGATCGTCGCTCAACGGGCGGTAATATACTGCTACGTTGCTACGGCTGTTGCCTGTGGGAACCGACTGGAACAGTATGTTGCCGACGCGGAGTATTTCGCCGTTGGTGTCGTTGCTTCCGAATTTAAGGTTACCTGCCACGTCGGTTGATACTGCGCCGTCCCATTTGCCTTCGGCTTTCTCGAAGTTGCTGTAATGGAATACGTTATAGTAGCGTCCATATCCTTTGCGGCTGCTGAGCAGTACGCTTCCGTCGGGTAGTTCTTCGCACTTGGGCTCGTTGCCGTAGGGGGCAGGGCTGTCATTGAAGTCGTTACCGAGTTCTCCGAGAAGGTTCCATGTTTCTCCGAAATCGTCGGAGTAAAGCACATAGTTGTGGTGGCGATAACTGCCTGTCTCTACTGCCCAAACAGCGCAATATATGCGATAGTAGTCGCCTACTTTAATCATGCTGCTCTGTGCCATGCGTCCAGCTCCGATGAACATTGAACCTACATGTGCTTTGCCGTTCTGGTCTTTGAACAGTGGATAGATGTCGTAGGTTACCTCTTGTGGCTGTGTTGTCTCCCATTGTTGTGTCTCTTCATTGAATTTGATGCGTAGACGTGCCATACGGTTGGGGTTCTCTGGATTTTCGGCTGTTCCTGCTCCGTAGTTGCCATGCCAGCATACGCGGTTTCCGCATACACTCATCACCAATATCTCGTTATGTTCGCGGTCGGCTACGATGGCGGGATCACCGAATCCGGTAAGCCATGTTTCAGTTGCTTCTTTTCCCATTCCGTCGGCTATTGTAACGGGGGCTGTCCATGAGTGACCGTCCCATTCTTTACCTGCTTCGGTGCTGTGGCGCATCACAAGGTCTACTTCTCCGAATCCTATGTCGTTTCCACATGGACGATAGTCGTTGATTGCAAATACGTAGCCGTTGGCTGTTGATACTATTGCCGGTATGCGGTATGGGATACCTTTTTCGTCGGGCGAGTAGTAGAGGTATTGGTATCTGTTGTCTGTGTCTACAGAAATGTTTATTGCAACTTCCATGCCTTTGGCGGGTAGTGTGTGGTCGGTCATGCTCTTACCTCCGTTAATATCCATTTTCCAGCCATGACATTCGAGTCCAGTGGCGATGCTGAATGTTGCATCAAGTGGAAGATAGCATGTTGTTTCGCGTGGCAGTGTGTTCTTGTCGAGCAATGTGTTGCTTGTGTTGCCGTCGATTGTGATGGCTATGTAGCCAATCTTGTTGTTGGTGTCGTAACCGCCTTCAAGTTGTGCGTTGTACTTCAGTTTCAATGGTTTGCTCATGTCGATGACCTTGAAGTTCCAACATCCGCCTGCATCTTCGCTTGAATATAGCTTTATGTCTCTGCCGGCTCCGCCGAACATGTTGAAACTCATGCTTGGGTTTACCTTGGGTGATATTGTGTAGCTTCCGTCTTCTTTTGCTGTAAGTGTAAGCAACGTTGCTTCTTCGGCTTTTGCCATGGTTGCCGCAGCTCCGCTCTCTGTTCCCTCGAGCTTGAGGGCGTATTTCTTCCCGGATGTATGGTTATATAATTTGAATGCTTCGGCATTACCGACCATGTACCAGATATCTTCGGTGGTGTATGATGCCGTACCGCTTCCGATGGGGGAATCTGCCACATCTTTTGCATTGATGAATTTTATTGAAAATCCTTTGTCGCGGTTGTTGGTTATCTGTACCGGTGTGCCGTTTCTGAACGATTCCGAGAAAATGGATTCTATACCGTTCTGTTGTTCCTGGGCATTCGTTGTTATGCCAAACATTATTACAGTCAATAGCAAGAGCAGTCTGTTTGTTTTCATAATTTTTCTATTAGCAATATTCTTTCTGCGAAGATAGTGAAATAATAGTTAAGGAGCAAATGTCCTTTTCTTGTTTATTGTCTTGCATTTCCTTTATCTTTTCACTACCTTCGCACTACTAAATTGAAAAATATGGCGCAGATAGTATCACCATCGTTGTTGTCGGCGAATTTCGGCAACTTGCAGGAAGACTTGAAAATGATTAACGAAAGTAAATGCGAATGGCTGCATATAGATATTATGGACGGTGTGTTCGTGCCTAATCTCTCTTTTGGTCCTCCTGTGCTCAAATATGTGGCAGAACTTTGTGAGAAACCTCTTGACGTACACTTGATGGTTGTGAATCCTATGAATTATCTGCCTGCGGTGAAGGAATTGAATGCGCGTATAATGAATATTCATTATGAGGCTTGTACTCACTTGCATCGTGCTGTTACTCAGATAAAGGATGCCGGTATGATGGCTGGTGTGACACTGAACCCTTCAACTCCTGTTCATTTGCTGAAGGATATCATAGGTGAGCTTGACCTTGTGCTTCTTATGAGTGTCAACCCGGGCTTTGGCGGTCAGAAGTTCATTCCACACACTGTGAACAAGGTGCGTGAATTGCGTGAGCTTATAGATTCAACTGGTTCAAAGGCTCTTATAGAGGTTGATGGCGGTGTGAATGTGGAGACCGGTAAACTTTTGGCCGAAGCAGGTTCCGATGCTCTTGTTGCCGGTAATGCTGTGTTCAAGGCGGAAAATCCTTGTGCAGTCATTGATGCATTACGTGCAATGTAAAACCCGGCGTGGCTGACAAAAATATATTCTATAAGAATCCTCTTTTGAGGTTGGCAATACCGTTGATGCTTGGTATTGCTACGGGATGGGTGTGCGGTATTCCTGTATCGTACATCCTTTTTCTTTCTGTAATCTCTCTGGTGGCATTGCTTTTGGGCTTGATGCGTATTGCTCCAAAATGGTTGTTCGGCGTTGGAGTAATGGCTGCAATGTTTGCCATAGGGCTTTTTGCCGAGAACCGTCAGGCTGCAGGGAAGAGTGTTTCATGGAACGGCTTTAAAAACTGTTATACGGCAAATCTGGTAGAGATGCCTGCTGTGCGCGGAACGAATGTAAAGGTGCTTGCAGACGTTGTGGCGGACTCGCTTCCCGACGAAGGACGTTCACAGGGACTTGTCTATCTCTATTTTCCGCGTACCGTTGAGACGGAACTTCTTTCGGCTGGCGATGTGGTTACTTTTGAGTCAAAGATTGCTCCTCCAAGGAATATGGGTAATCCTGCTGAATTCGATATAGAAAGTTATTATTATATAAAAGGTGTCTCGGGTACGGCTTATGTTCCCGACAGGAAATGGCATCTGTTGCCAGAAAAGAAGAATACTCTGCAGAGCCATGCTCTTAAACTCCGTGGAAGCGCAATAGAACTTTATAAGCGTCTTGGCTTTGAGAAGGAGGCGTTGGCTTTGCTTTCTGCCCTTACTCTGGGTGAAAAAAGAGATTTCCCACAAGAACTGAAGGAGAGTTATTCTGTGGCAGGAGCAAGCCATATACTTGCTTTGTCGGGACTGCATCTTGGAATTCTGTACATATTGTTGGCTTTGCTTGTTCCCGGAAGCAAGGGAGGTGTTGCCTGGCGTGTATTGCGAGAGCTCTTTATTGTATTGTTTCTCTGGGGATTTGCTTTTGTGGCAGGACTGTCGCCGTCGGTGGTGAGATCGGCAATTCTCTTTACTCTGATGTCGCTTGGACGCTTGCTGGGCGGCGATGTGTCTCCTGTAAGCTCTCTTTCTCTTGCGGCAATGGTGATGCTTGTGTTTTCTCCTCATCTGCTTTTTGATGTCAGCTTCCAGTTGTCGTTTGCGGCAGTGTTGTCGATAGTGTTGCTTGCTCCGCCATTGCAGAAGGTTATGGGTGTCTACAAGCATGGTGCAGTATATCGCTATGCTGTAAACCTGTTGATACTGTCGTTGGTGGCGCAGATTGGAGTGCTGCCTTTCGTGTGGTATTACTTTGGAATGTTTCCTCTGTACTTCCTTGTTACAAATATATTTGTCGTGCCGTTGGCTTTTGTGATGATGGTTCTGGTGGTTGCTGTGTGGATTCTGACTCCTCTATCGTTCCTGCAGATTCCGTTTGCATGGTTGCTTGGTTTGGTGGTGCGCCTTATGAATTTTATTGTATGCGGTGTGGCGGAATTGCCCGGAGCATCAATTTCTTTACCGCAATTGGACTTACCGGGCGTATGTTGTGTAACCGTAATCATGGTGCTGATGTTGCTGGCATTGTATAAACGTCATTGGTGGTTGCTGGTGTTGTCGTCGTGTGGTGCTTTGTCGCTGTCGGTGCTGTATCTTGCCGAAGGAGAACCTGCGGACGAAGGCGATTATATCGTGATATACAACAATCGTAAGAATCCGCTCCTGCATCTTGTGTACGAAACAGGCAACAATTATCTTGTATCGACGGTTCCGCAACTGGATGCTGAGTATGAATATGTTTCAGAGCCTTATATACAGCGCGAATCCCTCTCTTCGCCTCAATGGGTGGAGTGGGAATATTCTGATTCTTTGTTGCAGTATAAAGAAGGATTTTTTACCTTTGACGGCGTAACCATTAAACTGCTAGACAACTCTTTTTGGCGCGAGAATGATTATGTACAACCTGTTGATGTGCTGGTGTTGTGCCGTGGTTTTTTGGGAAGCATCGCAGAACTTGTACAGGTCTATCCGGCGGCATGTGTGGTGGCTGATGCGTCGTTGTATAAAAACAGTCGTGAAAGGATAATGCGCGAGTATATGCAGTTGGGAATAGAGGTGGTGGATGTTTCGCAGACTGGTGCAATGAAACTTGTTGCGCACGGTGATGCTTTTGACCTGATACCTATGAAAGAACAATAAGAGTGTTGATTATGATAGAAAATATTATATCTAAAAACTGTATTGATGCTGTTGAACAGTTGATTTCCGGAAATGAAAGGTTTGTAATCCTTTCGCACAAGAACCCCGATGGCGATGCCTTGGGTTCTTCGCTTGCATTGTATCATTATCTCAAATCGCGTGGTAAAAATGCGGCGGTGGTGCTTCCTAATGCTTTTCCTGATTTCCTTGCATGGTTACCGGGTGTAAAGAATGTGTTGCTCTACGACAAGGATACCGACAGGGCAAAGGAACTTATCGGGCTGGCAGATGCTTTTTTCTGTCTCGACTTTAATGCTTTGAACCGTATCGGGGATGTTAGTGAGGAGGTTGCGAAGAGTAGTGCACCGAAGTTGCTGGTAGACCATCATCTCTATCCGTCCGATGAGTTTGCCGTTGAGATTTCTTTTCCCGAGGCTTGTTCGACATCGGAACTTGTCTACAGGCTGATAGAAAATCTGTCGAGTGATGCCGCAGTCTCTTTTGATATGGCGCAGTGCATATATACGGGTATGATGACCGATACCGGTGCGTTCGCTTATGCGTCGTCGCGTAAGGATATTTTCCTTATTGTTGCCGCTTTGCTCGATAAGGGTATCGACAAGGATAAGATATACCGCAGGGTATTCTACAGTTCGTCGTTTACGCGTATGAAATTGCAGGGTTATGTGATGTACAGAAAACTGAAGGTCTATAATAAATACAACGCGGCATTAATAACTCTTGACCACAGCGAACTGCAACGCTTTTATGCTGTAAAGGGAGATACGGAGGGACTGGTGAATCAGCCGTTGCAGATAAAGGGAATACGTTTCTCGTGTTTCTTCCGCGAGGAAATACCCGGCAAGATAAATGTGTCGTTGCGCAGTGTGGACGATTTTCCGTGCAACGAGGTGGCTGCAGAGTTCTTCAATGGTGGTGGACATAAGAACGCGTCGGGCGGTGAACTGCATTGCACGATGGACGAGGCTGTGTTGCTTTTTGCCAAGGCTATGGCAAAATATAAGAACCTACTTACCGAATGATGGGGTGGTATTGCTGTGATGTAAGTTATTTTAATGATTATATGGATTTTTTTTCATAGGTTTTTTGTATCTTCGCAGAAAATTGTAATTTTGAAAAATCGTTAGAATATATATGACAGCAAATAAACTGAAAAATACACTTTTATATGCTCTTCTGTTCATGTTTATCGTGGCATGTGATGACACGGTTACATATTCCGAGATGAAGGAGAAGGAGATAGAGGCTATAAATGAGTATATAAAGGAGAAGAATATTGATATAATTACATTCCAGCAATTCATTGCGCAAGATTCGGTAACGGTCGTCGATGAAAAAAGTGGTCGTAACGAATATGTTGAAATAGACGGTGTTTATATGCAGATTGTAAACAATCCGAAGGGTGCTGATGATGCCCGAAAGATTGAAGAGGGTGATACCCGTAACATTTTTGCGTGTTATACCGAATACAATATACAGGATGCCGATACAATATCGAGCAATAAGTATTACAGCGCACACGATGAGATGCGTGTAACAAATAATAGCGGATCGTATTCTGCTACTTTTACTTCGGGTATGATGAAGGAGCTGTATAGCAGCAGCTATGTTCCGACAGGCTGGCTTGTTCCGTTCAGCTATCTGTGGTTTACACGCAGTCAGTCACAGCATACAAAGGTTAATTTGATTGTACCTCATACAAAGGGAACATCTAATGCCACAACATATGTATATCCTTGTTTCTATGAGATAAGATTCTACCCGGAAACTCTCTACGATTATAACGAGGAGTAAATGAATAGCAAGAATTTGAAAAACAAATATTTCAACTTATAACCAACATGACACTGATTAAATCTATTTCAGGTATCAGAGGTACTATCGGTGGTAGAGCCGATGAAGGTCTAACTCCTCTGGACGTAGTGAAACTGACTTCAGCCTATGCAGCGCTGATACGTAAGACAACCACCAAGACAACAAATAAGATTGTTGTCGGTCGCGACGCACGTCTTTCGGGCGACATGGTAAACAAAATCGTTTGCGGTACTCTTATGGGTATGGGATTCGATGTTGTTGACATAGGTCTTGCTTCAACTCCTACAACAGAGGTTGCTGTTACAATGGAAGAGGCTTGTGGTGGTATCATTCTTACAGCAAGCCACAACCCACGCCAGTGGAATGCGCTCAAACTCCTTAACGAGAAAGGCGAGTTCTTGAATGCTGCCGAGGGTCAGGAAGTTCTCCGCATTGCAGCTGCCGAAGAGTTCGACTATGCCGATGTAGAGACTCTTGGCAAGTACCGTTTGGACGAGACATATAACGAAAAACATATCGATGCAGTTTTTGCTTTGCCTCTTGTTGATGTAGAAGCTATCAAGGCTGCCGGTTTCAAGGTTGCTATCGACTGTGTGAACTCTGTAGGTGGTGTAATCCTTCCACAGTTGTTCGAGAAGTTGGGTATCACAAAGGTTGACAAATTGTACTGTGAGCCTACAGGTGACTTCCAGCATAACCCCGAGCCTCTTGCAAAGAACCTTGGCGACATCATGGGCTTGATGGCAAAGGGTGGCAACGATGTTGCTTTTGTTGTTGACCCCGATGTTGACCGTTTGGCTATTATCTGCGAGAACGGTGAGATGTACGGCGAGGAATATACTCTTGTAACAGTTGCCGACTATGTATTGAAGCACACTCCGGGTAATACCGTTTCTAACCTCAGCTCAACACGTGCTTTGCGCGATGTTACAAATGCTCATGGTTGTACTTATACAGCATCGGCTGTAGGTGAGGTGAATGTTGTTACCAAGATGCGTGAGACAAACGCAATCATCGGTGGTGAGGGTAATGGTGGAGTAATCTATCCTGCTTGCCATGCCGGTCGCGATGCTTTGGTTGGTATCTGCTTGTTCTTGAGCCACCTTGCACACGAGAAGAAGACTGTAAGCGAATTGCGTGCAACATATCCAGCATACTTCATGGGTAAGAACCGTATCGATCTCAAGCCCGGTTGCGATGTTGATGCTATCCTTGAGAAGATTAAGGCTACATATGCAGGTAAGGCTGAAATCAATACTGTTGATGGTGTTAAGCTCGACTTCCCCGAAACATGGGTACACTTGCGTAAGAGCAACACCGAGCCAATCATCCGTATCTACTCCGAAGGTCCTACACAGGAGGCTGCCGATGCAATCGGTGAAGAGATTCTTGCACTTGCAAACAGCTTGATGTAATTTAAAGGATTATAAATAATGGAAAGGGAGCTCATCAAACGATGGACTCCCTTTTTGTTGATTAACGAAATCTTGCTATCTTTGTAGCTGTAAAAATCAAAATATACCGAATGGCAAGAATACTCGCTATAGATTACGGAAAAAAGAGAACCGGATTGGCTGTTACCGATGAACTTCAGATTATAGCCAATGGCCTTACTACTGTTGCAACGGTTGAACTGGTGGACTTTATTCTCAATTACGTGAAGAAGGAACCGGTTGAGCGTATAATTGTGGGTATGCCCAAGCAGATGAACAATCAGCCGTCGGAAAATATGGGACGTATAAGACCATTCGTAGGACAGCTGCGTAAGTTGTTGCCTGATATTCCTGTTGAATATCACGATGAGCGTTTCACTTCGGTGCTTGCGCATCAGGCGATACTTGCTTCGGGAATCGGGAAAATGGCGCGTCGAAACAAGGAACTCGTTGACGAAGTGAGTGCTACAATTATTCTGCAGTCGTATATGGAGAGTTGCAGAATGCGTAAGTAAGATAATAAAAATTAGAAACAATGATACTACCTATTTATTTGTATGGTCAGCCTGTTCTAAGAAAGGTTGCCGAGGATATAACTCCTGATTATCCACAGCTCAAGGAGCTTATCGAGAATATGTTCGAAACAATGTATAATGCCGAGGGTATCGGTCTTGCGGCACCGCAGATCGGCTTGGCAATACGTCTCGTTGTAATTGATTTGGATGCTCTATCTGACGACTATCCCGAATACAAGGATTTCCGCAGGGTATATATCAATGCCGAGGTGCTTGAGAGTTCCGAGGAGAAGGATTCTATGGATGAGGGCTGCTTGAGTTTGCCTGGTATTCATGAGAAGGTTACACGTCCTACACGTATTCATGTGAAGTATCTCGATGAGAATTTTGTTGAGCATGATGAGTGGGTGGAGGGTTTCCTTGCACGTGCCATGCAACATGAGTTCGACCACCTTGAGGGCAAGGTGTTCTCGGACCATTTGTCGCCTTTGCGCCGTCAGATGAACAAGAAAAAGCTTGTGAATCTCGCAAGTGGCAAGGTGGCTTGCGCTTATAAGACAAAGCGTGTGCTCAGATGATAAAGCTGAAAGCAATAATACTCTCTTTGTTGCTGTTCGTTCCGGTGCTTTGCAATGCGCAGCTGAACACAGCGAGGATGATGGAAATAGGGCGCAATGCGCTCTATTTTGAGGATTATGTGCTTTCGGTCCAATATTTCAATCAGGTGATAGACGCCAAGCCTTTTCTGCACGAGCCGTATTTCTTCCGTGGATTGGCAAAATTCTATCTCGATGATTTTGTGGGTGCTTCCGAAGACCTTTCTTCGGCAATAGAGCGCAATCCGTATATTGCCCGTAGTTATCAGTTGCGTGGCTTGTGCTATGCACGTATGGACAGCGCGATGCTTGCTGAGAAGGATTTCAGAATGGCGTTGAAATATGATATGCAGAATCCTGAACTCTGGCGTAATCTTGGAGTGTTGGCAATACAGGCTGACGATTGGGATAAGGCCGCAAGGGTGGTGGATTCTCTGCTTCTTATTGCTCCGCGCAATAGTGGGGCGTATCTATTGCGTACACAGATATCTCTTAATCAGGGTGATACCGCCCGTGCTTTGGAAATGGTTGAAAAGGCTGTGGCGTACGATAAGTTCTCGGCAGATGTGTACGATGTCAGAGGTATTGTGATGTACGAAACCGGAAACCTTGAGGCTGCCGAAAAGGACCTTGACCGCGCCATTGAACTTATGCCTGCCCGCGGTGGAAGTTATATAAACCGTGCGCTTGTGCGCTATCATCGCAACGACCTGCGTGGAGCAATGGAGGATTATGATATGGCTCTCTATGTTGAACCTGCTAATTTCATTGCGCGATACAACAGAGGATTGTTGCGTATGAATGTGGGTGATGACAACCGTGCGATAGAGGATTTTGATGAGGTTCTTAAGATAGACCCGGATAATACCATGGCGCGTTTCAATCGTGCTCTTTTGCGTGAGAATGTGGGCGATTATAAAGGTGCTGTTGAGGATTACAGTCGTGTGATTGAAGATTATCCGAATTTTGAATATGCTTATAGTTGCCGTGCTTCGGCGCGACATAAGAGTGGCGACAAGAAAGGCGCCGAGGCTGATGAGAAATGGCTGTTCAAACGCCAGCTTGATATATACAACAAAGGGGTGGATGCCGTTGATAAGGAGTATTCTGCCGAGAACGACAATACACGCAAACGCTCCGATGAGAATGTTCGCAATTATAACAAGATGGTTGTTGCTGATGATATCTATGCCAAGCAATATACCACAGAATACCGTGGCAGGGTGCAGGATCGCAATGTCTTTGTGGAACTTGAACCGTTGTTTGTGTTGACGTATTATAAGAACAGTGCCGATTTGGAGGCTATGTCGCATTATTCAAAGCCGGTAGAGGAATTGAATGCCGGTTTGTCGGTTCCACTTATCGTTACGAACGATGAACGTGCTTTGTCTCAAAATGAAATAGAACGTTGCTTCTATAATATCAATGAACTGTCGGGAAATATAGCGGATAATCCGTCTGATGTGAGTGCACTTATGCTCCGTGCCGTAAACTATTATCTGGTCCAGGATCTGGAGTCGGCAATGCAGGATCTTGACCATGCGGTTGCCATGGACAGTACTTCGTGGAATCTGTATTTTATGCGTTCGTCTGTGCGATATAAAATGCTTGAAACTGAGGGAATGGACGACAAGATTGTGTCTTCGAATTACAATAAGCCGGTGGCGGATCTCGATTACCGCCTGATAAAGGACGACCTTGACAGAGTTCTTGAATTGAGAGCGGATTTTGTGTATGCTGTTTTCAACCGCGGCAATGTCATGGCAAAGATGAATGATTATAAGTCGGCCATAGTGGACTATACCAAGGCGATAGAATTGAACGACCGCTTTGCGGAATCTTATTTCAATAGAGGATTGGCAAGGCTCTATGTCGGAAATGTCGAGCAGGGTATCGCTGATTTGAGCAAAGCTGGTGAACTTGGAATTTTTCAGGCTTATAACGTTATAAAACGCTTTGTGTATTCAGGAAACAGGGCTGCAGAGAGCAATAAGGAGTAAATCTTCTGTATGCTTTTTGTTGTTTCTCTATTTTTCATTATCTTCGCAAATTAAAGGGGAGATTTTTCCTTGACAAGAATATAAATTAAAGAACTACAATATGATTAAGATTTCATTTAGTGGCGACGTAAAGGAGTTTGCAGCAGAGGGTAAGTCATATATTGAGCTTATCTCTTCTGTTGATCCAAAATTGCTCAGCAGTTACGTTGCTGTAAAAGATGGCGATAATGTTATAGACCTTCGTGACGTTCCTGTCGATGGTGCATGTGTGGAACTTGTAGGTCTTGAGTCAAAAGAGGCTTTGCATGTGTTGCGTCATACCGCTACACATATTATGGCAGAGGCTGTAAAGCATCTTTTCCCCGAGGCAAAGCTCACTATCGGTCCTGCAACGGAAACCGGTTTCTTCTATGACTTTGAGTGCGCTCCATTCACAAAGGAGAACCTTGAGGCTATAGAAAAGGAGATGAAGAAAATCATCAAGTCAAGTCCACGTATCGAACGTCAGGTTGTTACACGCGATGAGGCTATAGCGATGATGAAGGCAAAGGACGAGCCTTATAAGCTCGAACTTATCGATGCAATCCCAGGTGATGACAGAATAACAATCTACTCACAGGATGATTTCGCAGACCTCTGTATGGGACCTCACTTGTTGAATACACGTCTCATCAAAGGCTTCAAGTTGCTTTCTACATCTACCGCTTATTGGAGAGGCGACAAGAACAATGCTTCGTTGTCTCGTATCTATGGTACAGCATTCTTTACAAAGGAGGAGTGCGAGGCTTATCTTGCGCATCTTGAGCACATAAAGAATATCGACCACAACAAGATCGGTCGTGAGATGGAACTCTTTACAACCGTTGATGTGATTGGTCAGGGATTGCCTTTGCTCATGCCTAAGGGTGCAAAGATTGTCCAGACTCTGCAACGTTGGATTGAGGACCTTGAGGATAATGAATGGGGCTATATCCGTACAAAGACTCCTCTTATGGCAAAGAGCGACCTTTATAAAATATCAGGTCACTGGGATCACTATAAGGACGGTATGTTCGTTCTCGGAGACGAGGAGAAAGATAAGGAGGTGTTTGCATTGCGTCCAATGACTTGTCCTTTCCAGTACTATGTATATAAGGCTACACACCACTCATACCGCGATTTGCCATTGCGCTATAGCGAGACATCTACTCTGTTCCGCAACGAGGATTCAGGTGAGATGCATGGTCTTACACGTGTTCGCCAGTTTACTATCAGTGAGGGCCACCTTATTGTACGTCCCGACCAGATGGTGGAAGAGTTCAAGAAGTGTCTTGCACTTGCAAAGCATGTGATGGAGACGCTCGGTTTGCAGAACGACGTTACATATGTCCTTGCAAAGTGGAACCCCGAGAACCGCGCAAAGTATATCGGCGATGCCGAGGTGTGGGAAGAGACACAGGAGCACATCCGTCAGATGCTTAAGGAACTTGAGATTCCTTTTGTTGAAGAGGTGGGCGGAGCTGCATTCTATGGTCCAAAGGTGGATATCAACGCAAAGAACGTATATGGAAAGGAAGATACAATGATTACTGTTCAGTGGGATCCATTGCTCGCCGAGCAATTCGATATGTACTATGTCGACCAGAATGGCGAGAAGGTACGTCCTTATATAATCCACCGTACAAGTATGGGTTGCTACGAGCGTACTCTTGCATGGCTCATCGAGAAGTATGAGGGTAAATTCCCGACATGGTTGTGCCCCGAGCAGGTTCGTATTCTGCCAATCTCGGAGAAATATGGCGATTATGCTTACGAAGTTGCTGCAGAGCTTCGCAAGAATGGCGTTCTTGTGCATGTGGACAACCGTTCAGAGAAAATCGGTTATAAGATTCGTGAGGCACGTAACAACCGTGTTCCTTACATACTTGTTCTTGGTCAGCAGGAGGAGGAGAACCGCACAGTTGCTGTCCGTAGCCGTTTTGCAGGTGATGAGGGCGTTAAGCCTATCGCTGAATTTGTTTCGGCTATATGCGAGGAAATCCGCACACGTACCATCCGTAAGGAAACCGTTGTGGCTGAATAATATTCATAAAGCGGTGGAAACACCGCTTTTAATATGTTTTATGGATGCGAATTTTGATTTTTTTTGAAAAAAAAGGTCAATCCTTTTCGTAATATGACAAATATGTAATAAATTTGCATCCGATTTTGAAAAGTTATGCCTGTCAAGGGCTTTATTTGAAAGGAACTTATATAATTTTTAATGAAGAACGACAATCTGAAGAACCAGTATCGTGTAAACGAACAAATCCGTGCCAACGAGGTGCGTATAGTAGGCGATGACATTGAGTCTGTTGTTATGCCTTTGCATAAGGCTCTCGCCCTTGCCGAAGAAAAAGAGTTGGACCTTGTGGAAATTTCTCCGACAGCCAACCCTCCTGTTTGTCGTCTTATTGAGTATTCAAAGTTCCTTTATCAGATGAAGAAACGTCAGAAGGAGCAGAAGGCAAAGCAGGTTAAGATAGATGTAAAGGAGATTCGTTTCGGTCCTCAGACCGACGAGCACGACTACAACTTCAAGCTCAAGCACGCAATCAGCTTCTTGCAGGACGGTGACAAGGTTAAGGCATATGTTTTCTTTAAAGGACGTTCAATCCTTTTCAAGGAGCAGGGCGAGATTTTGCTTCTCCGTTTTGCTAAGGACCTTGAGGAGTACGGTAAGGTTGATATGATGCCTGTACTCGAAGGAAAGCGTATGACAATCATGATTTCAGCAAAAAAGGCGGCTCCTGTCAAAAAGGAAAAACCTGCAAAGCCTGTTGCTGAAAAGGTAAACGAGGAATAAAAAGCGAGTAGTGTTGGATAGTACGCTACCGATAATTGTTAACTAATAATTTTTTTAAGAAATGCCAAAAGTTAAGACTAACTCCGGTGCCAAAAAAAGATTCGCTCTTACCGGAACAGGTAAAATCAAAAGAAAGCATGCTTATCACAGTCACATCTTGACTAAGAAGACAAAGAAGCAGAAGAGAAACCTTGTACACT
>CAJGDP010000034.1 GCA_904502235.1 uncultured Bacteroidaceae bacterium
TTCGGGTAGTATTTTGACAAAAAAATGACCGACTGGCTACCCCGTCGGTCATTGTAAATTGTTGAAATTAAAGCGTTTGCCCTTTGTTAGATGCTTAATATTCCTCCTCGTCGAAAAAGAAGTCTTCTTTGCTGGGATAGTCGGGCCATATGTCTTCGATGCTTTCGTAAACATCGCCTTCGTCCTCAATCTCCTGCAAGTTCTCTATAACCTCCAATGGTGCGCCCGAACGTACTGCATAGTCGATTAGTTCGTCTTTTGTTGCAGGCCATGGTGCATCTTCCAATTTTGATGCTAATTCAAGTGTCCAATACATATCTGATACTGTTTTATTAAGTTTTTGTTAAGTGCGTGCAAAAATATAGTAAATTTGTTTATTTACAAGGTTTTTCCCATTTTTTTTCATTGCCGTTTAAAAGTCGCCTTTGCAACAGGAACAGATAGTCAGAAAGGCGGTTCATATATACCAATATGTTTTGCGGTATGGGACATTTTCTTTGCAGGCTGATGATTTCTCTTTCTGCTCTGCGGCATACTGTGCGGCAGAGGTTTGCGCGTGCAGCGGCTTCTGTTCCACCGGGGATTATGAACTCGCGCATGGCGGGCAATGATTCCTGGAGCGTGTCTATGGCTTTTTGCAACTCGTCTATGCTCTGGTCGCCAAGTGTGTATATGCTATCTTTTTCGCAGGCAAGTGAACAGCCTATGGTGAACATGTTGTGCTCTATCTGTTCTATGAACTTTCTTGTGGGTTCATCGTCTATTGCAACAACCAACAGTCCAAGGTGTGCATTGAGCTCGTCTATTGTGCCGTATGCCTGTACACGCTGATTGTCTTTGGGAACTCTGGTGCCTCCTATGAGTGAGGTTGTGCCATTGTCGCCTGTACCTGTGCTTATGGATGCTTTTTTGTTCATAGACTCATCTTTTAAGAGTGTAGTTCTGTTTGTATCTCTCTTTGTTGAAGTATAGCAGTCCGTAACTGTACAGGTCGTAGGTTATTATTGTCTTTGGGTTGTCGATAACTGTCTGCCACCATGCGGCTGTTGCCTTGTCGCGGTGTATTCCCTCTATAACAATGATGCTTTCGGAATTTGTATAACGCAATGCGGTTTCCAATAGTTCGGCACGTTGGGGAATATCTGCGATGTATAGCATGCCTATCTGTTTTACATCGTTGAGTGCTTTTGTGAAATTCTCTTTGATGTTGTCTCCTTGCAGTATGCCGCAGTTGTGGTCTGCAAGTGTTTTTTCTGCCTTTTCACCGGTTTTTGTCGCTGTTATGCAGTACGACTTTACCGTAGGCTTTGCCATTGTCATGGCGCAGGTCGCTGTTGCTGAACCTATGGCTATGATGTTTGCCGGGTTATGGTGGTTTGTTATACGGAAGAGTTCTTGAGTGTGTCTGGCAGAACGGTGTTCTTCTTTGGCGATGGTATTGAGTGTGGGGTAGGCGTAATATGGCAGACGTTCCTTCAATACTTGTGTAACGAAGAAAAAGGCAGAGGGGGACTGCACTCCGTACCCCCTGTTATGCCTTTGTCTGTTTATCCAGTTGCCGAATCTTCCCATCTGTATCAAATGGCAAAAGCCTCTTTAACCTTTTCTACGTAGTCGAGTTTCTCCCATGTGAACAACTCTACCTCAATCTCCTTTGCATCGAGATAACGCGATGTGAAACGCTTGGTAACCACCTGTGGTGTGCGTCCCATGTGTCCGTATGATGCAGTTTCGCTATAGATTGGATTGCGTAGTTTCAGACGCTCTTCGATTGCTTTTGGACGAAGGTCGAACAGTTTTTCTACAATCTTTGCAATCTCGCCGTCGCTGAGGCTTACCTTGGCTGTGCCGTATGTGTTTACGAATACGCTCACGGGACGTGCAACGCCAATGGCGTATGAGAGCTGTATGAGTACTTCATCGGCTACGCTTGCCGCAACAAGGTTCTTTGCAATGTGGCGTGCTGCGTATGCTGCGCTGCGGTCCACCTTACTGGGGTCCTTGCCGCTGAATGCGCCACCACCATGTGCTCCCTTGCCACCGTATGTGTCAACGATAATCTTGCGGCCTGTGAGACCGGTGTCGCCGTGAGGGCCTCCGATAACGAATTTTCCTGTCGGGTTCACGTGGTACTTGATGTCGTCGTTAAATAGTGCAAGTACGCTTTCAGATGTAATCTTTGCCTTTACGCGTGGCATAAGGATGTTCAATACATCTTCTTTGATTTTTGCAATCTGTGCCGCATCGGCTGCGAGTTGTGCCTCCTCACCAGCTTCTGTGGGCTGGATGAAGTCGTCGTGCTGAGTCGATACTACGATTGTGTCGATGCGTACGGGCTTATTGTCGTCGTTGTACTCGATTGTTACCTGACTCTTTGAGTCGGGACGAAGATATGTCATCTCTTTGCCTTCGCGACGAATCTCTGCGAGTTCGGTGAGGATAAGGTGCGAAAGGTCCAATGATACGGGCATGTAGTTCTCTGTCTCGTTTGTTGCGTAGCCGAACATCATACCCTGGTCGCCGGCACCCTGCTCCATGGGGTCGTTACGCTCTACACCGCGGTTGATGTCGGGGCTCTGCTCGTGGATGGCAGAGAATATACCGCATGAGTTGCCGTCGAACATATATTCGCTTTTTGTGTAGCCTATCTTGTTGATTACGCGACGTGCAATGTCCTGCAGGTCAACATATGCCGAAGACTTAACCTCGCCGGCAATTACTGCCTGACCGGTTGTTACGAGTGTCTCGCATGCTACTTTTGAATTGGGGTCGAACGCAAGGAGCTCGTCGAGCACTGCGTCTGAAATCTGATCGGCAACCTTGTCGGGGTGACCTTCAGAAACTGATTCTGATGTGAATAGATATCCCATAGTAAATGTTTTGTGCCTGTTTGATAGGCAGGTTAATAATTCTTTTTTAATGTGTATGGGATTTGATGCCGGCGATATGCCATTACAATGCTCTCTGAAGGAGCTTTTAGCATTTTTTACTGTGGTTGCAAGCAGTCAAATCTCTCCACACACTCGGTGAGCTTTGGCTCACTCTGTGATTTTCGTTGCAAAGGTAAGCACTTTTTTGTGCATTTCGCACTATATGTGCTGTTTTTTTCTGTTTCTTCTTGTTTTTTAACAAAAAAGGGGGGTGTTGTCATTTGCTCTCGTAAAACTCTTTGAGCAGTGATGCTATGTTCTTTCCCGTTGTGGGGTGGATTATGTGCGGTGCAATCTCCGCTAATGGCTCAAGTACAAAATCGCGTTTGTGCATGTGAGGGTGGGGGATTGTGAGCCTGTCGCTTTCTACAATCTTGTTACCGTATAAAAGTATATCTATATCTATTGTGCGGTCGTGGTATATTCCGCCTGTTGATTTTGTGGTGCGTCCCAAATGTCGCTCTATTTCTTCTGTGGTGTCGAGCAGTTCTATAGGGCTTTTCTCTGTTTCAAAGGCTGCAACACAATTCAGGAATTTATTTTCGCTGTCGAATCCCCATGGTTCGGTTTCTATGAACCGTGATTTGGTGATGCAATTACCAAGTGCGTGCGATAGTTCTTCTATCGCACGCATAAGGTTTTCTTCTCTGTTGCCGCTGTTTGTTCCCAGCCCCAGATATACTGTGTTTTTCTTTGTCATCAGTCTATAATGAGCATTGCGTCGCCGTACATGCCAAAGCGGTATCCCTCCTCGAGTGCGACTTTGTATGCGTTCATCACATTGTCGTATCCGCCGAATGCTGTTGTGAGCATGAGCATGGTTGAATATGGTGCATAGAAGTTGGCAATCATGCAGTTGGCTACCTCGAAGTTGTGCTCGGGGAAGATGAACTTGCTTGTCCATCCGTCGTATTCCTTGAGCATACCGCCTGTAAGTGTAGCTGTCTCGAGTACGCGCTGAACCGATGTACCTATGGCGCAGATTCTGCGACCTTCGGCCTTTGCCTTGTTCACTTTCTGAACGGCTTCGGTATCTACACTTATAAGGTCGCTGTCCATCTTGTGCTTTGTGAGGTCCTCCACGTCAATCTCACGGAAACAGCCCAAGCCGGTGTGCATTGTTACGAATGCTGTGTCTATGCCTCTGATTTCCATGCGCTTCATAAGCTCGCGTGTGAAGTGAAGGCCTGCAAATGATGCTGTAACCGAACCTTCTTTCTTTGCGAAGTATGTCTGGAAGTTCTCCAGATCTTCGGGCTCTTCCTTGCGGAGACGTCTGAAATCGTCGGGTAGAGGTGCTACACCAAGGTTATAGAGTGCTTTCTTGAACTCGTCGTGTGGTCCGTCGTAAAGGAAACGTAGTGTTCTTCCGCGTGAGGTTGTGTTGTCTATAACCTCGGCTACCATTGAATTGTCTTCGCCAAAGTACAGCTTGTTGCCGATACGGATTTTGCGTGCAGGGTCAACAAGTACGTCCCACAGACGGAATTCTTCGTTCAGCTCGCGCAAAAGGAATACCTCGATCTGTGCGTTGGTCTTCTCTTTGTTGCCATAGAGGCGTGCGGGGAATACCTTGCTGTCGTTCATTACGAAGAGGTCCTTTTCATCGAAGTATTCAATAACTTCCTTGAACATGCGGTGTTCTATCTCGCCGGTTTTCTTGTGAAGTACGAGCAGACGCGATTCATCGCGGTATGTTGCCGGATAAAGTGCTATACGGTCTTCGGGCAGTTTGTACTTGAACTGCGATAGCTTCATGTGTTGTCCACCAATGATAAAGTTTTCTTCAGTCATAGTGCTGATTGTTTTTCAAGCCATTCGGGGAAGGCTTCCGGGGTTATACAATTTTCTATTCTATATTCTCCAACTCTTGTTCGTGTCAATGCGGTGAGGTGTGCTCCGCTCTGCATGGCTTCGCCAAGGTCGCGTGCGAGTGAACGTATGTATGTTCCTTTTCCGCATGTTACACGGATTCTTATTTTGGGCAAATCGTATTCGAGCAACTCTATATTGTCGATACGTATCTGCTTTGGCTCCAGTTGCATGTCGCTCCCTTTTCGTGCCAGGTCGTATGCGCGTTTGCCGTCGACCTTGCATGCCGAGAACAGTGGCGGGCGTTGTGCTATGTCGCCTATGAATTGCTTTAATGTCTCTTCAACCATTTCCTTGGTAATATGTTCATAAGGAAATGTCTCGTTTACTGGGTGCTCCATGTCGTACGAGGGGGTGGTTGCTCCGAGCATTATCTCTGCTTCGTACTCTTTGGTGTGCTTCTGCAGTTCTTCGATTCTTTTGGTGGCTTTGCCGGTGCACAACAGCAACACTCCTGTTGCCAACGGATCCAATGTGCCTGCGTGTCCTACCTTGAAACGCTTGATGCCATACTTGCGGCTCAAGTGATATCTCACTTTGTTTACAATCTGGAAGGATGTCCAGGTGTATGGCTTGAAAATGGGTATTATCTCTCCTGCAACGAAATCCATTATACTATACTTAGGTTATGTCCGGTGAAAAGCATTGCCAATATGGCTCCTCCTACAATTATTCTGTACCATCCGAATGCTTTAAAACCGTATTTTGTTACAAAATTTATGAAGAATTTTATTGCAAGCATTGCTACAATGAATGCAACGGCATTGCCTATTAGCAGTGTGTCGATGTTCTCCTTAAGCACAGCCATGCTCTCCTTGTCGGTTATCAGGTCGAGCATCTTGAACATTGTTGCTGCAAGCATTGTGGGCACGGCAAGGAAGAACGAAAACTCTGCAGCAGCCTTGCGTGTGAGTTTCTGCGACATACCACCAACGATTGTTGCCATTGAGCGCGACACGCCCGGAATCATTGATATGCATTGGAAAAGACCGATCAGGAATGCACGTTTTTCGGTGAGTTCTGTCTTTTCACTGCCTTTATTGAAAATTCTGTCGGAAAAGAGCATGAATATTCCACCAAGAATGAGTGTTGTTGCAACCACTTGTACGCTTTCGAGCATTGCGTCGATTGCGTCGCTGAACAGCAAGCCAAGAACGGCTGCAGGGATGAATGCAACAAAGAGTTTCCAATAGAAATCGTACTTGTGAAGGAAACGTTTGAATGCTCCTGCACCTTCGGGGGTGGGAGCATGGTTTAGCTTGAAGAATCGTTTCCAATAGAGTACAACCACCGAAAGGATTGCTCCGAACTGTATTATGAATGTGAATGCTTTAACAAACGGGGTGCTTTCAACGCCGAGTATGTTCTGGGTAATTATCATATGGCCCGTTGACGATACCGGCAGGAACTCTGTAAGTCCCTCAATGATTGCAATGATTATTGTGTCGAGTATACTCATCTGTTATGTATGTGTTATTTTTGCTGGTCCTGTTTGTTCTTGCCTTTATACATTATGGCAAAGATTACGAAGAGAAAACCTGTAAAGCATATTGCAGGTGCCAATTTTATTCTTCTGAAACTGAAGATGTCTGGCTCAAAATGAGCCTCGGTTGAACCGGGACCGCCCATAAGGATGAATCCCAACACTATGGCTGCTACACCTATGATGAGCAGTATGTAGTTCTGTTTGCTGAATGCGAATTTTGATTTATCCATGATCAGATGTTTTTTTATATGAAATATAGGTCGTTCTTGCGCATGCGCAGGAATCGCTGTACCGACAGGAATGCGCATAGCATACATATTGTCATTCCGAACAGTGTTATTCCGCCGGCAACCATAATCAGACCCTCCATGGGTAGCATGGCGATTATGCTCGGTTCATGCTGTTGTACGAAGTAGAGTGCCGTCGCAAGCAACAGGTTGGCAAGAATGCCCGAAACGAATCCTATCCACATGTTCTTTATTATGAACGGACGGCTTATGAAGCCCCATGACGCACCCACCAGTTTCATGGTGTGCAGAAGGAATCGTTTTGAATAGATTGCCAGTCTGACAAGGTTTCCTATAAGAGACCACGAAATGAGTGTGAGCATGGCGAACAATGCCAAGAGCATTATTCCGGCACGCTGTATGTTGCTGTTGATTGTATCTACAAGGTCCTTCTGATATATTATCTCCTTTATTCCTTTGGTGGCTACAAGCTTCTGCTTGAGCTTTTCGAGCTCTGTGGAGTTGGAGAACTCGGGCTTCATGGTAAGTTCTATTGATGCCTCGTAAGGGTTGTAGCCAAGAAGTTCCATAGGATTTGCTCCCAATGCGGCGGTCTCTTCGGCAAGTGCCTGCTCTTTTGAGATGTATTTGCTCTTCAGGATACGCTTGTCGGCATCGATGCTCTTCTTGATATTCAGAATGTCTGCCTCCTCGAGTGTGCTGCTGAATACTACGGAGACCTGAATGTTCTCGCGTACGTTCCTTGAAATTGATTGCGCTCCTATAAACAATATGCCCATTATGCCAAGCAACAGCAGGACAAGTGTGGTGCTTATGTATACGCTGAGGGTCTGTATCCTAAAAACCTTTTTTTTCTTCATTTTCTGTTATGTGTGATAGGAAAATACGGTGTAAGTATCTGCGGAAAATTCCTTCAGGGCATACTTACCCATAATTTGCTACAAAAATATACCATAATAAGTGATTTTGTACTCGACTTTTCAAAAAAAAGTTGATTTTCCTCAAAATATAATATTTTTTAACATTTAGATGGTTGTTAAAATGCTACCTTTGTGAGGTAATTATGGTTTTAACGGCTTAATGGAATTTGTAAGATGAAAAAGTTGATTCGTTCAAAAAGTGATAGAGTGCTTGCCGGAGTCTGTGGCGGAATGGCTGCCTTCTTTGGTTTGGATTCAAAAATGTTGCGTATAATATTCGTGCTGCTGTCGGTGATAGGTGTCGGCAGCCCGGTGATATTCTACTTTATAATGTGGCTGTTGATGCCCGAAGAAAGAGTATCTTTTGAAGATAGAATGAATAGAAGACTCGGAAAATAATTGATGAATATAAAAAAATGTGGAGCGACGCTCCACATTTTTTTATGTTTTAATCGACGATTTCACCGAGCAATGTCGCTGCTGTGCTGTCGTTTATCTTCACTTTTACAAAATCGCCTATCTTGTATCCCTTGCGGTCGAAGACTGCTGTTCGGTTCTGTTCGGTTCTGCCATAGAACTGCTCTTTTGAACGTTTTGATATACCTTCGATAAGCACTTCGTATGTCTCGCCTATGCATTTCTTGTTGTTTGCTGCGGAACATTCCTGTTGCAGGGCAATTATTTCGTTCAGGCGACGCACCTTTTCGCTCTCTTCGATGTCATCTTTGAAATGACGGCTTGCAAATGTTCCCGGACGTTCCGAGTATTTGAACATGAATGCGGCGTCGTATGAGCAATAACGCATAAGCGACAATGTCTCCTGATGGTCTTCTTCGGTCTCACCGCAATATCCGGCAATGATGTCGGTTGAGAGTCCGCAGTCGGGGACTATGCGGCGTATTGCCTCTATTCTGTCGAGATACCACTCTCTTGTGTATTTGCGGTTCATCGACTTGAGCATATTGTTGCTTCCGCTCTGTACCGGAAGATGTATGCTCTTGCATACGTTAGGCTCTTCGGCGATAACGCGCAGTGTATCGTCGCTCATGTCCTTTGGATGCGAGGTGGTGAATCTTATTCGTGTCTGTGGAGCATGACGTGCCACGCGGCGCAGAAGTTCGGGGAATGTGATTGTTGTTCCGTCTTCGTCGGTGAATGAGTATGAATTGACATTCTGCCCCAAAAGGATTATCTCCTTGAAACCTTTGGCAACAAGGTCGCTTGTCTCGTTGAGAATGCTCTGTATGTCGCGGCTTCTTTCGCGTCCTCTCGTGTAGGGCACCACACAGTAGTGGCAGAAATTGTTGCAACCACGCATTATTGAAATATAACCCGATACCTTGCCGCTGCATATGCGTAAGGGGATTACATCGTGATATGTCTCAGTGGTGGAGAGTTCGATGTTCATTGCGGGGTGTCCCATTTCGGCTTGTGCAATGAGCTCGGGCAGTGAAAGGTATGTGTCGGGGCCTGCGACGATGTTTACTCTGTAGTTCTTTATCAACTCTTCCTTTACACGCTCTGCCATACAACCCACAACGCCGATGAGTGTGCTTTTGCCTCTGCGCATTGCGTTCAGTTGGTCCAGGCGTCCGTAGATTTTCTGCTCGGCATTGTCTCTGATTGAACAGGTGTTCAGCAGAATAAGGTCTGCCTCTTTGATCTCTTCGCAGACGTTGTAGCCTGCAATCTTCAGGATTGAACCTATTACTTCGCTGTCTGCCACGTTCATCTGGCAACCATAGGTCTCTATGAATAGTTTCTTGTTCTCCACAGCTTTTCTGTTTGAATTTTTTGCGAAGATAATGATAAAAAATGAAATTTTGCGGTTTATGCTCTCTATAGGTCAAATATTTATGTATTATTAATCAATATTCAGGATTTAAATTTGAATTCTTTTTGTTTTTCATTTAACTTTGTAACTTGTTATATGACTTTAGTCATATTCTTAACCGTATTTTGGATATGAAAAGCGATAGTGTTATAATTATTCCCACCTATAACGAAAAGGAAAACATCGAAAAGATGATTCGTACGCTCATGGCACTCGAGCACTCTTTTGATGTCCTTGTCGTTGACGACGGTTCTCCCGACGGCACGGCAGGTATCGTAAAGTCGATGATGGAGGTCTTCCCCGGCAGGATGCATATCATTGAGCGTAGCGGAAAGCTTGGTCTGGGTACAGCCTATATTGCCGGTTTCAAGTGGGCATTGGCTCATGGCTATGAATATATCTTTGAGATGGATGCCGATTTCTCGCATAATCCCGACGATGTGCCGTTGCTCTACGAGGCTTGTGCAAAGGATGGTTACGACCTCTCTATAGGCAGTCGTTATGTGTCGGGTGTCAATGTGGTGAACTGGCCTATGGGACGTGTGCTGATGTCCTATTTCGCTTCAAAATATGTGCGCTTCATAACCCGTCTGCCTGTTTTTGATACCACAGCCGGTTTCAACTGTTATCGCAGGGAGGTGCTCGAGACTATCGATTTGGATAAAATCCGTTTCAAAGGTTATGCGTTCCAGATAGAGATGAAATTCACAACCCACAAGTGCGGTTTCAGCATCAAGGAGGTTCCTGTGATTTTTGTGAACAGGGCACTTGGTACTTCAAAGATGAGCGGAGGTATCTTCAGCGAGGCTTTGTTCGGTGTTGTAAAACTGAAGATTGGAAGTTGGTTCCACAAATATCCACAAAAGAAAAAATAAGATTAATATAATGGCAAACGAAACAAACAGACAATTCGAGAAGGTTCTGTCGGTGTGTCGCGAACTTTTCAGTAAGAAGTTGTACGATTACGGTGCGTCGTGGAGAATAATGCGCCCCGAATCGCTTACCGACCAGATATTCATCAAGGCTAAACGAATCAGAACTCTCGAAACAGGTGCAGAGAACCTTGTAGGTGAGGGTATCAACTCCGAACTTATCGGTATTGTGAATTATGGCTTGATATCTTTGGTGCAGCTCGATTTGGGCTATGCCGACAATTGCGATATAACACCCGATGAGGCTATGGCGTTGTATGACAAGAAGGCGCAGATTACATTGGAGTTGATGAAAAAGAAGAATCACGACTACAATGAGGCATGGCGTGGAATGAGAACCACATCTTATACCGACCTTATCCTCACAAAGATATGGCGTACAAAGCAGATTGAAGAACTTGGCGGTGAAACCAAGGTCTCGGAGGGCGTTGATGCCAATTATATGGATATGATAAACTATGCGGTGTTCGGTCTTATAAAGAATGGGCTTGCGGACTAAAAAAAGTATCTTTTACACGATGCTGACAAATATAAGTCGTATATTGTTGGCGTCGGTACTGGTGTTGTCGGGTTTTGTGAAAGCCGTCGACCCCAAAGGTACCATGTATAAACTGCAGGAATATGCCAACGCTTTTTCAATAGAGGCTTTTTCGGACGATTGGTTGCTCTTCTTTGCCATAATGCTGGCGGCAACAGAGTTCTTGCTGGGTGTGTTCATGCTTATGGGTGTCTACCGCAGATTTGTGGCATTCATGGTGTTCCTTGTGTTTGTACTTTTTACTCCATTCACCCTTTATGTGGCAATATCCGATATAGTTCCCGATTGCGGATGCTTTGGTGATGCCATTGGCATGTCAAATACGGCATCTTTCTTAAAGAATCTGTTCTTGCTGATGCTGTCGGTTATTGTGTTTCTTGGTCGCAGGCGTTTTGTCGCCAATATAAGTGCCAAGAGCCGTTGGATGGTGTTCCTATTTGCGGTGTTTTACATATCGTTGGTCGAGACGGTTAGCCTTTCATATATTCCCGTCTTGGATTTCCGCCATTATGCGGTGGGCAACAATCTGCGTGAGCTTGTTCAGGGCGAGGGCGATGTCTATAAGGTTGTGATGACATATGAAAAGGATAGTGTGCAGCGCGACTTTGAACAGGATAGTCTGCCCGATGCCACATGGCGTTTCGTGAAGTCGCGTTCGGTACTTGTTGCCGAAGGGCGTAAGCCTGTCATTGGCGATTTCTCTATTCTGGAGTGGGAGAGCGATTACGATGTCGCCGAGGATATTCTTGCCGATACAGGTTATGTGTGCGTGTTGGTTGCAGAGTTTCTGGAGGAGGCTTCTGTGGGACGTGTGGATAAGATAAACGATCTTTACGATTATTGTCTGGAAAACGATGTTCCGTTCTATGCCGCGACATCGTCGGGCGAGGAGGATATCCGATTGTGGCGTAAGCGCACGGGTGCCGAGTATCCCGTCTACTGGGCTGATAATATGCTGTTGCGTGGAATGGTTCGTGCCAATCCCGGTTTGTTGTTGATTGATAACGGTGTGATTGTCGGTAAATGGAATGTAGACAGTATGCCTGAACCGCAACAGATGATGTCGCCTGAGTATTATGTGCAGGCAAAGGAGGCTGTGATGGATATGAATGGCAAACTGTTCTGGGCAGTTCTTTTTGCTGTACCTTTGCTGTTTATTGTGCTGTTGGATCTGGTGACAGGGCGTAAAGGGAAAAATGCAAAAACGGATGCAGGTGATGCTGTAGTGTCTGTTGCTGCTGTTGAGGAAAAGGATGAAATTCCTGTTGAATAAGAATTTTTGAGATAATATTTTTTGATATAAACCAATTAAAAACTTAAAGAAATGAGAAAAAACATTGTTGCCGGTAACTGGAAGATGAACATGAATCTTCAGGAGGGTATCGCTCTTGCAAAGGAGCTTAACGAGGCTTTGACAGCCGACAAACCAAACTGTGATGTAGTAATCTGCACTCCATTCATTCACCTCGCTTCTGTAACTCCTATCGTTGACGAGGCTATCATCGGTGTTGGCGCTGAGAACTGCGCAGACAAGGTATCAGGTGCTTACACAGGTGAGGTTTCTGCATCTATGGTTGCATCTACAGGTGCTAAGTATGTTATCCTTGGTCACTCAGAGCGTCGTGCATACTACGGCGAGACAGCTGAGATCTTGAAGGAGAAAGTACAGCTTGCTCTTGCAAACGGCTTGACTCCTATCTTCTGTATCGGTGAGGTTCTCGAGGAGCGTAATCAGGGCATCCAGAACCAGGTTGTATATGAGCAGCTCGCAGGTTCACTCTATGACCTTTCAGCAGAGGACTTCTCTAAGATTATTCTTGCTTACGAGCCGGTATGGGCTATCGGTACAGGTTTGACTGCAACTCCCGAGCAGGCTGAGGAGATTCACGCTTACATCCGTTCTACTATTGCCGAGAAGTATGGTAACGAGGTTGCAGAGAATACATCAATCCTTTATGGTGGTAGCTGCAAACCAAGCAATGCAAAGGAACTTTTCGCTAATCCTAACGTAGATGGTGGTCTTATCGGTGGTGCAGCTCTCAAGGTTGCTGACTTTAAGGGTATCATCGATGCTTTCAAGTAATTTGATGAAAAGATATTTCTTTCTTATATCAATGTTGTTCTGCGCTCTGGTTTCAGAGGCGCAGAATAACATTATTCACGAACTCGAAACAGCCAAGCCCGGCAAGGGTGTTGTCAAGGTGAATCAGCCCGAGCGTCTTTTTGACCTGATGGGTTCTATGGTAACTATTGACGGCAAGCAACCCGAGGTTGAGGGGTATCGTGTGTTGCTCTATTCGGGAAACAATTCCCGTCAGGCACGCGACGAGGCTAATGCAATGGCTGATTATATGCGTGAAAAGTATCCGGGTGCCGAGGTTTATGTTATCTTTGAACCACCCATCCGCTCATGTCTGTACGGTGATTACCGCACGCGCGAAGAGGCTGAGGCTGTAATGTATAAGCTGAAGGCAACGCGTAAGTTCAAGGAAATTTCCGTAAAGAAATGTATGATTAACCTGCCTTATTAATATAGATGATGGACGAAAAAGATAGAGAGCAACGTATCGAAGGGCTGAAGGAGTGTTGTGCGAAGATGCTTGAACTTATGGGCGAGGATACCCAACGCGAAGGTCTGCTTAAAACTCCCGACCGTGTGGCACGCGCAATTCTGGATACTACTGCTGGGTATAACGAAGATCCCGAAGCAATACTCCGTGCGGCTATGTTCAAGGAGGATTATAGTCAGATGGTTATTGTAAAGGATATCGACTTCTACTCTTTGTGCGAACATCACATTCTGCCTTTCTTCGGAAAGGTGCATGTAGCATATATACCTAACGGTTATATTACAGGCTTGAGTAAGATAGCCCGTGTTGTTGAGGTGTTCTCGCGTCGTCTGCAGGTGCAGGAGAGAATGACTCTTCAGATCAAGGAATGTATTCAAAAGACGCTTAATCCTCTGGGTGTGATGGTTGTTGTTGAGGCACAGCACCTGTGTATGCAGATGCGCGGTGTGAAAAAGCAGAACTCTGTAACAACAACATCGGATTTCTGTGGTGCATTCAATCAGGCAAAAACACGTGAAGAGTTCATGAATCTTTTACGTAACAGATAACGGTTGTATTGTAAATAAGGCAGGTTGCTTCATTCGAAGCAACCTGTTTTCTGTTTTATACCTTAATTATATATACGCGTGTGCGCGTGGATGGTGTTAAATATTCAATGCGACATTTCCGAAACCGTGGCTTTTCAGTACCTCGTTCAGGGCTCGTTGCGTCTCCTTCAGGTATTTGAAATCCTCCATTGTGTGTTGCATTACCTCGGGGTTACTGAGCGTTGTCGGGTCTTTCAGTCTTTCCATTGTGTTTTTCAGCATATCGTCCACAAGGCTCAGTTTGTATGCAACTGCCAAACGTGTGGTCTGTTCGAACAGCACAGCCTGTTCGTTACGTTCGTCATTGGCTTTCTCTGCAAAGAATCTGCTCAAAAGGTAGCGTTCTCCGCAAAGTTCTGCCGTCAGAGTCGATATTTCGTGGTCGGGGTGTGCAATAAAGTGCTTCTCAGGATTGAATTCCGGATTGTTTATATGCTCCGATGCTTCCTTGAATATTCTTGCATACAAGGGATGTGAAATCTCTATTCCGTCCTCTTCGAATGAGTAATAAAGATGCGATAACACGCTTTCTGTGAACGACGGTATGTTGTTTTCCTTGTTCTCGGGGACTTGCAACATTTTGTTTCCGTTTTTCAGAAGGAATTGTATTATTGCCTTCTCCTTGTTATGCAGAGCGTTGTCGTAGCTGTTTATGATGTTCTGTTGGAGTTCGTCAATTACAGCGTTGTTTTCAGCTGTTTCGTTTTCTGTCTTGTTGGCATTGTTGTTGCGCTTTTCTAATTCTTCGGCATTCTTCATTCGCAGTTTTGCCGTCTCTTTTACCAAAAGCTGCTCGCTTGAATTCAGCATTTCGCTACATTTCTTTATGTATTCGCTACGCAGAATCTCGTTGGGGATTACTGCAATGCTTTTAAGCACATCTTCTATGAGTTTTGCGCGACGGCTCGGATCGTCGCCAACTTCGTTTAGCAACAGATTGGTCTTGAATCGGATGAAATCCACCTTGTTCCGCTCAATGTATTGTTCGAGTTCTTCGGTGGAGTGGCTCTGTGCATAGCTATCCGGGTCTTCTCCTTCGGGCAACAGCACCACGTTTATGTTCAGCCCTTCTTCCAATAGCATGTCGATACCGCGTAGCGATGCCTTTATGCCTGCATTGTCGCCATCATATAATAAGGTAACATTGTTTGTGAATCTGTGTATCAATCTTATCTGTCCTATTGTAAGTGATGTTCCCGAAGAGGCTACAACATTCTGAATTCCTGCCTGATACATTGATATTACGTCAAGGTAACCCTCAACAAGTATGCAATGGTCCTTCTGCATTATGGCTTGTTTGGCAAAGTAAAGTCCATAAAGGTGATTGCTTTTGTGGTAAATCTCGCTCTCGGGTGAATTTACATATTTTGCGGCTTTTGCGTTGTTCTGCAACACGCGTCCTCCAAAGGCAACCACTTTACCCGATATTGTGTGAACCGGGAATATGACGCGTCCCCAGAAACGGTCCTGCAATCTGCCGTCTTCGGCGCTGTAGCATACGCCGCTCTTTGCAATGAGCTCGGGCTTGTAGCCGGCTGTGGTGGCGGCTTTTGCAAATGCATCGCGTTTCTCTAGTGAATATCCAAGACAGAATTTTTTTATTGTCTCTTCGCGTAGACCACGATGGCGGAAGTAGCTTAATCCAATGGATTTGCCCTCTTCGGTGTTGTGAAGAGTGTCGGTAAAAGATTGCAAGGCATACTGGTTAATCACAAAAAGGCTTTCGCGTATGCTCTCTTCCTGTTTTTCTTTGTCGGTGAGCTCACGTTCCTTGATTTCTATGTGATATTTTTTTGCCAACCAACGTAGCGCGTCGGGATAACTCAACTGTTCATGCTCCATAATGAAGTGAACAGGGTTGCCTCCTTTGCCGCATCCAAAACATTTGCAATAATTCTTTGCAGGTGAAACTGTGAATGATGGCGTCTTTTCGTTATGGAATGGGCATAAACCTATAAGGTTCACACCGCGTCTTTTCAGTGTTACGAATTCGCCTACCACCTCTTCTATCTTTGCGCTGCTGAGAATCTGTTCAATGGTTTCTCTGTCTATCAGATATTTTGAATTGCCGTAGTTTGCCATATATTCCTTGTATTATATCGTAAAGATACGCCAAAGCCTGCGTTGTGCAAAATAAAACAGTTTATCTTTTTCCAATATTTTTCAACAACAATATTTCTGGTGTAAAAAAAACAGGCTTTTTATGGTGTTTGAGCTGAAAAATCCTCTTTTTAGGGCTGTTTTTGGTGTAAAAACAAAAAAAACTTCATTTTTTGTGAATTTTTTCTCGTATTTGTTTGTTAGTTCAAAAAATAGTACTACCTTTGCACTCGCTTTCGGAAAGCAACGCGGTAACGCGGTTTTCGGAAGCATGATGATCCTTGAAAACATTCCATACAGACAAGCAGTACAACGGTCTTTGTTTGAGAAATTGAATAAAGAAA
>CAJGDP010000035.1 GCA_904502235.1 uncultured Bacteroidaceae bacterium
TACCTTAAAACATATAAGATGAGTGGCGTATCGTTTGTTCAGCGTCAGATGATTGGCTTTGAGGATGAAATCGTACAGCATTGTATCGGTTCTATTCCTGAGGTGTTTGACGGTAACCCACCGTTCAAGGGACGTGGTGCTGTGGCATTTGCAATGAATGTTGCGGCAATCCTGAGAACAAGCCAGATACTAAAACAGTACGAATCTAAAATGGAGGGATAATAGATATGAAAGTATTAATGTTCGGTTGGGAGTTTCCCCCTCATATTTCGGGTGGACTCGGTACTGCAAGTTACGGACTTACCAAAGGCTTCGTTCAGCAGGGCGATGTTGAAATCAAGTTCTGTATCCCCAAACCATACGGTGACGAGGATAACAGTTTCCTCAGAATTGTGGCAATGAACTCTGTGCCTATCGTGTGGAAAGATGTGAATTATGACTATGTGAATTCGCGTGTGGGTAATGTGATGACTCCCGAGGAGTATTACCGTTACAGAGAGCACATATACAGCGACTTCAGCAATATGCATGTCAACGACCTCGGCTGTATGGAATTCGCGGGCGGTTATCCCGAGAATCTTCACGAAGAGATCAATAACTATTCGATAATTGCCGGTGTGGTTGCACGTACCGAAGAGTTCGACATCATCCACTCACACGACTGGCTTACATATCCTGCCGGAATACATGCAAAGCAGGTATCGGGCAAGAAGCTTGTAATCCACGTTCATGCAACAGATTTCGACCGTAGCCGTGGTAATGTGAACCCCACAGTGTATGCTATCGAAAAGAATGGTATGGATCATGCCGACCATATTTTCTGCGTGAGTGAACTTACACGACGCACTGTCATCGAGAAGTATCATCAGCATCCCGACAAGGTGTCTACATTGCATAATGCCGTAACACCTTTGGAGCAGGAGATTCTTGATATTGTTCCAAAGAAGATTCCAGGTGAAAAGGTGGTTACATTCCTTGGACGTATAACAATGCAGAAGGGTCCCGAGTATTTCGTTGAGGCTGCCGCACAGGTTCTCAAAAAGACCAAGAACATACGTTTCTGTATGGCAGGTAGCGGTGATATGATGAACGATATGATACGTCTTGTAGCACAGCGTGGTATTTCGGACCGTTTCCACTTCCCCGGTTTCATGCGTGGCCGTCAGGTTTACGAATGTCTTAAGGCAAGTGACGTGTACATCATGCCTTCGGTTAGTGAGCCGTTCGGTATCTCGCCTCTCGAGGCAATGCAGTGCGACGTGCCTACAATCATCTCAAAGCAGTCGGGTTGTGCCGAGATTCTCGACAAATGTATAAAGACCGACTATTGGGATATCAATGCCATGGCCGATGCGATATATTCAATCTGTAATAACGAATCTCTATATGAATACCTCAAGGTTGAGGGACGCAAGGAGGTTGACAGCATTACATGGGAAGACGTTGCACTCCGCTTGCGCAGAATGTATGAGAAAGTTTTGGGTTGGTAATAATAAAAGAATATAAGATATGAAAACAATTTGTTTCTATTTTGAACTACATCAAATCAGACAGTTGAAACGTTATCGTTTCTTCGATATCGGTACAGATCATTACTATTATGATGACTATGCCAACGAAAGCATGACATTCGAGTTGGCAGAGAAATCATACGTTCCCGCTTTGCAGACTCTCTTGGAGATGATTCGCGAGAGCAACGGTGCATTCAAGGTTGCTTTCTCGGTTTCAGGTGTAGGTCTCGAGATGTTGGAACTCTATGCACCTCAGGTAATTGAGTTGTTGCACGAAATCAACAAGACAGGTTGCTGTGAATTCCTTTGCGAGCCTTATTCACACGGTTTGTCATCATTGGCATCAAAAGAGGTGTTCATGGAGGAGGTTATGCGTCAGAACCGCAAAATCAAGGAGTTGTTCGGCAAGAAGCCAAAAGTGTTGCGTAACTCAGGTCTTATCTACTCTGATGAGATTGGTGAGATGGCTTCACAGATGGGTTTCAAGGGTATGCTTTCAGAAGGTGCAAAACACATCCTTGCATGGAAGAGCCCACACTTCGTTTACAACTGCGCTCTTGCTTCCAACTTGAAGCTCCTGTTGCGCGACTATAAGTTGTCAGACGATATCTCTTTGCGTTTCTCAAATCCCGACTGGAGCGAGTATCCTCTCTTTGCCGAGACATACATCGATTGGATTGCACAGTTCCCCGAGGATGAGAAGGTAATCAATATCTTCATGAACCTTTCTGCCATCGGTATGGCACAGCCTTTGTCATCTAATATCCTTGACTTCATGAAGGCGTTGCCTGCTTGTGCTGCGGCAAAAGGTATCACATTCTCTACGCCATCAGAGATTATCGACAACCACAAGTCAGTAGGTCCTCTTGAAGTTCCTTATCCTCTCTCTTGGATGGACGAAGAGCGCGATGCTAGCTCATGGTTGGGTAACACCTTACAGCGCGAGGCATTCAGCAAGTTGTATAGCGTGGCAGAGCGTATCATGCTTACCGATGACAAGAAGTTGAAACAGGATTTCGACTACTTGCAGGCGGCAGAGAATCTACGCTTCATGACAACAAAGCAGAACGGTATCATCACAGAGCGTTGTATCTATGAATCGCCATACGATGCCTTTACAAACTATATGAACATTCTTGGCGACTTCCTTGCTCGTGTACGTGCACAGTATCCCGATATGGATAATGAGGAACTCGGCTCATTGCAGCAGATGATTGACAACCAGGAGGTTGAAATCATTCAGCTCGAGGCAGAAGTTGAGCAACTTAAGGCAAAACTTGCTACAAAGGCAAAGAAATGCGCAAAGAAGGAAGAGGTTGCTGCTGAACCTGTTGCAGAACCCGTAGCAGAGGAGAAACCTAAGAAAAAGGCAACAAAGAAAGCTGCTAAGAAGGCTTGATAATAAAAAGAAATTCAGTTATGGTGGTTGAGTTTTCAACCACCATATTTTTTGCATTCAATATCAAAATATGTTGCATAAAAATCCCTGAAATGTGAATATTTTTGTATTTTTACAAGTTAAGAATACTTTAAGGATTTTATTTTAGCATGAAGAAAATAGCATTCATACACGAAAAATTCCCGGTAGGTGGCGCGGAGCGCGTAACGCTGGATATTTGCAAGTATCTGTCGGAAAACTATCCCGAATACAGATGCTATGTCTTTGCATCGGAATTTGTAGAGAATCTTATACCACAGGAAATACGTAAAAATACAGAAATGAGGGTAATCCCTTTGAAAGAGGGACGTAGCAAGGCTGTAGAACAGTTGGTTGTGGAGGAGGGGATAACTCTGCTTGTGCAGGTTGTCTACCAGTTGCCGGATATCAAGGATATTGCAGCGCGTACAGGTTGCAAGGTGGTTTTTGCCAACCACGGAGAACCATTCTGGCAACGTTATTCAATTATCAGGAAACGCAGAAAAAGATTGTTGAACAGGCTCTTCTGGCATTTGGGCGTAAAAAGAAAGTATGTAAAGAACGGACGTGCGCATGCCATAGCAGTGGAACGTACTCTGGAACATTATAATAATTGTGATGCCTATACCGTGTTGTGCGGTGGATATAAGAATGCAACATGTCGTGTTTTCGGAATAAATCCCAAGGAGTCAAAAATACACGTTATTGAAAATTCTGAGCGTGTGGTGGAGAATGTAACATACGAAAAGGAAAAAATCATAATGTACTGTGGACGCTTGGAAAATGTTTCTAAAAGGGTAGACCGCCTGTTGCGTATATGGGGCAAGGTGCAACACCGTTTGCCCGATTACAGGCTCGTGATTGTTGGAGATGGCGATTATCGTGGGGCTATGGAGAAACAGATAGTAAAAGAGGGCTTGCAACGCGTTGAGATGGTTGGATGGCAATCCGATGCGGAGCAGTTCTTTCGCAAAGCATCTGTGGTTTGTCTTACTTCTCAGACCGAGGGATGGCCGTTGTGTCTTACAGAAGCTCAGGCGCATGGATGTATTCCTGTAGCTTTCGGCTGTTCCGACGGTGTAAAGGATGTGTTGTCCCCTTCGGGTATCAACGGCTTTGTCGTAACGCCGTTTGATGAAAACGAGTATGCTGAGACACTGCTGAAAATAGCAGGCATGAGCGAGGAAGAACTTCTTGCCATCAGAAAGAGTGCCGTTGCCAAGCGTGCAGGATATGCTCCTGATATCATATTGGAGAAGTGGAAAAAGTTGTTTGATGAATTATTGGAAGATAGATAAATGGCTGAAGTCCATAAAAAAAAGAAATTATTGTACGAAGTGTCTATAATACGCCCAATAGTCATTTTGTTATTGGTGATAATGCACTCGTTCACGATGTATGCCGGTGGTTGGCCTTTTCCCGACGGAATAGAGCATGTGCAGTTATATAGTGCCGGTGTAAAGCTTATTACAGGATTCCGTATTGAAATGATAGCCCTTGTTTCCGGTTATGTTTTTGCCTATCAATCGGTAAAACTGAATAAGAAATATGATTTTTGGATTTTTTTGAAAAAGAAATTCAATCGTCTTGTAATTCCGGGATTGATATTCAGCCTTGTATATTATTTCTGTTTTCAATTCAATAAGCCGGCTTTGGGCAGTTTCAGATGGTTTGTTGAATTGTCTTCGGGCTTCGGGCATCTGTGGTTCCTGCCTATGCTTTTCTGGTGCTTTCTTGCAATATGGATTATAGACAGATACTCTTTCCCGTCAAAATGGCTGTTTCCGATATTGGCGATATTGTCTGTCGTGAAGTTCCCTGATTTGCCTTTGAGATTCTCTAAAGTATTCCATTTTGCATTCTACTGTTACCTGGGATATCTTATGCAGTTATACAAGAATGAATTGCTTGAAAGGTATGCGCATGTAAAATATATTGTGGTGTTGTGGATGTCGTATCTGTTGTTGGTGTGGTGCTCAGCTTGGCTTGCGGATTTTGAAGGATATACCATTCTCAAGAATATTCTGAGTCTGTTGGTTGCCTGCAATGGAATATTTGCAATGTATTTTCTCGTCTGCAAGTGTATTGACAAGGCTGATTTTGTTTTGAAGGATTGGGTTATAGGGGCAAGTTCCGTTTGTTATGGTGTGTACGTTTATCACCAATTCATCCTATGGTGTCTATATTATCACACTCCTGTTCCGCAAATGTTGGGCACATATATATTGCCGTGGTGCGGATTGGGCATAGCATTGCCTCTATCAATTCTTTTGACCAAATTGTCTTTGAGAACCAAAATCGGTCGTTTCCTTATAGGATAATGCTATAGATCTTATTGAAAAGTCCTTTTGAATCAGAGTTCAAAAGGACTTTTTTGTGGAAATGTCTTTTCAAGGAATGTACGGGCGCGTCTGCGACATTCGTCATTGGCATGTTCTCCGTCATTCAAGCAGAATAGGGTGGGATTGTATTTCTCCATTACTGCTTCTATACTCGGAGTTGTTATATGTATCAGACGCGAGTCGTAATTGTATCGGCTCTGGAGCATTCCTTTGATTTTATCGAAAAATGACATCGGACGGTTGAAACGGCTCATGCGTCTTAATATACCGTTGCCTGTAGCCAGACTGTAATATTGCACCACAGAACGGTGCAGGTCGTCATCGCTTCGGAAATGTCTGCGTATAGTCTGCGATACAACTCCGGAGAACATCTCCTTACATTTCCTTATATCACTTTTGCAGTATGCGTCAATGTTGTGGTGTGGTATATATTTGATGAATACACCAAAATGCTCCTGTATCAAATTCTGCGACCTTGATATCATCTTCAGGTATTGGTCGGGGTTGTTCCTGTTGCTCGTCCAACTTTTGAGTCTTACGATTGGTTTGCCCTCTGCTGTAAAGAAGAAGTCTGGTGTTATCTCTCTTGCTATGAAAGTGTCGTCATTGGCGAGAAGAAAATGTTCTGCCAGCCCGGGAATATTGTCTATACACCATTCTATTGAAGTTGAACTGAAGGTGGGCAATGCTTCCTTTGGCATTATTTCGGTGTGGTCTATTATGCTAATGCGTGGATTGCCGGTGTCGAGCCACGATGGCTTCTGATTGTCGGTAACAATGTATATATGTCTTATCCACGGAGCATTCATCTCTATGGAACGTAACGAGAATCGGAGTTCGTCGTTATTTGCAAATCGTGCTTCGTTAATGGCCTGTTCGTCAAGTTTGCTCTGTTCCTTTCCAAGGAAAGCGTCTTTCTTTGCACGCCATGCAGGGTCGTTTCCGTCAACCCACATATATACCAAGTCAATATCCATGATGAAAGTGTCGTTTTAAAATGTGTCTGATGTACTGTCAATTTTTATATCCTGTGCAGGAAACAGTATATTCTCCAATGATTCCTTATTATTCTGCCAATACGCGAGAATTTCTTGCGCAGATTGTATTCATACGGAATAGCAATAGCCCATTCACGGCATTTGTGGCAGATATCCTTTTCTTCTGCAGTCTTGGCAAGAGATACCATTTTACGGAAGTGACGGTAGAAACCCTCCATTGGTTTTGCTCCCAGTATTGCAATATCTTCTTTATTGTACTCGGTAGAGTAGTTTATATATTCCAGGCGTTCAATGTCGGCTATTACATGGTGATGGTGTATCTTGAAATTTGCCGTGTGTGCTATTGAACCGCTGTGTCGGTAATAGTGGTAGAACGGGCGTGCAATGTGTCCGGCCTTTTCTGCCTGCAGCAACAGTTTCCATGTGGTAGCTGTATCCTCGTAGTATTGTTTTACGGGGAAGGAAATCCCGTTGAACAGTTTTTTGCGTGCCAACAAGGTGCATGCCGACTGGGGAATCTTGTCCATGAAGTTCAGTCTTAGCAACTCCTTTGCCGTTGCAACGGTCTTTTTCCCGCTGTTATCGAAGACATAACGGTCTGAGCGGTAGTCGTATCTTTTTACAAAGTCGCAGAATACAATGTCGAGATTCTCTTTCACTGCCAATTCGAGCATCTCCTCGTACATCTCCGGTTCTATGGTATCATCGCTGTCTATAAAGCCGACAAATTCTCCGCTGGAGGCTTTGATACCTTCGTTTCTGGCATGCGACAGGTCGCCAAGCTCAAGATGAAGTACTTTGATTCTTTCATCTTCGCGGGCGATGGTATCACATAATGCAGGAGAGTTGTCGGTTGAGGCATTCTCAACCAATATGATTTCAGTATTCTTATATGTCTGTGCAAGTATCGAGTCGACGCACTTGCGGAGATATTTTTCGGTGTTATGTACCGGTACTATTATGCTTATTTTGGGCATATGGTGTCGGGGAATGTGTTTTCAATACAAATATAGTGCACGGGCAGTGAAATATGCAAGTATGCGTTATATTATTTTGCTCGTTTTTTGTATCTTTACACTCAAATAGACAAAATTAATATTATATCGTGATTTATCTTTCAATCTTATGTTTTGTAGCAGGCTTGGTGCTTGTTATTCTTGGTGCCGATTGGCTTACAAAAGGTGCTTCGGCATTGGCAAGACGTTTCAATATCAGTGAACTTGTCATTGGCTTGACTATTGTTGCGCTTGGCACATCGTTGCCTGAGTTGGTTATCAGTGTAGGCTCGGCAATCAGCGGTAATTCCGGTATCGCGCTTGGAAATGTCATTGGCAGCAACATCTTCAACGGAATGCTTATCCTTGGTGTTGCGGCTCTTATAACCCCCATCAAATTCAATCCGCGTATGCTGTCGCGTGAGATCCCTTTCAATCTGTTGGCATCGGTGGTGGTTCTTCTGCTTTCGGGCAGTATGCTTGTGGGTGGTGCACCCGGTGAGCAGATAACACGCTATGGCGGACTGTTGTTGCTCTGTTTTCTGGCTGTTTTCATCCGCTATACATTCTCGATTCCTGCCGGTGACGAGGCTGAGGAAGAGGGTGAGAGAATGTCTGTTGGAAAGATTATCCTGTTTATTATTGCTGGTTTGGCAGCACTTATTTTCGGTGGAAAGGTCTTTGTTGCCGGAGCAACTGACTTGGCGCGTATCCTGGGCTTGTCGGAGGCTGTAATCGGTATCACTGTGGTTTCTGCCGGCAGCTCTTTGCCCGAACTTGCGGTTTCGGTAAATGCTGCGCGCAAGGGAAATGTCGGTATTGCTCTGGGTAATGTGCTCGGAAGCAATATCCTGAATATTTTCTTTATTCTTGGATGCAGTGCAACAATTTCGCCTATTGCGCTAGACGGATTCAGTTCAATGGACTATTTTGTGCTGGTGGCATCGTCGTTGCTGATATATATAGTTTCGCGTTTTGGTGGCAAGGCGGTGATAAACCGTTTCGAAGGTGCATTGCTTGTGGCAGGATATGTGGCATATACAACATATCTTATAATGCGTGCCTGATAATAACTCTGCCAAAATGGCGTATTCTAACGAAAAAAGTGTGTCATATGGATTGTGGCACACTTTTCGTTATAGTAATTATGTGTGCAGTTGCAGCACCGTAAACGGAATCAATAATATAAAAACATTATAACTATGAACATTAGACCATTGGCTGACAGAGTTCTTATCCTGCCTCAGCCCGCAGAAGAGAAGACAATAGGCGGTATCATCATCCCTGATACTGCAAAGGAGAAACCATTGCAGGGAAAGGTTGTTGCAGTGGGTAACGGTACAAAGGACGAGGAGATGCTGATAGCTGTAGGCGATACAGTGCTCTATGGCAAATATGCAGGTACAGAAATTGAGCACGAGGGTGAAAAATATCTCATCATGCGTCAAAGCGACGTGCTTGCGATACTCGGATAATTTCAATTGTTGAACTAATTAAGAAATACAGATATGGCTAAAGAGATTCTATTCAATATGGATGCTCGCGACCAGCTCAAGAAGGGTGTCGATGAGCTTGCAAATGCAGTAAAGGTTACACTCGGTCCTAAAGGTCGTAATGTAATCATCGAGAAGAAGTTCGGTGCTCCACACATCACAAAGGATGGTGTGTCAGTAGCAAAGGAGATTGAGTTGGCTGATGCATACATGAACACCGGTGCGCAGTTGGTGAAGTCGGTTGCTTCAAAGACAAACGACGATGCCGGTGACGGTACAACAACAGCAACATTGCTTGCACAGGCAATCATCACAGAGGGCTTGCGTAACGTAACTGCAGGTGCAAACCCTATGGATCTGAAGCGTGGTATCGACAAGGCCGTAACAAAGGTTGTCGAGTCGATAAAGGCGCAGAGCGAAGAGGTAGGCAACGACTACGACAAGATTGAGCAGGTTGCTACTATCTCGGCAAACAACGATGCCGAAATTGGTAAGCTCATTGCCGATGCAATGCGTAAGGTTTCAAAGGATGGCGTCATCACCATCGAGGAGGCTAAGAGCCGCGACACCACAATCGGTGTGGTTGAGGGTATGCAGTTCGACCGCGGTTACCTTTCGGCTTACTTCATCACTGATACCGAGAAGATGGAGTGCCAGATGGATAATCCATTCGTTCTTATCTATGACAAGAAGATTACCAATCTCAAGGATATGCTTCCAATTCTGGAGGCTGCAGTGCAGACCGGTCGTCCTTTGCTTATCATTGCCGAGGATGTAGAGAGCGAGGCTCTTACAACACTCGTTGTAAACCGATTGCGTTCACAGCTTAAAATCTGTGCTGTAAAGGCTCCCGGCTTCGGCGACCGTCGCAAGGATATGCTCGAGGATATTGCAACACTCACAGGCGGTATTGTAATCAGCGAAGAGAAGGGTATCAAGCTTGAGCAGGCTACACTCGAGATGCTCGGTACATGTAGCAAAATTACTGTAAGCAAGGACAATACAACCATTGTTGACGGTAACGGCGACAAGGAGGCTATTGCACAGCGCGTTGCGCAGATCAAGGCTCAGATTGCTGCAACAAAGAGCGACTACGATAAGGAGAAGCTTCAGGAGCGTCTAGCAAAACTTGCAGGCGGTGTGGCAGTTCTCTATGTAGGTGCGGCTTCAGAGGTTGAGATGAAGGAGAAGAAAGACCGTGTTGACGATGCGCTTTGCGCAACACGTGCAGCAATTGAGGAGGGTATCGTTCCCGGTGGTGGCGTGGCATACATCCGCTCAATCGATTGTCTGGAGAACCTCGAGGCAGTGAATGCCGACGAAAAGACCGGTGTTGCCATTGTGAAACGTGCTATCGAAGAACCGCTCCGTCAGATTGTAGCCAATGCCGGCAAAGAGGGTGCTGTGGTAGTTCAGAAGGTTCGCGAAGGCGAGGGAGACTACGGTTACAATGCACGTACTGAAGTATATGAGAATCTCTTTGCGGCAGGTGTGGTTGACCCTGCTAAGGTAACACGTGTTGCTCTTGAGAATGCTGCATCAATTGCAGGAATGTTCCTCACAACAGAGTGCGTTATCGTTGAAAAGAAAGATGATAAACCCGAAATGCCGATGGGTGCTCCCGGCATGGGCGGCATGGGCGGTATGATGTAATGATTGTCAATAATATAAGGTTGAAGGAGTTGGGCTTGTTCCAACTCCTTTTGCTATATATAAAAATGAGAAGAACGGGCAGAGATTTCCGTTCTTCTCGTAACAAGCTATCAATTCCGAAATATTGAGAACCTGTTTAGTCTTGGATATTGATATCTTCGCTGTAGTATTTGAAGAAATCGTGTTTAAGTATTTCTGAAATTTTTGTCAGCAGCATTGTGTCAATACTTTCGCGCTTGAAGATGCTGTAGATATTTGTCCTGTCACAGCACAACTGCTTCGCAAGCCAGGATGCTGATAATCCCTGCTCGTCGAACTTTTTCTTAATGATATTTCCGATATGTATCATAATAATGTTGTGTTGATTTTGGAATCTGTTTCCTTATTTTCAGCAAATGTATAGCAATGTGAAATTTTTGCAAAGCATTTTGCGTTATAATAATTCTACAACATATTGGAAATAAGCATGATAAATACCATATAATTTTCTGTTGTGCTAATGCGTTATACGTATAAGGGATTTCGTTTCGGTGGCGTATTGAGTTACTTTTGCAAAAAAAAAACAGTAACATTATGGGAAAAATTAATTTGATTGTATTGTGTTTGGCTCTCTTCTTGTTTTCAAGAGCTTTGTCGTATCTAATCTTTTATCTTGATTTGTACAGATGGCGAGATAAGGAGTGTATTGAGCGTATTGTAAAACAGCAGAAAGCTGTAGATATGATGAACGGTTCATATCATCTGTTTGCTTTGATTGTGAATGTCCTGCTTGTTTTAAATGGCTTCCTCTTTTTGTTTAAGGTAGATTGTCTGCCTGTGGTTGCTTTGGTCTCGTTGCTTGTGATAACAGTTGCTTATACGCTGTTCATCCTGTTTAAGGTAAGAATGCAGGTAAAGTATAAATTACATAATTTCTATGTCGATATGATATGCTACCGTTCAGAGCAGGAGGTGGTAACTGCAGATAACGATTTTGAGGTGAGTTTTATAAGAGGATATCAAAGAAATATGAAACATAAACATTTTATGAATCTCTGGTATATAATCTCTTTTGTTTTACTTATATTTGTGTATTGGGGTAAGATTGGAATGTATATCTGATTTTCTTATCAAAAAAATAGATTGGATATGGCAAGTGTTTCTGTAAAAATGAGTGCTTTTTATGGCTATTCATGTATGGGAATGGCGCATGGCAGTGAAAAGTCTTTTTGTTTGGAGGTTACCGACAGGGAATTTGAAAGCCTGAAAAAATTGGGCAAGAAGTCTGTTGCTCGCAGCACTGTGGTAGATGCCATCGAAAATGGCGACGAATCGTTGTCGGCGATGCATGAACGTCTGGAAGAGGCGGGTTTGGATATGGTGGAGGAGTATTGGCTTTTTGAGGCTTACAACGAGTTTTTGGAAGAGAGTCTTTTAGATGCCATGCAAAAAGATATAGAAGAAGGTCTGTATGAAGTTCCTATCTTATTCGAGAGTTTTGTGGCAGATTTGAAGAGGGGCGATATTGATTTTTACGGGCTCAAATTCGGTTATTTTGATGATATTGATGATGGGTTTGATTACGACGATGACGAGGCTTTGGAAGGGAAATATGAATCGTACATTCTGAACGCATACTACGATTGGGTATGTGAGCATTCTCACTATTTTATTGCTGACAGGGTAGGAGTGTCACTCGAATCATGCTGGGAAGATGAGGTGGACTATGAGATAAAATTTAGCAAATAATTTACGGTTATGGGGAAAAAGGAGATTTTCTATCACGGAACATGTAGGTTGTTCGACAAATTCAGCCTTTCGCATCTTGGCGAGGGCGAGGGAAAATCAAAGTATGGTCGGGCAATATATTTGACTTCGAGCTATGCTACGGCGGCTCTTTATGCATCAAAGGCAGCCAAGGCAAATGGGGTTGACACCTGTTATGTATATACTGTTGAAGTTCCGGAATTGACCGAGGCTAATCATTTGTTCTCGTGCAAGCCTGTTGTACCGGTAGTTGTTGAGCGTGCTGAAGCTGCAATAAATGAGAATGTTCCCGATGAAGCCAAGGTTCTTGGAAAGTATTTCCGTAAATATCTTGGTAATCTGCTTACAGGACAACGTCGTACTGTAAAACAGATGATTGGTAAGGCTGATGCAGTGGCCGAAGATGCTGTGGCAGGATTCCTGAATAGTATAGGCGTGTTTTATCTTGCATGGCCACATGCTCAGACTAAACCCGACGGCGATACCAATCGCGCTCTACTCAACGAAGCGTATATCGACATTGTCAAGATAGAACAGGTTGATGTTGATGCGAAAAACAAACTTATTAACGGTTCACAAAGAGAAGTTCAATTATGAGTCAAAATAGTACAGCTGACATTATAAAGGAATATTATCCGCAGTATTATGGCAAACCTACTTATCCTGCCGACAGATGTGTAACCATTCATAAGGTTAAGGATGAGTGGGGCATTTTCTGTAATTTTGCACGGACTCCTCTTGTTGTAGATGGCGTTACGTTCAAGAGTAGCGAGGAGTTGTTCCAGTATATGAAATTCAAGGATGCAACCATTGTTGAACGTATAGCAAAGGGGGTAACCCGCAATAACAAGGTTTGCCATGAAATCAAGCGCACTGTAAAGAGTTATGAAAAGGAGCATCAACGCGACGACTGGAGTCGCATACGCTTTGAAGCAATGAAGTTCTGCCTGCAGACAAAGTATGAGCAGAGCGAGGAGTTCCGTTCTATGTTGCAGAAGAGCGTTGGTTTTTATATTGTGGAGGACCAGACAACATTTCGCAGTAAGAAAGCCGATACGTGGGGTGTAAAACTCGATGGCGATAATTTTGTGGGACCGAATATGCTTGGCAAGCTTCTTATGGAATTGCGCGATAACGGCAAACTGGAATACTCTCTGCCTGATGATGCCTTTGACTTTATACAGGTTTTAAAAAGTCTGTAACGAGACTTTAAAATAAATTGTGTCTGTAAAATTATTATTAATTCTTTACATGACACACTTTGTTTTATAGTCTATTTTCCGGACGGTGTCGGACATCGTCACAAAACCGTCGCAAAAATAGTCGTTTTTGGGAGTTTTTATAGTAAAAATAAGGGTAAATTAACTAATACCGTCACAAGAAAAATTGAGCCTTAATTGCAACTTTTGTTAGGGTAGAAGTGTTTGTGTTTACATTTTGCAGGCATTGAATATAGAAACAGAAAAGAGAGTCACCCTAAAAGGATAACTCTCCGTAAAGTATTCTAAATCAATAAGAATTACTTGCTCAATGCACCTGCGATATCCACTGCGATAGCAACAGTAGCACCAACCATTGGGTTGTTGCCTTTGGCGAGTAATGGCTGCATTCGTTGTGAATGTAAGTAAACTTACATTCACTCATTTGCACATTACTTGCCCGATACCGAGGAAGCCCATCATCTCAACGTGTGCTGAAACTGAAGAAGAACCTGCGAACTGAGCGTCTGAGTGCATACGGCCCATTGTATCGGTCAGTCTTTCAAAGCATTATGGTAGAAATTAATTGTTCTCCTGTAACTTTTTGTATTACAGACTATTTATGATTATTTGAAAGGACGCTGTGATGCAAAAGTACTAAAAATGTCCCCTTGAATCCTTATTTATGAAAATAGTAAACAATTACATAAATTATTCTTATTATGATAGACAATAAAGGAACAATAGAAGTTACTCCCGGAGTCCTTTTGTGTACAAAATACTTAAATAGGTTTTTGGTGGTCTTAAACGAACTCTTAATCACAAACACAGTTGTCCAAACAAACCAACAAAATAGAGAGCCGTTTCTTTGAACAACTCTCTATAAAGTATTTAAAACCGGTTCTGGATTTGTTACCTGAATATCTAAGCTACCGTTAAAAGGTATTTGTTGTTTATTTGATTTCCACCTCTATCATTGCCGGGAATGCGTAACTGCGGTCATTGCGCTTTGCGAGTGACTTATGCAACGTAGCAATGGTTCGCTTAACCTTTTTGTTAAAGAGTTTCTTACCTTTGTAAACAACCTTAACTTTTTTGTTAAGGTCGAGCATTCTGTCATTGATATATATGGTCAGTTTTGAATAGTCGCATTGCTCAATGTTTATGGTATTTCCGTCGATGCTTGCAACAACACATTTACCATGAGCAAGTTCATCGGCAGGAGTTTCGAGCCAGTAGAAATTTTCACGCAACACCACCTCTTGGCGCCAAACAACCTTTTTGGGGTAAGGATTACGGCGATACTGCGACATCCACTCAAGTGCAAGAGTATCTACCCTGTCCATCCAGTGTCCCTTGTCGGGTACGATATTAGACTGGTGAATATATTTTCCGGGATTTGTATTGCTCAAAGAGTCCATTACAATAGCTTTCTCCTTTGCAAGGATATTACGGTCGTAATAGTGATCGTGCTCACCCATCCATATCATATATGGGAGGTTCATAAGGTTCACCTGTGAAGCCTCACCCGGATGTCCTGCCATCATCGATGCAGCAGCCCACTTGTCGGCCATGCGCGGTGCAAGACGCCACACACCATCACCACCGGCTGAATAACCCATAAGATATACCTTATTGGGATTTACACCCTCATATACTACGCAAGCAGCAATCAAATCTTCAAGCAACTCGTCGAGTCCTTTACGATGCCATAAGTCCGATGTATTCCATGGTGCACGCGGTGCAATGTAAACACCCTCTTTAGGTTCGTAGAGGTATATTTGATTAACCCACTGTTCGTCATTGACCTCTTTGGGACAGTTTCCGCCACCATGCATTGAGATATAGAGGCTACGACCATCCTTAGGCATCATACCAAAAGTACGGACAGCACAAGAGAGTTTTATGGAATCGTGAGAAATAGTCATATTTTCCCATGTTCTGTAGAGACGTTTAGCAGTTTCTTTCATCCATAAAGAATCGACGATTTCTGCAGCACGCTCACACGCAACTTTGTCCAACGCTGCTACTGCAAATTTTTGTTCTATCAACTCACCCGAGGGGTTTTTCGCCCACTCCTCAAAAGCGGCGACCTGTGCTCCAGCCACCGAGGGCATCAAAAACATGAGCAACAATGCCCACAATGCATTTTTTTTGTTTTTCATAAATTAAATCATAATAAGGCTCAAAGCCATTGCAATAATCACAAAGAATGACATGAAACGCAAGGTCAACTGCTATGATGTTACCAAAAATAATCTCCCATAACTTTATCAGCTACAGGAGATTATATATGTAATTAGTTAAAATTACTTGCTCAATGCACCTGCGATATCCACTGCGATAGCAACAGTTGCACCAACCATTGGGTTGTTACCGATACCGAGGAAGCCCATCATCTCAACGTGTGCTGGAACTGAAGAAGAACCTGCAAACTGAGCGTCTGAGTGCATACGGCCCATTGTGTCGGTCATACCGTAAGATGCAGGACCTGCA
>CAJGDP010000036.1 GCA_904502235.1 uncultured Bacteroidaceae bacterium
CTATCAAAGCCGGTTTGCATTCTCCTTTTCCAACACATGTGGGCAAAGATGGATTCGAACCACCGAAGTCGAAAGACAGCAGATTTACAGTCTGCCCCATTTGGCCACTCTGGAATTTGCCCTAAATTTTGTCACTATTTCAGAAAACGCATTTGCGACCAACTTTACTTTGCAACCACCGTCTCAACGTTGAGCCTCTTGTCGGATTCGAACCAACGACCCCGAGATTACAAATCACGTGCTCTGGCCAACTGAGCTAAAGAGGCAACGTATTTGTGACGCCGTTACTGTCGTAAAGCGAGTGCAAAGGTAGGGCTTTTTTTTAAACTGCAAAACATTTTCGACTTTTTTTTTCGAAAAACATCATTTTTTGCCCGTTTTTCATCAAAAATAACCCTAAAACAACCAAGATACGCCACACTCGCCTTTTTTCTACTATTAAAAAAAGAAGCACAAAAAGCGACAAAATAAAAAAGCAGCCACCCCAGGGGTGGCTGCCAATATCTTACCTGTTAAGGGATTTATCACTTATTGCGGTTCTTTTCCAATCGAACCTTTACTGCGTCAATTGCACCAAGAAGTGCATCCTCGAAAGTATCGCATGTCTTTGATGCAAAAACCTCGCCGCTACCGGTATTCAGACGCAATGCAACCTCCTTGTTGTTTGCTGTTTCGGGCTTAACCAACTTCATTGCCACCTCAAGAGATGTTGCACCTTCGCAAAGTTTCTCAAGCTTCGCAACTTTTTTCTCAACAAATTCCATCAACTGCTGTGATGCGTCGAAATGAACAGATTGAATTCTTGTTACCATAATCAAACCTCCTATATTTAAAGTTAGTTACTACCGGCTCTTGGATGAGCCTTTTTATAAAACTTTTTCAGTTCTTCAAATGTAAGATGGGTATAAACTTCGGTTGTAGCCAGACGTTCATGTCCCAGAAGTTCCTTAACAACCCCAATCTCGGCATCATTGTTCAGCATTGCTGTCGCAAAGGAGTGGCGCAGCACATGCGGACTCTTTTTTCCGACTGACGTTACTGCCGACAACTTCTCGCGCACCATGCGGTATACCAGAGATTGCGAAACCCTTTCCCCACTGCGGGTGAGAAAAAGCGCAGAGGATTGCGGAGAAAAAGCAGAACGTTGCTCAAGATAATTCTCCATCTCCTTTTTCATCTCAGCACCGAAAGGAACCATACGTTCCTTACTACGTTTTCCGAATACTTTGATTACCGAACGTTCCATATCGACATCACCCACATCAAGTCCGATAAGTTCAGAAAGACGCATTCCTGTTGAATAGAAACACATAATCATCATCCTGTCGCGACAGGATTCGTATCCTTCGCCAAAAGAGAGTTCGTCGAGCAGATAGTCCATATCCTCCTCTTTTACAAAAGTTGGAAGTCTTTTTCTTTGCTTGGGGTTTTTCAAAGATATTGCAGGATTGACATCCACATGCCCCTCTCTGCGCAGATAGTCGAAGAAAGCACGCAGGGCACTCATCTTACGCGACACAGACGAAGGCGCCGCACCATCATCGGCAAGTTCCACCATCCAGCCACGTACCAGGTCGGCATCGACATCCGGAAACGACAAAGACTCATCCACACCGGCAAGATAATCCTGAAAGGAGCGAAGATCGTTCGCATACGCTCTGAGCGTATGTTGCGAGTAATTCTTTTCAACCCTCAAGAAACCGATGAATGAGTCTATAAACATAATTCGTTGCCGCAAGTTCATCTTACGGCAACGAATATAAATCAGATTAAATTAAAAAACAAGAAAACTACGGAAATTATTCCTCGTTAGCACGAAGTTTCTGTACGTAGATAGCGTGTTCCATCTTCAATCTCTTAAGCACTGAAGGCTTATCGAACTGCTGACGTGCGCGCAACTCTTTAACTACACCGGTTTTCTCGAATTTTCTCTTGAATTTTTTGAGAGCTCTTTCAATGTTCTCGCCCTCTTTAACAGGTACTACAATCATTTCCTATTTTATTTATTTAGTTTATATTATTATCACTTTACACAAAATGCGGTGCAAAATTAGACACATTTTCTTAATCAACAAAACATTTGCACCTTTTTTTGCTAAAAAAGTTTCTATTCACCAGGTTTCAGGCAAGACACAGCCATTGAATACACACAACTATACCTTATTAATATAAACTATACAAGAATAAGAAAATCATGCACCCTTCTCTATAATCTCTACAGCACGTTCCTTGTCCTTTTCATCAACAACCACAAGAACATCCCCCGCAGTTGAAGAATAGGGAGAAGTTACTGCGCCAATAGATTCATCAATCACTGCACACGGGATAGCATTTGCATCCAACAATCCCTTGATAACCTCGGCTTGCCACATACTTCCGGCATAAACCTCTACAAGTTTTTCCTTTGTTGACATAATGGATCGGTTTTAGTTTATAACACAATAAGCAACACCTTTGTTGAAAGCAAGAGCCATACAACAGCACTAATATACGAATTTAGAGCACAAGAAAAAAATATTACGGTATAATTCACAAAAAATGAGAAAAAAACGAGTTTCATTCGCTCTTTATAGTTACATTTGCAATAATGGAAAACTATGGTGCGCCACAAGAGCCTACTCTTACCGCACCGTTATTAATGAAACAATTTAACAACTAGATTATGATAGACGTAAAAGCATGCTTAAACGAAGCTGAAGAGATGATGCAGATGACAATAATGCATCTCGAAGAAGAGTATTCACACATTCGCGCAGGTAAGGCAAACGTACACATCCTCGACTGTGTAAGAGTAAGTTCTTATGGTTCAGAGATGCCTTTGAACAACGTAGCCACAATCACTACCCCCGACCTCCGCACCATTGCAATCAAGCCATGGGACAAGAACATGATTGCTCCAATTGAAAAGGCAATCATCGACTCTCCTGTAGGAATCATGCCTGCCAACAACGGCGAGGTAATCATCATTGCAATTCCACCTTTGACCGGTGAGCGCAGAAAGGATCTCGTGAAACAGTGTTCACACGAACTCGAGACAGCAAAGATAAGCATCCGCAACGCACGTCGCGACGGTATCGACACTCTCAAGAAATCGGTTAAGGACGGTACACCCGAAGACGTAGCAAAGGACGGCGAGGAGAGCTTGCAGAAAATCCACGACAAGTACATCAAGAGAGCCGAAGAGATTTTCGCAGCCAAGGAAAAGGAAATCATGACCGTTTAATACCGGTATAAGTGCAGGGAACAGTTGTAAAAAGTTCAGGAAGTGTCTATGGCGTACGCGCCGTGGACGGCACTCTTGTGGATTGCAGGGTAAAGGGCAATTTCCGTTTGAAAGGAATAAGGAGCACAAACCCCGTTGCCGTGGGCGACAATGTTGTCTTTGACATGCGCGAGGACGGCACTGCATATATCGTGGATATACTTGAGAGAAAGAACTATATAGTGCGCAAAGCATCTAACCTCTCAAAGCAATCACATATACTTGCCGCCAACCTTGACCTCTGCTTTCTTATTGTAACAATAAGTCACCCCACCACAGCAACAACCTTCATCGACCGCTTTCTTGCATCTGCCGAGGCATACCGAGTACCCGTTGCTATTGTATTCAACAAAACCGACCTTTACAACGAGGCGGAGCGCGAAGAGCTTGAATACCTTACTGCACTATACGAAAGCATAGGATACCGTTGCCTGCATACATGTGCAATAAACAGCCAAGGAATAGATGCCCTGAAAGAGATGATGCAGGGAAAAGTATCGCTCTTTGCCGGCAATTCAGGAGTGGGAAAATCGAGCCTTGTAAACGCATTGGCCCCACAGATTGCAGCCAAGGTGGGCGAGATATCAAAGACGCACGATACAGGAATGCACACCACTACATACACCGAAATGTTCGAGTTCATGCCCGAAAGCTATATAGTTGACACTCCGGGCGTGAAAGGATTCGGAACATTCGACATGGAAGTGGAGGAGATTTCCCACTACTTTGTGGAATTCTTCGAACTCTCAAAGGACTGTCGCTACGGCAACTGCACGCACACCCACGAACCGGGATGCGCCGTTCTGGAAGCTCTCGAAAGAGGAGAAGTAGCCCCGTCGCGATACCAATCCTATCTGAGCATGCTCGACGATAAAGAGGAAGGTAAATACAGGGAATCGCAATAAAGACAAAAAAAATAACTTCAACCTCGCGGTTGAAGTTATTTTTTTCTATGATTTCATCATTATTTCTGTGGATGAGCGATAAGATACTCGGCAATCTGCACTGCATTGAGAGCAGCGCCCTTCTTGATCTGGTCACCTACAATCCACATGAGTATACCATTGGGATTTGTGATATCCTTGCGGATACGTCCTACATATACAGGATCCTGACCAGCCAGGAACAGAGGCATTGGATATACCTTCTCTTCGGGATTGTCCATAAGGATAAGACCTTCGCCCTCGGCGATTGCACAACGAACCTCCTCTATACACAAAGGACGCTCTGTCTCGATCCACAACGACTGTGAGTGTGAACGCAAGGCAGGAACACGTACGCACTGTGCACTTACCTCGATGTCGCTATGCATAATCTTGCGTGTCTCGTTGTACATCTTCATCTCCTCCTTGGTGTAACCGTTGTCGGTGAACACATCAATCTGAGGAATCACGTTGAAAGCCAATTGGTAAGCAAACTTCTCCACTGTAGGCTCCTCACCTGCGAGCACCTGACGGTACTGCTCATAGAGTTCAGCCATGGCAGCAGCGCCTGCACCGCTGGCAGCCTGGTATGTAGAAGAGTGTACTCGCTTGATATGCGAAAGATTCTCGATAGCCTTGAGAGCCACAACCATCTGTATTGTTGTACAGTTGGGGTTCGCAATGATACCACGTGGACGGTTGTATGCATCGGTAGGGTTAACCTCGGGAACCACCAAAGGAACATCGTTGTCCATACGGAACGCGCTTGAGTTATCGATCATAACGGCACCATGCTTTGTAATGGTCTCGGCAAACTCCTTTGACACACTGCCACCTGCCGAAACAAATGCATAGTCAATACCCATGAAGTCGTCGTTATGTTTAAGTTCCTTGACTACATAATCCACACCACGGAAGTTATATACCTGACCTGCACTGCGAGCCGAGCCGAAAAGCACCAACTCATCAAGAGGAAAATTTCTCTCGTCGAGGACACGAAGGAACTCCTGTCCCACCGCTCCACTTACACCTACGATTGCGATTCTCATTGTTATATACTGTTTGTTTTATATTTCAGAAACAACGGTGCACAGCCTCCTAAATGCGACAGACACCGAATTCGTGTGCAAAATTACTTAAAAATTAGATATTTATACACCGCAATGGCTATTTTTTTGTACTTTAGCGGATAGAAACCGCTAAAGCGAATACGATATCGGAACATTCTATGGCAAAAAACTGGTTACAACGTGGCGAACTGCTGCTTGGCGAAGATAAGCAGAAAAGGCTCAAGGAGTCGCACATGCTCATTGTCGGATTGGGCGGAGTGGGCTCATGGGCAGCCGAGATGCTATGCCGTGCAGGAGTAGGAACATTCACAATCATAGACGCTGACGTTGTTGACGTAACGAACATCAACCGCCAGATGCCGGCATTGGCCTGCAATGTAGGGAAACCCAAATGCGACATTGTTGCAGAGCGCATGCGTGCCATAAACCCGGAAGTGACAGTACACGTAAAACAGATATTCATTGATGCGGAAAACATTGTACCGCTATTCAACGAAAACAGTTTCGACTTTGTTGTAGATGCCATAGATACCCTTGAGCCCAAGGGAGCATTGATAAGGATGTGCTGGGAGCGTGGAATAAAGATTATTTCGAGCATGGGAGCAGGTGCCAAGGCAAATCTTGCCGACATACGCACCGGTGACCTGTGGAAAAGCGAACACTGCACATTGGCAAAGAATGTACGACGTCTGTTGCGCGACTGGCGTGGCAAGTACAAGTTGCATGTAATATACAGCATGGAGCAACCACGCAAGGAGGCTATACAGCCCAACCCCGAGGGGGGCAAACCAATAATAGGTTCGCTTGCATACTTTACCGCAACATTCGGTTGCTACATGGCAGAATATGTAATAAAAGAGATATGATAAGGATAGAGAACCTTACAAAAAGTTTTGGAGACCTCCAGGTTCTCAAGGGCGTAAGCCTTGAGATAAAGAAAGGCGAAGTGATAAGCATTGTAGGCCCCAGTGGAGCCGGCAAGACAACACTTCTGCAACTTATTGGAACACTCGACAAGCCAACCGGCGGAAAGATATATTTCAACGGCGAAGAGGTATCGCAGATGAACAGCAAACGTCTTGCCACATTCCGCAACAGACACATTGGCTTTGTATTCCAGTTCCATCAGCTGTTGCCTGAGTTCACCGCACTGGAGAACATAATAATCCCCGCGCTGATAGCCGGACGCGACCGCAAAGAGGCAGAAAAAGAGGCATACGAGTTGCTCAAAATAATGAAGTTGGAAGAACGTGCCAGCCATAAGCCGTCAGAGATGTCGGGTGGCGAGAACCAGCGAATAGCAGTTGCAAGAGCCTTGATAAACCACCCCGACGTGATACTTGCCGACGAACCTTCGGGCAGTCTGGACAGCCGCAACAAAGAGGAACTGCACAAACTGTTCTTTGACCTTCGCGACAAGTTCGGACAGACATTCATTATAGTAACCCACGACGAGACACTTGCCACACTCACCGACAGAACCATAAGAATGGTTGACGGAGTTGTTGCAGAGTAAATGGAATTGAAAACAACAAAAAATATCCAAAAATGAAAAAGATGACACTATGCCTTGTTGCAATGATGTTTGCAACACTGGCCATGGCACAGGACTTCCGTCGACAGCCACGCATGGACCTTAACCCCGAGAATATGGCCGCATGGCAGACAAACCAGCTTAAAGAGGTGCTTCAACTCGACAGCATGCAGTATCAGTTGATATTCCTCATGAATTACGCCGATGCAGTAACCCTGCAGGACAGCATGAAGGTGCGTCGCGCACGTGCCGAAAAGCTACGCGCCGAAGGCAAGACACCGCAACGCCCCACAGACGAGGAGAGAGCAACACAGATGAAGATACGTGAAGCACGCGAACAGATACGCAACGAACAGATGAAACAGATTCTCACCCCCGAACAGTTTGAGAAATATCTGAAGTTCAACGAAGAGCAGAAAGCAAGAATGCGCAACCGCGCACCGGGACATAGAAACCACCACGGTAAAGAACAATAAACAATAACAGCGAAGCCTCAGACTTCGCTGTTATTGTTTTCTATACAAACCTCTTGGTAAGCATTCTCACCGGGAGCCAGACGGCTACTATACCGGTAACGAGCACTGTAACAAATACCGCAAGCACATCGCCACCAACAACCTTAACAGGGTAGCTATCCATTATATATTCACCCGTTCCACCTGTAGAGATCAATCCAAGATGTTGTTGGGCAAGGCAAAGCAACAATCCGAAAAGGATTCCTAGCACAGCTCCGACAAAAGAGACTATTACACCCTCGAATACGAATATATCCGATATTATTTTGTTGCTTGCGCCGAAACTACGCAGGGTGTTCATATTGTCGCGCTTCTCAATTATCAGCATGGAGAGCGAACCTATTATATTGAAGCAGGCCACTAGAAGAATGAACGTAAGGAATACGTATGAGATAAGCTTTTCTACCTGCATCACCTTGTAGATATCGCGTTGCTGTTCATAGCGGTCCATGACCACGAATTCCTCGCCCAGAATATCCTGAACGGCATTCTTAACCCTGCCGGCATCTGCCGGAGATTTTAGTTTAATCTCCATGGCGGTAGCCTCATCGACATCGCGACGGAACATCTTGCGTGCGAAATCTACCGATGTCAGCACGTAATTGGCATCGTATACGGGCTGGTTCACAGCAAACACAAGCCCCGGCGAATGGAGTTCCCCTTTCTTGAAGTTGCGTGCCGGCATGGTAAGGTTTATCTTGTCGCCCCTGTTGGGAGCATACACCTCGAGCGGTGAAGTGAAATATATACCGCAGTTGAGTGAGTACATAAGTTCACCACCGAGTATGGCATAGTGGTTCAGACTGTCCTTGAAGATTGGTTTTCCCCTGCCATAGAGCGATTTTTCCAAATCGGTGAGTTCAAGAAAATTATCTTCCACACCCTTGAGCGTGACCATGACCTGACGGCCGGCATATTGTATCATCGCCTTGTCTTCCACGCTGAACGATACCACATCGAATTGAGGAAGGGATTTTACACTGTCTATTGCCTGTGTGGATATATCAAAGCTCTTGCCCTTGGCAGGGACTACCTTTATATCAGGATCCATTGCCGTAAACTGACCGGCAACTATATCCTGAAAGCCGTTGAACACCGAGAGTGTACATATCATTGCCGCTGTTGCCAACGCAACACCTGCCACCGCAACACCGGAGATAATGTTTATCACCTGATGACGTTGCCTTGAAAAGAGATAGCGTTTGGCTATATACAGCGCAAGATTCATAGATTATTTATTGTCTTTCAACAATTTGTCGATATTGTCGATGTAGTCGAGCGAGTCGTCGATATAGAAACGCAGTTCAGGGATTACGCGCAATTGGTGACGCACTCTGTTACCAAGGTCGAAACGTATTGCCTTGATATTCTCGTTCAAGTGGTTCACAACTTCGTTACCCTTCTCCGATGGGAAAACGCTCAGATAAGCCTTTGCCACGCCCAAATCGGGACTTACTCTAACAATGCTGACAGACACCATTATACCACGTGTCTCCTTTGCCAATTTCAGCAATATATCGCTCAACTCCTTTTGAATGAGACGAGATATCTTATTTTGTCTTGTACTATCCATAATTATTCTTTTTTGTTATTTCTTTCTGATTATTGTAAGACCGTCGCGCAAAGGAAGTATCACAACCTCCACTCTATCATCGTTGCGCACAAGGTCGTTGAATGCCCTTACGCCGTTAGTCTGGGCATCTTGCCTGTCGGGTTCAATCACATGTCCGTCCCAGAGTGTGTTGTCGGCAAGAATCCAGCCACCGTCGTTCAGATACTCGAGTGCCATTTCGTAATACTTTACATATTCACGTTTGTTGCCGTCGATGAACACCATATCGAAACTCTCGCCCAACGTGGGAACAATCTGCAAAGCATCACCAATTATGAATTTTATCTTTGAGGCATATCCCGAACCGTCGATCCAACGACGGGTAAAATCCTCCAATTCGTCCTCTACCTCGAACGTGTATATCAGCCCGTCATCGCCAAGCCCTTCAGCCATACAAAGAGCGGAATAGCCGGTAAATGTTCCTATCTCGAGCACTCTACCCGGTTTTATCATGCTCACTAGGAACTTGAGCAGACGACCCTGTATATGCCCCGATGCCATCTGAGGAGCAAGTATCTCCACATGTGTTGCACGGAAAAGACGATAGAGATAGTCCCCTTCGGGCGAACTATGGTCGGCTATATATTTATCAAGTGGCGTAGTAAGACTCATTTGCTCAATTACATTACACGTTTCGGTTGCGAAGATACAACAAAGTTATGCTTTTTTTTGTATTTTCGCAAAGGAAATAGAGAAACAACGGAAATGTCGGGCAAAACAGACAAGAAATCACCCATCACACGCTACAGAATGTATCTGAAGCTCGAAAAGGCTTTGCAGCCCAACAGCGTGAACGCATACATCAGCGACATCAGCAAATTCGCCACTTTCATCGGCGATGAGAAAGAGTTGCCGTATGCGACTCTGGAACAGATGCGCGACTTCCTTGCCTCACTCACCGACATCGGCATAAACGCCCGTTCACAGGCACGTCTGCTGTCGGCAATACGTTCGTTCTATCAGTTCATGAAGCTCGACGGCTATATAGAGCACGACCACACCGAACTGCTTGAATCGCCCAAACTGGCAATGCATCTGCCCGATGTTCTCACATTGCAGGAAATTGACGATATAATAGACTCCATAGACATGTCGAAGAACGAGGGGCAAAGGAACAGAGCCATAATTGAGGTACTCTACAGTTGTGGCCTGCGTGTCTCGGAGCTGTGCTCACTCAAACTTTCCGACCTATACATAAAAGAGCAGTTCATACGTGTTACCGGCAAGGGCGACAAACAACGTCTTGTCCCCATATCAACGCGTGCCATAGACGAGCTCGAAGCCTATTTCCTGGACAGGAACAGAATAAGCATAAAGCCGGGATACGAAGATTACATATTCATAAGCGAGAGGCTGAAGAAACCACTTTCGCGCATAATGGTGTTCCGCATGATTAAAGACGCTGTTGAAATGGCAGGGGTAAACAAGACTGTAAGTCCGCACACCTTCCGCCACTCATTTGCCACACACCTGCTCGAAGGCGGAGCCAACCTGCGCGTAATTCAGGCAATGCTGGGGCACGAGAGCATTGCAACCACAGAAATATACACCCACATCGACAGTACACGTCTGCGCGAAGAGATAATCATGCACCATCCGCGCAACAAAAAGAGCAAAAAAACATAAAAAGCAGTTTTATTACAAAGTCAATATTTTGTTTTTTTGCCTCACAGAACTAAATTTGCAAAACGATAGAACAATTTACTTAAATAAATTACAATGATGAAAAAAGTTTCTTTACTGCTCATTTTGTCGGCAGTTCTTGTATTGGGTTCATGCAGTTCAAAGATGAAAGAGATGAGACAGGATTTCTTTACCGTAACTCCGGAAGTTCTGGAAGTGACAGGCAATGAAGTTCCCGTAACCATCGACGGAAAATTCCCGGCAAAATTCTTTGACAGGAAATCGGTTCTCACAATCACACCCGTACTCAAATACGACGGTGGAGAAGCCATTGCCGAGCCATCTATTTTCCAAGGCGAAAACGTACGAGGAAACGACAAGACAATCTCATACGACAACGGAGGCAATTTCAGGATGAAGATGACATTCGACTATATCCCGGCAATGGAAAAAGCCGAACTATATCTGCGTTTCTCTGTGAACAAGGGAAACAAGAGCAAGACTTTGCCCGAAGTAAAGGTTGCCGACGGATGTATCTCAACATCACAACTCTATCAGCAGACTGTAGCGACTGCAAATATTGCATGGTGCGACGATGCATTCCAGCGCGTAATAAAGCAGGCAAAAGAGGCTAACATCCTTTTCCTTATACAGCAGACAAACCTGCGCATGTCGGAACTTAAAAAATCAGAAATAAAGGAATTCAACAACACGCTCAGCGACATAGCAAAGGACTACGAGAACAAAGTGCTTGACGACGTACAGATATCTTCCTATGCATCACCCGACGGCGACATGAACCTGAACGACAATCTGGCAACAGGACGTGGCGACAATGCGGCAAAATTCGTAAAGAAAGAGATGAAGAAGGCAAAACTCGAGGGTTATGTCGACAACGACTACACAGCAGAGGATTGGGAAGGTTTCAAGGAACTTGTCGCAAAATCGGAATTGCCCGACAAGGAGCTCATCCTGCGCGTACTCTCAATGTATAACGACCCCGAAGAGCGCGAAGCGCAGATAAAGAACATATCATCGGTATACAAGGAACTCGCCGACGAGATTCTGCCCAAACTGCGTCGTGCAAGAATTACCCTTAACTATCAGCTCATAGGACGTTCCGACACCCAGATAAAGGAGCAGTATAAAGCCGACCCGCAGGTTCTCTCAATCGAAGAGATTCTCTATTCATCGATGCTCACCGAAGAGATAAAGGAGATTGAAGAGATTCTGAACACAGCAATCAAACTCTACCCTGCCGACCACCGTGCATACAACAACCTTGGTGTATTGGCTTATAACAGAGGCGACTACAACACCGCTGCAAGCTACTTTGCAAAGGCCGCAAATGCCGATAACGCATCACCCGAAGTGAAGATAAACCAGGGCTACCTTAATCTGATGGAAGGCAACACTGCCGATGCAGAATCGAATATCACCACCGGAGCAAGTGCAAAAGCCGGCAACGAGGCCCTTGGTAACCTCTACATAGCACAAGGAATGTACGGCAGAGCAACATCACAGCTTGCAAACTCAAAGACAAACAGTGCTGCTCTTGCATACCTGCTCAACAAAGACTACAGCAAAGCCCGTGGCATAATAGAAGAGATAGAAAATCCCGATGCCACAACACACTATATAAAAGCTGTCCTTGGTGCACGAACAGCCAACATCGCTTTTGTGTACGACGGACTCAAGGAGGCAATCAAACTCGACCCAACATTGGCACAGAAAGCGGCTAACGACCTTGAATTCAGGAAATACACACAGGACCAGACATTCCAGTCGATAGTAAAATAACAGATGAACAAGAAATTGATAAGCGAACAGGTTGCGATGCTTGCACTCTCAAAGGTGCAGGTGCCGCAACTTGCTATAATACACAGGTTGATTGAGGAGGTCGGCAGTGCAAAGGAACTGATAGAAAATGCCACGAACATAAGGGATATATTCCCGGAGGCAAGTCCCAAACTCAGTGAGTTGCTGGGCGATGAGACACTTATAGAATGTGCCGAGCGCGAAATGGAGTTCATTGAGAAGAACAACATCAAACTCATTTGCAAAGGCGACGACAATTATCCATACCGCCTTGCCGAATGCAGCGACGCACCGTTGGTACTTCACCACATGGGCAATACCGATCTCAATGCCAAGCACATAGTATCCATTGTGGGTACACGCCATGCAAGTGAATACGGCAAGAGTGTATGCGAGAACTTTGTTACCGACCTTGCCAAATTCGCACCCGGCACACTCATTATAAGCGGACTGGCATACGGCATTGACATCTGTGCACACCGCGCAGCCCTTAATGCAGGACTGCCCACCGTGGGAGTACTCGCCCACGGACTCGACCGTATATACCCCACCGCGCACCGTTCAACCGCAAAGAGCATGCTCGACAACGGTGGCCTGCTCACAGAATTCATGAGCGGAACAAACCCGTTCCCCAGCAACTTCATACAACGCAACAGGATTGTTGCCGGCATGGCTGATGCAACGGTGGTTGTGGAATCGGCATCAAAAGGAGGCTCACTCATCACCGCCTCGCTTGCACAAAGCTACGCCCGCGACTGCTTTGCATTCCCCGGACGTGTAAACGACCAATATTCACAAGGATGCAACGAACTTGTAAGCCGTAACAGAGCAGCACTCATTACAAGCGCATACGACTTTGTAGAGGCAATGAATTGGGAGGTAGCAACAAACAAAAAAGAGACAGAGAACCTGCAGACAGAACTCTTCCCCGAGATGTCGCCCGAAGAGAGTGCCGTAATGAAGGCCCTGCGCGACAACAGCGACGGATTACAGGTGAACCAGATGGTGGTACAGCTGAACATTCCCATAAACAAACTGTTGCCATTGCTCTTTGAGATGGAGATGAAAGGCTATGTGAAAGCTGTTGCCGGTGGTTGCTACCGCGCGGTGATTATGTAACACTGCAATACAGGCACTCACTGTGAAAAAATTAAAGCAAGCTTTATTTTTCGCTCGTTTATTACTATCTTCGCATAAAATATAATTTGATGAAAGAATTTGTTATATCTACGACAAAGAAAGAGACCGCAATTCTTGTGGGCCTGATAACCTCTACACAGAACGAGCGCAAGACAAACGAGTATCTCGACGAACTTGAATTCCTTGCGCAGACAGCCGGTGCCGAGGTTGTGAAGCGTTTCACACAACGCATCGACCATCCGCACCCTGTTACATATGTGGGTACGGGTAAACTCACAGAGATTGCCGAATATGTTGAGATGCTCAAGGATACCGACGACGAAATCGGTATGGTAATATTCGACGATGAGCTCTCGGCAAAACAGATACGAAACATTGAAAAAGAGATAAAGATAAAGATTCTCGACCGCACATCGCTTATTTTGGATATTTTTGCGATGCGTGCACAGACCGCACATGCCAAGGTACAGGTGGAGCTTGCACAGTACAAATACATGCTTCCACGCCTTCAGCGCCTTTGGACTCACCTTGAACGTCAGGGAGGTGGTTCAGGTAGCGGTAGCGGAAAAGGCGGTAGCGTGGGTTTGCGTGGTCCGGGTGAGACACAGCTTGAGATGGACCGTCGTATAATCCTCGGACGTATGTCGCTCTTGAAGGAGCAACTTGCGCAGATAGACAAACAGAAATCGATACAGCGCAAGAACCGTGGCAGACTCATCCGCGTGGCATTGGTAGGTTATACCAACGTAGGTAAATCGACACTGATGAACCTGCTTGCCAAGAGCGAGGTTTTTGCCGAGAACAAACTCTTTGCAACACTCGACACCACTGTACGTAAGGTAATCATCGAAAACCTGCCGTTCCTGCTTTCGGACACTGTAGGATTCATACGCAAGTTGCCTACCGACCTTGTGGAGTCGTTCAAATCGACACTCGATGAGGTACGCGAGGCCGACCTGCTCCTGCATGTGGTGGATGTTTCGCACCCCGAATTCGAGGAGCAGATAGAGGTTGTTGAAAAGACTCTTGCCGACCTTAAGTGTGGCGACAAGCCATTGATGGTAATCTTCAATAAGATTGACGCATTCACATACGTTCAGAAAGAGGAGGACGACCTAACACCTAAGACAAAGGAGAATATAACCCTTGATGAACTCAAGGAGACATGGATGAACAAGCTCGCCGATAACTGTCTGTTCATCTCGGCACGCGAGAAGCAGAACATCGAGAACCTTAAGGATATAATCTACAAGAAGGTATGCGAACTTCACGTACAGAAATATCCATATAACGATTTCCTTTATCAGACATACGAAGATATAAACGAAGAATAACACTAACAAACTAATATAAAAGACTATGGCAGCAATTCCAGAATTCAAGTATGCCCACATGTTCCAGCATGGTAAGGACACAACCGAGTACTACCTATTGACAAAAGAGGGTGTTTCGGTTGGCGAGTTTGAAGGTAAACCTATCCTGAAGGTTACCCCCGAAGCATTGACACTATTGTCGCGCACTGCATTCCGCGATGTATCGTTCATGTTGCGTCGCGCTCACAACGAGCAGGTTGCAAAGATTCTTAACGACCCCGAAGCAAGCGACAACGACAAATATGTAGCACTCACATTCCTCCGCAATGCCGAGGTAGCATGCAAAGGTCAGCTTCCTCTGTGCCAGGATACAGGTACAGCAATCATCCACGGCGAGAAAGGTCAGCAGGTATGGACCGGCTTCTGCGACGAAGAGGCTCTTTCACGTGGAGTATTCGATACATACACACAGGAGAACCTTCGTTACAGCCAGAATGCTCCGCTCAACATGTACGACGAGGTAAACACAAAGTGCAACCTCCCTGCACAGATCGATATCGAGGCTACTCACGGTGCTGAGTACCACTTCCTTTGCGTTACAAAGGGCGGTGGATCAGCAAACAAGACTTACCTCTATCAGGAGACAAAGGCTATCCTTAACCCTCAGACTCTCGTTCCGTTCCTCGTAGCGAAGATGAAGACTCTCGGAACAGCTGCATGTCCTCCATATCACATCGCATTCGTGATCGGCGGTACTTCAGCTGAGAGAAACCTCCTTACAGTGAAGCTCGCTTCATGCAAGTACTATGACAACCTCCCTACAACAGGTGACGA
>CAJGDP010000037.1 GCA_904502235.1 uncultured Bacteroidaceae bacterium
AAAAAGTGCGACTTTTTCATACATTTCTCTTATCTTTACACGTTAATTGATAACAAGGATAATTTACGATGGGGCAGAAGTGGAAATATGAACCTTTAACGCATGAGCAGACAGTGTTGGCCAATACATTGTCAGCAGAATTGGATATCAGTCCCGTTCTGTGTGGTCTGCTTGTGAGAAGAGGCATAACCACCATTGCCGATGCAAGGAACTTCTTCCGTCCAAAACTCAGTATGCTGCATAATCCGTTCCTGATGAAGGATATGGATGTTGCCGTGCAACGCCTCAATAAGGCTCTCGGCAAAAAAGAGCGAATACTGGTGTATGGCGACTATGATGTCGACGGAACGACATCGGTTGCATTGGTATACAAGTTTCTGCAGCAGTTCTCATCGAATATCGATTACTACATCCCCGACCGTAACGAAGACGGTTATGGAATCTCAAAGAGGGGAGTGGACTATGCCTATTCAACGGACGTAAAACTGGTGATAGTACTGGACTGTGGTATAAAGGCAATCGATGAGATAGCCTATGCCAAGTCCTTGGGTATCGACTTTATTGTCTGCGACCATCATGTCCCCGACGATGAACTCCCTTGTGCCGTTGCAATATTGAACCCCAAACGAGTGGATTCAACCTATCCTTGTCCGCATCTCTCAGGTTGCGGAGTGGGATTTAAATTCATGCAGGCATTTGCCATGGACAACGGCATACCTGCCGACCAGTTGTACCCATTGCTCGACCTTGTTGCGGTGAGCATAGCTTCGGATCTGGTACCTATCGTCGGCGAGAACAGAATTCTTGCATTCCATGGAATAAAACAGATAAACCATAGTCCCAGCATCGGACTCAAGGCTATTATAACCGTCTGCGGTCTGCAGGAAAAGGAGATTGCAATCAACGACATTATCTTCAAGATCGGTCCGCGCATAAACGCGTCGGGACGTATACAGCAGGGCAAGATGGCAGTAGACCTGCTCATAGAGAACAACCTGCAGTCGGCTCTTGAAATGAGCTATCAGATAAACGAGTTCAACGAGGCACGTAAGGAGATAGACAAGAACATGACCGAAGAGGCAAACAATATCGTTGCCGGCTTGGAGAGCTTTGAAGAACGTCGTGCCATTGTTATATTCAATCCCGATTGGCATCGTGGCGTTATCGGCATCGTGGCATCGCGCCTTACCGAGGTATATCATCGCCCGGCGGTGGTAATAACCTGCTCAGGCGAAATAGCTACAGGCTCGGCGCGTTCGGTAACCGGATTCGACCTCTATAAAGCCATGGAGAGCTGTCGCGACCTTCTCGACAATTTCGGCGGACATACATACGCGGCAGGCTTCTCGTTGAAGGTGGAGAATATTCAGGCATTTGCCGCGCGTTTCGAAGAGTTCGTTGCGCAGAACATCCTGCCCGAACAGACATCGCCCACAATAGAGATTGATGCCGAGATTGGTTTTCATCAGATAACACGCAAGTTCTTCAACGACCTCAAGAAGTTCTCTCCGCATGGCCCGCATAATCCCAAGCCTGTTTTCTGCACTCATAACGTGTGCGATTACGGTACAAGCAAGGTGGTTGGTCGCCGTCAGGAACATATAAAGCTGGAACTTGTGGATAACTTGTCGAACAAGGTCTTCAACGGTATAGCCTTCGGACAGAGCCGTCAGGCAAAATACATCAAGTCGAAACAGTCATTCGACATCTGCTACACTCTCGAGGAGAATACTTACAAACATGGCGAGGTTCAGTTGCAGATAGAGAGCATACATACAAAATTGACCCGATAAAAGTGAAGTACAGGGAAATCCTTGAACAATATTGGGGGTACAGTGATTTTCGCGGAATACAGCGCGAAATCATTGACAGTATCGGCTCCGGGCGCGATACGCTCGGACTCATGCCCACAGGAGGCGGAAAGAGCATAACATTCCAGGTACCGGCTCTTGCCGGCGAGGGATTGTGTATTGTCATAACACCGCTCATAGCCCTGATGAAGGACCAGGTGGCAAACCTGCGAAGCCGTGGCATTAAAGCCGCGGCAATATATTCGGGAATGAAGAATGCCGACGTCATCAAGGCTTTGGAGAACTGCATCTTCGGAGATTATAAGTTCCTGTATGTATCGCCTGAGCGTCTTTCGTCGGAACTCTTTCTCACAAAAATAAAAAGAGTGAAAGTCCAGTTCATAACCATTGATGAGGCTCACTGCATCTCGCAATGGGGACACGACTTCCGTCCGGCATACCGCCGTGTAGGCGAGTTGCGTACACTCTTTCCCGGAGCACCAATTCTTGCCCTCACGGCAACGGCAACCCCCGAAGTGGTGAAGGATATACAGCAACAGCTGGGGTTCAAGGAGGAGAACTGCTTCAGCATGAGCTTTGAGCGCAAGAATCTTGTCTATGTGGTGCGTAACACCGAGAATAAGGCAAAGGAACTGCTGCATATACTCGGCAAGGTACAAGGCTCAGCCATTGTCTATACGCAGAATCGTCAAAAGACAAAGGAGGTTTGTGAATTCCTGATCTCGCAGGGTATAACTGCAGAGTTCTATCATGCAGGGCTTGCGCCCGAGGTAAAGGATGAACGCGAGGAGGCTTGGAAGAACGACAAGGCACGTGTAATGGTCTCCACCAACGCATTTGGAATGGGTATCGACAAGCCCGATGTGCGTCTTGTGGTCCATATAGATTTGCCCAGTTCCATCGAAGCCTATTTTCAGGAGGCGGGACGTGCCGGACGCGACGGCAATCTTGCATACGCCGTTGCCCTTTTCGGACATGCCGACAAGCAGATTGTAGCCCGTAGGCTGAGCGACAACTATCCACCGCAGGAATTCATCCGCGAGATATACGACGAAGTCTGTTATTACTACAGCATGGCGCTCGGCGACGGATTGAACTGTACCTTTGAGTTCTCACTTACCGACTTCTGCAAGAAATATCATCGTCCCATGCATCAGACCGATAGTGCACTGCGCCTGCTCACCCGTATGGGCTATCTTGAGTATGTGGACGAGATGGAATACGCATCGCGCGTAAGGTTTATTGTGGATAAGGACGCGCTTTACCGCTTCCGCGGCTTGCCTGCCGATTACGAACAACTTGTGAACTCGCTTCTGCGTAATTACAGCGGTCTGTTTACCGATTATGTTTTCATCGACGAACGATATCTGTCGCGCATTACTGGGCTCTCACGACATCGCATGTACGAGATATTCGTATCGTTGCGTAGCAAGGGGCTTATAGCATATGCCCCCTCGAAGAAATGCCCTGTTATAACATTCACGCGTCATCGCGTGCTTGGCGACGACTTGCGTTTCGAACGCGAGGTGTACGACGAACGCAAGGCAATGTTCGGTGAACGACTTAATGCGATGATACACTATGCGACCGACGACAGCACATGCCGCAGCACGGCACTGCTTGCCTATTTCGGGGAGAAGCGTGCCGACGGGTGCGGACGTTGCGATGTCTGCCTCTCAAAGCGCGAAACGGAACCGGAGGCGCACGCATCGGAGCGCGAGGCATTGCTCTCCCTGCTTTCCGACGGAGCATACCATGCACTCGCAGAACTGGACACGCTTGCCCTGCCCCGGGAAACCATGACCATGCTTCTTCGCGAACTTTGCGACGAAGAGATTATAACCATTGAAGGAGAAAAAATAAAAAAACTATGATAACATTTCTTATTTGTCTTACAGCACTTGTGGTATCGTACTTCACATACGGCAAGTATCTCGAAAAAACCTGCGGGATAAATCCCGACAATCCCGTGCCGTCGCAAACCATGTACGACGGAGTGGATTATATGCCTATGCCACGTTGGAAGGTGTTTCTTATCCAGTTGCTGAACATTGCAGGTCTCGGACCTATATTCGGTGCTCTTCTCGGTGCAGCGTATGGTCCTGTGGCATTCCTTTGGATAACACTTGGCGGAATCTTCATGGGTGCCATGCACGATTTTGTCGCAGGTGTGATATCGTTGAAGAACAATGGCTTGAGTCTGCCCGAAATCATAGGCAAATACCTTGGAAACGGAACACGCACCTTTATGCGCATCTTTTCCGTGTTCCTTATGGTGCTTGTGGGCGCAGTGTTCATGTCGCAACCTGCAGAACTCATTGCATCGAACATCTCGTTGCCCTCGCTCGAGGTTGTAGCTTTCGATAAGGTAACATGGGAACTCTTTGCCGTGCTGCTGGTGATACTTGTATATTACATTCTAGCAACACTCTTGCCGATAGACAAGATAATAGGCCGTTTCTATCCCGTATTCGGTATAGCATTGCTGGTTATGGCAACAAGTATACTGTTTATTCTCTTTACAAAAAGCGATACCTATACCATTCCCGAACTCACATCGTTGAGCAACCGTATTGCCAACCCCGACAAGTTCCCGATAATACCAATGCTCTTTACCACCATAGCCTGCGGTGCATTGTCGGGCTTCCATGCCACACAGTCGCCCATGATGGCACGTTGCATGACATCGGAAAAACAGGCACGCAGCATATTCTACGGTGCCATGATAGCCGAAAGCATCATTGCGCTTATATGGGCGGCAATAGGTATGGCGTTCTGGGGTGGTGTAGAGGGTCTGAACGATGCCATAGCCCAATATGGCGGAAGTGCCGCAAAGATGGTTGACGTAATAACGGAAACCGCTTTGGGAGCGGTTGTTGCCACATGTGTGCTCGTGGGTGTTGTGGGATGTGCCATAACATCGGGTGATACGGCATTCCGCTGCGCAAGACTCATTGTTTCCGATATGTTCGGCATATCGCAGAAAGGGCTTCTGAAACGCGTGCTTGTATCGTTGCCGCTGTTCGTTGCGGCACTGCTCATAATCTTTGCATTGCCGTTCCAGACAATATGGAGCTATTTCGCATGGTGTAACCAGACATTGGCTGTGCTTACATTGTGGTGCATAACAGTGTATCTGTTCCGCATAAGGAAACCTGTTGTGATTGGCGCAGTTCCTGCATTGATTATGACCTATGTCTGCTCGTCATACATCTTTGTGTCGCCCATGATGTGCGGTATGGAAAACCGTGTATTGGCATATATCCTTGGCGGAGTGCTGACGGTGCTCATTGCCATAGCAGTGTTTATAAAAGCAAAAGGAAAATGATTCGTTGAAAATCATTTTCCTCTTGTGAAATCGGGGATTTCCACCGGCATTCCGCCGTTGTTTGCCGATATATCGGTGAGTTCTACAAGACAACTCCATAACGCCGCGTCATAGACATTCATATCCAACGGCAATCCGTTGCGCAGGCAGTATATAAGTCTGCTGTCCATGGCGTAGTCTATCCAGCGTCTGCCACAGAGTTCTGTGCCACGTTCCTTATATTTCGTAACGAACGGATGTCTGTATTTCTCTGTTATTTTTTCACATTCCGTTCCCGTTACGGCATTCTCGCTATCGGGAGCGAAAGCGAACATCGGAACAGGATATTTCTGTGCAAAGCCCTCTGTTCCGCTCAAAAGGAACGAACGGCTGTATGGTCGTGGCAACGATATGCAGTGCTGCACAAGTATGGTCTTGCCCTTTTCTGTTGTTATCAGCGAACTGTTCATTGTGCCGCTGAGCCCCTCGTTCTCGCCTACGCGCACCGATGATACCGAAACAATGCTCTTCATTCTGTCGCCACGATTTATGTCCATGGCAAGGGCAATCGGACCAAGACCGTGTGTTGGGTACGGGTTTCCGTTGTGGCTGTTCATGAACTCTATCTGCCAGTTGCTCCATTTGCGCTCGCCGTTGTCGTTGGTGGCAATGCGCTCGCGCAGGTCGTGCAGATATGAGCCCTCGGCATGTATTATCTCGCCAAGCACACCCTGCCGTACCATGTTTATGGTGCACAGCTCAAATTCGTCGTAACAGCAGTTCTCGAGCATTATGCAATGGCGACGTGTGGCTTCGGCCGTGTCCACCAGCCTCCAGCAGTCGGCAACGGTTGTTGCTGCAGGTACTTCCGTCGCGGCATGCTTTCCGCATTGCATGGCGTATACCGCAATGTCGGCATGGCTTGCCCAGTCGGTGCATATATATACAAGGTCTATATCAGATGCTTCGCAGAGTTGCTTCCAACCGGTGTTGCCTTTGAAAACGGCAGGTTTTTCTGTGGTGTGCTGTGCAATTATCTCTGCAGCTTCTTTGAGATTCTCTTCAACAAGGTCGCATAGCGCAGTGATGCGGCATCCCTGGATGTGCATCATGCGTTGCACGGCACGCTTGGCACGTACACCGAGCCCTATAAAGCCTATGCGTACACACTCAATTGGTTCACATCTCAAATTGAGTACGCTTCCGTCTGCTATATCCATACAATCCTTGTTCATAGATGCAAAAATACAATCCAAAAAAATAAGGCGCAAAATTTGCGCCTTATTTTTTCTTGTTTCTTACTTCTTTACAGGAGAAATACGTAGTTTGTAGCTCATCTCCTTGTTAGGAACGCAATACTCAGGCATTGTACCTACGTCGTATCCGCACGATGCGTTACCGATACCGCGTACCCATGCATCAAGGTGCAATACTGTGTAAGGACGCTTCTGCATATCCCAGTAGTGGTTTGCGTTCATAAGGTCGGGGTCGGTGTAGGGGAGTGCCGAGAAACTTACGTTTCCTTCGGTCTCAATCTTGAAGCCCTCACCGTTTCCGTTGGTGAATGTAACCTCACGCAACTCCTCACGGCTGCCACTGCTCTGTGGCTTCACATATGGAGCCGCCATCTTGTCGGGAGTGGTTGTGTAACGTCCTACAACAACACCGTCCTTGCGGTCAACAGTGTTTTCCCATGGACCCAAAGCATAGTAGTCGATAGTGTTCAATGTAGAATCGATTCCGCATACAAGACCTGCACGACGCAAATCTCCGCTCTTTGGAATGAATTTCGCATATACATCGATAATACCCTGTGGGTAGATTGTATAATCTATTTCAGTGTCGCAAAGGGAGCCGCGACGAACTGTCTTTATTACAGTGTTGCCGTTCTCTTCCACAACAGCAATTTCGCCTTTCTCCTCAAGACCGTTGCTTGTATTGCCAAAGCGGTCGTTCTCGATCCAGCGGTGGTTGTCGTAGATGAAACCGAAACCGTCTGTTATGATATCCTTGCCGTTGAAAGCAAGTGATGTGAGCTGTGCAGTGTTCGCGTCGAACTTCACCTGAACATTCTCGTTGCCGATGATGTATTCGTGCAGTGACGATGTGCTTGCCAATGCAGCGCCCTTTGGAGCAATAGCCTCCAATGCACCGCGCTTGGTGATGGTGAACTGCTGCATTGCAACCTCGTGTCCGGCAGGAGCGAATACCTGAGCCTCACGGTGTGCAAGGCGAACTGTGAGCAATACCTCGTCGCCACGCTGCAACAACTTGCTTATGTTGGTCGCTTTCTTCAAGGTGAGCCATGCCTTTGCGCTCTTGTGTGGAGCAGCTGCAGGAGCCTTGGCTTTGCCTGTATATATTACATTACCGTTCTTTACAACATCATAGATGATATCGAACTCCTTAAGGTCGGTGAAGTTGTATTTGTTCTTGAACTGGATTGTAACTATACCGTATTCAGCGTTGACCTCGGTCATTGTGATGTCTACAAACTGATGAGCGGCCTTAACCTCTTTGAGTTTTGCGCTCTCCTCGCGTGTGGGAGGAATTATACCGTTTGAGCAGAAGTTGCCCTGGTGAGGACCTGGATAGTCGTAACCTGTGTGTATGCGGTAGATACCCTCCTTCATCTCCTGTGGGTCGTAGATAGCCTGGTCTACCCAGTCCCAGATACAACCACCTATACAAGAGTTTGAAGCCTCAATCTTCTGCCAGTACTCTTTAAGGTTACCGATAGCGTTACCCATGGCGTGAGCATACTCGCAGATGAACATAGGTTTGTCAAGGTCGTTGGTGTATTGCTTCATCCAAGCCTGTCCGGGGTACATCTTTGAATAGAAGTCGCTGAATCGTCCGCCACCGTAGTCGCCTGCAGAACGTGTTCCCTCGTAGTGAACAGGACGGCTGTCGAGACGTTTTGCCTCGTCGTAGCAAGGGCCGAAGTTGTTACCGTTACCGGCTTCGTTACCCAAGCTCCACATAACAACGCTGGCGTGGTTGCGGTCGCGCAGAACCATGCGGTTGATGCGGTCTACAAACGAAGGTATCCAAGACTCGCGGTCCGAGATGCTCTGGTTCGCGTGGTCCTCAAGGTCAGCCTCGTCGCAGCAATACAAGCCATAGTGGTCGAACATCGCGTACATCTTGGCAGCGTTGGGGTAGTGGCTTGTACGTATGGTGTTGATGTTGTTGCGCTTCATGAGCAGAACATCCTGAATCATCGATTCTGTTGTAACGGCGCGTCCGTAAACCGGGTGAGTGTCGTGACGGTTAACACCCTTGAAGAAGATGCGCTCACCGTTGATGTATACAAGAGAGTTCTTTATTACAATGTCGCGGAAACCATGCTTTGTAGAGAAAGCCATCTCCTCGTTGCCGTCAGCGTCGAGCTGTACGATGCGTACAGTGTAAAGGTTCGGCTTTTCAGCACTCCATAGCTTAACGTTGTCGATAGTCATCTTGATATCGCCGCTCAAAGTAGCAATCTTGGCAGCAGTGTTCAACTTCAAAGAGTCGCTCTTTATGAAACGTCCGTCGGGAGTGTAAACAGATGCTACGATAGTCTTTTTGCCCGGTTCGAAATCTCTGTTGTCGAGTTCGATGTTGATGTTCATGTCTGCGCTCCAGCGGTCGGCAGAGAGTTTGCTTGTGATATAGTGGTCGCGAACAGATGCCTTTGGCACGTTGTAGAGATATACATCGCGGAAGATACCGCTCATGCGGAACATGTCCTGACACTCAAGATAAGAACCGTCGCTCCAACGGAACACCTGCACTGCAAGCTTGTTCTCACCCTTCTGCAGGTATTTTGTGATGTCGAACTCAGCCACGTTGTTTGCGCCCTGTGTGTAACCCACATATTCACCGTTCAACCACACGAAAGCCGCAGAGTATATACCACCGAAGTGGATGAATGTACGGCGACCGTCCCAATTCTCGGGAACCTGGAATGTGCGGATGTATGAACCTACAGGGTTAATGCCGTAGTTCTTGCCACCGTCGTTGAATCCGGGGCGTGCCTTGATGAACGGAGGGGTGTTTGAGTGAGGATACTCCACGTTGTTATAGATAGGTTTGTCGTATCCGTGCATCTCCCAGTTCGATGGAACAGGAATTTCGTCCCAACCTTCGGCATTGAAGCCTGTCTCAAAGAAATCGAGCGGACGCTGTGAAGGCTCGCTCACAAGGTTGAACTTCCATGTGCCGTTGAGGCTCTGATAACGGGCGTTTACAGGCTCTGTCCAAGGAGTTGCGTAGTATGCTGCATCGGCAAGCATCTCGGCAGTGTTGTTGTAAGGCATATATGTTGCAACAGCACGTTCCTTGTTCTCGGCAAACATAGTCTCATCTTCCCAGTATGGCGATGCAATCTTTGGCTTCTCCACCTGCTCGAATGTGAACCATGCAGTGTTGTCCTTTGCATTCTTTTCAACGAGCATCATGCGGCCTTCGCGCAAAGCATACATCTTGTCGCTCTTGCCGGCAGAAACAATAAGGTAAACACCTTTCTGCTTCTCAACAGGCTCAAAACGGAACTTTGCATTGTTCCATACACCTGCTGTAGCAGGCCACTGCAAAAGGTAATCGATGCTTGCATTGCCACCGCCATCGTCGAAGTTCTGTCCGTAGAAAGCATTCTCAACTGCAAAAGTATGAAGGTCTATGGTTTTGATGTTCCAATATTGTCCGCGGTTTTCGGGGTTGATTGTCTCGCTCACGATACGCGCATTGTTCTCGCCCGAATCGTTGTTGCCAAGCACAAGGTTCTCACCGTTGAAAGGACGGATGTAGTATGTGAGGTCGTCGTCGAAACCTGCGTAAGCCGACTCCACAAAACGGAACTGTGCAACCTTGTTCTCGGCAGCCTTCTCACGGCTGGTGATTACAAGACCTTTCTTTGATTTCACAACAGCTGCGTTAGGGCTGTTAGCCGGGATAAGCAAGCCGTCCTCGTATTTCCACAGCTGTGCCTCGTCCGAACCGTTGTTCTCACCCACCTCCACGCGACTGCCGTTTACACGCAACGCATTGTTTGTTACGGGGTTGATGATACGCCAGCTACCTGCCAGTTCCGACACCTTCCAGAACTGTGCGGTATTGTCCTTTTCGAAGTCGGTAAGACCTACAGCCTTATCCTTCATCTCGTAAACGACATTGTCCTTGTTGCCGTTTGCGTAGATGTGATACAGTTTACCTTTCTCGAATGCATCCTGTGCATACACGCCGGCAAAGCTCAGCAGTGCCACAATGGCAAGAAAGCCTCTTTTGATGTTTTTGATAGACATAATGTTTTATTTTGATAGTTATAATTATCTATTGTTCTGCGAATATAATCAAAAGTGCGGGTAGATGTGCTATTGTTTGAAGGAAAATTTCACAAATAGTTCTTTTTTATTGCTATAATTGCCTAAAAATAATAATTTTGTGCAGTTATGCAGGATTGCGTATAAACCGGACAGATAGTAAATACAAAACAATAAAACAAATGAAATTTAAATCAAAAATCTTTACAATGCTTATGGCTTGCGTGCTTGCTTTTACAGCACAGGCGCAAAGCGAAGATGCGATGCAGAAAGCATCGTTGGAGCAGATTGGTGCAACCAAGGTAGTACTTCTGGAGACTGCAAGCTGGGGACAGAATTACCCATTCAATGAACAGTGTTGGATAAGCTATGGAGGTACAACGCATGCCAAGACAGGCTGTGTCGCTACAGCACATGCGATAGTATTGCGCTATCATAAGTATCCTGATAAGGGAACGGAAAAAATACTTTACAACTGTCAGGCTCCAACTTATGTCGAAATTACCGACAGAGTATATGATTGGGATAACATGCCATTGGTTTATGACGGAAATTGGAATGAAACAGAAATTTACGAGGTTTCCAAAATTATGTCACATCTTGGACATGCTTTCTTTTCACAATACGGAGCTAATGGAACATCTGCAAACGAAGAACGCGAGACAGCCAAGTTGAACAGATATTTCAATTATCCTCTGATTGCCGCATCATACCAAAGAGAATATACCCGTGAAGAATGGGAATCAAAAATTAGAGAGAGCCTTGACAATGGTTGTCCTGTGCCATACGCATCTAACAATTCGGGTACAGGTGACTCGCGCCACATGTTCGTGATTGACGGTTACACCGACAACGGATATTTCCACTTCAATTTCGGTTGGAACGGTAGCGGTAACGGTTGGTTCAAGCTCGACAACGTAACCCCATATCAAGGCGACAACTATTCATGGAAAGAGGACGGCACTTCCGAGCACTATGCAAACTTTAACCTTAAACCCGAAGTTGTTGAAGAAGATGGCGATAATAGTGGAGAAAGCGGTAAAGAAGAGGAAGGCGGCGACGATAATCAGGATAACGGATATCAGGTGCTCGATTATGTAGTAAGTGCAAGTACAGGAACACCGAATGATCCCTCTTCGTATAACAGTTCTTGGGTATATACAAAGAATGGTGATTATCAGGCAGACCTGTCAATGGTAGCAACATATAATGGTGCGGAATATGATAACATCAATATAACATCAGGCTCGGTAATGTCGTTGGTTGCATATCCAAGAAATAGTCGTCAAAATGTCGATTACACCACAACATTTACAATATCTGTACCCGAAAATGGCGACTATAAAATAACAGGCTATTCATTGGAGTATGAGGCGTATGGAAATGTTGATGTGAAAAACGATATCAACAACTATAATTTAAGTCTTACAAGCGGTAAGTCCGGCTCTATGCAGGCTAGTGATTTGGAGGTTTACAGTTTCTCATTTGATGTTACTGCAACCAAAAAATCAACCAGTGCCGCTATCGACATTAAAAACTTTACCGTAACCATTCAGAAAGGCGAGAAAAAAGACCAAGAGACTGCTGTTGAAGAGATTCAGGGCTGTGAAGAAACAGAAACTGTTATCTACGATCTCACCGGTCGTCGCGTGAAAGAAATCGCAGAATCCGGAGTATATATCATCAATGGTCAAAAAGTTCTTGTAAAGTAACCTTTAGCCGTCGACGAAATTTTAATTGTTTATCGTAACCGTCATTTAAATGGCGGTTACGATACTTTTTTATCATATCTCTCCGTCAATAGAATATCTCTCTTGCCTTTCTTCTCTCGCGTATACACGCGTGTTATTAATATATTTCTGTTTTTTGACCGTTTTTTTGGTGTTTTTGTATTATCTTTGCAAACTTTTGGCTTTAAGCGTGATATGCACATTTTAAGCATTTAAATAGCATAAATTTAGCGAAAAATAAATATTAATAACAAAATAACTTACCATGAAACAAAAATCAATCTTTGTAACATTGCTTTTGGCACTTGTGTTTGCATTTAGTAATGCATGGGCACAAGAGCGAGGCGTTTACGATGCTACCACTATGGGCGAGCTTGTCGTAAACCTTGAAACAGCACCTTATGGACAGGGTACTCCGTACAATAGTCTGTGTCCTAATATGGGTACTGTTAATGCAAAAACGGGTTGTGGTCCTACAGCCTTTACAATTTTGTGTCAATATCACAAGTGGCCCGAAACCGGAGTGGGAACAAGTGAGGTTCATCAAGGTGAAGCTATAGACTTTAGCACCCATACCTACGATTACGACAATATGCGTAATGACAACTACCCTTCGGGTTACACCGAAGCCCAAGCCAATGCGGTAGCCATGATGATGCGTGACTTTGGTTGGGCACACAAAGTAACTTATGGAAGTAGTGTAACTGGATTTAGCGAAAGTATAAAAGGATTAAAGACATACTTTTCTTATAATAACTCACGTTACAATACTACCGGTTCTGGAATGGATGCCATGTATCGAAGCGATGTTGGAGATGAGAAATTCATAGAAACATTGAAAGCTTGTCTTGACGAGGGACTTCCAATTCCATTCTCAGCTTTGTCTATACATCCCACAACAAAAGAAGATAATGGTCGTCATATCTTTATTCTTGACGGTTACACCGAAAATAACTATTTCCACTTTAACTTTGGTTGGAACGGAATGGGTAATGGTTGGTATAAACTTGACAATGTACAACCCGATGATGAGAGTGATTACAGCACTCAGCAAAGAGCATACCCATGGATAACTCCCACCAGAACTTCGCGCACCGTTACAGCAAGCGTGTCACCAGCAGGCGCAGGAAGCGTTTCTGTAAACGGCAATTCAAGCCCAGCCATGGTAACAGAGGGTACATACGCAACTCTCACCGCTACAGCAAACAGCGGTTACACCTTTTCGCATTGGAGCAAGAACGGCACACAGGTTGGTGCAGAAAAAACTCTTAAAACAAAGGTAGAAGCCGAAGGCAACGATTATGTTGCAAACTTCCTTGCAGTTGGTACCACAAGAGTAAACGTGTCGGTTAGCTATAACAGCAACTACGGTACTGTTACACAGAATGGCAATGCTATTAGTGGAACAGGGCTCACTCCTTATCAGAACACCGAGGTAACACTCGTTGCAACACCACTCGATGGTTATGTGTTCAACGGTTGGACTGTAACTGTTGGTACAACCAGTACAAAGTACACTACAACAAATCTTACTTTTGTTGCAAAAGAAAATGCTTCTGTTTATGCCGATTTCTCATCGGCAACACAAACCAACACTATTGATTTAGCCAATGGAACATTGACCAACGACGGACAAAGTACTTCTAAATTTAGCCAATGGGCTGCAAAAGACAATTTTACTAATCTGAAACTGAATGCGGCATATAATGGTACTGCTTTGAATGCTATATCCACCACCAAACTTTATGCAGGTGGCTATGATGCAAACTCTAATCCGCAGATACCGGTTACCTATACTATTAGTGTTGATGAAAAATACGTTATCACAAGTTATTCTATTAGCTATACTGCATCATCCGCTGATGTTACCGTTACTGCTAATGGAGCAAAAATGGCACGCAGTGGTCAGGTATTCGCTGTTACTGATGTAAATTCAAATAGAACTTCATTTGTAGTTAATAGTACAAATGCACAGCATAATATTGAAATCAATTCTTTCACTGTTGAAACAAAAGTTGTTGATGGCGAAAGCAGTGGCACTGTAACCCCAACAACTTACACCATCAGCGTAACAGCAACCGAGGGTGGTAGTGCTTATGTTGGTACAGGTACATCAACCACCGTTACTGCCGGTAACAGTGTTATGTTGACAGCAACCGCAAACAACGGTTACACTTTCGACGGTTGGTACAACGGTACAAACCGCGTAAGCACCGACTTGCAGTACACCTTTACCCCAACCGCAAGCGGTTCATACCAGGCTAAGTTCACAGCTAATGCTACTCCTGATCAGCCAACATATCCTGACGTTACAGGTTCTATCTATACTAATAATTATCTGACATCTGTTACAACAGAAGGTGTTGATAAAAATATCAATTATACAGCAAGTGCTCATCCTGGTTCAACGATTGTTAAGTTGGATGGTGTAACAGTAGAACAGGGAAGTTCATTTACAATAAATCTTGTTGCAAAGTCTTTAAGTTCAAGTACATCTACTGTATATGAAGATATGCGTTATTGCCATGCATCACTTTTTACCGATTTTGATTGCAATGGCTTCAATTCTGTCGCCGACAAAAAATGGGGAACAAAATCTCCTAGTAATAATGTTGCCGGCAATTACAGTAGTGTAATGAATATTACACACACTGTAAATGTACCTGCAGATGCAACAGTTGGAACATCTGTGATAAGATTCATTTACACTAATGCTTGGACAGATTGGCCAACAGGTGGAACTGCGACACTTGATAAAGGTATTGTTTATGATATTCCGGTAACGGTTGTTGAACCAAAAGAGGTCGTATATTACACCATTACAGCAACTGCAGGCGAAGGTGGTAGCGTATCACCTGCAACATCAACTGTTGAGGAAGGCAACTCTGTAACCCTCACTGCTACTGCAAGTACAGGATACTACTTTGTAAACTGGACAAAGAACGGAGTGGAGGTAAGCACCGATGCTACATATTCATTCACTGCTACAGAAATTACAAGCCTTGTTGCTAACTTTGAGCAGATTGTGGTAAATGCAACCCTCACCGATGCACAGGGTAACACATACAATGTGCAGTTGAGTGGCTTTACCAACGGTGTGACAAAAGAGACTGTTGCAGAAAAATTGCTTGAGGCTTATCCTTATATTACATTAGGTACAGTTGAGAATGTTATAACATTGAACGGTAGCAATGGTGCATACACATATACAAACACTGTTGAATTGCCATTCAAGGTAAGTAACGCCACATATATCTGGCACAATATCTATTATCCGGCAAACTCTAACGATAACCCCAACTACATCGCAGCATTGAACGAAGACGAGGTGGTTGATATGGCTGCATCAAAAGATTATGCTTATGGAGATAACCCGACATACAACACAAAAGACGGTGGTAACAGCATCTGTTGGGCAATCTACAATGTAAA
>CAJGDP010000038.1 GCA_904502235.1 uncultured Bacteroidaceae bacterium
AAATAAACACACCTGGTTCTTGGACACATGGTGTTGTTTACATTGACTTTGACAACAATGGCTTTACAGCGGGTGTGACAGAGAACTGGAAACCTACAGGCGACCTTGTTGCTTATGCTTTCTACAACAACGACTCTTCTAGCGACGCATCAGGTTGGAATAGTGTTGGTACTGTAGTTAGCGGTGATAACAGAAACCGTCCTGCAATACCTTCTTACACCATTCCTGCTGAGACACCTGCCGGCGAGTATCGCATCCGTTTCAAACTCGACTGGTGTAACATTGATCCAAATGGTGATGCCGATGGTAAGTTTGACGACTTTATGGCTAATGGTGGTCAGATTTTCGATGCTAAGTTGGTTGTAGCTGATGAATCTACAGTTGAGCCAGAACCAGAGCCAGCAGGTCCTTCTGTAGAGGAGATCGCTGCTCGCATTGCTAAGGCAAACGAGGCTCTTGCACCTGTTGGCGTAGGTTATCCAGCTGAGGCTCCACGTCAGGCTCTTCAGGAGGCAATTGCAGCTTTGGAGGCTGAGGGTACACAGGAAAACTACGATGCATTGGCTACAGCAATCAACACTTACATAGCTACTGCCGATGTAGTTCTTCCCGAGAACGGCAAATACTACACTCTTACAATGGTTGCAAAGAACGGTAACAAGTTCTATCTCAACTACACAGGTGAGGACGTTGCAATGGTTGCACGTGGTACAGAGGAACTTCCCGAAAGCGCAAAATACCTTTGCGAGGCTAACGATAACGGTACAGTATCTTTGAAGACTATTGATGGCAAGTACCTTGTTTATCATGTTAAATATGCTGGCCTAAGTTGGTTGGATAACGGTGGTGATACCGATGGTTTCCAGGATGCAAAGGATGCAATGACTGACATTACATTCGCTAAGCTTCAGAAAGGTGGTAATGTTGCTGCTTCAAGCGATGAGGATGTCTTCGGTTTGTTGTCATGGTATGGCTTGCGTGGTACAGAAAACGGCACAGAAAAGTACGGCTACATGGTTTTGAAGACCGATGGTAGCGATTTTGACGGTGCAGATGCTCCTTTCTGGAATGATAATTTCTCTTCTGCATTCCGCGTTGAAGAGGCTGCAGCTCCTGTTGTTGAGCCTGAGCCCGAACCAGATCCGGAACCAGCAACACCTCCTACAATTGTAAGCATATCACCAACTGAAGGTAATATAACTGAACTTGGCGAAATAATCATTACATTCAGCGGAGATGTTACACCAAACAAAACAGTTCTTTATATAGAACCTGGTTGGGTAGTGTTCAATTGGGTCGATGATCCTTCTTTGCCAAAGAATCAGTTGAAATATGTAGCGGCTACTCCTATTACAGCTGTAGGTAAATATACATTGAATGGCTTTGATATAAGTGTATGGTATGATGCAGAAAAGACAATGTCAAAGAATTATTCAGGAACAACTTTTGAATGGAATGTTATAATTCCTGTGGCATTGGATTTGGTAAGTGTAACACCTTCTGCGGCTGTCGAGTCGTTCAAGAAGATTACAATGGAATTTACAAAGGATGTAAAACTTTTGGGTGTAGCAACTGGCGCGTCTATCAATGTGCTTGACGAAAATGAAGAAACTGTCTCTACTGCATGGTTGTTGAATTCTGTAGTTAACGGAAATGTTATTGAATTCGTATTGGATAAATCTGTTGAAAAGAACGGTACATATTCATTCACAGTTCCTGCAGGAACTATTAACAGTGTTGATGGTGAGGTATATGAGGGTGGTACTTTCACATTCACAGTCAACAGAGCTCCTCAGACATTTGCTTTGACTGCAAAACTTTATCCGACAGTTCAGGAAGGAACAGACGTTACAGAAATCAAAGGTATCCGTGTTACACATGAAGAAGGACAACAGATTGTAGCTCTTCCAACAGAATGGACCTTTAAGAATGAGGCAGGTAAAGAATATGAATTCAGCATAAGTTGGTTCTTCTATGATTTTGACGATATGCTTCTCATGTTCAACCCTGCGATTACAGAGGCTGGTGTGTATACACTGTCAATTCCTGCCGGTAGTTTGAAAACTGAAAGCGGTAAGGAATGTGAAGCTGCAGAATTCCAGTTTACTGTAGTTGCCACTGATACAGCAATTGATGCAGTTGACGCTGAGGCTGTAGACAATGTAATTTATGATGTTACCGGTCGTCGTGTAAACGAAGTTACCAAAGCCGGTATTTACATTGTGAACGGTAAAAAGATGCTTGTTAAGTAAAACGGTATTGTAATAAATGACAGAGTTGCCCGGAGCATTGCTTCGGGCAATTTTGTTAATAGTGCAATTTTGCGTATCTTCGCGCAGTGTTAAGATATAGAGAATGAAGAAATATAATTTCAATGCCGGACCGTCGATGTTGCCACGCGAGGTGGTGGAAGCAACAGCTTCTGCCGTTCTCGACTATAATGGCATGGGGCTGTCGCTTATGGAGTTGAGTCATCGTTCGGCAGAGTTCAAGCCGATATTGGATGAGGCTCGTGCGCTGCTTAAGGAACTTCTCGACGTGCCACAGGGCTATGAGGTGCTTTTTATTGGCGGCGGAGCCAGTATGCATTTCTGCATGGTTCCGTTCAATTTCCTTAACCGCAAGGCAGCTTACCTTAATACCGGTACTTGGGCTTCAAAGGCAATGAAAGAGGCGAAGCTCTTTGGCGAGGTTGTTGAAGTCGCATCATCAGCCGACAAAAAATTCAGTTATATCCCAAAGAATTTTGAAGTGCCTGCCGATGCTGATTATCTGCACGTAACTTCCAATAATACCATTTATGGAACGCAGTTGCATAGCGATTTGGATTCTCCCGTTCCTATGATTGCCGATATGTCGTCCGACATTCTTTCGCGCCCGATTGATGTCTCAAAATACAGTTGTATATATGGCGGAGCGCAAAAGAATCTTGCGCAGTCGGGGTTGTCGTTTGCGATAGTGAAGGAGAGTGCACTCGGCAAGGTTGAACGCGCAATACCTTCGATTCTTGATTATGGCGTGCATATAGCAAACGGCTCATTGTTCAACACACCGCCTACGTTGCCAATCTATACCGCACTTTGTAATATGCGTTGGGTGAAGCAGCAGGGTGGAGTCGTGGAAATGGAACGTCGTGCCTTGCAGCGTGCCGAAATTCTCTACAGCGAGATAGACCGTAACCCCATGTTCTGCGCAACAGCCGACGGTGAAGACCGTTCATATATGAATATCGATTTTGTTATGGCACCCGGTTACGAGATTTTGGAAGAAAAATTTGTGGAATATGCCGCTTCGCGCGGTGTCGTTGCCATAAAAGGACACCGTTCCGTGGGTGGTTTCAGAGCTTCGTGCTATAATGCCATGCCCGTTGAAGGTGTAAGGCTTCTTGCGGAGTGTATGAGTGATTTTGCAAAAAGATGAAGGAGATGCTTGAACAGGATGTATATAAAACCATAGAGGAGCAGGGTGAGGCAATCTACACCGAAAAACGCAGCAAATTCCTTGCTTTTGCCATTCCTGTAACCACTATCGAGGAAGTTAAGGAGTGGATTGAGGTGTATCAGAAAAAGTATTACGATGCACGCCATGTATGCTATGCCTATCGTCTTGGCGAGCGTGGCGACCAGGAGCGTTCAAACGATAACGGAGAACCGTCGGGTACTGCCGGAAAGCCTATCCTTGGGCAGATACACAGCAAGGAACTTACAAATGTACTTGTGATTGTCGTGCGTTACTTCGGTGGTGTTAAACTTGGTACAAGCGGTCTTATTGTGGCTTATCGTGCAGCTGCGGCAGAGGCTCTCGAAGCCGTTCCGCATATCGAGAAGACAATAAACGGCGAGATTGTCCTTAAATTCTCGTATCCGTTGCTCAACGATGTACTGCGTATAGTAAAAGAGGAAGAACCGAAGGTGGTGGAGCAGATTTTTGACAACGACTGCATGGTGCGTCTTTCTATGCGTCTTTCGCGTCTGCCACGTCTTGTGGAACGTTACGAAAAGCTTGTTATAGCAAGCAGAAACGATCTTAAAATAGAAAAACCCGAGTGAACCATGTTTAATCTCCCTGAATTTATAGAACTTCTTAAGGCTGTAACCGTTGACTGCAAGGATAACGGCAAGGAGTTTACGGTAACAACCCGTGTCGAGGTTATCGAGAATCTGCTTAAAGACAGTGCGTATAAACTAGTTGCTCGCGAACCGCTTTCGCTTATTTATGCAAAGCACGAACTTTGTGAAGGCGAAAGTGTTGCTCTTGTATCTTCCCATGTAGACTGCCTCTATGAAAATTGTTTCTGCAGTGTAGAAGAGGCTTTTTTGCGCGGAACATTCGATAACAGCTTCGGCAATGCCGCAATATTGTGGATGATGCTTCATGATATGCTTCCCGATAATGTTGTTGTGGCTTTTACGGGCGATGAAGAACGCGATTCGCAAGGTGCAGTGCAGACTGTGCTTGCTCTTGGACGTATGCAGTGCAAAATAAAATTCGCCCTTGTTCTTGAGGTTACCAATGTGGGGTGGGGAAGAGGTGCACACTTTGCTTTGGAAAATGATAATGGAATAGACCTGCTTACGGCATATTCCATTGTTGAGACAGTCCGCTTGCTTGGTGCCGAATATGTTTTTGAGCACAATGCCGAACCCGACGAATCGTGGGATTACAGCAACTACGGCATACCGTCGCTCACTCTTTCGATGCCCGTTGGTGGTAATATGCACTCTAATGAGGGTGTGCTGTTACATAAAGAGGCGATTGATACCTATTGTCAGGTGCTTTCGCTATTACCGTTCCTGTTTTAGTTAATATTTCTATTATTGTCAAATATTACCAAAAATGTGTTGGTGAAATTTTCTGTTTTAATTTTTTTTTTTTTCTTTGCAAAAGGTATAATGCGCGTTGTGCATATACAAATGAGTTGAAAAAAAAGATAATTAACCAACAATTTAAGCAATGAAAAAACTATTTACTATTTTGGTTTTGTGTGGTGTTCTGTCGCCGGCAATAACCATGGCGCAGTTTCAGCTGAAAGATGAAGCTCCGTCTGTATCCGACAATGCGCCACTTCCGGTGCATCCGGTGCCTAGTGATCGACAACTTTTGTGGAACGAGACTGAGTTCTATGCATTTTTCCACTATGGTATGAATACCTTTACCGGTTCTGAGTGGGGCTATGGTAATGAAGCCGAGTCAAGATACGCTCCCAAGGCTATGCCAAATCCTGAGCAGTGGGTTACTGCAGTAAAGGCTGCCGGTATGAATGGCGGTATTGCCGTTGTAAAGCACCACGACGGTTTCTGCTTGTGGCCAACAACTACCACAGAACACAGCATCAAGAAAGCCGGTAATGAGAATGGACGTAATGCGAACATTCCTAAACTGTTTGCTGATGCAAGCCGTAAGCATGGCATGAAGTATGGTTTCTATATCTCTCCATGGGACCGTAACTCTGCACACTATGGCAAAGACACTTATGTTACAGAGGTGTTCTTGAAACAGTGTGAGGAATTGGCTGAATATGGTTCGGATCAGTTCGAGATGTGGTTCGACGGTGCACGCGGTGGTGACGGATACTATGGTGGCGAAGGTGGTAACCGCGACATCGACCCCGAAATCTACTACGATGTGCCTAACTTGCGTACACGCGTACACCGCATTGCTCCAAACTGTATTATGTGGGGTGTAGGTGGTGAAGCACGTTGGATTGGTAACGAGTCGGGTTATGCAGGTGAAACAAACTGGGCTATGACAGATTATCTCTCGGAGACAGTTATACGTGAAGAAGGTGATATCGACGGTTGGTTCTGGAATCCGGGTGAGAGCGATGCCAAGGCAACAAGTGCAGGCTGGTTCTGGCACCAGGGTGAATCAATGAAGAGTGCCGAGCGTCTTTTCCAAATGTATCTTGAGACTGTTGGTCGTAATGCAACACTTATTCTTAACTGTCCTCCAAACCAGTATGGTATTCTTCCCGACAATACAGTAAATGAATTGAGTAAATTGGGTAAGATGCTGCACGAGCGTCTGGCTGTTCCTGTTTATGGACTCGACGAGAGCACTGCGGCAACAGATTTTGCAAAGAGTGCAACAATTGAAGTGAGCGAGACACGTACCGGTGGAAAGTATGAGGCTGCCAACCTCACCGATGGCAACAAGGAAACATATTGGGGTACAAACGATGAAAACCTTACTGCTACCATAACACTTTCTTGGGATACTCCTCAGGTAATACGTTACCTCGTTTTGCAGGAGCCTGTTTTCTTGGGTCAGCGTATAAAGGATTTCAAGATTGAATACAGTGCCGATGGAACATCATGGACTGAACTATGTCCTGCAATGCAGACAACTACCGTAGGCTACAAGCGTATAATTCCTTTGAACGGAAAGACAAGTGAAAGCTATGGCAGCGGTTATAATGCAAAGAAATTGCGTATAACAATTCTGGATAGCCGTGCTTGTCCTTTGCTCTCTAACTTGAATGTATATTAAGAAACATCGACACAATATTTAAAATAAAGAATCTATGAAAAAGAATATATTATTTTCAGCTGCGTTGATGTTCTTGGGCTTAACATCTTCAGCGCAAACAACGATAACATTCGACAGCGAGGATTATAAATCCATATCTGTTTATGATAAATGGGAAGAGAGTCCATTCCGCACAGGTGCCCTCAGTGGAAATGCCGGGGTAACAGAAAATCCCGATGTTGCTGTGGACGAAGTAATGGGTGTGGCTCCAAACTCCACAGGTAAAGTTTTGGCTTTGCAGCGTAGCCGCTTCGGTAGCAACACCTTCGGTGTCAGAATAGATCTTAAGGAGCCTATACGCATGACAAAACAGTTGCAGTATATCCATGTGATGACATATCTTAAGGATAAACCAGCTGACAGCCGTTTCATGGTCATCGGCTTGGGTAAACGTATTGAGGATAGCTGGAATTGGCAGACAGGTGAAGAGGAGCAGTTCTGGGCGGTTACAAACGTAAATCTCGCTCCCAAAGCCGGCTGGCAGGATGTAGTGCTTGGTTTCAAGGGCTTTTCGTACTCAAAAGAGGAGAATGCCAACAGCGGTATCGATATCTACTCTTTGATTCTCGTTCCCGATGTGCGCTCTCCACATGCAGATAAGGCAGATTGGGTTGCATATTTCGATGAAATTGTAATTGACAACAATCCCGACAAGCGTTTCTCTACCGATAAGTATGCCCTTACCTATGATAAGGATGCAACAACCACCCGCACTGACCGTTCTTTCAATAGTGTAGGTCTTGTATCTTCGGGTGTAACCTATACATCAACAGCAACTGCCGGCAAGGTTTATACCGATAATACAACAGTCAGCGTCTTCTCGGCAAAGGCCGGTACTCAGGTGCAACCAACATTCAACTACACAGGTTCTTGGATGAGTGCTTATGTGTATGTCGACTGGAACAACAACGGTAAATTCGAATATAATGTAAACAACAACGGAACACCTGCTGAGGGTAGCGAAATTGTCAGCTACAACGCGGCTATGATTGGCGAAACCTGGTACAAGAGCGACGGAACAACTGTTGCTAATGGTAATACCATCGGAAGTGGTGTGCCTTCGTTTACTATACCAGCAGGTACTCCTGCCGGTCTCTATCGTATGCGCTATAAGATTGACTGGAACAGTATAGACCCAGCCGGAAGCAATACTATTATTCCCGACGGTGGCGGATATGTGGATCTAATGCTTGATGTGCATGGCGACAAAGTTTCGGTAAGTGCTTCACAGCTCAATGGTGATATCGTGCTGGCATCAGATGAGAGTGCGTTGCAAGGTTATCAGGCAAATTATGCTACAGCATTGAAAGTTAAGGATATTCCTGCGCCAGGCTTTATTCAGAACGGCTTTGACCTAAAGTATGGTTACAATGTAAATGCAGTTGAGCAACTCGATGAGAATGGAAACCCCAATTGGATTTTGGTAAATGTTCCACAGAATGCGATTGCAGCCGATGGTACATATACAATTCCTGCCGAGTATATACGCGGTGGTCAGGTGAGCATCAAGGGAGATATGCAGCAGGCTTATACCTACACAGTGAATGTTACAGGTGTCGATGGTGGTATCGTGTATGGCGGTAAGGAGTACAAGGATGGTGAGACAATCTATGTAAGCCAGTTCTTCACCGCCGAGGATGTTGTTGCTATAGCCGTTGAGGGTTATACCTCCAAAATATCTTTGGATACCAAAAACAATACAATTGTAGTTGAATATAATAGAATTCAAGACTATCGTCAGATAACCTCGCTCGGCGAACTCAAGAACGATGCTGTCTATCATATCACAGCAAAGAGTGGTGAAGGTTATTTTGCATGGAATACATCTATTTCAGACACATATCTGAGTTTGCGTGGTATGACTACATCTTCTTACAATAATTTGCCCTCCAATCAGGCAGTTGTGAATATATATAAGTCTCCAATTGACCCTTTTGATATGACCGTCGTGTGGCAGATCATAAAGGAAGATGGTAAATACTATCTCTTTCAGCCTGCAAAGCAGGAATATGTTACACGCGTAGACCGTGACTATAAATTCACTGCTGAAAAGACAGCTCTGGATAATATACGCGACAATGGCGACGGTACATTCAGCTTTCACGCCGGTGGCGGTTACGGCGAAAGTTCAACATATTTTGCTTGTATTGTAACAAATGAAGCATTGACAGCTGTGCGCAATTGGACTTGGAACGACCATGGTTCTGTAATGTATATTTATGAGAATCCTAATATCAATCTGAACGGTACTTGTATAGATAATGTTGCATTCGAGGATGATGTATGCAAGGGAATATATAATTTGCATGGTCAGAAACTTGAAAAACTTCCGTCTGAAGGTATTGTTATAGTGAACGGGCGTAAATACCTTGTAAAGTAAATTCTATAACTTTTTATAATGGTGCGGTAGGGAGTCCTGCCGCACTTTTTTTGCATACAATATTGTTAACAATTTTTAAGACTTTTCTCCGTTGTATTTTTGATATTCTTTACTCTATAGGGGTGTAAACATCGCAATAATGTTTAGTCGGGCTTTGTTTTATCTTTGAAATATATGTGGCGGGGGTAATGTGTTTTTCTGCTTTTAAATTTTTTTGCATTACGCCTTCATGCTTGGGTAAGTTTAACTTTAGGATTATCCTATGGGATGTGTCACAGTGGTGGACTTCCGGCCCTAGCATAGTCGCATGTATCCAAGGAAATTATAAAGCCCGGCTATTTTTGTGATTTTTTATCTCTTAAAATTTGGATTTGCATTTTCAAAGCACTATATTTGCAAATTGTAAAATTGTAGCAAAACACAATGAGACAATTAAAGATTACAAAAAGTATCACAAACCGCGAAAGTGCATCGCTCGACAAGTACTTACAGGAAATTGGTCGCGAAGAACTCATTACCGTTGAAGAAGAGGTAGAGCTCGCCCAGAAAATTAGAAAAGGTGACCGTAGAGCGTTGGAAAAATTGACAAGAGCCAATCTGCGTTTTGTCGTTTCAGTTGCTAAACAGTATCAGAATCAGGGATTGAGTTTGCCCGACCTTATCAACGAGGGTAATCTTGGTCTGATTAAGGCTGCTGAGAAATTCGACGAGACACGTGGTTTCAAGTTTATCAGTTACGCTGTTTGGTGGATCAGACAATCAATTCTTCAGGCTCTTGCAGAGCAAGCGAGAATCGTGCGCCTTCCTTTGAACCAGGTTGGTTCGTTGAACAAAATCAGTAAGGCATTCTCTAAATTTGAACAAGAAAATGAGCGTCGCCCATCAGCCGAGGAACTTGCAGACCAGTTGGATTTGCCGGTAGACAAAGTTGTCGATTCGTTGAAGGTTTCGGGAAGACACATTTCTGTTGATGCTCCGTTTGTTGACGGTGAGGACAACAGTCTTCTTGATGTACTTGTGAATGATGATTCTCCAATGGCAGACAATCTGCTGGTTAACGAATCGTTGTCACGCGAAATTGACCGTGCGCTCTCTACATTGACCGACAGAGAGAAGGAAATCATCCAGATGTTCTTCGGTATCGGAATGCAGGAGATGACACTCGAGGAAATCGGCGACCGTTTTGGCTTGACACGTGAGCGTGTACGTCAGATTAAGGAAAAAGCTATTCGTCGTTTGAAACAGAGTCAACGCAGTAAATTGCTTAAACCATACTTGGGATAAGTTGGGGATTTGTAATTGTTTTACGGGCTATGCTTAACAAAGCGTAGCCCGTTGCTTATTAAAAGTGCTGATATAATTTTTAAAATGTCGATATTTTCTTAATTTTGCCGTCGTAAATTTGAAATGTATGAAAAGAGCTCTGTTTATAATTCTTCTGGTTATGGTTGCAACACTGGGTGTTGCCCGTGAAAAAAATAATAAAAAAGCAAAAGAGGTAAAGGAAGTGCCTGTCTATATCATTGGTGCTTCTATCTCTTTTGCAGATTCTGTGGTCTATTTTACCGAAGTGCAGAAATTCGATGCTGTGGCGCTCGAGAACGGTTTCCTGCCTCACCGCCAGTATTATGCATACGAGTTGAAGGATTATATGAACTTTGAAGAGAATATGCCCGGTCGTATTTCCATAATCTTCTTTGAAGAGAAGTTGAACAAGTTGGAGAAGAAGATACAGAAGGTGAAGAAGCATCTTGCTGAGGACGAGGGTAAGATTATTCGTTATCTTGGAGATAAGTTTAAATTCGTAAAGCCCTGATATGGCTTCTTTTCGCAAAATTTTTCTCTTTTTCTGTTTCGTCGCAACTTTTATTACGGGGTGTGATGAAACCGGTGGTGATTCTCTGCCTAATCTCAAGCCGTTTGTGAAGGGTGATACTGTTTCTCGTACGGTCCTTGTCTATATAATGGCGGAAAACAGTATTTCAAATTATTTGAAAACGGATTTCGAGGAGATAAAGAGTGCTGCGTACACTCTGTCGGATGACGCCCGTCTGTTTGTCTATTTCGATAACAGTGATACAACAAAATTGCCAGTATTGTATCAGTACCATCCTTATGATAATACTCTTATCGAAAATGTTGTCTATTCTTTCGAAGAGGATGTCTGTTCCAGTGATACAGCCACGCTCGGCAAGGTTTTGGATGTTATTTTTGCCGATTATCCCACCAAAGCGTTTGACCTTGTCATGGGTTCGCATGCCGACGGTTGGATAAATTATCCTAGTGGCTCGGCTTTAAATCGCAGTATTGGCATCGATAATGAAAAAAACAGCTTTTCCAATGAAATTACAACAACTATCGAGGTTGAAGAACTTGTGGTATTGTTGGAGCGTCTGCCCGTGAAGGTGGATAGGCTGATGTTCGATGCTTGTCTTATGCAGGGTGTGGAGGTTGCATACGCTTTACGCAATGCTGCTGATTGGATAATAGGCTCTCCTGCGGAAATCCCGGCAGATGGTGCTCCTTATGACAAGGTTATTCCTGAATTCTTCAATCCTGTATCAACGGTTGAGGATATAATGTATGAATATAAAAGCTATTACGATTCCAGGAATTATGCGGCTGTGCTTTCTGCAGTGAATACTTCTTATATGCAGGAGTTGGCTGCCACAACACGTGGCCTTGTTGCAAAGTATTTTGCTGTTGATGCTAGAAATAATTATTCAGCTGCTCTTGCTTATGTTCCGGGTAGAGCTCCAGCTTATTATGATGTGAACTCTGTGATGAAGAAATTCCTTTCCGACAGTGAGTATTCGCAATGGAAGAGGGCTTTTGATAAGGCGGTACCTTATATAATGGTTTCCAATTCAAGGAAGGTCTGGTCTAATATAGCAAACCGTCTGGTGAATGTGACTGCCGACTGTGGTGCGGTTTCGGCATATTTTCCGCAGGGCAGAACAATGAATACTGCTTATAACACGGATTTCCGTTTGACGCAATGGTATAAGGCTGCCGGTTGGGATATAGCCGGATGGTGATTCTGTTTAGAATTGTACGTGGAACTGTATTCTTATTCCCCATTTGCTCACTCCGGGGAGGTCGGCATATGTGAATCGTCTCACATAGTCCACACGCAGAACTTTGAATATGTTTTCGATTCCGACGCTTGCCTCAATGTAGGGTAGTGTGCTCTTAAGGTAATGATTCCCGTAATTGTTGTCGTCGTATGGCAGTTTGTACAGAACGCCAGTGTTGAGCGGGTCGGGGCGATTCTTTTCGCTCAGGTGTCCGAACATTCCTCGGCAGGTGATGACCTCGCGCCAGTTCAGTTTGCGTATAAGGGGGATTCTGTTGAACAGCAGTCCGTTCATGTGGTACGACAAATCCCACGAAGCATATTGGTCGGTAAAGAACTCCATGGGGTTCATGAGCCAATACGACTCTTTCTGTATTGTATAGGAAAGATTGGTGTTGGGTATTATGAGCAATGGGTATGGTACTTTGTTCCAAACTTTACCGGCCTTGAGTATACAGTCGGTGTAGCCGAATGCCGAAAACCAAAAACGCTTCTCGAATCTGGCTTCGGTGTGATGATAGTAGAATTCACTGCCCAGAATGCCTTTGAAGCCAACTTTGTGCGAAAGGGTAAATACGGGTTTTTCGGGGAGTAATGAACGTCTGTTCCATTTCGATTGCAGGAATTTCTCGCCCGGAGCGTATCGCAGGGTGAGTTCTACTTCCGATTGTTTCAAGTCGTGTGCAAAAGTACTTGTTGTCTCTCCGTCTATGGTCTCTGTGCGCTCGAACTTTATGAATCGGCTTTCTATATCCATGCGATGGCGTAATGCGAGTTTGTACGAGAAGTGGTTGTACATCTCGTGTGTGTAGGTGAATTCCGCTTTTCTTACATAACCTACTTTATTGTCGCTACCACGCTTAAGGCTAAGTACAAAGTTGTCTTTGTTGGTGTAGAGATAGTCCTGACCATATTGGAAAATGTCGTGTTCGTAGTGCAGGCGTAACGAATGTATCGGGAATTCGTTGGGGTGTTCCTTTTTCTTCTTGAATGAATATTCAAGTTCGCCCATGTATTTAAATTTGTTGTCTTTGAATCCGTATGCAACATAACAGCGCCCGAAAAGGTGCGGATTCAGGTATGCCGATGTCATGGCTCCGGCTCTCAATCGCAATCCTTCGAGTCCGTTATAGCTGAAAGTGGTGTTTACGGGGCCGTAGAAAACCGGTGGGTCGTATTTGCGCAACGGTACCCAGCCTGTAAAGAGAAACGATACGCATTTTTCGGTCCAATAGTAGACCGGGTTGGCGCGGAGACGCTCCATCATGCTGCCCACCTTCTGCTCTTTCTCGCTTACCGTGTTTATACGGTTTGCGCTCCAGAACTCCTTGCTTCTTTTCATGGAGTTCTCGTCTTCAACAACAGTCATGGGGTTTTTGAGTATCTCTTCGGCTTTATCGTCGCTTTCAAAACTATAATCGGCGTACGATACGTTCCTGTGAGCATAAAAACCGTTTGCGGCATTTATGATTTTGAATTCACAAACGAGTTTTTCGTTATCGAGCATGCGTGTGCCATCGCTCAGTTTGCTGAACGATTGCTTTATGTTCATATATTCCACAAAGTTCATGTTTATGTCGCTCGGCACACTCATGTCTATGGATTTTATGAATAAAGAGGAGTCGGCGGCTACATATATGTGTCCGGTGAATCCGAACGACTCGGCATTGAACGGGGCAAACGACAGGTCGATGTATCTTTCGCCATCAATGTCTATTGTGTCCATTATATAATATCGGTAGAAACCGGGTCCCATTTTTGATAACGGGCTTACGAATTTGCTTCTGAATATGGATATGTCGTCCTGGAAAATATCCACATCTTTGAATACCTCTTCGAACAGACCGTCTATTTCGTCGGTTGTGAATATGTCGTCGATACCGTTTCTGTTGCGGGCAATCACATGTTTTCTTTCGCGCTCGGGTGTCCGGCAGTAATAGTCGGTGGCGATAATCTCGCGTGCAGAGACATTCAGTATAGGCTTGCCCGATATATGCGAAGTGTCTATATACTCCTCAAGGAATTTGAATTTCTCCTTGCCGTTCTTCTTTTCCGGCATTGTGAAATTGTTGAGCGCGATATTCAGAGTCTCGTGTCTCTTTCTGCTGTAGAAAGGCTTTGTCTTTGTGGAATTGTCGTCCCTGTGCTCTATGATGTTCTTTACAAGTATGACGGCAGGATTGTCCTTTCTTGTGTATTTTTCTTTCTTGGGTTTTATTGTAACCTCACTCAGTGTATAGTCGGTTGCTGTGAGTTTTATGTGTAAAGGTAGCTTTGTCTTTTCTGAAAGCGCAATTTGCTCCTCTTTATAGCCTATACAGCTTATTGCAAGCGTATCCTGCAGTGTGGTGTGGAACGAGAAGTTGCCGTTGTTGTCGCTGCTGCATCCGTTGGTGGTGTTCTTTACCCTTATGGAAGTGTAGGGCAGAGCCTCGTTTGTTGCCGCGTCTGAGATTTTGCCGTATATGCGCACTTTTTCCCCATGCCCTTGTGATAAAAGGGTGGTGGGCAAAAACAGCAATATTAATATGTATATATAATGACAGAGTTTCATCAGCCGGTAACAAATACTGTTGCGTTATGCGTACAATTCTGCAAAATTACATAAAATATAATACTTATATATAATATATGTTCAACTTTTAATATTATTTGTCATTTGGCGTGTTTGAACAGGACTGTGGTTTTAATGCGTGATTTCATGATTTTTGCAGTTATTGAGAAGTGCGTGAAAAAATGTTGCAAATTATTTAAAAATTTTTATTTCATTAAATCGTTGATTATTAATGATGTTCTAAAAAAGTTACTATTTAGTGTGAATTTTTGTCTTGAAAATGTTTGGTGGTTCCAAAAAGTTGCCTTACCTTTGTACTCGCTTTCGGGAACAAACGCAGCAATGCAAACCGCAAGCATGATGATCCTTGAAAACATTCCATACAGACAAGCAGTACAACGGTCTTTGTTTGAGAAATTGAATAAAGAAATAAAGTGTAAAGTAAGGAACGAAAAACGAACCGTCAATTATTAATTGAAGTATATTTTTCCGGCCAGTACAAACAATTTGAATAGATGATGCCTTTTTTTGAAGGTATTACAGATATAATTTACAACGAAGAGTTTGATCCTGGCTCAGGATGAACGCTAGCTACAG
>CAJGDP010000039.1 GCA_904502235.1 uncultured Bacteroidaceae bacterium
AAACTGCCGTACGGGTTACCGTACCGGGGGTTCGAATCCCCCAGCTTCCGCTTATTTTTGCAAATGGCGCTTTCGTCTAGTGGCTAGGACACATGCCTCTCACGCATGGAACACGGGTTCGATTCCCGTAGGCGCTACAAAAAACAGCAAAAATGCTTTAAGTAGCATAGGAAATTTGAAATATGGCGCTTTCGTCTAGTGGCTAGGACACATGCCTCTCACGCATGGAACACGGGTTCGATTCCCGTAGGCGCTACAAAAACAGCTTCGGCTGTTATTTTTGTTTTATAGGGTTATGGGTTTACAAAAAAAATCAGAACTTTTGACGGTTCTGATTTTTTTGTACCTGTTATTCCAGTTCCTTGCAGGCATCATTCCATGCTGTTCCGTTGATGTCTGCCGGCATGATCCATCCGCCTTGTGAACTCAGGTTGCACTTGCCGGTAATAGGTCCGTCGGGCATGCATGAACGCTTGAACTGCTGTATAAAGAAACGACGCATGAATGTGGTGAGCCATTTCTTGATTGTCTCGGCATCGTATGTGCCAGAGAAGGCTCTCTTTGCCATGAAGAATATCTTCTTCGGTGTAAAGCCGTTATGTATGAAATGGTAAAGGAAAAAGTCGTGCAGTTCGTAAGGTCCTACAAGGTCTTCGGTTTTCTGCTTTATGTTTCCTTCGTTGTCTGCAGGGATGAGTTCCGGTGAGATAGGGGTGTCTATGATATCCAATAGTGTTGCTTTCACATCTGCATTTTCGCTGTTTTCTGCGACATGGCGTACAAGGTGTTGCATCAAAGTTTTGGGCACCGATGCGTTTACTCCGTACATGCTCATGTGGTCGCCGTTGTATGTAGCCCAGCCCAAGGCAAGTTCCGACAGGTCGCCGGTACCGATAACAATGCCGTTCTTCTGATTGGCGATGTCCATCAGTATTTGTGTACGTTCGCGTGCCTGAGAGTTTTCATAAGTTACATCGTGGTTGTTGATGTCGTGCTCTATGTCTTTGAAGTGTTGTGTACAAGCCTCTTTTATAGATATCTCTTTTATGGTTACACCCATATTCTGCATCAGCTTGATGGCGTTGTTGTATGTACGTCCCGATGTTCCGAAACCGGGCATGGTAACGGCTATGATATCTTTGCTTGTCTTTCCTGCCAACAGACAGGCTTTTTCGGTAACGAGCAGTGCCAGAGTAGAGTCCAATCCGCCCGAGATGCCAAGTACGCAGGTTGCGGCTCTTGTGTGACGTATTCTTTGTGCAAGCGCAGTGGCCTGTATCATGAAAATCTCTTCGAGACGTTCTTTTGCCATGTTGCCTTGTGGAATGAATGGCAATGGATTGAAATCTCTTTCAGGTTCTTTATTTTCGTTGCTCTGTGCAATGTGTACAGACGGTATGTCGCAACGGGTGAAGTTGATGTCGCCTCTACGGCGGTTTCTGATTTTGTCTGTATCGATCTCGGCTACTGTGTAGCTTGAGTTTGTCAGGAATCTCTCTCCTTGTGCCATAATGTTGCCACACTCGGCTATTGCATTATATCCTGCGTATGATGCATGGCTGGTGGATTCGCCACAGCCTATGTTTGAATGCATATAACCGCATATGTAACGTCTGCTGTCGGTCTCAATCCTGTTTATTGTCTGACGGTTGCTGTCGGCAAGTTCTTCGCTTGCGCTTGGATTGAGTATAATGTCTGCTCCATTGCATGCGAGTGTTGCTCCCGGTGCAAATGGTGCCTGGCTCTCTGTGCCGATTTCTATACCAAAACTGTAACTCTCTGTGGTGAAGATTGCGTCTTTAAGAATTGGTGCTTCTTGGTTGGCGATTCTTGCTGTCGCATTGCAGGGTAGTGCATTGCCGCTCGTGAACCAACGCTCTTTGTTGCTGAGTATCTTCTTGGGAACAATGCCTTTGATTGTTCCTTGGTGCATCACAATGGCACAATTGTAAAGTGCATTGTTGTACAGCACGGGTGCACCGAAAACAATTGTCGGGTGCAGATGTCGGGTGCAGTCGGCAATCTCTGTCATTGCCTTTTCGCACTCTCTGATGAAGATGTGTTGCAGAAACAGATTACCGCAGTTGGCTGACGTCAAACATAGTTCGGGGAACAGGATTAGCTCCGTGTTCCTGTCTGCAAGTTCTTTGACGATGTCTATAATTTCCTTAGCATTTTTTTTGCAATCGCCGGCTGATATTGCCGGAACTGCAGTTGCTGTTCTTGTGAAACCGTACTTCATCTCTTATGGCTGTTTAATGTTTCAAGACTTTTTTGCCGTTTATTATGTAAATGCCGGCTCTGCTGATGTTGTCGATGCGGCGACCTGTGAGGTCGTAAATCTCTACAGTCTTATTTGTGGCATCAATACCTTTGATTGATGTTGTCTGTTTTACAACGAAGGTGAATGTTGTTTCAGGTATGGATTCTGTCTCGTAGATATCGCTGCTTGTATTCTCACAGTATATTACATTGCTCTCTATTGTGAAAGTATATGTTCCTGCATCTGTAAGCGGTGTACTTGTAGTAAATACCAGTGTTGTCGCCTCTTCTGCTGTGCCTTGTTCTTTTGTAAATGTGTAGCTGTTGTTCTTGCTATCCTTTACAATAATTTCGGCAAGGTTCTCGTGCATGGCATTTTTGTTCAACACTATAGTAATCTTGTCGACAGAATCGTATATGTTGCTGTTGTTTGGAGTGATACTCTTGATTTTCAGAGCCTCGTTTATTATAAATGTATATTTTATGTCGTTCTTTATTGTCAGATTCTTGTTTTCTGTAGCATTGATGTACTCTCTCTTCAGTACGAAAGTATATTCTCCGGCTTCGGTGATTGGGCTTTTGCTCATAAGGCATAGAGTGTTCTTTCCGCATGCGCCTCCCCAGGCATCAGTAGCTGATACGGTCAATGGATATTCGTTCCCTTTCTTGTCGGTGATTACTGCATCGGTAATCTTTATGTCAATATCCTGATTGAACTCAAAGAGCAGGTGCTGCAGGCTGGTTACCTCGTCTTTGTTTGCCGGGTTGGCAAGTGTGATTTCAAGAATGTCTTTGCTAAGAACGGTATATTTTGCAATGAGTTCCTTGTTTGTCTGTGCAAGGGCGTCGGGGTCGAGTGTGAACACACCGGCAGGGAATACTATCTTGTATTCGTTTGTATTTTTGATTGGTTCGTCAAAGATAAACTCGATTGTATTCTCATCGATTTCCACAATTTCATAGAATTCCTGTTTTGTGTAGTCCCATCCTATGTTGTAATATGCATAGGTGTAGTAGTCCGGTTCTTCGTATATTATACCGCTCTCGCATGTTACAGTGATTTTTTCGAGTACGCTAACAGTGTCGCCGGCTTCCGGTGTTATGGTTATTGTAGGATATTCAGTTTCTTTATAGAGCTTTGGCAATATGATGCTGCCGGCAATCTCGTTTTCTGTGTACAACCCGAAGTTTTCGCTCTCTTTGTTATATGCAATAATCTTGTTGCTTGATGTGTTCTTTATAGTTGCAGCAGATGTGTTATTGTCGATGCTTACGCTCCATGTTGCACCGGTGGCAGGTTTGTTTTTTGAAGCATTGAACTTATCGCCATTGCCAGTGTAGAGATAACGGTCGTATGCATCCTGTATGATGTAGCTGTTGTTTTCCTTGGTGAAGGTGAAACCGTTGAATTCGCATGTCTCTATATACTTGTTCTTCAGAATGTCGGCTTCAACGATTTTCAGGTTGTCTGTTGCTGTGTTCTCCATAAAAGAACTTGCAACCACATTGTTTCCATATATTGCATACTTGCCGTCGAGCATGTTTTTCGCTGTCACAAACAATGCTATTGGGGATATTACATAATGCTCACTTATGATGTCGCTATAATATTCCTTGCCTTTTACAGTGACTATAGCTACGGCATTTATGGTTTTTGTATTAAGAACCGACAAAGCTAAGGATCCGTATGCTCTTTCGCCGCTTTCTATGGGATTACCACCCTTCTGGTTGTAGTAAATTTTTGCACTGGTGGTTTCGCATGTGAATTTCAGTCCGTTATTGTCTGTAAGTTTTTCATATACGCCACCTTTTACTGAAAATACAGGTGCGGCAACTTTCAGTTCGTATGTTGCAGAAACCACTTCGCTCCATTGCTCGTTGGTGTATGATGCTGCTTTGATTGTTGTACTCTTGTTGAATTCGCTTATTTCTATAGCGGCTGTATATTTTGTGCTGCTTGTTGTAGGTGTTGTTCCGTCGAGAGTGTAGTATATGTTCTCGCCTGTAATTTCAACATCGAAGGGGTTATGATATGTGCCGGCAGCGGTGTTGAATGCTGGTGTTGTAGCTTGTGCAAATATGGTGGTTGCTAAAGTTACAAATAATAAAAGAGTAAAGATCTTCTTCATGCTAATTTGTTAATTGTTATCTGTTTGAGTAATTATTCTGCAAATTTACTAAAAAAAGGGGATAAACAAAAATATCCGATGCCAAGCACCGGATATTTTTATCTAAGTTATAGGATGTTTTTATTTTACAACTTTCTTTACGCCATTTACGATGTAGATACCTGCGTTTGAAATCTCCTTTACGCGACGACCTGTGAGGTCGAAGATAACAGCGTTCTCAGTTTCTGCTTCAACAGCATCTATAGCAGTTGTTGTTTTGTCGAAAGTGTATGTACCTGTTACTGCGCCACCTGCGTTGTAATCCCATAGAGCTTTGTCATAACCATAACGAACTGTTACCTCTGCTAAATTGAGTGTGTATTCGCCTTCCAATGTGATTGGTGATGCCATAAGTTGTCCATACTCGTTCTGTTCGTATGGAGAACCTGAATCATTTAATTTAACCGGTATAAGAACCACAGTGTTGGCTGGGATTACCTGTATCCATGTGATAGGATCGTATGGGTCCTTTTGCCACATGGGGTGTTTGTTGCCATTGGAATCTGTCAGATAAACAACATAAGCACTCCAAGAATTGTCCTGATTGCCAAAATATACTTGTTGGTTATAAACGATTTCTATTTCTTCTAATTGTTCGTCTTCGTTAATTTTAGGAGTAATGCTGAGAATCTCCAAAGGAGTAACATCTACCGGTGCGTTGATGCGGAACTGAAGGTTTTTCTCTTCGTTATTAACACTGCCGTTCATTGTAAACAATCCTGCAGGGATATTTACATAGTATGTAGCTTCCTTTGTAAATGTCTCGCCGAAAGAAATTTCAATTTTGGTAGAGGTCTTGCCATCTTTTTCGTCAACTGTTGTTTTTATTTCAGCAGTACCTTCGTAATCAGCGCCACTGCTGGTGTATAGATATGGAGCAACGCCTTCGTTGAGTTTTACTTCTGTAACATTGTTAAAGTTGATGGTTATTTTGCTGAATTCTTTTACTGCGCTGGCGTAGTCGAAATCGGTCCACCATTCCGGTTCTACAACAACTTCTTCGGCTTCAATAATGAATGTGAAGGTTGTTTCTGCGAGTGATTCTCCCTCGGCTGTTGTGAATGTGCCTGCAGGAATTGTCAAAGTATAGGTTCCTCCCTGGTCAATTGAGTTGTCGAGCATAACAAATGCATTTGTTTTGTCTGTATTGAAATTCATTGCATATACATTGCTGACAACCTCGTTGTTTGCGTTTACAATCTTAAGACCGCCTTCGGGTTCTGTGTACTCCACAGGTTTGTTGAATGTTATTGTAACATCTCCGTCGCCCCAAATTTTACTTACTGTACCTTGTGGTGATGCTGTGGCTGTAAGTGGCTCTTGTGCCATTGCTGTGGTTATCATTGCAACCATCATTGCTAAAAATAGAGTAATTTTTCTCATAAGCTTTTTGTTTTTATTTGTTTATGTTCTCTTTTTGTTGCTGAAAAAGCATTGTTTGTTCGCAAATGTATATAAAATTGTTTAACATTCCAACAAAATGATAAAATTTGGAATTTTTTAGGCTTTTTTTGTAAAAACAGTTCCGCGGAAGGTGGTTTTTTGCAGAACTATTAAAATTGATTAATGAATTTGTTCTTGTTTTGTTTGAACTTTTTTTCTTTGTTTGAGCTTAAATTACAATAAATTTGGCTCCGATACTTGCAAAATGAAAAAAAATGCGTACCTTTGCTACGTGTAAATGTTTAAGTACGGGTAAGTCCTGCACGGCCAGCTCCTGATGAATCCTCCAGGGCCTGACCGCAGCAAAGGTAAATTGGTTGTAGCGGCGCGATGCAGATCGCTTACCCACCCCATAAGGCGAATGTTCTTTTGAATGTTCGTCTTTTTTTTGTACAAAAAAACAGGAGAACTGTGTGGCTCTCCTGTTACATGGGGTAGTGTGCAATTACCTGCAGCTGTTTTCTACTTTGAAATTGCTGATAGTGCTGTTGAAGCAACCTGTTTCTTCGAGCGGGAATACAAGTGTACGTACATAGTACATCTTGTCCTTGCCACCTTCGTTGTGGTAGATTGTCTGTTTATTCAAAGTCTCTACGTGCTTGCCGTTTACAAAAAGCTTTGTCTCTTCTTTGTTTCCGCAGATTGTGATGTATGCTTTCTCACCGGGGTAGAGGCTGTAGTTGAATGTGTTCAGATAACCGTCGCGAGAGAATCCTATTTTGCCCTCAACCGGGTCGGTAAGGTAGAACTGTGCATCGCGTGAAGCGAACAATACTGTACCGGCATTCTCCTTAGTATATTCAATGTCGAATGAAACGGTGTATTCCCAACCGATCTCTCTTATTCCGTTCTTCTTTGCATAGTTTGTGTTTGCCTTCAATGCGGGAATTTCAAGAATTGTGCGCTTGTCGCCGGCGAAACGTCCTGCAATGTTCACACCGGGTGCATCGCTCAATGCAAGGCGTGCCTTGTCGAAATCTTCATACGAAACGGTGGGTTTTGCTCCTGTCCACATCTTAACTGCCATTGTCTGCATTGCAGGGTATACGCGGTAGTGGATATCCTTGCAGCTTATACCGTTACCTGCATGGTCGTTCCAAACTGCGAATGAACCGCCTTTGATTTGTGGGTGTTTCTCTTCGAATTTCTGGTTTCCAATCTGTGCAGGAGTCCAGCTGTTGTATAGCATACCGCAGTTCAGGTAGTCGTAATAGTAACCTGCTGCAGGAACAATATATGTCCAACCGTCGGGGATACTTACAACATCATAGCCCAGGTTTATCATATCTGTCGGGTCGGCATAGCCGTTGTACCACTCATACATAAGTACGTTGTCTACCTTTACCGGAGTTTTGCCATTTGCGTGTGTGAGTGCACCCCAAACACATGCCTGCTTGCCATATTTCTCGGCTGTGCGGATGCAGAAGTCGGTGAAGTAACGGAACTTCTCAACAACCGCTGTGTCGCGGTTTGAGTATTCGTCGGTTCCTACATGGAAACGTGGACCGCGGAATACTGGTTCTTCACCACCGAGGAACTCCATGAAAAGTGAATCTACAAATGTGTATGTTGCCGGGTTGAACAGGTCCAAGTGGTCAAGACCGTAATCCTTGCTGCCAAGCTCGGGACGGTAGTGCACGAAAGCAAGTGAATGCGCAGGAACGTCGAACTCAGGAATTATTTCCACGCCAACCTTCTCGGCGTGCTTCTGCAACTCAATGAACTCTTCCTTTGTATAATAGCCGTCGCGTGATGCCAAGCCCGGGAAGAAATCGCTCTCCAAACGGAAACCCGAAGGAGTCTTTGCCCAATCGTGACCAAAGTACTGCTTGAAGGCATTGTCGTTTAGATGAATGTGGAATGTGTTCATCTTGTAGTATGCCATGAAATCGACATATTCGTGCAGGAAACTGATGGGGATGAACTTGCGTCCGCAGTCGAGCATAAAGCTGCGCATCTCGTAGTCGGGGTAGTCTACGATATGGCCTTTGGGAAGGCTGCCACCATTCTGTTCTGCAATCTGAAGGAGTGTGCGTGTAGCCCATATAGCACCACGGACTGTGTTTGCCTTTATGGTTATTCCTTCGTTTATATCAATTGTGTATCCTTCGTTGTTGAGTTCTTTGTTATTCTCAATTGCAATGGTGATGTCGCCTTCGCGTGTCTTGCCATCTGTGACTTTCAGCTTTGTGCCGAACATCTTCTGGAAGTCGTTTGCAAAAAGTGATGCAACCTCTGCAAGTTTCGGCTGCTGGTAAACAACTTTTGTCTTTGATGTGATGGTAAAAGTGCCTTCACCACCGTTCCATTCGCGGATTTCGGGGATAACAAAAGGCTTTTCGTTTTTGTCGGCAACGGCAAATGCTGTGGTAACAAGCATAAGGGCTGCAACGATAAATAGGAATCTGTTTTTCATTTTATGATATTTATAAAGGTTCTTATATTCTGCAAAGTTAGTGAAAAAAGATGAAAATGCAAAATGCGAGAAAATGGCCAAACGTCTGTATCTGTTGCATTTAAACCGGTGCTGATAAGGTTCATCGCTTGCGTAGTTCCCAAAAGGCCACGGCAGCCGCGGCTGCTACGTTCAGTGAGTCCACATTGTGCGACATGGGAATGCGTGCAACATAATCGGCTTGCTCTATGGTGTTTTGTGGCAGTCCGTCTCCTTCCGTTCCCATAATTATCGCGAGTTTTGGAATCTCTGTCAGTACAGGAGAGTCTATGGAAACCGAATTGTCGGTCAATGCCATGGCTACAGTGCTGAAACCATGTTCCTTGAGTTGGCTTGCACTGTCAATCCATGTCCATGGCACAAGAAAGACAGAGCCCATTGATACTCGTACGGCACGGCGGTTTAACGGATCGCACGAATTGCGTGTAAGCAATACTGCGTCTATACCCAATGCCGCTGCGCTACGGAATATTGCACCTATGTTTGTGGTGTCCACAACTCCTTCGATTATCACAATCCGGTTCGCGTTTCTGCACACCTCTTCAATAGACTTTTCTTCGGGGCGTTGCATGGCACAAAGAACACCACGTGTGAGAGTGTATCCAGTGAGCCGGGCAAGCAGTTCGCGGTTGCCGGTGTAAATGGGAATCTCTCCGCAACGTGCGATTATCTCGGAGGCATCACCTTCTATATGCCGTTGTTCGCACAATAGCGCAACCGGGGTGTATCCGGCATTGAGTGCGACATTTATTACCTTTGGACTCTCGGCTATGAATATGCCTTGTCCGGGTTCGTACTCCTTGCGCAGTTGCGCCTCGGTGAGTGTGCTAAAAATCTCAACTCCGGGGTGGTTTAGTGATGTTATCTCTATTATTGCCATCTGTTTTTCCGATAATAATGCAAATTTAATATTTTTTTATTATTTTCGCATTGTTATATATTAGACATGTTGTGTCTTTTAGGATAATTTATGGATTACAGAACAGTACTTGACAAGATATATAAAGCCGTGCAACCGTATGCCGGGCTTGGAAAGAATGCCGACTATATTCCGTCTCTTGCCAATGTGAATCCCGACAAGTTCGGTATCTGCATTGTTACCGACAAGAACCAGTCCTTTGAAGTGGGGGATGCTGAAGAGCGTTTCTCGTTGCAGAGTATTACAAAGGTTTTTGCATTGGCCATGTGTCTTTCGCTCAAAGGCGAAGAACTATGGAAACGTGTGGGCAAAGAACCGTCGGGAACTGCGTTCAACTCGTTGGTGCAGTTGGAGGTGGAACATGGATTGCCACGTAATCCTTTTATAAATGCCGGTGCACTGGTACTTACTGACATTATGCTCACTTCGCTCGATAATCCCGAGGAAAAATTCATCGGTTTTGTCCGTGAACTATGTGGCGATGATACCATCTGCTATAATACGGATGTCGCACGCTCGGAGCGCGAGACTGCTTATCTGAATGCGGCAATAGTGAATCTTCTTAAATATCACAGGAATATAGAGTGTGATGTGGAGCGTGTGCTTGAATTCTATTTCAAGATGTGTTCTGTGGAGATGAACTGCAGGGAACTTGCAACAGCTTTCCTTGCCTTTGCAAACCGAAATAAAGAGTTTTCTTATGCAGGGTTCTCACTTACATCGTCACAGGTGAAGCGCATGAACGCGATAATGCAGACATGCGGATTCTACGACGAGGCAGGTGAGTTCTCGTATCTTGTGGGATTGCCCGGAAAGAGTGGTGTGGGAGGAGGCATTGCCGCGATATATCCGGGACGATATTCTGTGGCAGTGTGGAGTCCGCGTCTCAATTCCAAGGGAAATTCCATTATGGGAATGAAGGCACTTGAATTGCTGACAACCGAAACCATGGAATCGATATTCTGAAACCTTTGCCGGTGGAACAAACCGCAGTTTTGGTTGTTGTGTTTTTGTGAGTTATTTACTTTAAAATATAAAATAAAATTATGAAGAAGTTTTTTAGATGTTGTCTTGTTACAACAATGATGCTTGCCACAGCATGCGTGGCATTTGCTCAGCAGAAGCCGAATGTTCGTATTCTTGCTACAGGTGGAACAATCGCCGGTTCAGGTTCTTCGGCTACAAAGTCCAATTACTCAGCCGGACAGGTTGCCATAGGTGCATTGCTCGATGCAGTTCCTGTACTGAACGATATTGCCAATGTACAGGGCGAGCAGGTTGTAAGCATAGGTTCGCAGGATATGAGCGACGAGGTGTGGCTCACTTTGGCAAAGAGAGTGAATGAACTTTTGGCACAGGACGACGTCGATGGCATTGTCATCACTCATGGAACCGACACCATGGAGGAGACAGCCTTCTTCTTGAGTCTTGTTACCGGTAACGCAAAACCTGTTGTTCTTGTGGGTGCAATGCGTCCATCCACAGCAATCAGTGCCGATGGTCCGGTAAACCTTTATAATGCAGTAGTGGTTGCAACTTCCCAGAATTCAAGAAACCGTGGCGTTATGGTTTGCATGGACGACAAGGTTTATGGAGCGCGCGATGTTACAAAGACAAATACAACCGCTGTTGAGACATTCCAGTCGCCCAACTATGGTGCAATAGGATATGTACATAATGGTAAGGTACGCTATAATGTGGCTGCGGAGAAGGAGCATTCTGCCATGTTCAATATCGACGGCTTGAAATCTCTGCCTAAGGTGGGTATTGCCTACGGTTATTCAAACGTGCAGGGCGATGTCGTGAAAATGATGGTCAAGAATGGCTACGAGGGTATCGTGTATGCAGGTGTGGGAAATGGAAATATTCATAAGAATGTATTCCCCGAATTGGAATATGCACGCAAGAAGGGTGTTCTTGTGGTGCGTTCAAGCCGAGTACCGACCGGTGCGACCACACTCGATGCCGAGGTCGACGACAATAAATACCAGTTTGTTGCATCATGGGGACTGAATCCCCAGAAGGCGCGTGTATTGCTCATGCTTGCACTCACCAGAACCAACGACTGGAAAACAATTCAGGGTTATTTCAACGAGTATTGATTTCGCAGGGAGTATTCCATGGCAAAACAAATAATATAGAATCATGAAAAAGTTTTTTTCTTTAGTGTTTGTCCTCTTTGCCGCATCGGCAGTGTTCGCACAGGAGAGTGAGAAGTCGTTGTTCGAGCGTGTTTCAAAGATTGAAAAGAAGCAGGAATGGTTCAATTTCTATCTCAACATGCAAGGCTCATTCGATGCAAAGTTCAACTATGACGGAGTGAACGGATTCAACCAGGGAGCATTCTATATGCGTCAGTTCCGTATCGAGGCTACAGGTAAGGTAACCGATTGGCTATGGTACCGTTATCGTCAGCGTCTGAACCGTGGCAATGTCGGCAACGATATGATTGACAACATACCCACATCAATAGACTATGCTGCAATAGGTGTGAAATTCAACAGCCATTGGTCGCTCTTTGCAGGTAAGCAGGGTGTGGCATACGGCGGTTATGAGTATGATGAGAATCCTATCAACATATACCAGTATAGCGAAATGATTGAGTATATGAGCAACTTCATGACCGGTGTTACCTTGACATACGATTTCAATCCAAACCAGCAACTGGCATTGCAGATTCTCAATAGCCGTAACGGTTCGCAGGAGAGTACTTATGGCGCAAATCTGCCCGTCAGCCGTTTGCCATTGGTGTATACATTGAACTGGAATGCCAATATGTTCGATGGCAAGTGGCAGACACGTTACTCGGCATCGGCTATGGAAGAGGTGCACGGCAAGTATATGTACTTCCTTTCATTGGGTAACAAATTCAACTTCTCGGAGAAGTGCGATATGTACTTTGATGTAATGAGTGCTTTGCAGCAGGTGGACCGTAAGGGTATCATCACCGACATGTGTGGCGGACAGGGTGCATTTGGCGGTCATAATGCCGGTAATGCATTGTACAACTCTTTTGTGGCAAAGGTGAATTACCGTTTCCTTCCAAAATGGAATTTCTTTGCAAAGGGTATGTATGAACTTGCATCTGTATGCAAGACCGAAGGTTTGCTCACAGCAGGTAACTACCGCACTACATTAGGCTATATAGGTGGTGTGGAGTTCTATCCAATGGAAGACAGCAATCTGCATTTCTTCCTTGCCTTCGTGGGACAGAGCCAGCTCTTTACCGAACGTGCGAAGGCTTTCGGAAACAGCAACTACCATACACAGAGGGCAACGCTGGGCTTTATCTACAAGCTGCCTGTGTTCTAAATAAAAGATACAATACAGACAACTACTTTTGCTTATGCTTATACAACTGTTGTTCGTTCTTACATTCATCATACTCGGTGCACGCATCGGTGGCATCGGACTTGGTGTGATGGGTGGTGCCGGCATGGCAGTGCTTACATTCGTCTTCGGGCTGGAACCCACGGCTCCGCCTATCGATGTGATGCTGATGATTGCTGCTGTGATATCCGCGGCTGCATGTATGCAGGCTGCCGGAGGACTCGACTATATGGTGAAACTTGCGGAACGAATATTGCGCAAGCATCCACAGTATGTAACCATAATAGCTCCGCTTGTTACATACACCTTTACATTCCTTGCCGGAACGGGACACGTGGCTTATTCGGTATTGCCCGTTATCGCAGAGGTGGCTGCCGAGACAAAGATACGTCCTGAACGTCCTTTGGGTATTGCTGTGATTGCCTCACAACAGGCGATAACGGCTTCGCCTATCTCTGCGGCGACCGTGGCTCTTCTGGGATTGTTGGCAGGTTATGACATAACCCTTTTCGATATCCTGAAGATAAGTATTCCTGCAACGCTTATAGGAGTACTCGTCGGTGCTTTGGCATCGATGAAGGTGGGCAAGGAGCTTGTTGACGATGCCGAATATCAGAAACGTCTTAAAGCCGGTATGCTGGCTTCAGGCGGAGTGGAACTGGGCAGTGTCCAGAACCGTTCAAAGGCATGCTTGTCGGTAGTGTTGTTCGTCCTGGCCACGTTGCTTGTGGTTGTGTTCGGTTCAATACCGTCGTTGCGACCTTCGTTCAACGGAACAACAGTGGGTATGCCTGTTATTATAGAGATTATAATGCTCACCACAGCTGCAGTTATATTGCTTGCAACACGCACGAGCGGTAATGCGGCGGCGCAGGGTAGTGTGTTCTCTGCGGGAATGCAGGCTGTGGTGGCAATTTTCGGAGTGGCATGGATGGGCGATACCTTTATAAATGGAAACATCGGTGAACTCAAGGCTGCCATAGAGAGCGTAGTAACCGAAATGCCATGGCTGTTCGGCGGTGCATTGTTCGTGATGTCAATCCTTTTGTACAGTCAGGCTGCAACGGTTCGTGCCATAGTACCGCTTGGTGTGGCTTTGGGTATAAGTCCTATGATGCTCATTGCCCTGTTCCCTGCCGTGAACGGTTATTTCTTTATACCGAACTACCCGACACTGGTTGCGGCAATCAACTTCGACAGAACGGGAACCACCCGTATTGGAAAATGGGTGCTGAACCATTCGTTCATGATGCCGGGGCTTGTTGCCACGGGCGTGGCTTTGCTCGTGGGATTGTTGCTGATAAACATCTATTGACAAAAAACAGGAAAACGAGACGCTCACGCGCCTCGTTTTTGTTGACAGTCGGTCTATAAGCCGGGTTCTGTACCCACGGTGGGTGTCTGTCATTCATCTATGAGTTATGTCGCCATAACACTAAAGCGTTCTACCCTCCGGCTCGGGCGAGCTACCCTCAAGCGCCGGTTTACATGAACTTGCAGCCTCCAAGACACACGGCTCGTACATCGCTGCACGACCGGTGGGCTCTTACCCCACCTTCTCACCCTTACCTGCAAGCAGGCGGTTATTTTCTTCTGCGTTACTCTGCCCTCACGAACAGCTTTCTGTTAGGAAGTGGAGTGCTCTATGCTGCCCGGACTTTCCTCCTTTGCCTTGTGGCAACGGCGACAGACCGACCGACTGTCCGGTTATGCACTTGAAATCAGTTGCAAAAATAATACATTTCCTGTTAATTTTCAAATTGAAATATTTGTTATGCTCTTTTCTTTTGTTTACTTTTGCCTATAATGATAATTCTAACTTAAAAAT
>CAJGDP010000040.1 GCA_904502235.1 uncultured Bacteroidaceae bacterium
ACGCAAGGCTCTCATTATTTCATCATAATCTCTCTTTGCGAGTTCCAGCTTCTGCAAAATAACCTGGCGGAACTCCTCCAACTCAGCGTCGGAATAACGAACTTTTTCAGACATATCTATTTAATTATGGTTAGTTAATATAGTTATTTCAAATTCTCTCAACTGATACTTTTATGGTATAGGCATCAAGTTCAACATCCTCACCATTCTCAACCTCGCCGATAACAAGTTTGTCGGCAAGAACCTGATTGCAAATATACTCTTTGAACTCCTCGACAGCTTTATCACTCGTCTCGTTGCTTGAGATTACAACAGATATACGGTCTGTAATATCAAAGCCACTTTCTTTACGAACAGCCTGAATCTTCTTCACAATCTCACGTGCAACACCTTCGCGACGCAAAGCATCGGTTACCTCAACATCAAGTGCAACGGTAAGCGCACCTTCGTTGGCAACAGTCCAGCCTGGAACATCCTCGCTGAAAATCTCAACATCGGCAAGCTCGATGAGTGCATCAACACCCTCAACCTGCAATGTAATGTTGCCGTTCTTCTCCAACTGTGAAATCTGCTCCTGCGACATATTGGTAACAGTTTCGTTCACGCTCTTCATAAGCTTGCCGAACTTCTTGCCCAATGTACGGAAGTTACACTTGATTTTCTTTACAAGGATACCGTCGCCCTCAACAAACACAAGTTCCTTTACATTCACCTCACTAAGGATAAGCTGTTTAACAGCCTCGATTCTTGATTTCATCACCTCATCTGTGGTAGGTATCGCAATCTTCTGCAATGGCTGACGAACGATAAGCGCCTCTTTCTTACGCAATGCAAGTACCATAGAGGAAATCTGCTGTGCAAGCTCCATACGGTATTCGAGTTCTGAATCCACGCAAGCCTCATCACATTCGGGGAATTTAGCCAAGTGAACAGAATCGCTGTCGGCACGGCCTGTAACCGAAGTCAAATCCTGATACAAGCGGTCGGCATAGAATGGAGCTATAGGAGCCATCAGGCGTGCAACCGTTTCAAGACAGGTATACAGTGTCTGATATGCCGACAATTTGTCCGCGCTCATTTCAGAACCCCAGAAACGCTTACGGCTCAAGCGCACGAACCAGTTGCTGACATTGTTTATAACGAACTCCTGAATTAGACGTCCTGCCTTTGTCGGCTCATACTCATTGAAACAAGCGTTCACATTCTTTATAAGAGTATTGAGCTCCGAGAGAATCCAACGGTCGAGTTCAGGACGCTCGCAGAGTGGAACATCAGGCTCAGAATATGTAAAGCCGTCAACATTCGCATACATTGTAAAGAAGCTGTATGTCTGGTACAACTTACCGAAGAAAGAACGTACAACCTCCTTAACACCATCCTCGTTGAAACGCAGGTTATCCCATGGAGCAGAGTTGGTAATCATATACCAACGCAAAGCATCGCTACCATAATTCTCTATTGTATCGAATGGGTCTACGGCATTGCCAAGACGCTTCGACATCTTGTCGCCGTTCTTGTCGAGCACAAGACCGTTTGAAATCACAGTCTTGAACGCAACAGTATCGAATACCATTGTTGCGATTGCATGGAGAGTATAGAACCAACCACGTGTCTGGTCAACACCCTCAGCAATGAAATCGGCAGGATAAACCACACGGTTATCAAGGATTTCCTTGTTTTCGAACGGATAGTGAATCTGCGCATAAGGCATAGCACCTGAATCGAACCAAACGTCTATAAGGTCGAGTTCACGTGTCATTGGCGCACCTGTCGAAGACACCAACTTGATATCATCCACGTAAGGACGGTGCAAGTCTATCTTGTCATAATTCTCCTTGCTGTAATCACCGGGAACAAAACCTTTATCTTTATAAGGATTGCTCTGCATGATACCTGCAGCAACAGCCTTCTCTATCTCATCGTACAGTTCTGCAATTGAGCCTATACATTTTGCCTCGCCATCCTCGCTTGTCCAGATAGGAAGCGGAGTACCCCAATAACGGCTACGGCTCAGGTTCCAATCGTTGAGATTCTCGAGCCACTTACCGAAACGTCCTGTACCTGTAGATTCCGGTTTCCAAGTGATAGTCTTGTTGAGTTCGCTCATGCGTTCCTTCATCTGCGAAGCACGCACGAACCAGCTGTCGAGCGGATAATAAAGCACAGGCTTGTCGGTACGCCAGCAGTGAGGATAGTTATGGATATGTTTCTCAATCTTGAATGCCACACCACCCTGCTTCATAACCATACAGAGCGCAACATCGAGAGTCTCAGCCTTTGCAGCCGCAACATCATCGTATTTTCCGTCTACAGTATATTGTGGGTCGTATGCATTCTTTACATACGCACCTGCAAATTTCTCATACTCCTCGTTTACAAAGTTGGCAACGAACTCCTCATCGAGTTCATCTATTGCCCAGAACTTACCTGTAAAGTCAACCATAGGACGAGTCTCGCCCTTCTTGTTAACCATAAACAAAGAAGGAATACCTGCAGCCTTCGCCACAAAAGCATCGTCTGCACCGAATGTTGGAGCAATATGCACGATACCTGTACCATCCTCTGTTGTTACATAATCACCGGGAATTACACGGAATGCATCGGCAGAAGCATCAACCATTCTTTCGCCATCCTTTACGATAGGCTTCACCCATGGGAACAACTGCGCATAATGCATGCCAACAAGGTCGGAGCCCTTATATTCAGCAATCACCTTGTAAGGAACAACCTTATCACCAGGTTTGTAGCTATCAAGAGCAAGTTCAGCACCTGCAGGATTGAAGTGCGCACCAACAAGAGCCTTTGCCAACACAACAGTTACAGGCTCGCCTGTATAGGCATTGTATGTCTGCACCGCAACATAGTCTATCTTTGGACCGACGCAAAGTGCTGTATTCGAAGGCAAAGTCCAAGGAGTTGTTGTCCATGCAATGAAATATGGCTTACCCCACTCTGTCATTTCAGGTTTAGGGTCAAGCATACGGAACTGCGCAACAGCAGTAGTATCCTTTACATCGCGATAGCAACCGGGCTGGTTAAGCTCATGAGAACTGAGACCTGTACCTGCCGCAGGCGAATAAGGTTGGATTGTGTAACCCTTGTAAAGCAAGCCCTTGTTATAAAGCTGCTTCAACAACCACCACAAACTTTCGATATAGCTATTCTCGTATGTGATGTAAGGATTCTCAAGGTCAACCCAATAACCCATCTTACGGGTAAGTTCGGTCCACTCCTTTGTATACTTCATAACCTCCTCGCGACAGTTACGGTTGTAATCGTCAACAGAGATCTTCTTACCGATATCCTCTTTGGTAATGTTCAGTTTCTTCTCAACACCAAGTTCCACTGGCAAACCGTGAGTATCCCAACCAGCCTTACGCTTAACCTGGAAACCCTTCATTGTCTTGAAACGGCAGAATGTATCCTTGATACTGCGCGCCATAACGTGGTGAATACCCGGCATACCGTTAGCCGAAGGAGGACCCTCAAAGAACACGAACGAAGGCGCACCCTCGCGCTCAGTCATACTTCTCGAAAAGAGATTCTTCTCCTCCCACGCATTCAGCACATCCTTGTTGACCTCCGAAAGGTTCAACTGGTTATATACAGGAAATTTCTTCTTCATATATCTGTTTTTTCTTTATTTTCCGTTTAATCTTGCAAAGATAATTTAATTTGGCGAATATAGCAAAAACGAGCGAGATAAACAAAGTTTGCTTTATAAATCCGCGATAAAACCACGCACAAGCATAAAAATCCCATACAAAGAGTATCCACTGAAAAAAATGCGTTCCTCCGGTATCCGGAAGAACGCAAAAAAATCCATATAAGCCTCACATTTACACCTTTGACTCAATCACATACTTCACTCCCTGCATCTTGTGGGTAACCACCACCTTGACACCGAACTTTTCGGCGATGTGATGCGCAATATGCTCTGCACTATAGACCGAACGGTGTCTGCCACCGGTGCAACCACAACAAACCTGAATATGAGTAAAGCCACGTCTCTTGTAGGTGTCTACCATATTATCTACAAGCGCGTAGGCACTCTCCAAGAATTCTGCGATATTGCTCTCCTTTTCGAGAAATTCTATCACTGGTGCATCCATTCCCGTTAGATTCTTATAAGGTTCGTACCTGCCGGGATTGTGTATTGCACGACAGTCAAAGACAAAGCCTCCGCCATTGCCCGATGTATCCTGTGGGATGCCGCGTTTGTATGAGAAACTCATGACATCCACAGTGAGTTCCTTTATCTCGTCAATCACGAACATCGGGAGTTGCGAAATCTCATCAATCAACGATGATATATAGGGGAATTCGTCGGTAAAATTCTGCAACAGTTCGGCAAGTTGCGCCAACGCCCTGGGAATAACCTCAACAAAAGCTCTCTTGCGCTCAAACAGTCCGCGATACCCGTATGCACCAAGGTTCTGCAATAGACGGAACACTCTAAAGAGCGATACCTTCTTGATAAAATCCGAGCGGTCCACCTTTTTATATTCGGCAAGCGATGCCAGATATGCGTCAATCATCTTGTCAACCACACAGGGAGTGTAACATGCTCTTGCCTGCCCAACAAACGATGCCACATCGTAATATACGGGACCTTTACGTCCGCCCTGAAAATCTATAAAGAACGGTTTGCCATCCTTTACCATCACATTACGCGACTGGAAATCCCTGTAAAGGAAGGCATCATCGTTGTCCGAGAGCAAAAGGCTGGTCAACCTCTCAAATTCGTCTTCCAACAGGCTTTCATTGAATTCCACACCCGTTCCTTTAAGAAAACAATATTTGAAATAGTTCAAATCCCACATTATGGTGCGCTCATTGAAATCGCTCACAGGATAGCAGAGCGAAAAATCAAAGAAACGTGGTACTTTGTATTGGATATGCGGCAATGACGACATAACATCGCAAAGTAGTTCTACATCGTGTTCCGAAAACACACTATTCTCGCGCGACTCCTTCATTGCATCATACAATGAGACGTTTCCTAAATCGGTCTGCAGATAGTACAATCCATCGTCCGACACGGCAAGCACACGGGGAGCATCAACTCCACTGCATGCAAATGCCTCTGCCAGCGCCACAAATGCCCTGTTTTCCTGAACCGACGTTCCTGCAACGCCAATCACAGAATCCACATCACCCTGCAGGCGATAGTACACACGGTTCGAGCCTGCGCCACTCAATTCTGTAACAGACACAGGTCCTGTTCCGAACTTGCAAATATATAGTTCCTTTATTTTCTCTACCATAACATGAAGTTATCTATCTGTATGTGCGAAGATAGCATAAAAAAGCGTGTGCATCCAACAATGCACACGCTTTTTAGCATTATAAGAGATTATTTATTTCTTGATGAACATCTTTTTGCCATTAACAATATAGATGCCGCTCTTCACAATCTCGTTGAGTTTGCGTCCCTGCAAATCGTAGATTCCTTCGAATACAGGAGCAACCTCTACCTCTTCGATACCGGTTTCAGGAGCATTTGGATCAACAACCTTAAGCATAAAGTCAACAATCTGACCGCCATTATCCATAAAGTCACCGAACTTACCGTCGTTGTCACCATTCGGGTCGATATTACACCAGTCAATTTTTACACGCATACGATAAACACCCGGCTCCGAAGGAACTGTGAACGAAGGCAAGCTCCATGTACTACAAGCATCACCGGAAATTGATCTACCGGCACTGTTCTTACCGCTGCTATCGCTTGAACCACCGTTGTTGTAGAACGAATAGCTTACCAGGTCGCCCAATGGAGAGTATCCGTCAGAAGCGATAGAAGCTGTGAATCCGTCGCTATCTACATCGATATAAGCATAAGAGTGTATCCAACGGCCATCACCGATATTTACATCAAGTGTTACCTCTTCACCAATAGCAGCCTTCATTGTTACAGAAGCTGTATAATCGTTGTAGCAGAACTTTCTTCTGTTATCTACAGAGAATGAATTTGCCGATTCATCAGCAAATGTTGCACTTGTCAATGTAATGCGCTGTATCCAACGCTCGTCTTGCGCAGTGCCAGCAACAACTGTCTTTTCTCCTGTAAATGCAGGTGTGTAATCAACATCACCAACCTCCGGTTGTTCTGGCTGTTCAGGAATTTCCGGCTCTACAACCTCACCGATTGTTACATTAGGATTCTCTATCAACATCCAAGCAGAGCCGGCATCATCGCTGCTCCATACAGCAACTGGAGCAGTCAACTGAGGAGCGGCACACATAAAACCGAGACCGTCTGTGTAATCGGGATGTGCAGTAAATGCAAATGCACCGTTTCCTAACTCTTCAACAGTCAAAGAAATTTCAACTGACGAGAATGAGCAGTAGTTATAAGCCTCAGAAATTTCCTCGCGGGGTGTTGTCAGATACCTCTCTGCACCCACATTATACAAATAATATTTATTGCCGTTCTTTATTACCTGCCAGCAAGCATTCTCTGATGTTAAATCAACTGCAGTTGCATATGCCTGATTACTCAAAGGATGTCCGCTATCACCCTTCATGCCGGCAACCCAAACTTTATCACCCTGAGCAGAATCATATACTGCATATGTTGTAAAGTGTTCGTTATAGAGGACGTAAGTCTTGTTTGCATCGGCATCGGCAAGATTATACAATCTTTCACCGAGTTCCTTAACGCCATCAGGGTTTGTTGGAACTTCAGGTTCTACAACCTCTGCATCCTTTTCAAATTTTACTGTATAAACGTGTACATTGCTGTTGTTTACAGAATAGTCATCGCCCTTGATAGTGATAGTTAGTGTCTTTGATGAAGCATCGTAGCTTTTTTCAACCACAGCAGCTCTACCATTTGACGAAACCTCGAGCTTGCTCTCATCGTAATCGGCTTTGATTGTATAAGAAGTTTTGCCGGCAGAAAAATGGTTAACGCCATCAAACTTCAACGAAGCAAGTTCTGAATAATATACAAACTGTACATCATCAGCCTCAAGAACGCTACCATTCTTGATATTACCACGTGTCCAGTAATCACCGCTCGAAAGAATCACATTCATCTTCTCGGGCACCTCATTGTTCTTGTAGTCAAGAGGTACAACAATCTCTTCCCAACCGTTTGTTGAAGCAAACGAATAGTCACAGGTTGCAACAAGAGTTCCACTTTGAAGGATGGTTTCACCACCCTTACCCATGATAGCCTTATCGGTATCCTCTTTGGTATCGTTTGCAACAGAAGATTTAATATTACTTTTGAATGTACCTTTCCAGGTATATACTATAATATGAGCACTCTCACCAGTACCACCGCTACGGTTGAACCATCCCTTGATAGCATCGGGACGTCCCTTCAATTGTGTACTGCCATATACGCCACCATCGCAATTCGCAACCTTGCTGATAGCATATACCCAAGGTGTTGCAAAGCTTATAAAACCGGGAGCTGTTGAACCGATACCCATAACCTTTACATCCTTGTTGGTCATTTTCACAGCAACACCATTATAAGAAGATTTTTCAATTAGAGTTTCCTGTTTGGGCATACTAACCTTCTGGTTAATACTTGAACCCTCCCAATCTGAAGGTTCATCACCGGGACGCTGACGCAAGCCCAAAGCACTGCTTCCACCACCCAAAGTACCGTCTGACGATTGATAGGTACTTCCGGCACTTCCCTTCCAATTCTCAAAACCTGAGTTTGGAATGTAATACTGCGCCTGTACAAAAACGAACGACGCCAAAAATAATAAAGTAAAGATTTTCCTCATAAATAATATGATTTACAATTAATTCTCCAATAACAAATTGCAATTCCCCAACACAGAATCTGCAATTTCGGGTGCAAAAATAATTCAAGCAAATGAAAACTTAAAATAATATATATTATTTTTACATTTTTGTAACATTTTACGAACTTTAAAACACAAAAAAGGACAAACATGATACAAAAAGCACAGAAGCAACATTCTTAATAATCTTTTTGTCAACATTTGCAACAAAAAAACAAACATTTTTCTTTAATATTTAAAAAAACACTTACATTTCTTTAATTTTTCAAACAAAGGCAGTATCTTTGTCGCATAATAGACTACGAGAATAGGATTAAAACCAATATAAGACAATGAAAGTAGAGACAACACTTGAGAATCTCAAAAAAAGATTCCCTAACGAACCTGAATATTTTCAGGCAGTGGAAGAGGTTCTTCACTCAATCGAAGAGGAGTACAACAAGCACCCCGAATTCGAGGCAAACAACCTTATTGAAAGATTGTGTATCCCCGACAGAATTTTCACATTCCGTGTTACATGGGTCGACGACAACGGCAACGTGCAGGTGAACACAGGTTACCGTGTACAGCACAACAACGCCATTGGACCTTACAAAGGCGGTATCCGTTTCCATCCTTCGGTAAATGTGGGTATTCTCAAATATCTTGCTTTTGAGCAGACATTCAAGAACTCACTCACTACACTCCCCATGGGTGGTGGCAAGGGTGGTTCAGACTTCGACCCCAAAGGCAAGAGCGACCGCGAGGTTATGCGTTTCTGCCAGGCTTTCATCACAGAGTTGTGGCGCCACATAGGTCCTGAAATGGACGTCCCTGCAGGTGATATTGGTGTTGGCGCACGCGAAGTGGGTTACATGTTCGGTATGTACAAGAAACTTACACGCGAGTTCAACGGAGTATTCACAGGCAAAGGATTGGAGTTCGGCGGTTCACTTATCCGCCCCGAGGCAACAGGTTACGGTAACATCTACTTCCTGCAGGAGATGCTGAAGACACGCGGTATGGACATTGCAGGCAAGACATGCCTTGTATCAGGTTCAGGTAACGTGGCACAGTACACTGTTGAGAAGATAATCCAGCTTGGTGGCAAGCCTGTAACCATGAGCGACTCCAACGGTTACATCTACGACCCCGAGGGCATCGACCGTGAAAAACTCGACTTCATAATGGAGTTGAAGAACGTTCGTCGCGGACGCATCAAGGAGTATGCCGACAAATATGGTTGCAAATATGTTGAAAACGCACGTCCATGGTGCGAAAAGGGCGATATTGCTCTCCCATCGGCAACACAGAACGAGCTCAACGGCGACGATGCAAGAACGCTTGTTGCAAACGGCGTGATTGCAGTCTCAGAGGGTGCGAACATGCCTTCTACTCCCGAAGCAATCCACACATTCCAGGCCGCAAAGATTCTTTACGCACCGGGCAAGGCTTCAAACGCAGGTGGTGTATCGGTATCGGGTCTTGAAATGAGCCAGAACTCAGGCAAAATCAACTGGAGCAGCGAGAAAGTTGATGAGATGTTGCACGAAATAATGCATAACATTCACAGCGCATGCGTAAAATACGGTACATGCGAGGACGGATACATCGACTATGTAAAGGGTGCAAACGTAGCAGGCTTCCTTAAGGTTGCAAAAGCCATGATGGCGCAGGGTGTGGTATAAAATACACTATAATATAAAAAGGAAAAGCCTCGCAACCGCGGGGTTTTTCCTTTTTTATACTTACCTTCGCGCCATGAAAAAGAACACCACTCACAAAAACGTCAGTCCCTGGTTGTGGATTCCCACACTCTATTTTGCATCGGGACTGCCATATCATGCCATAACATCCATATCCGACATCATGTACAAGGATATGGGAATAAGCAACACCGACATTGCCATCTACACAAGCATGCTCCTTATTCCATGGACAATAAAACCGTTGTGGAGCCCCTTTGTGGAGATGATAAGCACCCGTCGCAAGTGGACACTTTATTCACAGATTATACTGGCGGTATGCTTTGCCATTGTAGCCCTTGCAGTTCCGTCGGCATCGTTCCTGCCATTGACTCTGTGCGCGTTCATAGCTGGAGCGTTCGTATCGTCCACCCACGACATTGCCCTTGACGGATTCTACATTCTGAGTCTGCCACAGGAAAAGCAATCGTTCTTTTCGGGAATACGCAACACGTTCTACCGCATTGCAACAGTTTTCAGTTCGGGCGCACTTGTGTTGCTTGCCGGCAGACTTGCAAGCCACACTGGCAATAAAAGCATTGCTTGGAGCGCGACGTTCATCACTACCGCAATAATAATGGCAATACTGTTCATTTACCACAGGAGCACAATGCCACACCCCAAACAGGATATCCCGCGCGAGACAAAGAGCATATCCGAAGTTTTCGCAAATTTCGGCGACATAATAATTTCCTATTTTCAAAAGCCTGGCATTTGGCAAACAATACTCTTTCTGTTGCTGTTCCGTTTCCCCGAGGCACAACTTGGCAAGATTGGCAAACTGTTCCTTATGGACTCAGCCCAAGCAGGCGGCTTGGCATTGACACTCGACGAAATTGGCTACGTAAACGGTGTATTAGGAATATTCGGATTGATTACAGGAGGTATTCTTGGTGGTATATGCATATCGCGCAACGGACTTAAATACTGGCTGTGGCCCATGGTTATTGCGATATCTGTACCCGACATTGTATATGTATACATGAGCATGTATCTGCCCGACAGCATGACAATAATCAGCAGTTGCATATTCATTGAGCAGTTGGGCTATGGATTCGGATTCACCGCCTATACCTTATATATGATATATTTTGCCCAAGGCAAATACCCCACAGCGCACTTTGCAATTTCAACTGCATTCATGTCGCTTGGCATGATGTTGCCGGGAATGATTTCGGGCAAGATACAGGAGTGGATGGGATATGAAAACTTCTTCATTTGGGTGATGATATGCACCATTGTTACCTTTGCAGTGTCTGCGTTAATAAAAATTGACACTCAATTTGGCAAGAAATAGATTTTTTAGACTATCTTTACCGAATATTTGATTTTAGAGAAATGATACTGATAGCAGACAGCGGTTCCACAAAGACAGATTGGGTTCTACACGATGGCAATTCCATTGTGACCAGAGTAAACACTCAAGGACTCAACCCGACACAGCAGAGCGCAGAAGATATATATAAGGTAATAAGCGCGGAGCTTGACGGCAAGATTGCGCCCGACGCTCCCGCCACTATATATTTCTACGGTGCAGGATGCGCATACGACAACGCGAACAACCGCATGAAAGAAGCTCTTGAACAATATTTTGTTACAAGAAAGATTAATATACACAGCGACCTGCTTGCCGCGGCACGTGCCCTGTGCGGACACGAGGAAGGCATAGCCTGCATACTAGGCACAGGTTCGAACTCCTGCCTTTTCGACGGCGAGAAGATTACCGACAACACTCCATCGCTTGGATATATACTCGGCGACGAAGGCAGCGGCGCACACTTGGGCAGACAGCTTGTGAGCGACTGCATAAAGAAACAACTTCCAAGCGACTTGCGTCAGAAGTTCCTTGAGGAATATAAACTCGATGTTGCAACAATCCTGGAGAGAGTATACCATACCCCTCTACCCAACCGTTGGTTGGCAAGCCTCACCCCATTCCTTTGCGAGCACAAGGAAAATCCTGAAATAAAAAGCCTGCTGAAGCAATGTTTTACGCAATTCTTCCAGCGCAACACCATGGTATACCGACGTTCGTGGTTGCCTATACATATAGTGGGCGGTGTGGGAGTACACTTTGCTACAGAGATAAAGGATACAGCGGAAAGCCTGGGACTCTCAATAGGCAACATTGTGGAAAGCCCCATGGCAGGACTTATAGAATATCACAAAACAAACTAAATTTTATATTATGAAAAAAGTATTGACTTCTATTTTCGCATGCGCAATTGCTGTTATGGCAATGTCATGCAACGACTATGTTAAAGCACCCCGAACAACCAAGGGTAATAAGAGCAAGATGGATACTCTCTCTTATGTTATAGGTCAGAACATAGGTAACAACATCGTAAACGGCATCATGCCACAGTTGAAAGCTGATTACAACGTGATTCTGGAGACTCTCGAAAAGACTGCTTGCGGCAAGGAGCAGATTAAGGTTGAAGGTGTTGCAATCAGCAAGGAGAACATCAACGAACTTGGTCAGAAATACCTTGGTCCGGAGATCGGCAACAAAGTCAGAGAGGCTATGAAGGACTCTACAGGCATGACAGAAGTATTCGCAGATGCAAAAGAGAAAGCCATCGCATCGGCTATTCTTGGTGCAAACTTCGGTTTCAGCCTTTCTGAAGCAGAACTTCCTTTGCAGACAGAATGGATTCTTGCCGCTATCGAGGATATACGTAACAACGAACCTAAAATCAACCAGGCAGATGCATCTGCATTCATGCAGCACTACTACACTGTAGTAATCCCCGAGCAGAACAAGAAAGAGTCGGAGCAGTGGCTTGCTGACATGGCAAAGAAAAGAGGTGCAAAGGTTACAGAATCGGGAATCGTATACATTATCGTTGAATCGGGCGACGAGGCTACAAAGCCTGTAAACGACGAGGACAAGGTAAAGGTTCTCTACACCGGTAGAACATGCAACGGCAAGGTATTCGATTCTAACCGTTGGAACGACATGCCAAAGCAGCGTCAGGAGATGTTCAAGCAGTATCGTCCCGATGAGGCAGGCAAGGACAGCCCAATAGAATTCGGTTTGAACCAGGTTATCAAAGGTTGGACCGAGGGTATGAAGCTCATCGGCAAGGGCGGTAAGATTATCTTGTGGATTCCTTCGGAACTTGCATACGGCGAGAGAGGTACAGGTCAGGACATCGGTCCTAACGCGGCACTCCGTTTCGATGTTGAGTTGCTCGAAGTAAACGGCAAGTAACAAAAACGACACAAAAAATAAGGTTCACTTCAGAAGTGAACCTTATTTTTTATATGTATGCTTCAATTACTTCATAATCTCAGCGATAAATGCCTGCATCTCTGCCTGATGAGCCTCAACGCTCTGCAACAGCTTGAACTGAGCCTTTGAACGTACAAGGTTGTGCTCGGGATACTGAATCTTGTAGTATGTATCGCCATTGATGTAGTCTGCCAAGAAACGTACTGTCTGCATATATGGGAACAAAGCCGCAGCATATGGCAGGTTCTCAACCTCTACAGGAGTAATGAACGAAGCCGCTGATTTCAAATAGCCCTTTGCAAAAGACTTGAAGATTTCCATATTGAAGTTAACGTTGTCGAGGTCCTTGTCATCCTCTTTACCGGTGTTCGCAGCTGAACGTAGGTAATCACCGAAGTCCGAGAAGATGAAGTTTGGCATCACTGTATCGAGGTCGATTACGCAAAGTACGTTACCCTGCTTGTCGAAAAGGATGTTGTCCACCTTTGTATCGCAGTGGCAGATACGCTTTGGCAATATACCTTCGCGGTGCATGCGCTCGCCTTTGCACATCTCTTCGGCACGAGCCTCGAGCTCGTCAACGAGCCACTGTACCTCAGCAAGGCGACCGGCCTTGTTCTCGGCAACAGCCTCACGCAACTGACGGAGACGGAACTCCATATTGTGGAAATCCTTGATTGTCTCACCAAGTTCTGCAGGGATATCGGCAAGCATAGCCTGGAAATTACCGAAAGTTTCACCGACGATGTATGATGTCTCGGGAGTAACGGCAGTCATACCCTCTGTCTCGGGGATGAACTCCATCACACGCCAATACTTCTCGCCATCGAAATGATAGTATTTGCCATCCTTTGCAGGAACAAACTTCAACACCTTACGTGATACATCCTCGGCACCTGCAGCAACAAGCTTGCCATGAATATGCTCTGTTACAGCAACAATATTGTTCATAAGCATATCCACATCGGGGAAGATTGCATTATTCACGTGCTGGAGAACATAGTCGGGAGCATCGCCTTCGGTCTTTACACGGTAAGTTGTATTGATAAGACCATTGCCCAATGGGGCTACTTCAACAACATTGCCTTGAATGTTGAATTGAGAAACAATTGTGTTCATTGGAGTATTATTTTAAGGTTATTATTGTCATTATAGGCAAAAGTAAACAAAAG
>CAJGDP010000041.1 GCA_904502235.1 uncultured Bacteroidaceae bacterium
ATGGATTTAGGAGAGTACATTCGAACAAAAAGGAAACTGCATAATCTTACCCAGGTGGAACTTGCAGAGAGAAGTGGTGTGGGAATACGCTTTGTGCGTGAACTTGAAAAAGGAAAACTCACAGTGCAATTGGACAAAGTCAATCAGGTATTAGGACTTTTTGGGGAAACGTTGAAACCTGCTAAAATTTAAATATTATGAGAAAGGCAAAGGTTTATATCAATGGACTCTTTTGTGGTGTGCTTACCGAAGACTATGAGGGCTACCATTTCTCATACACACCAGAATACCTGGCTTTAGAAGGAGCGTCCCCTTTAAGCCCTACTATGCCATTGCAAGAAGAGGAGTTTGTAAAGGAATTTATGTTTCCTGTTTTCGACGGTCTTATACCCGAGGGGTGGATGCTTGATATAGTAGACAAGAACTGGAAGATAAATCCCCGCGACAGAATGAAACTCTTACTGTTGTGTTGTAAAGATTGTATAGGTAACATAAGTATTCAGGAGTATGAATGATAGTTCTGTAAAAAAATGCCTCTATTGCTATAAAGCAATAGATAATGAGGGAGAAGGACATTATCACTCCAAATGTGTAAAGAAGTTGTTTGGAACGACAAAACTTCCAATCTTGCCATATACACGTGACAATATAGAAGAACTTGCACTACATATTTTGCAAAGCAATACATCAATAACCGGTGTTCAGCCAAAACTTTCATTGGATATAAATAGAGGTGGCAAGAATGAGCCTGCAAAATTAACGATAGTCGGGTTGTGGGGAAATTTCATATTGAAGCCTCAAAGTTCCAAATATTATTTTATGCCTGAACTTGAGGACTTGACAATGAAACTCGCCGAGGTTGCTGGAATTGCCACAGCACCTCACGGTCTGATAGCTATGCAAGACGGAGAACTTGCGTATATAACGCGTAGAATGGATAGAGGAACAAAGGGGGAGAAATATTCAATGCTCGATATGTGTCAGCTTACCAACCGATTGACCGAACATAAATATCGTGGTGCATATATTCAACTTGCCGAAACAATAAAGCGTTACTCTGTGGCTTCAATGCTCGATGTCCAACGCTTTTGGGAGATAGTGATATTTTCTTGGATTACAGGCAACTCTGATATGCACTGCAAGAATTTCTCGTTATTGGATAAAGATGGAACAGGTTATCAATTGTCACCTGCTTATGATTTGTTGGCGGTACTGCTTACAGGTATCAACGACAATGATGAACTCGCAATGCCACTTATTGGCAATGGAGAAGAAGAAGGAAAAAGAATAGCCGGCTTTAATCGGGTTTCATTTATCGAGGCTATGGAGAAATCGGGAATACAAACAAGAATAGCGGAGAAAATAATCGACAAGTTCTTTATGTGTACCGATAAATGGTTCGCACTCATTGATGACTCTTTTCTTTCGTCGGAGCTTAAGTCTAACTATAAAATATTGGTGAAAGAGCGAATGAACAGGATTGCAAAACAATAACCACAAAAATATTTACATTGAATTCAAATATAATAATTAACAACCTCTTTGTTTAATTTGAAGTCTGTTTAAACCAAGAATTAAACCGCAACAAAAAGAGCACACATAATTTGTTGAGAATCAAATATCTCAGCCTAATAACTCGGTACGTCTGGGGGCGTGTGGTCGCTGGTTCGAATCCAGTCTCCCGACTTAAGAAAAGCCTTGATAATCAATGGATTGTCGAGGTTTTATCACCTGCTTTGCCCAACCTGCTGTTTTTTTTGTCGACCCTGCCATGAATTACGAAGGGAGTAAAAAGAAACAAGTCGTCATTTTTGACGACTTGTTTCTTTTGGTACTCGAAGCGGGACTTGAACCCGCACGGCGTTTAAATGCCAAAGGATTTTAAGTCCTTCGTGTCTACCGATTCCACCATTCGAGCGACCTTATGTCTTGCTATCTTTTATGATAGCGGGTGCAAAGATAAGGTTTTTAGTTGAATATGCAAAATGCTTTATCTTTAATTTTGTATGATGACGTTTGGGGCGTTATCGTAGACGCGGTAGTGCCATAATGGTCTTGATTTGCCTTCGATTGCTATGCCACCGCTGTTCAAGTCGAATATTGTGGCGCAATTCGGGCATTTGGCATGTCCTATCGTATAGTCTATCTCTACACGGTGGCGACGGTTGTCGCAGGTGGGGCATGCCCAATCGTATGCCCAGATATTGCCGTCGCAGTTCATAGGTGTGCCTATTATAAGTCCGCCCAGTCCGTAGTGGAAGGGGTTCATCTGCATCTGTATCTCGGGGATGTTTACGGTTTGTGTGTTGCCCATTGCGTCGGTGATTTTGTATTGTCCGGCGGTGGAGCCGTTTTTTATGCAGATGAACTGTCCGTAGCTGTTCACCTGTATGTATGGGTGTATGCTTTTGTCGAAGACGAAGTTTACTCTGTATATAGAGTATTGGCTCTCGCTGTCGCAGCCTGCGAATATCACTGCTGATAGTATAATCAGGTATCTTATTATATTCTTCATGTATTCCAAAACGGGAAATGCGGATGTTTATTATATTCCTTATAACCAAAAGTGGCTGACTTTGCAAGCCAGCCACTTTTATCAGTATGCTATCAAGGACAATGCTTCTGCAATTTTTTCTAGTCCTTCTTTCAGCGGTTTCTCAACCATTGAACGTAACATGAAGTTTATTTCCGCTTTTGCCACAACGCGCATTTTGGATGCATTTTCGCCATCGGGGATTATCTGAATCCAGATAAGTACGGGGATGGGCGAACCGGCAACTTCCAGTTTTATGCATTTTGGGGCTTCGCGGTCTATGACGCGCAATGTTACATTGCCTACGGGCGGAACATTCACGCTTGCTTCGTCGCGGCTGTATGTGAGGTCCTTAATCTTGTCCTGGGGCAATCTGTCCTTTATGCCTTCGATGTTGTTCAGGTCCTCCAGCTTTGCATACACTCTCTCCTGAGGATATGGTATGCATTTTACGCTGCTTTCGTATTGGCTCATATTACTTCAGGTCGTTTCTCCACTCTGATGGGTTTGCACGCCATTCTTTCAATGTGGGCATAACCTCTTCTGTGATGTAGCCTGTTGCTTTTGCTGCCTCTAGTACTGCTTCGTAGTTGGTGAGTGTGATGAGTCTTACACCTGCCTTCTCGAAAGCCTCTGTCGCAACGTTGAATCCGTATGTGAATGATGCAACCATACCGATAACCTCTACACCTGCCTCGCGCAATGCATCAACTGCACGAAGGCTGCTCAAGCCTGTTGAAACAAGGTCTTCCACAACGATTACCTTTGCTCCGGGGAATACGTCGCCTTCAATCTGGTTGCCCATGCCGTGGTCCTTTGCCTTTGGACGTACGTATACGAATGGTTTGCCAAGTTCTTCGGCTACCAATGCTCCCTGTGCGATTGCACCTGTTGCTACACCGGCGATGATGTCTGCTTCGGGGAATTCGTCGAGGATAAGGTTAGCAAGTCCCAACTTGACGCGTGTGCGCAATGCGGGGAACGACAAGGTCTTGCGGTTATCGCAATAGAATGGTGATTTCCAACCTGATGCCCATGTGAAAGGCTGTTCGGGCTGCAATTTTACTGCTTTGATATTCAGCAATTCTGCTGCAAGAGAAAGTTCTGATTTGTTTGCCATAATTTTATGTTTTTTAGGTTGTTTGTCTGTTTTGTTCCGCGAAGATATGAATTTGATTTTAAAATTCAGCAACGCCGGCTATTTTGTTTGTGTATAACCCTCTTTTTTCAATATTTCTATAATCTTTTCCTTGAACTCGCCTTGGATGATGATTTCTCCTTCCTTTACGCTGCCACCTACTCCACATCTTGTCTTGAGCAGTTTGCCAAGCTCTTTCATGTCTGCCTCGGTGCCTGTGAAATTCTTTATCAGGGTAACGGTTTTTCCGCCTCTGTGGTTCTTTTCTATGCTCACTCTCAGTTTTTGCTGTTGTTTGGGAAGAGTCTCGTTTTCCTCCTTTTCATCGAATGTATAGGCGAAATCGGGATTTGTGGAATATACTACGTTCAGTCTCTCTTTCCAGTCGTTCTTTTTCATATGCCGATTTTGTTTTGTTTATTTTCTGACTGCTAAGATACAATATTCCGCTTATAAATTTCAACACCTCGTAAAATAACTTTAATTTTGCTACGTTATTATAAAACATTACGCGCGATATACATGACTGATTTTACAAGAATAGAGAAGGTTCCCGAACCCACCTTGCGCCGTCTGCCCTGGTATCTGTCGGTTTGCCGTTTGCTCAAGCAACGCGGCGAACAGTATGTGTCGTCTACCGGCTTGTCAAAGGAGACCAATATCGTGGCATCGCAGATTGCCAAGGACTTGTCGTGTGTGAATATTGTGGGCCGTACAAGGGTGGGGTATGATATAGACAATCTGCTCGAAGTACTTGAGGATTTCTTGGGATTCACACGCATACACAAGGCTTTCCTGTTTGGAGCCGGACGTCTGGGAAGTGCATTGCTGAACGATTCGGGTCTTAAGCAGTTCGGTCTAGAGGTGGTGGCGGCTTTTGATACGAATGCAAAGGTAGTGGGGCATAGTGTGTCGGGAATACCGGTGTATCACATCAATGAGCTTGAAACCATGATGAGAAAGCATAATGTCAGGATAGGAATACTCACAGTTCCCATTGACAGGGCTCAGGAGGTTGCCGACAAGATGGTTGTGTGGGGTATCAAGGCGATATGGAACTTTACTCCATTGCGCATACGTGTTCCCGAGAATATTGTCGTCCAGAACACCTCTCTGTATGCGCATCTGTCGCTGATGTTCAACAGGCTCGAGGGGCTTGAGTGTGAAACGGATATAAACAAAGGAAAATGAAGATTATAGCAGTTGGAAAAAACTACGCAGAGCATGCCTATGAGTTTGATGGAACGGTGGAGCGTCCGCAGGTTCCTATGATATTCATGAAGCCCGATTCTGCAATAATAAAGAATGGGAAACATTTCTATGTGCCCGACTTTCTTGGTCGTGTCGATTATGAGGCGGAAATTGTTGTGCGCATAAACAAACTTGGCAAGAGTATCCCTGCGCGTTTCGCTCATCGTTATTACGATGCCATTACTGTTGGTATCGACTTTACTGCACGCGATATGCAGCGTGGCTTGATTGAGAGGGGTGAACCATGGGACTTGAGCAAGGGTTTTGACGGCTCTGCAGTTCTTGGTGAGTTCCGCGCGGTTGAGAATTTCGACATAAACAATGTGGATTTCTCCCTTACCATAGACGACAATGTGGTGCAGAAAGCCAATACGTCGCAGATGTATTTCTCTGTAGACGAGATTATAGCATATGTAAGCCGTTTTTGTACGTTGAAAACGGGTGATTTGATATTTACCGGTACACCGGCTGGAGCTGGAGAAGCAAAGATAGGTACTCATCTCAAAGGTTATATCGGCGAAGATAAGGTACTGGATTTCCATGTAAGATGATTCTATGAAGAGCAGAAGCATAATATCGTTCCTCTTGTTGATTTGCCCATTGCTGTTGCAGGCGCAATTCACCACAGTGGATTGGAGCACATCGCGTGGCGACTCCTTGTTGCCTGTGTGTGTGTCGGTCGTCGATTTGCCCGATGACTACATGAATTATGCTTATTCGGCTCATGTGGAATACCCCGAATATCAAAAGATGACCGCTGAAGAGGTGGAGCGTTATATGCTTGCCACAAAATATGCCGCTTTGCCTGCGAATCCCGAATTTGAATGCACTGTTGGCGTGCAGGCTAAACGTCCGCAACTGGATGTCGCATTCTTGCCGGTGGTGATGCGCGGCGGTGAGTATTATCGCCTGAACTCATATAAACTTGTGGTGGATAAGACAGCTTCAGGCTTGCGACGCACTTCGGCAACACGTGCGGTTTCCGACCGTTATGCTGCAAATTCTGTTCTTGCCCAGGGCAAATGGGTGCGTGTGTCGGTAAAGGAGAACGGAATACACAAGATAACCCACAGCGAACTTAAGAAGATGGGTTTCCAGAATCCAGCGAATGTGCGTCTGTTCGGTTATGGCGGACATATATTGCCCGAGACCGGGCTTCAGACCCTTCCCGACGATTTGCAGGAGGTGCCTCTGTGGCGCGAGGGCAACTTTGTGCTCTTCCATGCCAACGGTGTTGTGAAATGGAATTATACAGGCGGACGTTTCGTGCATGAGCAGAATGTGTATTCAGATTATGGATGCTATTTCCTTACGGAAGGCGGTACGCCAATGCAGTTCCCATCGGACAGGATAGACAATCAGCCATCATTCTCGGTTACCGAATATGCCGATTATGCTGTAATCGACAAGGAGAAGAAAAGCCATTGCCAGTATGGACGTGTGCTTGTTGACGATTATAACATTGCACCGGGTACAGGAACCAATTATAACTTCCCTATAAGCGGTGTTGCCGGTAAGGATGGTGTCGTTGAAATCTCTTTTGCTACCAATGGCTTGGCAAAGAGTACTGTCGCTCTGTTTGTGGGCGACAAGATGATAGGCAACTATGTGATATCTTCGAACAATTCATACGAGATAGGCAAGGTTGCAAGCAACAGATTCAGCGTCAGCAATGCCATTGTTGACAATCTCTCCATAGATGTTGTCCATAAAGCCGATGACAGAGCGGTAGAAGGTTATCTTGATTATCTGCGTGTAAACTATACCCGCAAACTTGCGTTACGTGGCTCGCAGACGGCTTTCCGTTATGTCGCGTCAAGCGGATATGCAACATTTGAAGTAGATGGATGCAATGCCAATACACGCGTATGGAATATATCCTCTTCTGTGCCTTGTGAAATGAAGGGAACTCTGTCGGGCAACCGTTATTCGGTTGTGGCTTCGGCTGGTGTCGGCAATGAGTATGTGGCTTTCGATGTAAACGGTAGTTTCCCTTCGGTTCAGGTTATAGGAAATGTGGAAAATCAGAATCTTCATGCCGTGGAGCAGGCAGATATGGTGATAATCATCCCGTCGAACGGCATTTTCAGGTCTGTTGCCGAAAAACTTGCCGATGCTCATCGCAAGATGGATGGCATCACTGTAGAGGTAGTTACTGCCCAGCAGGTCTATAACGAATTCTCGTCGGGAACTCCCGATGTTACTGCATACCGTCGTTTTATGAAGATGCTATACGACCGTGCATCAACCGCCGAGGATGCGCCCAAGTATCTGCTTATGTTCGGTGATTCGTGGTACGACAACCGTCTGATTACATTCCCGAAACTGAAACAGGAGGATTATCTTCTCTGCTACGAGTCGCAGAATTCCGTGGATCCGGTACATGCTTATGTCTTTGAGGATTATATGGGACTGCTCGATGATGGAGAGGGAAGCAGCCATACCATGAACAAGGTGGATATAGGCGTGGGAAGAATTCCTGTAACCTCGTTGGTTGAGGCCGATGCCATTGTCGACAAGATAATCGCCTATATGACCAACAGCAATGCCGGTGAGTGGCAGAATGTGGTGGCTATTCTTGCTGATGACGGGGATAAGAGCATCCCTAATCAGCATATGATTGATGCAGAGGGGATTGCCGATATAATGAAAGAGAATTTCCCTTCCTATGTAGTTGACAGAATATATTGGGACGACTTTGTGCCGGAGAAGAGTGCTGCCGGTCTGCGTTATCCCGATGTTACCAAGGCTATAAAGAGCCGTCTCGACAAAGGTGCTCTTGTGGTGAACTATTCAGGACATGGAAGTACCAACCTTTTCTCGCACGAAATGGTGTGGAAGGCTTCGGATATGGCATCGGTGAATTCTCCCAACGTTCCTTTCTGGGTTACGGCGTCTTGTGACATAGCTCCTTTTGACAAGGGCGAAAACTCGATAGGTGAAAGTGCTCTCTTGAATGGCAAGGGTGGTGCGATAGGACTCTTTACCACAACAAGAACTGTGTTGCAACACTATAATGCCATCATCAATAAGGCATTTATGAAAGCTCTGCTGTCGCCGGTGAATGGCGGTGATGCAATTGCTGTAGGTGACGCTGTACGTATGGCAAAATGCAATGTGATTTCATCGAGTGGTGACAGAACGGAAAACAAGTTGCAGTATGTTCTGCTCGGCGACCCTGCCTTGCGCCTTAAACTTCCCGAATATAGGATTCGTGTGGATAAGGTGAACGGTGTTGCCGCAGGCACTCCTGTCCAGGCTTCTGCCGGAGGAAAACTCACAGTCGAAGGAATTGTGGTAATGCGCGACGGTACTCCTGTGAACGACTTCAAAGGTCTGCTGTATGTAAATATGTTCGACTGCGCCGAGGATGTCAAGACACTCGACAATACAGGACTGGGCAGTTTTGAATACACCGCCTACAACAAGATGCTCTTCTCGGGTTGTGATTCTGTAAGGAATGGCTGTTTCGAGATAAATATTCCCGTTCCTATGGATATCAGTTACAGGAACGAGGCGGGAATGCTCAACTTCTTTGCAGTGGATTCTGCCAAGGTACGTTCTGCGCAAGGACATTTCGGTGATTTCACGGTTGGAGGAACTGCCGAGAATCTGGATAACGACAGCATCGGACCCGAAATAAAACTTTATCTGAACACTCCTACGTTCATAAATGGGGATAAGGTGAACTCTACACCATGTCTGTGGGCGGAATTGTTCGATGAAAACGGAATAAACAGAGTGGGCTCAGCCATTGGTCATGATATCATTGCCGTTGTGGACAATAACCCTGCGCATACATATAATCTCAACAGCCTTTACAAACCGGTGGAGGGTGATTACAGACGCGGAACAATAATGTTCCCGCTTGGTGCTCTTGAACCGGGTGAACACACACTTATGTTGCGTGCATGGGATTTGTACAATAACTCTTCGGTAGCGACAATAACATTTGTGGTCGAACCGGAAGTATTGCCCGAAGTCGTTGAATTCAGAATAGAGGGTGCGCCTGTGATGAATGGAAAAACAACGGAGTTCATCGTATCCCATAATCGTCCGCAAAGCGAGATAGAGGTTGTGATAGAACTCTTCAGCATTCAGGGACAGGCTGTATGGAAGAATGTGGAGCGTGTTGTATGTGACGGAATGGAGTATCGTCTGTCGTGGGACGGAACGGCGCACGGCGGTCGTCCTTTGTCAACAGGTGTTTATGTCGCCAGAGCATATGTGCTTTCCGATGACGGTGTGTCCGAACCAAGGAACTTAAAAATGATTGTGGTAAACAATAAAAAGTGAAAAATATAGTTTATATACTGTGTTTTTGTGAAAAATAATGAATATGGCAAAAAATAGAATAATATCAATCCTTATGGTAATGCTCATTGCATTGCCCTTGTTTGCGCAGAAGGAACAGTTCAATCCTGTATATACGGGTGTAACTTCGCTTTCTATTGCGCCCGATGCCCGTGCCGGTGCGCTTGGTGATGTGGGTGTGGCAACCGAACCCGATGCAAACTCACAGTACTGGAACCCTGCAAAATATCCGTTTACCATAGCGCGTGCAGGAGTGTCAATGTCGTATACACCATGGCTACGACAGCTTGTCAGCGACATCGACCTTGTAAATTTGGCAGGATTCTATCGCATAGGTGATTATTCAGCACTGAGTGCTTCGTTGACCTATTTCTCGTTGGGTGAGGTTATTGCAGATGAAATAATGACAATCAAACCTTATGAGATGGCGGTCGACATTGCCTATTCACGCATGTTGTCAGAGACCTTCTCGGCAGCCATTGCCTTGCGCTATATCCACAGCGACCTGCAATACGACTATACCGAGGATATGTCGCCCGGTAATGCCTTTGCCGCCGATATCGCGTTGTATTACAACAAATATCTTTTTGCCGGCAATCGCGAGTGCCTGCTCGGTTTGGGTCTGAACCTCTCAAATATCGGTACTAAGATTTCATACGACGGCGGTGCAACAAACGAGTTCATTCCGACAAATATGCGTCTTGGTGCTTCGTTCCTTGTGCCGATAGACGATTACAACACAATTTCGATAAGCTGCGACCTGAACAAGCTTATGGTTCCCACAAAACCATCGTACAGCCAGTTCCTTGCTGAAAAGAATTATGCCGAGGGTGATAACTCATACTATTCGGAATACCAGTCGTGGATTGACGAGCAAGGATATAACGACATCTCTCCCATTTCGGGTATCTTTAAATCGTTTGCCGATGCTCCCGGTGGTTTCAAAGAGGAGTTGAAGGAGATTTATGGCGGTATCGGTATAGAGTACTGCTATAATCAACAATTCTCGTTGCGAGGCGGTTATCACTATGAGAATGAGTATAAGGGAAACAGAAAGTACTTTACAGTGGGTGCAGGTTTTCGTATGAGCGTATTCTCGCTCGATGCGGCCTATCTTATATCAACCGCGCAGAGCAATCCGCTCGACCAGACATTGCGTTTCTCGCTTTCATTCGACCTTGACGGTCTTAAGGACCTGTTCCGCAGATAAAAACTAAGAGTTATGATAAGAGTAGGCTTTGGTATTGATGTCCACAAGTTCGTGGAAAACCGCGATCTTTGGATTGGTGGCATAAAAATTCCTTATGAGTTCGGCTTGGCAGGACACTCCGATGCCGATGTGCTTATACACGCCATTTGCGACGCGCTTCTTGGCGCGGCGAACTTGCGCGACATAGGTTATCAGTTCCCCGACACATCCAATGAGTTCCTGAATATCGACAGCAAGATTCTTCTTCGTCGCACAGCCCAGTTGTTGAGAGAGAAAGGCTATAAGATAGAAAACATCGATTCCACTGTGGCGGCCCAGGCTCCGAAACTAAATCCCCATATCCCTGCCATGCAGCAGACCATGGCAGAAGTTCTTGGCATTGATGCCGATTGTGTCTCCATAAAGGCTACAACAACAGAAAAGCTTGGCTTTGAGGGGCGCAAAGAGGGTATCACGGCTTATGCCACAGTGCTTATAAGCAAATAAGTTATCCCATGAATGGGGCTTGCGGAATATTAAAAAGAGCATTGCTGCCGTTGTTGGCAGTAATGCTCTTGTCTTCTTGTGCATCGATATCGCCCAATGGAGTGGGACGCATAAACCGATACTCCTTTGCCAACGAGGCAGTTCCCGAAGAATTCGTCGGATATAAAATCGCCTTTATATCGGATATTCATTACCCAAGCCTCTTTGCTCAACCGCATCTTAAGAAACTTACACGTAAATTACAGAAGGAGTCGCCCGATATGCTTCTTCTGGGTGGCGATTATGTTACTTCAGTTGATTTTTTGGACGAGTTGTTCGACTCTTTGTCGTCGGTGCAACCGCTTGATGGAATATTTGCCGTTCTTGGAAACCATGAGCGCCGTACAAAGGAACTTGTAGCCCGAACGATGAGCGATTATTGTATTGAACTGCTTGCCGATACCGTCGTTGCAATAGAACGTGGCAGTGCGGTAATATATCTTGCCGGGGTGTATGACAGCTTTGCATACGACTCGCTTGTTGTGCAACCGGCAGAGACGGTAAGCGATGAGGAATTTGTAATGTTGCTTTGCCATACCCCCGATTATGCCGAATTTTCTTCCACCACAGCCGATATTGTCTTTTCCGGGCATACTCATGGCGGACAGGTGAGCCTTTTCGGGCTTTATACACCCGTGAAGAATACCCAATACGGAAGCCGTTTTCTGCGTGGCAGGAATGTTACCACATCGGGAGCAACAGTAATCACCACCACCGGTGTGGGTACATCAAGACGCAAAGTGCGTTTTTGCGTACCAAGCGAAATAGTTTTCGTAACGTTGAAGAGAAATAAAAAATAGACTCTTTTATTTTGTTCTTTCCTCGGCTTGAACTACCTTTGCGCCAAAGTCAGACAAAATTCACCAAAAAACTTTTTCGGAACATATTTGCCTTTGCCGTTGCGGCAGGGGTGGGTTGTGTCTTATTGTTTAATCCTTAAATAATTGTTCCGATTATGAAGACAAATCTTTCTTACGAATTTGTTGCCGGTTGTTCAGCCAACGGCTGTATGGTTATGGATAAGCATTTTGCCGATGCTTTCATTGCATTCTTGCGCGATTCTGCGCTGGCTTCCGATGGAGTAAGACTTTATTATGATTTCTTGGCTCTTGGTGCTCTGTGCGAGGAGTTGCGACGCGACGTGGATGCTATGGATGCCTATATGTATGTCTTTGACCATGTTATATGGGATGCCGGTGTCTCGCTTTCTGCGGCTCGCCGACGTCGCTTGAGAATGCTGGCAATTGACGGCCTTTTGCGTCTTGCAGGCAGCATGGAGGAGGTTGTGTGGGAAATCTGTTCCCAGGTTACCTACCCATGGCGGAATGTTGGGTAATCTGCAGTACTTACTGTACTGCGCTTTTCTTCACATTTTTCATTAATATTTTTGAAAACATATTTTTTTATTTACCTTTGCGTTGTAAAATGTGTAAATAGGCTACGAGTGTATTTTGCATTGAACGATTATCGGCTATGGTCTTTTTTATGAGATTTGGACTTATTGCCTTGTCGGAATATTACGCTTGCGTTGTTCTGGAGTATTAAATCTCTATAATGTAAATGCAGATATAATTTAGGAAAAGAAACCGGGATTATTATTTGTCCTTTGCAAAGGACAATGACATATTATTAGCGCATTAGCTTTTCATTCTTACAGATGGGAGCGTTAGCTCCGGCAGAGCTTGTCTTTGTCAAACTTGGCGGTTAAATCTAGGAAAGAATAGATGCAAAGTTGATGTCCGCGCTGTATCAGCGTGGGCAACTTGCATATCTTTCTTTCGGGTACGCCAAGACCTCATCTGTGGATAATGCTATGTTGTCCACGGTTTTTTTGTGCCAAATTGAACGTGAAATTAATATTAATAACTAACCATATTAAAAAATTGTTTTATGAAGAAGATTTTCTTATTGATGTTGGCGGTTATGTGTCTTTCGACACAGGCGTATGCCGACAAGGTAACTGCTTCGACAACCTTGCCTTCAAACGGCAAGCCGGAGCATGTCTACACTATGGTGAGTGGTAATGGTGCTTATGTTAGCCCTACTACTACTCCTGTTGAAGGTGATGCCGCTAACGGCCTCTTCGCATTCTATGCGGTGGAGGGTGTCAACGGTGCGTACTACATCTACAGCCACAATGCAAAGCAGTGGTTGAGCTATGACAAGAAGGCAAGCTATCCTACAGGTGTGAGCTTTATTAAAATGAGCGATACCAAGGTAGAGGGTACTTACTTTAAGGTCGAGAATTATGCCGACGATTTCTATCAGATTTCGCCATATTCAACATATGGTTCAGCATCGTCTGTATATTTGAACTATTTTGGTGGTGCTAGTTCTTGTTCCGGTTTGACTCTTGGTCTTTGGACCGACAATGGTTCAAAGGATGGCGGTAGCCGTTATACATTTGCTGAGTATGTAATTGTTGAGCGTACTTACACAATCACAGTTCCTGAGGGTGTTACATTGGAGATTGCCGGCAAGGAGTATGCCAATGGCTCTACAATCACCGTTGAGGGTTCGGTTGACAAGGGTACTATCACAGTATCGGCTCCCGAGGGTAAGTTTGCCGTTGTATCGGTGAACGATGTAGAGAACACTATCACTG
>CAJGDP010000042.1 GCA_904502235.1 uncultured Bacteroidaceae bacterium
CCAGCAAACATCAAGGGTGCTATCATCCTCAACAAGTCTTTCAATGTACAGGATGCATTGCAGGGTCTCACAGAGGGTACTGCAATCGATATCGACCAGCAGCTCACAGTTACATTGCCTGCAAGCAGCTTGTTTGCATTCGACGGTGTGAATGCCGACCCTGCACAGGTTCCTTTTGAGGTTGTTGACTACTCTCCAAAGAAGGCCGAGGCTGTAGAGACTATCAAAATCAATTTCAACAGCGAGGCTGCAGGTGAGTTTGACCAGCATGCAATGGTTGCCATGAAGTTCAAGCAGGGCAATAGTGTTGCAAGTAGCGTTTCAAACTATGTTGTCGAGGGTGCACAGCTCACTGTTACCTTGTCACAGAAGGTTTCAACCCCGGGCGAGTACAAACTGGTTATCCCCGAGGGTCTTATCACACGCAAGAGCGATGGCCGCGCTTACTCAGGTGAGCTTGCAGTGACAATCACTGCTCCCGAGGCTATTGTAGTGAAGTCGGTTTCTCCAAGCGAGGATGTTTACTCACTCAAGACTATTGAACTTACACTCAACAAAAAGGTTGTTGCCGTTGAGAATGCTACAGCAACAATTGAGTTGAAAGATGCCGAGGGTGCTGTTGTTGCAACAGCTACTTGTGCAGTAGAGGGCAATGTCCTGACTTTGACACTTGACAACGAGATAACAACTCCGGGCGAGTATACAATCGTTATCCCCGAGGGTATTGTAGTGGGTGCTGCCATTGGCGACGCATTCAGCGCAGAGGTTGCAATCACTGTTGAGGAGTTCGATGTTTATGAGCCACGCAACATTGGCAACAAGACACGTAACGACCGCAATGTTACAAAGGTGAGCGTTGTGAGCCCGGCGCATGGTGCTTCGGAGTACACATTGACTACCGAGCAGCTGTCAATGGATTATGTGAACGTTGCAAGCATTGATGAGCCTGTTACATTCGTGGCAGAGCCGGGCGAGACACTTACAGCCTCTGTTGATGCTGCCGGTTCATGGGTACACTTCTATGTATTCATTGACAAGGAGGGTGACGGATTTACAGCCGGTATTGAGGAGGGCAGCAACTACGCTCCAACAGGTGACCTTGTAGCTTACTCATTCTACAACAATGACAGTGCAAGTGATGAACTCGGTTGGAACAGTGTTGGCCAGTCAATCAGCGGCAACAACCGCAATAAGCCTTCAATCCCTGAATTTACAGCACCTGCCGAGCCCGGTATATACCGTCTCCGCTTCAAGCAGGACTGGTGTAGCATCGACCCACAGGGTGATGCCGATGGCAAGTTCGGTGATTTCAAGCAGAATGGCGGCGTAATTGTGGATGTTCTCCTTCAGGTTGGTAACCCAACCGGTATCGAACTCGTAAAGGGTGAGAGCGGTGTAAAGGCAATCTACGACATCACAGGTCGCAGGATTGAGAAAATTGCAGCTCCAGGCTTCTATATTGTAAATGGCAAAAAAGTTTTGGTGAAGTAATTCAAAAACTTTAGAGTAATAATGTTGGAGAACGTGCCAATCGGTACGTTCTCCTTTTATTAATGATCGATTATGAATGAAAACAGACGTCTGCTGTCGCTTGATGTGCTGCGCGGTCTCGACCTTTTTCTGCTTGTGGCACTGCAGCCTGTGCTGCGTGTAGCACTTGTTGAACTCGACTGCGAGGCTCTCAACAGCACGCTTCTCTATCAGCTCGACCACGCGCAGTGGGAAGGTATGCGTGTGTGGGATTTTGTGATGCCGTTGTTCCTGTTCATGTCGGGTGTTACAATGCCATATTCATTGCCCAAATACAAAACGCAGAACGGCAATCTAAAGGTATGGGCAAGGGTACTGAAACGCTTCCTGTTGCTGTTTGCCTTGGGAATGGTGGTGCAGGGTAATATCCTTTCGCTCGACGTGGATAGGGTATATCTCTACAGTAACACTCTGCAGGCAATAGCCGTGGGCTATCTGCTCACAGTGCCCCTAGTGCTGTATTTGAAACCCACACAACAGCTTGTGGCAATAGCGGTTCTGCTCGTTGTATATTCTGTTCCCATGCATCTGTGTGGTGACTGGACACCACAAGGTAATTTCGCTTGCGAGGTGGACAAGTTGATATTGGGACGTTTCCGCGACGGTTCGATGCTTGCCGCAGACGGTAGCGTGCAGTTTGCCGGATGGTACGACTATACATGGATATGGAGCAGTATTACATTCTGCTGTACTGTGGCTTTGGGCAGTTATGCCGGATATCTCACAAAAAACGGAAATTCCAACCGCCCGGCAACGGCTAAAAGACTTCTGCTTGTTGGTGTGGTGCTTGTTGTATCGGGATTGTTTGCCGGAATTGCACAGCCAATAATAAAACGTATATGGAGTGCAAGTATGGTGCTTTATAGTGCAGGCTGGTGCTATCTGTTGCTGGCACTGTTCTATTGGTGGATTGATGTCAAGGGGCATAATAAATGTTGGAATTGGTTGCTCTTTTATGGATGCAATGCAATCACAGCATATCTAATTGGCGAAATGGTCAATTTCCGATGTGTGGCATCATCGTTGCTTTTTGGGTTGGAACAATATATGGGTAGCTGGTATGCTGTTCTGCTCACATGCTGCAACAGTGGCATTGTGTTCCTGATACTGTGGTTCATGCACAGGAACAAGTTGTTCCTTAAGGTATAATATCTCCCGAAAAATTCGTATCTTCGCGCTGTAATTACAACGCGAAGATTTTTTTATATGGTATCTGTTGACGGATTGACTGTTGAGTTTGGTGGAACAACGCTGTTCAGCGATGTTTCTTTTGTGATTAACGAGAAGGACCGTATTGCCCTTATGGGTAAGAACGGTGCAGGCAAGAGTACATTGCTCAAGATTCTTGCAGGTGTGCGTACAGCCACACGTGGTGTGGTGTCTGCCCCCAAGGATACAGTAATTGCCTATCTGCCTCAGCATCTTATGACCGAGGATGGTCGCACGGTGTTCGAAGAAGCTTCTCAGGCATTCGCCCATCTCTATGAGATGGAGGCAGAACTCGACCGCCTTAACAACGAACTTGCTACACGAACCGACTACGAGAGCGATGAGTATATGTCGCTCATAGAGGAGGTGGCTACAAAGAGCGAGAAGTTTTATGCCATAGATATGACTCACTTCGAAGAGGATGTGGAAAAGACTCTTCTGGGTCTGGGTTTTGAGCGTAAGGATTTCAACCGTCAGACAAGTGAATTCAGCGGTGGTTGGCGCATGCGTATCGAGCTTGCCAAGATGTTGCTCCGTAACCCCGATGTGCTGTTGCTCGACGAGCCAACAAACCACCTTGATATTGAGTCTATCGGATGGCTTGAGGAGTTCCTTATAAATAATGGCAAGGCTGTTGTCGTAATCAGCCACGACCGTAAGTTCGTCGACAATATCACCACCCGTACCATTGAAGTTACTATGGGTCGCATATACGACTACAAGGTAAACTATTCGCAATACCTTGTTCTGCGTGCCGAGCGTCGTCAGCAACAGCAGAAGCAGTACGAGGAGCAGCAGAAGATGATTCAGGAAACAAAGGACTTTATTGAGCGTTTCAAGGGTACTTATTCAAAGACATTGCAGGTGCAGAGTCGTGTGAAGATGCTCGAGAAATTGGAGATAATAGAAGTAGATGAGGAAGATACATCTGCTCTTAGACTGAAATTCCCGCCATCGCCCCGTTCGGGACAGTATCCTGTGATTATGGACGGCGTTGGTAAGGCTTTCGATGGAAAACAAATCTTTTCGGGTGCTTCGCTCACCATTGAGCGTGGCGACAAGGTTGCCTTTGTGGGTCGTAACGGCGAGGGTAAGTCAACTCTCGTAAAATGTATCATGAAGGAACTTGAGCACGAAGGCTCTTTGCAATTGGGACATAACGTGCAGATAGGATATTTTGCGCAGAACCAGGCATCGTTGCTCGACGAGGAACTTACTGTTTTCCAGACCATAGACGATGTAGCAAAGGGTGAGATACGTAACAAGATTCGCGACCTGCTTGGTGCATTCATGTTCGGTGGCGAGGCAAGTTCAAAGAAAGTAAAAGTACTTTCGGGTGGTGAGCGCACACGCTTGGCGTTGATGAAACTGTTGCTTGAACCTGTGAACCTGCTTATTCTCGATGAGCCTACAAACCACCTCGACCTAAAGACGAAGGATATCCTGAAACAGGCTCTTATGGATTTTGACGGTACACTCATTTGCGTGAGCCACGACCGCGATTTCCTCGACGGGCTTGCAACAAAGGTCTATGAGTTCGGTCATGGCAAGGTGCGTGAGCACCTGTGCGGTGTATACGAGTTCCTTGCTAACAAGAAGATGGAGGAACTTCAGGAACTTGAACGTAAGTAATGTATATGGAAAAATATATCCCTTCTTCGCTGCGATACGATGATTACGCTTTCTATTCCCGTTGCGGAAACAGTGGCGTGTTGTTGCCCAAGGTAAGTCTTGGCTTCTGGCAGAACTTCGGTGCCGATGCTTCGTACGATAACTGTCGTGCAATCACTCGCCTGGCTTTTGACAACGGCATAACGCATTTCGACCTTGCCAACAACTACGGACCGCCTCCAGGCTTTGCCGAGGAGATGGTTGGGCGCATGCTAAAGGATGATTTTGCATCGCATCGCGATGAACTGCTCATAGCAACCAAAGCGGGTTACGATATGTGGGCAGGGCCTTATGGCAGCTGGGGTTCGCGCAAGCATCTTATGGCGAGTGTAAACCAGAGCCTGCGTCGCTTGGGGCTTGATTATGTCGATATATTCTATATTCACAGATACGACCCCGTAACACCGCTCGACGAAACCTTGCAGACGCTTGTGGATATTGTGCGTGCCGGAAAGGCATTGTATATAGGTATTTCGCGTTGGCCGCTCGATGCGTTGAAATATGCCAATGAATTCCTGCGTTCGCAAGGCGTTCCTCCACTTATTTTTCAGGGACGTTTGAACATGCTCGACAGAGCAGTGCAAGAGGAGGGAATTCTTGATTATTGCAGTGATAATGGCATAGGCTTTATCTCCTTTTCGCCATTGGCACAAGGAGTGCTCACAGCACGATATCTTAACGGCATTCCCGAAGGCTCGCGCATGTCGCGCGCCGGCTCATTGAAACCGGAAATGCTTACCCCCGAACTTATCGAGCATCTTAACACTCTTAATGCCATTGCCACCGAGCGCGGCGAATCGCTTGCCACAATGGCACTCAAATGGATTCTGGAACAGAAGGGAGTAACATCGGTGCTTGTGGGAGCACGCAACCCCGAACAGCTCAAAGAATCGTTGAAATGTTGCAAATAAAAAGTTTGAGGCTTGGCATCGCCAAGCCTCAAACTTTCTATCGGATTATATTCATCTCGTCGATGAGGCGTTTGCAGTTACCGAATTTGTCGATAATGAACAGTACGTAGCGGATATCGACGTTGATGCAACGCTGTAGGTTGTCGTCGAAGTTGATGTCGCCGCTGAGTGATTCCCAGTTACCGTCGAATGCCAAGCCGATGAGCTCGCCGCGTGAGTTCAGCACGCCACTACCGCTGTTACCGCCGGTGATGTCGTTGGTTGTGAGGAATGCTACGGGCATCTCGCCGTTGGGGAGTGCGTATTCGCCAAAGTCCTTAGTCTCGTAAAGTTCTTTTAGACGTGCGGGAACAATGAATTCGCTGCTCTCGGGGTTCTCCTTTTCCATTACACCCTTGAGTGTTGTGTAGTGGTTGAAGGTTACACCGTCCTTGGGGCTGTATGCCTTTACGTTACCGTAGGTCATACGCATTGTGAAGTTTGCATCGGGAGCCATTGGCGCGCCGTTTGCCATCTCCATCAAGCCTTTGAGATATGTCTTGTGCAATGGGTTGATTCTCTTCTCGAATTCACGGCTCTTTGCCATAATCTCCTGATATGATGTGAACACTGCGTAACGCAATTTGTATGCAGGGTCTGCCTCGTATGCTTTGATTGATGGTTTCTTCATGAACTTGTCGAAGTTCTTCTTGCTTGCAAGGATTGACTTCTCGTATACCATGTCGAGGTATTTGCCAAGGTCGCCTTTGTATTTTGCATAAATCTCGTTGAGGTATGCAGGACGCTCGTTTTCCTGTGTCAGCTCAAAGTAGAGTGGCAATACCTCTTTTGCTATGCGGAGATCGATTGCGTGGTTGTAGTCGCGGTTGTGCAACCAGTTGTATATTGAGTTCATGTTGTCGTTTATGGTCAAAGGCTCGCCCAATACGCCCTTGCTGTCATAAAGGTTACGCTGTATGAACTCTACATTGCTGATAAGCTCTGTGATGACTGTTGCAAGGTATGCTGTACGGTTCATATCTTCTACGCAAGCATTGATGTCTGCAACAATGTTCTCGTATCCCTTGTTGCCGATCTGCTTTGCCCATGCCTGGAAAGCTGCCTCTTCGGCAAGCTTTGTCTCAACAACCTTGTTGTCGACGATAGCCTTGTTCATACCTATCGAGTTCTTCCAATAGTTGCTTATGCGTGCCTGCTTGTTGGCATACTTGATTGCGATATCCTCGCTCTTTGCCATCTCCTCGCGGATAATCTTCAATGTTACGTCGCGCATTGCAATGCGTGGCTCGTTCTCCTGATACATTCTCTGTTTTACCTCATCGCCTGTAAGGTAGCGTGATGTGCTGCCGGGGAAGCCCATGATCATTGCGAAATCGCCATATTCAAAGCCTTTCAACGAAATGTTAAGGTGTTTTGGTGTGCTGAGCGGAGTGTTGTCCTTGCTGTATGCGGCAGGGTTACCGTTCTTGTCGCCATAGATACGGAATACCGAGAAGTCGCCAGTGTGGCGTGGCCACATCCAGTTGTCGGTTTCACCACCGAACTTACCTATTGAGTTGGGAGGTGTTGCAACAAGACGCACGTCGGTGTATTTCTTGTAATATACAAGATAGTATTTGTTACCCTCGAAGTATGGGAGCAACTGTGGGTACATGTACTCCTTGCCCACAAGGTTGTCTGCCTCGAACAGCTCTTTTGCAATTGCTTCGAGTGCACCACGTTGGAACGATGCCTCTTCGCTCAGGCGGCCGTCGGCAACACGTGCATTGATTTCGTCGGTAACATCCTTAATCTCTTCAACAAAGGTGAATGCTATGCCGTTGCATGGCAATTCCTCCTCGTAGCTCTGGCTCCAGAAACCGTTGTGCAGATAGTTGTGCTCAACTGTGCTCAACTGCTGGATAAAGCTGAAACCGCAGTGGTGGTTTGTGATTACAAGACCGTTCGGAGAGATTACCTCGCCTGTGCAACCGCCACCAAAGATACCTATGGCATCCTTAAGAGATGGCTTGCCGGGAGTGTAGATTTCGTCAACCGATATTTCAAGACCCTGCTTGCGCATCTGGTCCTCGAGATTCTGCTGGCGCATTAGCTGCAACAGCCACATACCCTTGTCAGCCTTAAGCTGTGGGGTAGCAAGTACTGCCATTAGCAGCACGATAAATAGTTTCTTCATAGATAAAATATTTTGTTTGTATTAATCTTTGGTTTAATCTTCGCTGCCTGCGATTTGTGGTTTCACCTCCTCGCCCAATGTCTTTGCAATGGCGGCGCGTGTCTCGTTGAGCAGGTAATCGACATTCTCGCTGTCGCGTCCCTTGCACTCTATGGGAGCGTGGAATGTAACTGTTACGGGAGACCAGTGCAGACACCAGCATCCTTTGGGAAGAATGTCGTAACAACCCTGGAGAGTGATGGGTACAACGGGCTTCTGTGTCATGTTGGCGATAACGAATGCTCCCTTCTTGAAGCGTCCCAGTTTGCCTGTTGCACTGCGTGTGCCTTCGGCAAATATCGTCATTGACTTGCCGCTGCGGAGAATGCTTATTGCCTTACGCAACATATCTTTCTGCGGTGTGGTGCGGTTGACGAATATATGTTCGGTCTTATAGCATGCAACGCCCATCAAAGGCACTTTACGGAGTGAATCCTTCATAATCCACTTGAAGTTCTTCATTATATAGCCATACAGGGGGAATATATCGAACATACCCTGATGGTTTGCCACGAATACATAGTTCTTGTCCTTTTCCACATATTTGTCCCTGTCGACAATCTTCACGGGGATGAGGAACAGCCAGCATGTGAGGCGGCACCATATGACGGCGGGATAGTAGTCGGCATTCTTGATTTTGAGCCATGAGCCGAAAATGAGCACGATGATAGCGGTTATAGCCATTATAAGCAGAGCCATCCACCAGGCAAAAAGAACCTGATACAACACGTAGAGAGGGTGTAGAATCTTTCTTAACATAATGTTTGCATAATTAAATGATTACGCAAAGATACCTTAATTTTGGGAAAAATATGTTGCTCCGGGGCAAAAAAGAGAATGTCAGCAGTTCTTTGCAAGGAATTTCCTTATTTCGTCGGTCGGGATACCGCGCCTTTTGGCGTAGTCGTCCAATTGTTCCTCGCTGATTTTTCCTACTGCGAAATATCTTGCTTTAGGGTGTGATATCATCAAACCGCATACCGATGCGTGTGGTGTCATTGCTCCGTTCGAAGTGAGCGACATGCCTATTTCGTCAAGGTGGGCAATACGGTCTATCGTGAAAATTATGCTCTGGTCGGGCAGTGAGGGGTAGCCCACGGCAGGGCGTATTCCCCGGTTCTTTTCGGCAAGCAGTTCTGCTATGTCAAGGCTCTCGTCGGGGGCATATCCCCACAGCTTTTTTTGAGTGCGCACCTGCAGATGAAGCAGCGATGCCGTAGCTTCGGCAAGGCGGTCGGCGAGTGTCTGTGTGAGCAGATTGCGGTAGGGGTCATCTTTATACTCTGTGTCCAAAGCATGGTCAATGGTGGTTGCGAAGATGCCTATCTCGTCGCCATACGGTGATACAAAGTCGCTCAGGCAGATGTTGGGGCAGTCGGCTTGGGAGTGTTGCTGGCGCAGGCATGGAAGTGCAATGTCTTCAACGATTATGTCATCATCGCATCCCCTGGCCTTGCAAAGTGCAAAAAGAGCATGCGTGCAGTACTTGTCGCCAATCTCGCGGAGAATCTTTTTTGCATCGCTTATGATTTCCTCCACCGGGGCTGTGGCTCCTGCAGTCAACCCCCAAGCATGAAGCAGGTAGCTCCAGTCTATATATGGAACTACCTCGCTTATCTTATAGTGGAAAATTGCTCTTTTCATCGCTTGAATCTGAGAGCCTTTCCGCGTATCTCCTCGTTGATTCTGCCGTTTTTGTATACGCACTCGCCGTTCACCCAGGTCTGTTCAACCTTCCAATTGAATGTCGTGCCTTCGAACGGACTCCAACCGCAAAGGCTTATGATGTCGCTCTTTTCAACAGTGTGTGGCTCATCAGGGCGCAGGAGTACAAAGTCGGCATGAAAGCCTCTTTTAATGTAACCGCGTTTGTCGATGTCGAAAATCCTTGCCGGAGCATGGCACATCTTTTCAACAAGTTCTTCGATGGTGAAATGTCCCCCGTCAACCAGATTGAGCATGGAGAGCAGAGAGAACTGTATGCTTGGCATGCCCGATGCGGCTTTTAGAGCACCACCTATTTTGTCGTTGGGGTGGTGTGGGGCATGGTCGGTTCCTATGAGGTCGATTCTGCCGTCGCTTACAGCCTTGCGCAGAGCGTCGCGGTCGTCGGCACTCTTTATGGCAGGATTGCATTTTATCTTTGTGCCCAATGTGGCATAGTCGGCATCGCAGAAGGTGAGATGAGCCGGAGTAACCTCGGCTGTTATCTTCTTGTTCTCTGTGTCGTCTGCTGTCAGAAGCTCAAGTTCCTTGGCTGTGCTTATGTGCATCACATGCAGACGCGTGCCGAACTTCTTTGCAAGTTCCACTGCGCTTGCAGTGCTGCGGTAGCATGCCTCCTCGCTACGGATTACAGGGTGAAACTCCACCGCAGGGTCGTCGCCTTGTTGCTCTTTAACGGCTTTTGTGTTTGCGGCGATTATTGAACTGTCTTCGCAGTGCACGGCTACAGGCATGTTTATCCTTTCTGCCTCCTGGAAAATCTTTTCAAGTTCGTTCTGTTTGTCCACAAGCATGTTTCCAGTGCTTGAGCCCATGAACAGTTTGATTCCGCAAATCCTGTTTGTGCTGAGTTTCGCGAAAGTGTCGCAGTTGCTGTTTGTTGCACCAAAGTAGAACGAATAGTTTATAACACTGTCCTTCGCGGCTATGGCGAACTTGTCCTTTAATGCTTTGAGTGTTGTTGTCTGTGGCAGGGTGTTGGGCATCTCCATAAACGATGTTACACCTCCGGCCGCTGCGGCACGGCTCTCTGTTGCAATGGTTGCCTTGTGGGTGAGTCCCGGTTCGCGGAAGTGAACGTGGTCGTCTATCACTCCCGGTATCATGAACAAGCCCGATGCCTCTATTATCTCATCGCACTCGGAGCGTGGCAATGTGTCGCCTTCCAGTATTTCAACAATCTTGCCGTCGTTTATTACCACTGAGCCACGGAAACTCTTGCCGTTGCTTACTATTGTCGGGTTGCTTATTAATGTACGCATGATTTCAGTTTCTTTATCTTTGGCAAATGTAATAAAAAAACGAAATTGCGGTTAAGCAATTTCGTTTTTTATTTTCTCGGCAATCTCCTTGAACTCTTCGGGAGTGAGTTGCAGTTTGGGATTAGTGAAGAGCATGTCCTTCTCGCTCTGCATGGGTACAAGGTGTATGTGTGCGTGCGGAACTTCGAGCCCGAGTACCGCCTGACCCACCTTTATGCATGGGAATGCACGTTTGATGCCCATGGCAACCTTCTTTGCGAAAATCTGCATCGCACCAATCTCCTCATCGGTGAGGTCGAAGAAATAGTCGACTTCGCGCTTGGGTATTACAAGGGTGTGGCCCTTTGCAAGCGGATTGATGTCGAGGAATGCATAGAACTGTTCGTTCTCTGCCACCTTGTAGCTTGGAATCTCTCCTGCGACTATTCTGCTGAAAATTGTTGCCATGGCTGTTTAGAATGAAATGCTTGTGATTTCAAGGAACAGTTTACCCTGTGGAACGGTGATCTCAGCAAGGTCGCCTACCTTCTTGCCCAACAAGCCCTTAGCGATGGGTGTGTTGATTGAAATCTTCGCTTCGCGGAGATTTGCCTCGCTTTCGGGAACTATGGTGTACTGCATGTTCATGCCGGTCTTTGTGTTCTTGAGACCAACCTTTGTCAATACCTGTACAGTATCGGTGTTCAACTTTGTGGTGTCGATGATTTTTGCATCGGCAATAACGAGTTTGAGTTCGTTTATTCTCATTTCCAACAAACCCTGCGCCTCTTTTGCCGCATCGTACTCCGCATTCTCCGACAAGTCACCCTTATCACGTGCCTCAGCAATCTGACGTACGATCTCGGGACGCTTTGCCTCCAACTCTTTCAAATCGGCTAACAGTTTCTTGTAGCCCTCTTCGGACATATAACTCATAATATCTCTTATTAAAAAATAGTAAAACAATGGATTCCAACACAAGTGCTGGAACCCAATTTCCCTCTTTATTTCTGTTGCAAAGGTAACCCCTTTTTATATATAAACCAAATAATATGTGCTAATTTTTGTTTATTCCTCCAAAATGCACTATATATTTGACTTTTAATAACTTATTTCAGGAGCTTCTCAATCTCTTTCTCAATGTTCTCTATCTGTGCATCGCGCAATGCAATCTCATTGTCCTTGTTTATGAGATAGAAAGTGGGCAATGTCTGCACATTATATAATTTTATATAGGAAGAGTATGCACCCTCGCCGTCGCGTACGCATGTCCAGGGCAGATTGCTTGCCGACTGTTGCCAGAAGTGTTCGCGTGCGTCGTAAGAAATCTGGTAAATCTCGAAGCCCTTGCTGTTGTATTTGCTGTAAAGTTCGCGTAGTGCAATGTTGCGTGCGCTTATCTTGGCATCTTCGTACATTGTGAAGTCGAGCAACACCACCTTGCCTGCGAGTGATGAAAGCGAAATGCTGTCGCCGTTTATTCCGGGCAACTTTATGTCGAACAGTCCTGTGGTGGTTACATCGCCCTCTTCAACCTCTATGTTTCTTGTCTTTACAGGACGTGTCGCAGTCATTGCCTCTTCGGCAATCTTGCACAGATGTTGTGTGCGTTTGGCATTGGGGAACCTGAGTCTCATGCTTGTGGCAACAGCCGCGAAGAGTTTGCTGTCGGTTCTGTTATTGCGTGGCTGGAACAGAGGCTCGCCGTTGAGAGTAAGCGACAGAGCGTAATATGCACTCGCCTTGTCGGGGGTGGGGATGATATACTGTCTTGATATATTCTCCTTGAACTCACCTATAAGGCTGTAAATATCGTTGCGTGTCTTTACAACTGCCGGTGAAGTGCTTTTCAGCATGCCGTTCACCTGTTTTTCAAGCGCAATTTGCAGTTCGTGCAGTTCCTTTATCTTCTGGCTTTCGGTGTTGCCTTCAACGGTGTATGAATCGTAGAAACTCTCGGCATTGCTGTTTATGGTAACAGTCTCTGTAGAGTCTATGGCGAACACCAGAGGCTTTTCGCCCTTGATGGCAACAAAATAGAATTCATAGCTTGCCGGACGTGGACGGCTGAATGTGTATGAACCATCCTTGTCTATTATTGCGGAATCCAATATTATATTGCCCTTTATGCCCATATTGGAGAGATAGATGGTCTTTCCTGCCGCGTTTTCTATTTTTCCATTTACGGTGAACGACGGACGTGCCGGTTTGTTGTTGCATGCCGAGAATATGAGCATGGAACCTGCTGCTATGATGCAAAAAATGTGTTTTAGCTTTAATGTATTCATAAATTTCCTGTAAAGAATTACACAGAGAAGGTGCAAACGAGCAAAACGTAAAGCTTACTTTGGCGTTTTACAGCGTGTGTAGCTTATTTTCGATAAAATTTTATGCAAAGATAGTTAATAATGTGGAAATTTGTATATCTTTGCGAGAATTACATAACAAAAAATGTTTTTTTTAAAATAAATCAAGATGAATGTTGTTACAAAAAATGTGGCTTTGCCCGATGGTAGAGTAATTACCATTGAAACAGGTAAGCTTGCAAAGCAGGCTGACGGCGCAGTAATGTTGCGCTTGGGCAATACGATGCTTTTGGCCACAGTCTGTGCAGCGAAAGACGCTGTTCCAGGCACCGATTTTATGCCTCTACAGGTAGAGTACAAAGAGAAATATGCGGCTTTCGGCCGTTTTCCCGGTGGTTTCACAAAACGCGAAGGTAAGGCTTCGGATTATGAAATCCTTACTTGCCGTTTGGTTGACCGTGCTCTTCGTCCTCTATTCCCCGATAACTACCATGCCGAGGTTTATGTAAACATTATGCTCTGCTCGGCAGA
>CAJGDP010000043.1 GCA_904502235.1 uncultured Bacteroidaceae bacterium
CCAGTTGATGGCATCGGTAATGGTGTTCGGGCATGCCTTCTTTATATTGTTCAGCTCCATGTGAAACAATGTCCTTTCACCGAGCACCTGGACGCTGTAGTGCTTGAAGTGGTTGGCAATCATGTCACGCCAGTCCTCGTCAGTGTGTCGTGCCTTGTCGAAATAGCCGTTCACGTATCCTCCTTCGATGTGGATTGGAACAACAGGGTAGTCGGCTAGTTTCTTGCTTGTGGCGCTGGAATCGGTATCCACGTAGTATTGTATGAACATCATTTTTTCATCTCCAGGCTCCGATTCGGAAATCTTGACAACGTTCAATCCCGATTGGAGTACCTTGCTCATCAAGGGATATGCCATGTTGCCTGAAACCTGGTTCAGTTCAATCCATATGGAATCGGGCAGTTGGCTTCCTACAAATATATAAAGATACTCGTTATTAGCCATAATTCCGGTAGGATTTTGCAGGTTGCTGTACTGGTTCACTTTCATGTACTCTCTCCAGTTGTAAGAGTTGCTGTATGGCTTTGCTTCCATCACGCGGAACTCTTTCTCACGTTTCTCCCATGCGTTGTTCTTTACTTTTATGGCAATGTCAATGAGTACTTGTGGCATTGCACTCATTGCTGTCTGCAACTGCTCATCAGTCATTGCAGAATAAGGTACAGCCAGTTCGGTACAGATGTCATCGGTGAAGTAGTTCTTGAACTCTGCATAATAACGCTGTGCGTTGCTTGTTGTCAGTTCCTCTGCCATACTTGGTAGGCCCAGTACTGCAACAAACAGTAGTAGTAGAATTTTTTTCATATATTTAGTTTTGTATTGTTTGGTCTGTTTTACCTAAGTTTTGTCAAAATTAAATAAATCCCAACTACTAGCCAAATTATTTAACATTATAAAAGCATCAAGGGCTGACCAAGTGGTCAGCCCTTGAATTTATTTCGAAGTATGTCAATTACTTAACAACCTTTTTCTTAGCCTCAACAACGCCGTTAGCATAAACTGTAACAACAATGTTGATACCCTGAACAGGAGCAGGAATTGCTACACCTGCAGGAGTGAAGTAGCTTACTGAAACAACCTCGTCGCCCTCGATTACAAGGTCCTCAACACTTGTCTTCTCCATCTCACCCATGTTGATGAATGTCCATGAAGATGCTGTGTACTTGTTGGGGTTGCAGTTCCAGCTAACCAATACACCGTGGTGACCGTTACCCTCACCGTGACCTTCGGTGTGAATGAAGTTATTGTGCTTGAACTCATCACCAGTCATGATGCAGCTGATTTCGTAGTTGCAACCGTCAAGGTGCTTGATAAGGTATGGAGCCTTAGTTGATGCTATAGGATATCTGTTATCGGCAAGTGCACCAACGTAGTCGTTCTTGTCATAAGCCTTGATTAGGAATGACTCTCCAATAAGATCCTCGGGGAAGCCTGTCCAACGGTTTGCTGTTGTAACAGCTTTGGTAACTTCAACAAGGCTGAAGAGGAACTCGCGGTTAGCGGTCTCGAACTCTTCGGGAGTAACAGTCCACTTCAAATTATTTTCTTTATAGTCTACATAGATAGAACGTGTGTACCATGTCTTATCTTCGTAGCTTGGCAAGCCACTTTCAATGCGATAAGCAACTTCGCTTTCGAAACCGACGCGCTCAGAATCCTTCATTTTTTCAGCAGCAGCAAGGAGGTTCGTTGCAAGAGTATTTGCTACGCCCTTGTTCTCTGTGTCTACAGCAACCTCAGCAGCAGCCTTAGCATTGTTGAATGCAGCAGCAGTAGCTTCGTCAGCTATGATACAGCCGGGGTTGTTGCCGGTAATCAGGTTAAGGTTGTCGATTTCATTTACAAGACCTGTAAGGTATAGATAGTGTGCATCGTCCATTGTTGCCTCGTAGATAGCCCATTCACCTTCACCGTTTGTCTTGTTGAAGTGCAAGTAGTCACCTGCAGCACCTGTAGACTTCAACTCTGCTGTCAAAGCCTCGCAACCGGGAGCAACAACACCTGGGAGCTCGCTGTAGCAAGGACGTGAAGCAAGACCGGCAGCCCAGTCCATGTAAACAAGCTTAGAAACAGTAATCGCTGTCTCAGGAATATTTACACCAGCCTCCTCGTTAGAGAATGAACCCTTCAATTCCTCAGGAGTGATATCGCGGTACATTGCGAATGTATTTGCAATGTTATTAGATGATGTGAACTTTACATCACCGGCTACTGACTGGTAAAGAATAAGGTTGCTTGCACCATAATCAGGCTCTTCTACCCAGAACATGGCTTTGCTCAAACTCAAGATGTTCCAGCCGTCTGTAGTTTTCTTGAACATGTAGACGTTCTTCTCGTTGAGGCTCTCTTTAGTGTTTGTAGAAGGTGTTGTGCCCTCGTAGAAACGTACAGCGCCCTCGAGGTTACCTGCCAAGATATACAAGCCACCGTCCTTCAAATTAGCAACGTCTGTAACCTGTGCACCCAATTTAACATTGTATGGGTTCTCAACAACAACTGTTGCACCCTCGTCGTACTTCTTACCGTATTCGCTTACTACAACCTTCTTTGGTGAAAGTGATGCGTTGTCACGGCCGATAGATTTAATCTTTAGTGTGCTGATGTTTGTACCATCCGCAAACTTGAGGTCTAGGTATACATAATCCTTAGGATCCATTGTACCGTTACCCCAGATAGAGTGCCAGAATGTATCGTTCTTGCCGTCGTTCAAGTTCTCGATAGCACCTTCTGAAGTCTCCTGTGAGTTTGTAGTTGCAGTAAAGCTAATCTGGTTGCCTTCATTGTCATAAATCTGGAGATCGCCCAAAGCAACCATTGGGTAGCCACTCCATTTACCGCCACCTGCAGCATTACCTACGTTTGTCTCAAGGAATGTAAGACGGATACCGTTTACAGCCTTCTCCATAGGAAGGTTCTGCTCCCAGATGAATGCGCTGCCCTCCTTTGTACCAAGAGCTGTCTCTTCTGTTGCAAATGTTGCAGGCAATGGAATAGTCTTGTATTCCGAAGCAAGGAATGCATCAATGTTCTCCTGTCTGGTTGCAAAGTAATTTGTAATCTGAGCGATGTACTCGTCATAGCAATTTTCAAGATCAGCCTCCTCGATTTCAGAGAGTAAGTCCCAACCCGGCTGGATATATGTGTTGAAAGCTGTAAGGCTCCACCAACCGAATTTTACATCATTGGTAGAGTTTTCTTTCCAGAAGCCCCAAGCCTCCATGTCGTCTTCGTCTTCTTGCTCTGCCATGTAGCTTACCTCTTCACTTGCGATATCAATAATGAACTGAGAAAGGTTAGCCTTTGCCTCATCTGCCGCAGCATTGATTTCTGCACCGTCCATCTCGTCAACATTCTCGATTGTCTCCTCAATTTCGGCGATATATCCTTGGAGGGCTTCTACATAACCGTTCTCCTCTAGATATGGGTGGTTCTCAATTGCAGAAAGCAATTTCTCTGCCTCCAATTCCATTACACCAAGGTTGTACTCCTTAGCCCATACAGGAGCTGAGTACTCTGCCGGATAGAACGACCAGTTGAATGCGCACTCGATACCGAAACCTTCGCAGTATTTGTTTGCCTCAAGAGCTTGCTTCTTCAATGTGCTGAAAATCTTCATTCTACCTGAACGTGGGTCTGCACCAATGTAAACTGTGTAGTTCTCGTTGCCCTTCTTTGTAACGTATGACATTTCAAAGTCACCGTTATCAAGTGGATTCAAAGTAATCTTAGCAGCCTTCTTGATGTCGCTTGTCTTAACCTGCCAACCGTTCTGAGCGTCGTTGAATGCATTGTCTGTTGCATCTGCGTTCAAGTACTGGTTAACCATTGGGAAATACATGTAGTATGTATCGTCTCCTGCAGGTACAAGGCGTGTCATGAAGTCGAGTGATGGCTCGTCTGCTACGTTGCTCTCGTTACCGGGAGTAACATACTTTGAACCGCTACCGTTGCCACCGATTTTTTCTGTCTCTTCTTTGTTTACCTGTCCATACTTACCTTCGTTGTTGTTACCATAGTAAACAGTAAAGGTCTTTACTGCATTACCCTTGATAGTGAAGTAGTCGGCAGCTATAAGCTCGTCAAAATCTGCTATTTTCTCTTCACCGAAACTTGTAGAACGGTCGCCATAAGGTTCTGTGAACTCAACACCACCTTCGGTCAAACCAACGCAAGAAGGAACTTCGCCTGAACCTGCCTTACCAGCCCATTCAATGATGAAACGGTCGATTTCCTCTTCGAATGTTAGTTCTACATAGTGGTAGTCTGTTACGGCACCGGCCTCTGCAGACATTGTAGAGAAGTAGTTGTTGTACTTGCCGTCGTACAATGCTCTCAAACCCTGACCATCGAATGCATTTGCAAGTGTGTTGTGGTCGGCATTTGTAGTTACAGTGTAAGTAAGCTCTCTTGACATGTCGGCTGTGTACACGTTCAACTCACTGAGCATCATGCGGAAGTTGTTTCCGTTTGGCTTGTTGTTTGTACTGTTGCCTGCACATGTCAGACGCAATGATGTGATTGGCTCTGCTGTTCTGATGATACCTGACTTGAAGTATCTAACAGTACCTCCGTCCAAGGTAACGTAATCACCGGGAAGACCTTCCTGAGGTCCCAATGTTACAGCCCAATCCTGTGCCGCAGCACCTGCGAACGACGCAAATGCCAACGCCAGAGTCAGAAATAAATTTTTTCTCATAATGTAAAAATTAAGATTTATAAAAAAACAAGTTTTTTCGGTTTTGCCCTATACGGGTATTCTATCGTGCAAAGGTTGCTATTTTTATTAAAATAAACAAGAAAAAGGGTGATTTTCAACTGCATTTTTTTTTTTTTCTAAAAAAAAGAGAATAGTTCTCCTTATAATATAATTTTTGTATATATTTGCACTGATATGCTAATATGCAATATTGCGTATGAATTATAACTTAAATTTAATGATATGAAACTTAAATCCTTATTACTGACATTGCTCGTGATGTTCTCCGGTGTGGCTATGGCGCAGGTGGAATCGGGCAAAGTCTATCGTATTGTAAGCAGTAAGTACGGTACAGTCATTACTGCAAATCCTATTTCGCATGCTTTGTCGTGTGTTACAAAGGGTAGTGAAACCGACTATCAGCAGATGTGGGAGTTTACCGAAAACAACGGCAAGTATTCAATCAAGAACGTTTTCTCTCGCCGTTATCTGCAGAACGAGAGCGGTACAAACGTGCAGTTCAAGACCGGCAACAATGTCGTTTGGTTCGCTGTAACCGAAAATGCGACATTGAAAGGTGATTATAATATCGATGCAAGTGGCAGAGCCGGTGGTTGGGGATTGCACTGCGACAGTGGCTCAAAGGTTGTGCCCTGGAGCAATGGTCCTAACGACGGTGAGGTTTCGGGTACGGAGTGGACGTTCGAAGAGGTCTCGCTCACCGATTTGCAGAAGGACGATGCTTATGCCGAATTTGTTGCATACAGCAGTATTGCCGAGAACAAGGCTACTATTATAGAAAAGGTAAACGGCTTGTTTGCCGACAACGCAGGTACACAGCTCAAGGCTGAATATGCTTCGATGAATGATGCTGATTTGGTTGCTGCAATGGATGGTGTTCCTGCTGATTTGCAGCAGGCAGTTCTAAAGGTAAAGAACAACTCATGGGCTACACAAACCCGTGAGCATCTTGGCGAAAAGAACTTCCGTATTTTTGATTACAAGCCTTACAGCAATCCCGAAGAGTGGAAGGATATCCTTTATCACCGTCCGTTCAACCGCATCAACAACCCCACAGGTATCTGCGCAGAAAGTGATAAGAGCTTCCTCTATATCTTTGTAGATAAGATTCCCGAGGGTACTACAATTGACCTTGCCGAGATGAACGGAACTTCTTATTTCGGTACCGATACTCCGCTCACCGAAGGTTTGAACATTATTCCTGCAGCTAACAAGGACGGTGTACTCTATATCCGTTACGTATGCGACACTCACACAGGTTTCGATGCTGAAACAAAGAGCGGTCCCAAGAAACTCTCTGATTATCCGACTGTGAAAATCCATATCGAGGGTGGTTATGTGAATGGTTTCTGGAGCAAGGAGCGCGGACACACCAATGAGGATTGGGTATATATGAGCCAGAATATGTTCCGTAACGAGGGCGCTATACAGGCTGTTGGCGACCATTCTGTGTTGAACTTCCGTAAAAAGGAATTCTTGCAGCCCTCAAAAGGCTACGATGCTTGGGGGTATCTCGAAATGGGTTGTCCAAATCAAATCGAAGAGGTAATGAAGTACTGGGATTTCTGGAATGAAAGACAGAGATGGTACATGGGACTTGACAAGTACTATGATTTCTTCAACAATAAGCAACTTGCAATGTCGGACGATGGCGGTTTTATGGATGCCGGAAACTATCGTACCCACTATAACAACAATACTTTGACAACCATTGTGAATCTCGACCGTATTTCACGCGACGGTGGTAGCGCTTGGGGACCTTTGCATGAGATTGGTCATACTAACCAGTACGCATTTGAGATTGTGGGTACATCAGAGGTAAGTAACAATGCTTTGGCAAACTTTACTATCTTTGATACAGGTACACATACCAGCCGTGGTTGGAATATGGATGCTCAAATAAAAGATTTCGAGAATAAAATTCCTTATGTTGTACGTGGAGAGAGTATTTACGGTTCTGAACTTTTCAGTATGACACGTATGTACTTCCAGCTATTCCTTTACTTCCATGCGGCAGGTAAGAAACCCGACTTCTATCCTGTATTGTTCGAGGAACTCCGTAAGGATAAACTTGTGGGTTGGACAGTACGTTCTTCGGATGAGAAGGATGCTGACGGTTTCTACAAAAATTCTGTCAATGCAGTCAACGACCAGTTGAAGTTTGTTGAAAAGTGCTGTTCCATCGCTCAGGTAGATTTGACTGAATTCTTTGAGGCTTGGGGATTCTTTATTCCAATGAAGAATGCTTATGTGGGCGACTATGGTCATCACTATGTTTATTTGCTTCAGGAGGATATCGATGCTTGCAAGGCTAGAATCAAGGCAGCGAACTATCCTAAGAAGGGTGGACATCTTATGTTCCTTGAAGACCGTGTAAGACCATCAAAGCAGATTCAGAGTATTCTTAATGAGAATCCTGTAGGTAACCGTGCCGATTACAGCGACGAGGCTCCTGTAGCAAACAACTTCTGTGGCCTGTTCGGTCAGTGGGAGGATTACATCGATGAGACTGTTGCTGCTCAGGGTTACTACTATTCTATAATGGATGGTGTGGTTACAATCACCAAGGGCGAGAATGCCGGTGGTGCACTTGGTTTCAAACTCTATGATGCCGATACCAATGAACTTATTACTTATACCAACAGACTGAGCATGAAGATTCCTAATGCTTATCTTGGCAAGAACTACAGAGTTGTTGCCGCTCAGGCTAATGGTGAGGATGCAGAGGTGCTTCATGCGTCTAAGGGACCTGAAAGTATGCAGTATACGGCTTTGAAGACCTCTCTCGATAAAGCGGAAGTGTATACTTATCGTGAGGCTGTTGTCGGTAATGAAATAGGTTACTTCTATCCCGACTCTCTTGCTTATCTAAGGGACATCTTCAAACAGGCATCCAAGGCGTATAAGGACAAAGATACAAGTGCTATGTCTTATGCAGAGTGGAGTATTCTGCTCGATAATGAGTGTCGCCGTCTTGTAAATACCGAAGGTACACGTGTGATGTTCGAGGAAGGTATGGAGGTGAATATCTATTCTCTAAAGTCTGGAAAAAAACTCAGAAACTCTTATGACGGTCTTGTGGAGTCGCAGTCTGTAAAGGATGGCAATGCAGCTGCACGTTGGAGTATCGAATACACTGGTGAGGCTGGTGTCTATTATCTCAAGACCGCCGAAGGATATTATGTAAAGGATTTTGCATATAACGATGTCGTTTATGCTGATATTCCTACAAATGCCGGTGCGGCTCGCTTTACATTGACTTATACCGACGACGGTAACTTCTTCTTTACAAAGGCTGCTACTACCGATGTGGTTGGTCTTGGTGCAAGCGACAAGAGAACAACGGTTGATGATGAGAGTGTTAATATCATAATAGGTAAACCTGCATCTGATTCGGGTTCAATGTGGTATGGATTTGTTTATAATGACAATTCCGAGAATTTCTACAAGCAGGAGCTCGACAATGCCATGGAAGAGTCGCGCTTGGTTATTACCGAGGTACTAAATCTCGTCAGCATAGGTACAATGAATATCTTCAACAATTCTATTGTTGTTAAGGACCGTAACCTTGAGACTTATATTATCGACCTGTATAACCACTATTTGAATGTTCTTGGCGACAGCGACAATGCAAAGATGTACAAGAACTATCTTGCAACTTTCCGTGAACTGCTCAAGAAAATCGACGGAACTTATATCGTAACAGCTCCTATTGCAACAAAGGGCGACAGAATTGCCTGGTATCGTCTTTGCTACAAGGAGGACGGTAATTATTTGGGTATGTATTCTGGCAATAGCTCTACAAATAAGGGCCGATTGGCATACGTTGGCGTTGAAGATTTGGACGACAATGCTCTCTGGGCTTTCGCTTCTACAGGACGTAGCAATGAGTACAAGATATACAACTGTGGATACAATGGCTATATTTCCAATAAGGATGGCAAGAATGCCAGCTATATGTTCGTAACAGAAAATTCCAAGCCTTTTGTAATTACTTATAATGCAGATGAGGATGCCGTGGCTGTTTCAACCGGCAATAAGTATTTGAGAAAGTCTAATTCTTATGTTAACCTTGGAAACAATGCTGCATACTGGACTCTGGAACTTGTGGCTCTTGAAAACGACAAGGACTTGGCAGATATCATTACTGTTGTAGAGTCTGTACTCGAAGAGGGTAACTACAGCGAGGATTGCTACGACCTGAGCGGTCGCAAGGTTCTCAACCCCGAAAAGGGTATCTACATCCAGAATGGTAAGAAGGTGTTCTTCAAGTGATAAAAACAGATTCGGGCCGGTAACGGTCCGAATCTGTTTTATATAGTATAGCAAAAGCCACGATTTCTCGTGGCTTTTGTCTTATTCAATCAATCCCATCTCTTTCCATCTTTCGGCAATAAGGTTGCAGTCCTCTGATGCAATATCTTCTTCTACCTCATATTCTGCAAGGAGCAGCTGTACCATATCCTCCACTGTGAAATCTTCCTTTTCTGCCACGTTCTCCCAAAGATATGCGGCTGTGGGGTTCAGGCTTATGATATGGCTGAAGTCCATATTCTCTTCGCCTGCGGGGATTACTATATGCTCACCGCATACGTTCTGTAACTGGAGTCCTTTTTTGATTTTCATGTTTTACTGTTCTTTTATTTTTTTACTCTTCGGTATATTCCTAATATAATCCGCCTGAAGGGCTTTAACATTCTCCACATGAATGAATAGGCGCGCCATGTACGGCTTGTGGTTTCAATTCTCTTGCCTTTCCTTATGAATGAGTCTGCCACTGCTATTATGTCCTCCATGCGGAATGTCTCTGTCATATATGTGGGGTTACCGTCGCCCTGCATGGTGTATATGCCGTTCTCTTCTTTTATTACTCTATGAAGGGCATAGCGGCTTTCACCAATCTTGGCAAGTACCACATCTCCAATCATGGGTGTGCGTGGCGGTGTGAGTATAACCTTGTCGCGACGGTCTTCGATGAACGGACGCATGCTGTATCCGCGTGCCACTATGGTTACGCTCTTTTTGCCCATGACGTTGAACATGCGGGTTATCTCGCTTATCAGCACCTGGTTTTCTATCTGTATGAGTCTGTTTTCCTCTTTCATAGTCCAAATGCTTTGCTCGATGTGAGAGCTGCCTCTCTGTCGGGGCGGCAGAAGAGCGTGTGTATGGGCATGCGTTCAAGCAGCCGGCTTATTGTTCCGCATATCTGCATGTGTATCTGTTTGTCGAACTTAAGGGTGCTGCACGAACTTAGCATTATGCTGAATGCCGTGGGTATGCTCTCTTTGGTTATTCTGTTCTCCTTTGCCTGCTCTATGGCGGCAATCCCTCCAATGGGGTAGTGTACGTTCATGTATATGGGACGCTTGCCGCTCCATGGGCTGCCGTATACTATGGGAGCACCGTCTGCGTCAATCCTTATTACGGGGTTGTCGTCGTTTATGAGTGTGGTGCCGCTTATGTGCTCTGTCCACATGTTGCTGTGGGTGCTCTTTCCTCTGCCGCTTGCGCCAAGGAACATGTATGCCTTGCCGTTGTTCTCCACCACAGATGAATGTATAAGCAATGTGTTGTGTGATGCACTGCATAGTGTGTATATCACCATAATGGAGTTGTTGAGCCCGAATTCTCTCTCTCTGTCAGTGCCTCGTGTGGTGACGGTGAACTGTCTGTATGCATCGTCGCTCTGTATGAATGCGCATGGTACGCCTTTTTCGTCGGATACCAGTATGCGGTACGCGTCTTTCTCTTCTTTATAGACTTCGAACGTGGCAGACGGGCATGGGAATTCTCCAATCCTGTTGCCTTTCCATTCCGGCTCGATGCTGTCGTCCACTGTTATGCTGAACAGCGGCTCTGCATTGCTTTGGGTTATGAATGGTTTCAGATTGGGCAATATTTCGGGTATCGCGCTCTCTGCCTCGATTGCGAATATGTGTCCGGCTACGTTGAATAGGTATTCTTGCATACTATTGTTCATAATTCATGGCGAAATTAGCAAAAATATCGCTAAATGCCAATTGTGTTGTTCTGTTGTTTCAGTTTTTCTATTTTATTATTATCTTCGCGAGAGATATTTTTGTATGTCATACTCTATAAACATAAAAGGCTGGCTTTTGATGTGTGATGTTCCCATGGTAATGGGAATATTGAACGTTACGTCCGATTCGTTCTATGCCTTGTCGCGTGTCGAAGGCGATGGCTTGCTTGCGCGTGCAAAGGATATGCTTACGGCAGGTGCTTCGATCCTTGATTTGGGGGCTTGTTCCACCCGTCCGGGCAGCGAACCTGTGTCGCAAAAAGAAGAATTGGCGCGCTTGCATTCCGCACTCGATATATTGGACAAGGAACTTCCCGATGCGGTGGTTTCCATAGATACTTTCCGTGCCGAGGTCGTTAGGGAGTGTGTAAAGGAACATAATGTCTCTATAATAAACGATGTGTCGGGCTTTGACTGGGATAATGGGATGCTGGATGCTGTAATCGAGGCTTCTTTACCTTATGTACTTACACATTCTGTTGATGTTACTTCTGCCGAGTGTTGTACTGCTCAGGTGCTTGCCTCTCTTTCGCAAAAGATGTGGCAACTAAGGCAGGGTGGTGTGTGTGATGTGATTGTCGACCCCGGTTTCGGATTCGGCAAAACGCTTGCGCAGAATTTTGAACTCTTTGGCAATCTTGGGGAGTTTGCAATGCTGGAAGCTCCTTTGCTTGTGGGGATATCGCGCAAGTCAATGATTACGAAGACTCTCGGAGTTGCCACTACGGATGCTCTTGAAGGCACTATGGCTTTGAATACCATGGCTCTCGACAGGGGTGCGGATATTCTTCGTGTACACGATGTAAAGGAGGCAGCGCAGGCTGTTGCGCTGTGGCGTGCTGTGAACGGAAAAGTTTAATGTATATATATATAAGGTATGTTTTTCAATATCGCTATAATGGATATCATCGATGTGGTGCTGGTGGCTCTTCTGCTATTCTACCTCTATCGTCTGATGAAGGATTCGGGTTCGCTCAATGTCTTTTTGGGTATACTCATATTTATATTTGCGTGGCTGTTCGTCTCAAAGCTGTTGCAGATGCGTCTGCTTGGTTCTATTTTCGACCAGTTGATGAGCATTGGAGCCATTGCTCTAGTGATAATATTCCAGGAGGAAATCCGTAATTTCTTACGTACTCTTGGTTCACATCGTCGTCTTGGATTTCTTTCACGCTTCTTCTCGCGCGACAAAAAGAGTGTGGATGCGGCGGATATTATGCCAATTGTGCTTGCGTGTAACAGTATGGCGCAGCAGAAGGTGGGGGCTCTCATAATTGTGCAGCGTAACATGTCGCTCGATGATGTCGCAAAAACGGGTGAGGCTATAAATGCCGATATAAGCCAGCGTCTGATAGAGGCCGTTTTCTTCAAGAATGCTCCGTTGCACGATGGTGCAATGCTCGTCCAGAACGGGCGCATCACTGCGGCGCAATGTATCCTGCCGGTGTCGCATAACCTGAATATTCCCAAAAAACTTGGTCTGCGCCACCGTTCGGCAATCGGTCTTACCGAGATTTATGATGCCGTTGCAATAGTGGTTTCCGAGGAAACCGGAACAATTTCTGCGGCTATTGGCGGTAAATTGATGCAGAATCTCGATGCACGTAAACTCGAGGATGTTCTTACAAAAAACCGTTGATTCAGAAATCGGCAAAAATTGCACAAAAAAAGTGATTTTGTAAAGTGCTGAGAATCAATGTCGGTTTAAAAAAGTTTAAAATTTTTATAAAAAAGTTAGTGCAAATATTTGTCGGTTCAAAAAATAGTACTACCTTTGCACTCGCTTTCGGAAAGCAACGCGGTAACGCGGTTTTCGGAAGCATGATGATCCTTGAAAACATTCCATACAGACAAGCAGTACAACGGTCTTTGTTTGAGAAATTGAATAAAGAAA
>CAJGDP010000044.1 GCA_904502235.1 uncultured Bacteroidaceae bacterium
AACACAAAAAACAAACTTGCAAGGAGAGTTAAAAAGACTTCAAGTTTGTTTTTTGTTTTAAGGTAAAAAGACTCGCCTTGAAAAGAGCCTTACTAAATCAAAAATAACAAGAATTGTGACAAGCGAACTGATTGTAGATGTTAACTCGCAAGAAATCTCAATTGCCATCACCGAAGAGAAGCAATTGGTAGAGTTCCAGAGAGAGAAACAGACAGACACATTTTCAGTAGGCAACATCTATCACGGACGTGTAAAGAAAATCATGCCGGGGTTGAATGCCTGCTTTGTTGATGTTGGTTCCGAAAAAGAAGCATTTCTTCACTATTCCGATTTAGGTCCACAATTTTACTCTCTTCAAAAATATTTAAAACAGGTTACAAGCGACCGCAAAAAGAGTTTCCCCATAGCAAAGGCATCCATAATGCCCGAGAAAAAGAAAGAGGGAAACATCGCCGAAGCACTGCAGACCGGGCAAGAGATTCTGGTACAGATAACCAAAGAACCTATCAACACAAAAGGTCCACGCCTCACATGCGAACTCTCGTTTGCCGGACGATTCCTGATACTCATTCCTTTTGAGGACAAAGTATCGGTATCATCTAAAATAAAATCGCCCGAAGAGCGCACACGCCTTAAACAGCTGATGCAGAGCATCAAGCCAAAGAACTTTGGTATAATTGTACGCACGGCGGCAGAAGGCAAGAAAGTTGCCGAGCTCGACAGCGAACTGCGCACCCTTGTCGGCTATTGGGAAGAATTGGTAAACAAAGTACAGAAAAGCACCAAGCCCCCCACCGTAATACACGAAGAGACCGACAGAACACTCGCCCTGCTTAGAGACCTCTTCAACCCGTCGTACGAAAGCATACATGTCAACGACATCGAGGTCTATAAGAGAATAAGGAATTACGTATCGGTAATTGCACCGGAGAGTGTCGACATTATTAAACTATACCGTGGCGAGTTACCCATATTCGACCACTTTGGTATTACCAGACAGATTAAATCATCGTTCGGACGGATTGTATCATTCAAAGGCGGTGCATACCTTGTAATTGAACACACCGAAGCCCTGCACGTTGTTGACGTAAACAGCGGAAACAGAGCGCGAAACAACGCCAGCAACCAAGAAGAAAATGCCCTTGAGGTGAACCTTGGAGCTGCAGATGAGTTGGCACGCCAGCTACGTCTAAGAGATATGGGCGGTATAATAGTGGTGGATTTCATTGACATGGACAAAGCCGAGCATCGTCAGGCATTGTACGAAAGGATGAGCGCAAACATGGGACGCGACAGAGCAAAACACAACATCTTGCCATTGAGCAAGTTCGGTCTCATGCAGATAACACGCCAGCGCGTGCGCCCCGCAACCAACATGGAAGTTGAAGAGAGTTGCCCCGTATGCAACGGCAAAGGCAAGATACAGCCATCGGTACTGTTTACCGAAACACTGGAGAGTAAAATTGAAACAATGGTAAAGACCATTGGCTTGAAAAGATTCAAGTTGCACGTACACCCTTATGTCGCATCCTATATAAAGAAGGGAATATTCTCACTTTATAGAAAGTGGCAGATGAGGTATGGAATAGGCATTCGTGTCATCCCCGACCAAAGACTTGCATATCTGGAGTATCATTTCTATGATAAAGCAGGTAACGAGGTTGACATGAAAGAGGAATCGGAACTAAAGTAATTTTCCTTAAACGAAAAAGACAGCCAATTTGGCTGTCTTTTTCGTTTAATATATACAGGTGATATCAAATACCCATAGCCTGCTTCATTGCTGCAATTGTTTCGTCAGCCTTTGCAACAGCATCGGCATAGCAGTTGCGGCAACCCATCTTTCCCTTAGCCTCCATGTAGAACTTAATCTTAGGCTCTGTTCCCGAAGGACGTACAGAAACCTTGTGACCGCTCTCTGTGAAGTACTGCAATACGTTTGATGGCTCGGGCATGTCGATATCGGTCACATTACCCTCGGCATCGGTCTGCTTCATAGCCTTGAAGTCCTTGTAACATACAACCTTCTCGCCAGCCATCTCTTTAAGAGGATTAGCGCGGAAGTTCTCCATCATTTGACGGATTTCATCGGCACCACTCTTACCGGGCTTCACAACATTCACTGTTATCTCCTTTGAGAAACCATACTCTACATAGATATCCATCAGCATCTGATAGAGACTCTTGCCGTTATCCTTTGCCCAAGCGGCAACCTCGGCAGCCAAGCTACATGCAGATACAGAGTCCTTGTCGCGGCAGAAATCCTCGGCCAAGAATCCGAAGCTCTCCTCGCCACCACCGATATATTTTGCAACACCTTCGTTGTCGCGGATAACCTTTGCAATCCACTTGAAACCGGTGTAGCAATCGTACATCTTGATATTGTTCTTTTGAGCAATCTCCTTGATAACCTCTGTTGTAACAATTGTCTTAACAACGAACTCGCTACCTGTCATCTTGCCCAACGCACGATACTGTGTGATGATGTAATAAAGGAATATCAAGCAGGTCTGGTTACCGTTGACGATTACCCACTCGCCCTTGTCGTCCTTACAAGCTATTGCCAAACGGTCGGCATCGGGGTCGGAAGCAAGTACAAGGTCGGCATCGATTTCCTTTGCAAGGTTGATAGCCATTGTCATTGCCTCGGGGTTCTCGGGGTTAGGAGAAACAACTGTCGGGAAGTTACCGTCCTTAACCATCTGCTCCTCTACGCAGTAGATATTCTCGAAGCCCCACTGACGCAACGATGCAGGAATGAGAACTCTACCGCAACCGTGGATAGGAGTATACACAATCTTCAAATCCTTGTGACGTGCAATTACATCGGGAGCGATAGAGAGAGTCTGTACCTCGTTGAGGAATACCTTATCGACCTCTTCACCGATAACCTCGATGAGTTCGGGGTTACCAACGAACTTGATATCCTCCACTTTTACATTCTCTACGTTCTTGATTGTATTTACATCGTGGGGAGCAAGCATCTGTGCACCATCGTCCCAATAAGCCTTGTAACCGTTATATTCCTTAGGGTTGTGGCTTGCTGTGATGTTCACACCACTCTGGCAACCGAGGTAACGGATTGCAAACGAAATCTCAGGTGTAGGACGCAAATCCTCGAACAGATAAACCTTGATGCCGTTGGCAGAGAAGATATTGGCTGTAATCTCGGCAAACAGACGGCTGTTGTTACGGCAGTCGTGACCTACGACAACTGAAATCTGCTCCAAATCCTTGAAGCACTCGTTCAGATAGTTTGCCAATCCCTGAGTTGCCTTACCTACAGTGTAGATGTTCATACGGTTGCTGCCGGCACCCATGATACCGCGCAAACCACCTGTACCGAACTCCAACTCACGGTAGAAAGCATCGATAAGAGGAGTCTTGTCCTCGTTGTCGAGCATTGCCTGCACCTCTTTGCGAGTCTCTTCGTCATAATTGGGAGAAAGCCACTCTGTAGCCTTTTCCGTTACCATTTTAATCAATTCCTGGTCCATAATATTATATCATTTGAATATTTGTATACTCATAAACAATCATAAGTATCGCAAATATAATATTTTATCCGAATAAAACGAAATATTTACAATTTGTTTGAATTATTTTGTTTCAGGAACAAGATATCTGTCACCTGTATCTTCGGCAATTTTCTTCCAGAACTCCTTTGAATAGCCAGGACGGACGATATCACCAACAAGACCGGTGTTAGAACGTTGCACCTTGCCGTTGACCTCTTTCTTAACAACAAAGTCATTGTACTTCACAATTACCTTTTCACCGAACTTTTTCCACTCAGCCAAAGCAAGTTCTGCGCTGTTGCAGGTAAAATCGGTGAGCATCTTCACTGCATGTTTGGGCGACTGCTTTATTGCTGCAAGTGCTTCTGCCTCCAATGCTACGCTATGCTCGTATATGCAGTTTTCCAACGCGCCCTGCACTGCACGCATGTCGTCTATCACCATAGAGTATTTGGGGTATATCATATTCGACACCCAATTGAACACCCAGAACGAAGATTTCCAAGAGAACTCCACAGGGTCGGCATACTGTGCGGCATAACAGTCGGGAACTCTTGTTGCACAGCAATATACAGGAGTATATACCACCATATTGGCATCGTCAGTTCCGAACCACATTACACCGCCAATCTCGTCGGGCAAGAACGAACGCAACTGTGCCACAAAGGTAAAGGCTGTCTGGAATGTAGAGATAGGACGTTCATTGAAATACTCCTTGCCATCAACCTCGCAGCTCAAGGGAGATACTCGATAAGGCATCTTGTAAGGACCGGCACCTACATCGCCTGTGATATCAAAAGGAGTGCCTTCGTAGTGATCTCTCATTCCGCGCTGTACATCCTGCAACGAAAGAGGTGCTTTGGGCTTGAAATAGAGTGGCATAGGCTCTGCCGACGCATCGCCCGAAGCCCAAGCTATGTATTTGCCCATATCGGCATCGGCAAACATATTGAAGAAACTCCACACGCGGGCATCACAATAACGCAAGCCACCGAAATCTGCGGGGCAATAAGCCGCCGCAAAGTCGAAATCCTCGTCCTTCCCATTGAAATAACCCATTTTGCGGGCAAATTTTATAACATCCTTTGAGTAACGCACATTCTCCTTATCCTTCATGTCGAACTTGCGTATTCTTGCCTGATTGGCATGAGCAGAGACACAATCATCAGGGATACGTACAGCTACCCATACTGCACCCTTTTCCTTACCGCCTTTGCCGATAAGTTCAAGTATCCATGCCTCGTTGGGATCGGCAACAGAGAAACTCTCGCCACTGCTGTAATAGCCATACTCCTGCACAAGAGATGTCATCACATCGATAGCCTCACGAGCTGTTCTTGAACGTTGCAGAGCAATATAAATGAGACTGCCATAATCAATCACACCTGTTGTATCAACCAATTCGGGACGGCCTCCGAATGTAGTCTCGGCAATTGCCACCTGATGTTCGTTGATGTTACCAAGAACATTGTATGTTACTCGAGCCTCGGGAATCTGTCCCAAGAACGCACCTGAATCCCAATCGTATACATCTCTCATAGCACCTTCAGGGTGAACAGCCGCTGGGAAATGAGCGACAAATCCGCTCATACCGTAGCTGTCCGCACTATACGATATAAACACAGAACCATCGGACGAAGCCTTTTTTCCTACAAGGAAATTGGTGCAGGCATTACCGATGAATACAGTAAACAATACTGCCGATAAAGTCAAAATCAGTTTTTTCATATTCTATCTTGTTTTTAATTATTTGTAATCGATTTCCGTTTCATATACAACCTCATTACCACATCTGTCGGAAGCGACAAAACGCAACAGATGACGCCCGGGTTTCACTCCTTCTCTTTTTAAGTCCAATGTAAATTCGGAATTCTTGCTGTTATATTCAATAAGGATGAACTTGCCGTCTAAAGCTCCTTTAAAGTACTTGAGCCCGGTCTCGTTTTCCTCAAATTTCATCACCACTCTTCCATCCTTTGTCCAACGCTCTTTCTTTACCGGAACAATTCTTGGAGCAACAGTATCCACTGCCACATCGTAGCAACCAATAGTTTTTATGTCGGCTGTAATCCAGCCGTTGGCATATACACCGCCAACCGACGAACTGTCATCGGGCAGAATATGTCTTATGTAAAGTTTGGATTTGTCAACCGGGAGTTTACCACCTGTCCAGAAGGAGATTCTTGAACCTTTCCGCATGGGGTAAACCGTATCGGCAAGGTTATAACGCCATGTTATTCCGTCGCTTTCCTGCAGACTGATATTCAGAAAAGCATCTTCGAAAAGCACACCACGCGGAACGTCGAGTCGGAGTCCGACATAATCTACTCTATTGTTTGCATTGCAGTACAACGTGTGGGTGTGCAAAGCCGGCAACGGAATCGGTTGCTTCTTTCCACGCACCACAAAAGAACAGACAGTGGTGTTTCCATGGTAATCCTTCAAGCGGCATTTCACGTTATAATTACGTTCTTCGTCAACAGTGAGCCAGCCGTTGTTCTTGATAGTGCCAAGCAACCTGAGATTGTTGTTTTCCTCGACATACAGCTTCTGGAACCACTCTCCATCGTAGCACATCCGCCCATAATCCAACCATGAGTTTATCAGAAGGTCCTCATCAAAGGAGAAATGGTCCATTGTTGAAGAGAAATAGAGTTCGTTGTCAACAAACAGTTCTATATCCCTTATACCATACTTGTTTGTGGTTCCGTCCATATAGTCCAGAGCCTTTATGCCAAAAGCTATATCTCCCCATGCCTCGAATGTTTCTGCAACGGTATCGGAATCCACTTCGCAAACACGCGAACCAGAACTGCCATTCAGCACACCCTTGCCACGTTTTGTATAAAAGGAGAGTGCATGTATGCGCGGCGCACGGGTATCGGTAAGTCTGTCCCTGTAGAACTCCATAGGGTCGTAGAGTTCGTTTCCATTGGCATCACGGATTTCAAAATGCAGATGAGGGCCGAATGAATATCCGCTGTTACCTGCATGAGCAAGGATATCGCCCTGCTTTACTCTGAATTCATTTGGAGCGAACCACAGATTTGTATTGAAAGTCTCCTTTTTATATTGATATTCACGCACACGCTTTTCAACGCCCGACGGGAAACGGTGAAGGTGGGCATAGACAGTCATGTATCCGTTATCGTGCATAACGTAAAGTGCATTGCCATAACCGCCCGGAGTAACCGAAGCACGGCATATGTATCCGTCAGCCACACATATTATAGGTTTCCCCACTACCCCCTGTGTCTTGAAATCGACTCCTGAATGGAAATGATCGGTACGCAATTCTCCGAAATTACCGCTTAACAGCAAGGGAAAATCGAAAGGTGCGACAAACAGAGTGTTGCGCACCTGTGCCGATGCCGACAGTGCCTGCATGCACACAAAGAGAGACAGTATTATATATCTGCACAACCTGTACATATTATTTCTTTAGTTTAAGACGTTTCAATATCTTGTTGAAAATATCGCCATGACGCGCCAGATTATATGCCGAGAATCCGACCGACATTAGAATTACCACTGCGGCACATATCCACGACAATATTCCGCTTACAAAGAACACAGCCATTGCCATCAACATGGCAAAAACAAGATTCCACAAAGCATATTTTACAGAACAATGCGACAATCTGAATCCATATCTGAAATATGATATCGAGAATGCCATTACAAAATCCAGGAACCTTGCTGTCATAAAAGCCACACCTACACCCTTTAGACCAAAATACGAATATCCCATTATAACCAGACTTACGTTTGCCACATTTGCAAAAGTCTCCTGCAGGATGAATACAAGAACATCTCCCTTTGACAATGGCATGAAGGATATGGGATAGGTGAGGACGTGAAAGAGCAGACCGAACATTGCCATCTGTGTCATGAGCACAGCTCCGTCAAATTCGCTCGAATACAGAAGCGGAATCAACAACGGCAACACAGCCACTATTGCCAGAATCAAGGGTGTCTGTATAAGTGAATGTACCTCAATCTGTTCATTGACCATGACATTGCGCACACTCACATTCCCGAAGGAGCCGGCAAGACGCGGATAATATTCCGAATCGAGGGCCGCAAACAGAACCGACGGAAACATGGACATCAGAAGATAACCGGCAGAAAAGAGCGACAGCTCCGCCTCACCGCCAATGCCGGATATGGCACTGTATATAGCCCACACCGAAACAGATGTCAATATTGTTGTATAGATATACCCGGCTCCGAGTTTCAGCATATCGACACCTTCGCGCAACAACTGCAACGAAAAAGGCGCGACCTTATAAGCATACAACTTTACCGTATGATACAGCACACCGGCCATCTGCAGAAATGCAATAAAAAGTATCGAAGGCATTATACCTGTCACACCAAAGAAATAGTACATCGGCACAACCACCAATAATGCCACAAGCGATGTCCACAAGCTATATACAGCCAAAGCATTCAATCTCCTGACTCCTCTCAATATCGCGACCTCACCACCCGACACTGCCATAAAAAGCAACACCGGAGAAAGGCACACCAGATACAGATTGGAAAACTCCTGGCCTTCCGATATGAATCTCATCACCATAGGAGAAAACAGCATGAACAGCAACATACCCACCATGCCGGTAAGCAGGGCAATTGAACGAGTAACCTTGACATATCGGGCAAGTTCCACTGATGTTGCATTCTCGTAAGTGTCGGAGAGCTTTCGCACCGCACTATAAGAAAGGCTCAGGTTGGTAAAATCACTGAACATCTGTATGGTACGGTTATACAGCCCCACCAGACCGAATCCGACCGTACTCAGCAGATTCGATGCAATCTTATTGCGCAACAAGCTTATAAAAAGCGAAACTCCCTGAGCTCCACCAAGCAGTCCAAGGTATTTGACTACACGGCCATATTCCCCAGTCGCACCAATATTTTCGTTTTTCCTATTCATTCGGGACTATAAAATGCCTATACAAGCAAATATCTTTTTTACCATTGCGAAGATAATCAAAAAAAGGCTAAAAACAGCACTAAAAACAGAAGCCTTTATTATTTATAAAACAATTTGTAACAATATATAGTAAAATAGACAGTTATTTACTACCTTTGTATTACATAGTAAATTCCACAATAACAACAATGAAACTAAGTATCATAATACCGGTTTACAAAGCAAGACGCTATCTGCAGAGATGCATCGAGAGCATATTGCAGCAGACATATACCGATTATGAACTTATTCTTGTAGACGACGGCTCCACCGACGGATGCGCCGCTGTGTGTGACCGATTTGCGCAGGAATGCGATAAAGTAAAGGTAATACACAAGAAGAACGGCGGACTCTCTTCGGCTCGCAATGCCGGAATTGCAGTGGCAAAGGGAGAATACATAACCTTTGTTGATGCCGACGACACCGTAGCATCGGGAACATACTATTACAACATGCGCATACTGCAATCAAACCCCGATATCGACATATTGGAGTATCCCGTAACCAAGAACTACGAATCACCCCAAAGCGAAGTACTGTCGTTCAAACCGGAAAAGATAAGCGGTAACGAAATATTCCCCGACTGGATTAGACGCAAAGGCTACGAGCACTGTTTTTCATGGAACAAGATATACCGTGCCGACCTGTTCTATTTCATAAGATTCCCCGAAGGTGAAGTCTTTGAAGACACTTATATAACTCCAATGTTATATGAGAGTGCATACAACGTATATTATTCCGACTGCGGTTTCTACTATTATTACAAGAATGCCGGAAGTATAACCAGCAGCTACTCGTTCAAGACGCACTTCTTACTGTTCAGAAATTCCGTTTCGTTATACGAAAAAGTAAACGACACATACAAGATGAAAGAGGAAGCCAAAGAAATTCTGCTTGGTTGCATCGACCGTCTTACCGACCTGCGCCGCTGTTCCGATGGGCAGAAAGAGGAATATGCCAAAGCACGTAAGATGCTTAAAGGAAGAAAAATAAGCATCAGCAAACTGTTCAAGATGAACATCCCCACAACACGAAAAGCCAAGTTCACCATATTTGCTTTGTTCGGAACAAGAGCACATTGTTTCGTATTCAGTATATTCAAGAAAAAACTTTGCTGACAAAGCCATGTTTCTCTCAATAATCATACCACACTATAACCTGCAGCGTGAGCTGTTGGAACGTTGTCTGCACAGCATCATGGCACAGAAGATGCCGACAGAAGAATACGAAATAATAATCGTGGATGACGCGTCGGACATAAAGCCAACATGGGCAACGGAACTCGGCACAAACATAAGACTGATAGAAAGCGAACATCGGGGACCCGGTGGCGCACGCAACGTAGGCATAGAGAATGCGCAGGGAGAGTACATCATGTTTGTGGATGGAGACGACTGCCTTGTACCAGACAGCGCAATACATGCCTGCATAGAAAAGCTCAGACAGGAACGACCACACATATTGCGCTACAACTATGTCGTAAAGCAGGAGAACGATTCCATAGAAGCAACACAAGCAAGAAAAACCAAATTCAGCAATACCATAAGCGGAGCTATATTCATGGAAAGAAACAACCTTTCCGGAAGCTCATGGACATTTTTCTTCCAACGAGAATTTGCACTTAAAAAGAACATTAAATTCCCCGAAAACATATTCCACGAAGACGAAGAGTTCAACACAATCCTTCACTTCCATGCACAAAGCCTGATTATAAGCGATGCCACATTGTATTGCTACTGTATACGCGGAGGCTCAACAACAGCAAACAAATCAAAGGATTTTGAAAGAAAACGCATATCAGACCTTGTACAGATAATAGAGCGAATACACCATTTTGCACAAAGACAAAACGGTAGCGGTATCCAGAAAAGAGGCATAACCCATAAGCTCGACATGCTTTGCGTGGATGCAATCCTGAACATGCTCTTCATCGGCATGAAAGCAAAGGAGATAAGGCAAATATGCAGAACCCGCCTTGCACCCATACAGTTGTACCCATTACGCAAAGCAGGGTATTCGCTCAAATACCGCATATTCCGCAAATTTGCCAATAGCCGTATCGGAATGACACTCCTGCGTATTATGATACCATCAAAAAAACCCGCAAAAAAATGAGAATACTGCTTATAGGAGAATACAGCAACGTGCATTGGACACTTGCCGAAGGATTACGCAGCCTTGGGCACGAGGTCTGCGTCCTCAGCAACGGCGACTTCTGGAAGAACTACAGACGCGATATCTCACTCACACGTACCACATACAGCAAACTTGAAGGAATATCGTATCTATTGAAAACATATGCACTGTTGCCCAAACTACGCAATTACGATGTAGTGCAGCTCATCAACCCGATGTTCCTTGAGCTGAAAGCAGAGCGCATCGAGCCTATATACCGTTTTCTTAAAAAACACAACAAGAAGATATTTCTTGGCGCATACGGCATGGACGCTTTTTGGGTTGAGGCTTGTACACAAAAACCTTATATATTCCGATATTCCGACTTCAACATTGGTAACAAGCCAATAATAAACGACTACACCAACGAGCAGGCTGCCGATTGGACTGACACACCTAAAGCAAAACTCAACAGACACATAGCCAATGACTGCAACGGAATCATCGCCGGAATGTACGAATACCACACCGCATACACAAAAGAGCATTCCAATAAACTGACATACATACCATTCCCGATAGAAGCTGACAAAAAAGAGAGAATCTCATTCTACAACATGGATAGAAAGCTTAGATTCTTCATCGGAATACAAAAGACACGCAGCATATACAAAGGTACAGACATAATGCTCAAAGCATTGGAAAGAATAGAAAAGGAATACCCCAATGAATGCGAAATACTGAAAGCGGAAAGCGTGCCTTTTGCCGAATATTCAAAAATGGTGAACGACTGCGACATTCTGCTCGACCAGCTTTATGGCTATTCACCCGGCATGAACGCACTGCTTGCCATGTCGAAGGGTAAGATTGTTATAGGCGGAGCCGAAGAAGAGTGCTACAACATACTTGGCGAAAACAAGCTACGCCCGATGATAAATGTTACTCCAAGCGAAGAAGATGTCTACAATAAGTTGAAATGGCTTATAGAAAACAGAGACAAAGTTGCCAAGCTGCAGCAGGAAAGTATTGAAATAATAGAGAAATACCACACACCAAGCAAAGTAGCAGAGAGATACCTTAATTTCTGGAACTCGAAATAATAGACAATAAAAAAACCAAACCCTTACGAGTTTGGTTTTTTTATTGTCTATCTGAATCCTTAGATTATTCAGCCTCTGCTACAACTGTGTAAGCGATCTTAACAGAAACCTCCTTGTGAAGTTTAACTGTAGCTGTGTAAGAACCTACCTCCTTAGCTGCGTCAACAACAATAATCTTGCGGTCGATCTCGAAGCCAAGCTTTGCAAGCTCCTCTGCAATCTGGATAGAACCTACTGAACCGTAGATAGCACCTGTTGCGCTAACCTTTGTTGCAATAGTGAGTGATACACCCTCCATCTTCTTAGCAAGCTCCTCAGCATCAGCCTTAATCTTAGCCAATTTGTGAGCACGCTGGCGAAGGTTCTCAGCAAGTACCTTCTTTGCAGACTCTGTTGCGATAACAGCCTTGCCTGTAGGAATCAAATAATTACGGCCATAACCGTCCTTAACCTTAACGATATCGTCTTTGTAACCCAAGTTGATTACATCTTCTTTCAATATAAGCTCCATAATTATTCCTCCTATTATTTCATCATGTCAGTAACAAAAGGCAGCA
>CAJGDP010000045.1 GCA_904502235.1 uncultured Bacteroidaceae bacterium
ATGTAGCTCAAATTGCTCGTTTTCGTTCAATGATTGTAGAACTGTCTCAAATATGCAATTACATTGTATCCAAAGCTCAGATTATAGGCTCTTATACGATAGAAGAATATAATCTTGCTGTTGAATGTCAAAGGCAAATTGAAGAGTGCCATCAGCAGATAGCCAAGCATGGAACAATGACCGTCATAGATAGTATATCTTTACTAATTGATGCCTTTAACAATCTTAACAGAAGATAAGAATAGGGATTCTGAACTGAGGTGGAGCAAAATTTTAGTGCATCCGTTTCTGTTTCAAATATTTTCACTACTTTGGCTTCGCCGAAGGTAGGCTTCGCCTCGGATGAACAAAATAAACTCATTTATTTTGTTCTTCTCTCGGCTTGCACTACCTTTGCACCAAAGTAGGAACTCGACTCTGCGAGACACTGCAGAATGGTGCAGAAATCAGGTGGAGCAATAGCGGGAGATTACGTTTGTAGCGATTCTTTAACGCAAAGATATATAGCCATTTAGAAATGAAACTCATTTTCTGGTGGCACCACTGCAAAAAAAAATATCCTGGATATTTTTTTTATCTACAAATTTGGTAGAGAGTTATTGTTGCCGTATGAAAAATCTTTTGAAAAAATCAATAATTGCGGTATTGTCGTTACTGATGTTTGCCGCGTGTGTGCGCGATTTCAAGTCGTGCAGGTATGAGATCCCAATGTCGGGCGAGGATATCGCTGAGGTGTATATTGAACATACCGGCTACACGGTCTCTTTCAATCCCGAGACCAATATACCCAATTGGGTGGCTTGGGAGTTGAATACCGAGAAACTGATTGAAAGGGAGAGTCGTAGTAACAAGTTCTTGCCCGATCCTAACATAGCGCCTCATTTGGCGGTAACTACCAACGATTACAAGCGTAGTGGCTGGGATAGAGGACATATGTGCCCCGCCGCCGACAATAAATGGCATTGGAAGGCGATGGACGAGAGTTTCTATATGACCAATATCTGTCCTCAGAACCATAATCTGAACAGAGGCGACTGGAAAGAGCTGGAAGATGCTTGTAGACGATGGGCGGAGATTGAACCTGTATATATTGCCTGCGGACCGATTCTTTATAAGGTTCCAAAGTATGGTTATATAGGAAAAGAGCATCAGATAAGGATTCCCGACGCTTTTTTCAAGGTTGTGCTTACCGGATTGCAAAGCGGCAATCCACGTGCTGTCGGGTTTATATACAAGAACGAGGCTGGTAACTACAAGAGAGACAAATATGTAAATTCCATAGACGAGGTGGAGCGCATTACGTCGTTTGACTTCTTCTCGGAATTGCCTGATGACGTTGAAGAAACCATAGAGGCGGAGTACGATTTGGACGAATGGTCCTGAACGGGTTACTCCAGAACTTCGGAATCAAAGCACAGTGGCAGAAGCGGTTTTATGCCATCTTCAATAATATAACACTCTTCTGTTCCGTAAAGGATTATACGTATCGGGGTGTTGAAACGTTTCTCGGTTTCAAGAATCACCTGACGGCATGCACCGCATGGTGTTATTGGTTTTGCCAATTCTCCCTCTTTTGTGCATGCTGCTATAGCCAAAGCCTTTACGGCTTTATCGGGATATTGTGAATTTGCCCAGAAGATTGTTGTACGCTCGGCACACAACCCCGAGGGGTATGCTGCATTCTCCTGATTTGTGCCACAAACCATTGTTCCGTCGCAAAGGCGCACCGCCGCACCTACGTTGAAACCTGAATAAACAGCATAGCTGTTGGCTGTGGCTTTGCGCGCCGCATCAACAAGTTTACGGTCTTCGGCAGAGAGTTCTTCGTATGAACATACTTTTACCTTGCTCTGTAGTATAATCTCTTTCATGAGGTTTGCTTTTATAAGGAAACAACCAAATAACAAATTATTCATCGCGAAAATAACTTAAATCTTGCGTATGAGCAATTTATTCATTTAATTTGTAGTTAATTAACAGAATATGTATTATGAATAGAGTATTTTTTGCAATATGTGCATCGGTGTTTATGCTTACATCGTGTATGTCGGGCAAGCAGATGACCGGTAATTATGCGGGTGGAACTTCGCAGAGTGGAGACTATAACGCGCGTTATATAGAGACCTATTACCCTATGGCTGTGGAGCAGATGAACCGTCATGGTATTCCTGCAAGTATCACGCTTGCACAGGCTTTGTTGGAGGGTGGAGCAGGACGAAGCGACCTTGTCCAGGAGGCAAACAATCACTTTGGTGTAAAGGCTGACAAACGTTGGCAGGGCCGCACCTATTCCAAGTGGGATAATGGCAAATGGTGCAAGTTCCGTGTCTATAAGAATACGAGGGAATCTTATGAGGACCATTCCAAGTTCCTTATCTCGAACAGCAGGTATGATTTCCTTTTCGACCTTAAAAAGACTGATTACAAGGGATGGGCAAAGGGCTTGAAGAAGGCCGGGTATGCCGAGGACAGTGAATATCCCACAAAACTCATCAATCTTATTGAGAGATATGGATTGCAGAAATACGATTCATACAAGGCTTCGGATATAAAGGTGAAGGATGATACCGTAGGTTCCGTAGATGCTCCTATCGGCTCGGAATCGTCCGGCAGACACGAACTGTTGAAGGCTAACGGCTTGATATATACTGTGGCAGAGTATGGAGATACTTTCGAGAGCCTGTCGGCAGAGTTCGGAATTTCAAAACGCAAGTTGCGCAAGTATAACGACCTGTATAAGGGCTATGCAATAAATGCCGGCGACATAATATATCTTGAAAAGAAGAATAACAAGGCAAGAAAGGGGAATTCGTTCCACACGACACAGGCCGGTGAAAGTCTTTACAGCCTGTCGCAGAAGTATGGCATAAAACTGAAGAAACTCTATAAGATGAATCCCATGTACAAGGAGTACGCAAAACTCAAAGTCGGGGATGTGATAGAATTGAGATAAACAAATAAAAGCTGCGCTCGTGAGCGCAGCTTTTATTGTTGTTGTTAAATCCAGCTTGTCAGCAGTTCGAGTTTCTCGTTTACTTCGAATTTCAGGTTCTCGACGTCGGCGGGAACAAGAATGCTTTCGCCCTGGCGTATTTCAACGGTGTTGCCTTTGTTGTCGGTTATGGTTCCGTTGCCTGCTGTGCAGATAAGTATCACAAATGAATCGAGGTTCTCCAATGGCATCTCGTATGCTTTTGTGAGCTTGAGTAATGATGTTGTGAAATAGTCGCACGATACCAATGGAACTCGCTCGTCGTTGCGCTCTTCGTAATATGTGCGGTAGTCGGGCAATACGGTATAATCAATAGCGTCTTTGCTCAGTTCGGTATGCAGTTCTCGTGGATTGCCTTTGTCATCGAGACGGTTGAAGTCGTAGATACGGTATGTGATGTTCGATGTTTGCTGTATCTCGGCAATGAATGCACCTGCGCCAATTGAGTGGATGCGTCCGGCAGGAAGGAAGAAGAGGTCGCCCTTGTGTATGTCGTATTCCTTGAGCAGGTCGGTTATTGTGTTGTCGGCAATGCTCTGCTCGTATTCATCGGGTGTAACCTGCTTTGCAAAGCCTGAACGCAAGCGTGCGTTCTCGTCAGCATCGACAACGTACCACATTTCGGTCTTTCCTTTTGACTGGTGGCGCTGCCAAGCCAATGCATCGTCGGGATGCACCTGGATTGAGAGATCCTGACGTGCGTCGATGAACTTGATGAGCAATGGGAATTCCATGCCAAAGCGTTCGAAGTTCTGTTTGCCAAGGAGTGTCTCCTTGTCTCGTGCAATGAGCTCGGGGATTGTCATGCCGTCATCGACTCCGCCTGCAACAACCGATTCGTTGCCCTTCACGCCCGAGATTTCCCAACTTTCGCCAATGGCTTTCATGTCGGTTTCGATACCTTTGTATGGGGCAATCTTCTCACCGCCCCAAATCAATGATTTAAGAATTGGTCTGAACTTGTACATATTGTTTTTATTTAAGATTATATGCCTAAATACTCTTTTGCCGACATAGCGCAGCGTTCACCATCTACAGCGGCTGAAACGATACCGCCTGCATAGCCTGCACCTTCACCGCATGGGAACAGTCCTTGTATGGTTACATGTTGCAGTGTTTCGTTGTCGCGTACTATGCGCACAGGTGATGATGTGCGTGTCTCTACGCCAATCATCGTGGCTTCCGATGTGAGGAAACCGCGCGATGTGCGTCCGAAGTGTTCAAAGCCACGCGCCAGACGTGTGGATACGAACTCGGGCAACCAGAAGTGCATGGGCGAAGAAATGAGTCCCGGAGCGTATGAACTGCGTGGCAAGTCGTAGCTTAGTTTGCGACGAACAAAGTCGGTCATGCGTTGTGCAGGAGCTGTCTGTTTGTAATTTCCCATGCGCCAGCAAAGGCGTTCAAGACGTTCCTGAAAATTCATTACGCGAAGCGGAGAATCGTCGGGTACAGCCTCTATGTCTTCACATTCAATCTGCATTGATGGCAACAGCACATCTTCGGGATTGACCTGTACCACCATGCCCGAGTTGCTCCATGCTCCGCCACGATGCGATGGCGACATTCCGTTTACGAGCAACTCCTTCTCGGCTGATGCCGACGGAATTACCACACCGCCGGGGCACATGCAGAAACTGTATACACCGCGTCCGTCAACCTGTGTGGTGAAGCTGTATTCTGCCGCCGGCAGATATTTGCCTCTGCCATTGGGTGAATGGTATTGTATGCGGTCGATAAGTTCCGAAGGATGCTCAAGGCGCACACCCACAGCAAAGCCTTTTGCTTCAAGTGCAACATTGTTGGCGTTGAGCCAACGATACACGTCTTTTGCGGAGTGTCCTGTGGCAAGAATCACGGCATCGGCAAGAATCTCGTCCTTGTTGGTTCTTATACCCTTTACGCAACCGTCTTTTATGAGAATCTCTTCCATGCGTGTTTCAAAGCGTACCTCTCCGCCGCATGAGTTTATGGTATTCCTTATGTTTTCTATTACACGGGGCAGTTTGTCTGTTCCGATGTGTGGATGGGCATCTGCCAGAATCGATGTGCTTGCACCATGTTGGCAGAAAATGTTCAATATTCCTTCAATACTGCCACGTTTTTTACTGCGTGTATAGAGCTTGCCGTCGGAGTATGCACCTGCACCGCCTTCGCCAAAACAGTAGTTGGATTCTGTGTTTACCGTATGTGTGCGTGAGATGTTCGCCAAATCAACCTTGCGTGTGCGTACGTCCTTTCCGCGCTCCACTACAATGGGGCGCAGTCCGTTTTCAATCAATTTGAGTGCGGCGAACAATCCTGCCGGTCCTGCACCCACCACAATTACTGGCTTGCATGCCGAAACATCGCCATAGTCGCGACGGACGAACTCATCGCCCTTAGGCATCTCGTTCACAAATACACGCACCATAAGGTTTACATATATGGTGCGTTGACGTGCATCGATGCTGCGTCGTAACACCCGCACCGCCTTTATTGTGCGTACATCCATGCCTTTTTCGCGTGCGATGTATTGCATCAGCGACTGCTCGTTCGCGGCATCGCGTGGCTGTACTCTTATCTGGAATTCATGTATCATATCAACCGAAAATTAAACGGAACGCCTCTTCTACTTTACCCACAGGTAGAACTTCTATGCCGAAGCGCGAGGTGTCAAGACGTTTCATATTGCTGCGTGGAACAATTATTTGTTTGAAACCGAGCTTTGCCGCTTCGCCGATGCGTTGCTCTATGCGGTTCACAGGGCGTATCTCGCCCGAAAGTCCCACCTCACCTGACATACATATCGTGGGCTCTATCTCCACATCCATGTTGCTCGATAGAATTGCGCTTATTACCGAAAGGTCTATTGCCGGGTCGTTCACTCGCAAACCGCCGGCTATGTTCAGGTATACATCCTTCTGTGCTAGTTTAAATCCTACACGCTTTTCCAATACGGCTAGCAACATGTTCATTCTCCGCACGTCGAAGCCTGTTGCTGAACGCTGCGGAGTGCCGTATGCCGCTGTACTCACAAGCGCCTGTGTCTCTATGAGGAACGGGCTTACTCCCTCTATTGCCGATGCTATCGCAACACCGCTCATTCCTTTATGGCGTTCGCTAAGCAACAGTTCCGAAGGATTCGTAACCTTACGCAAACCGTCGCGCTGCATCTCGTATATGCCCAGTTCAGCCGTGCTTCCGAAACGGTTCTTTATTGAACGCAGCACTCTGTAAAGATGATGCTGGTCGCCCTCGAACTGGATGACCACATCCACAATATGCTCAAGAATCTTGGGACCGGCAATCGTGCCGTCTTTTGTTATGTGTCCTATGAGGATTACGGGCACATTGTTCTCCTTCGCGAACTTGAGAAGCATAGCAGTACATTCGCGCACCTGTGAAATGCTACCCGGTGATGAATCCACCGCTTCGCTGCTCATTGTCTGTATGGAGTCTATTACGAGCAGTTCGGGCTTTATGTTCTTTATATGTGTGAATATTGTCTCAAGTGATGTCTCGCATACAATATGGCAGTTGCCTCTCTCGTGTGTAATGCGGTCGGCGCGCAACTTTATCTGCTGTACACTCTCCTCGCCCGATACATATAGTACATTGCGGTGAGGTAATCCCAGGATTGTCTGCAATACAAGTGTGGATTTGCCTATTCCGGGCTCACCACCAAGCAACACCAATGAGCCAGGGACAAGTCCGCCGCCCAGCACACGGTTGAGTTCGCTGTCGCACATGTCCATACGTGGCAGTTCGTCTGTTGCCACGTCGTCTATGAGAATCGGTTGCGACTGTGCTCTGTCGCCGTTTGATACGCGGGCAAGCGGAGTGTTGCGCACAACCTTTTCTGTGAAACTGTTCCATGCACCGCACGAAGGGCATTTGCCAGCCCATTTGGGCGACTCGTAACCACATCCGTTACATAAAAATATACTTTTCTCTTTTGCCATTGCAGAATCTGTTATCTGGGGAACAACCGGATTTGTTGTTCTTTATATTCTCATTGTTTCCTACAAAGATAAATATAACGCTTCTTTATTCCAATAATTATTAATAATTTCGCAAAAGAGAAATGTGTGAATTCCATAAAACAATTCTGTAATGAAGTTATATTCCGACACTTCCATGATATACGAGGGAATGGCAAATTCCCTGTTCCTTGTAGAGGGAACGGCAGATGCCGTTTTCAATGGGTATATCAGGGACAAGCGAATGCGCATAGCCTCATCGCTACGACGTAAGGGTGTGGATGTCGAGCGGTTCAATATAGTATCGCCTGCGACTTTGGATAGCGGTGCTGTAAGAGAACTTATACTGCGTCAGCATCCAATGCTTGACGAAGGTGGACTGTTGCAGAAAATGGAGGAGTATGGCAACTCATGCAAGGCGCAGAGCAGAAGCCGTCTGATGTTCATTGGCGACGTGGGTTACAATGCCGAAGGTTGTAGCGAGGTAAAAGTATTCTGTGAGGACGATTTGGGAACTACGGAAGTTGAATTCTCCTTTAAAATGAATGCTTTCCTGAGCGGGATAGCGGAATATTATGCCGGTGAAAGAAAAAATACTATGACGCTTTCGGGTGGCATAAGATATAAATTCCCCGATTCCTATGAGCAGGATGCTCTCCGCGAACAGGACAATTACGAGTGTCTGTGCAATGATATCCTCGCCGAGAGTATATGCGGTTGCGGAAATGCAGAGGTGAGTCCTATAATGTTCGACGATGATTTCAACATCTCGTTGCCCCTGTATCCCAATGTATCAATAACGTTGGAACCGTTACCCAAGGCTTTGTATATACTGTTCCTACATCACCCCGAGGGTATTGTACTCAAGGATATACAGTCTTATGAGACCGAACTTAAAAGGATATATATCCAGGTTTCGGGGCGTAAGAATCCCACGGTTATAAACCGTATGTTCCGCGCAATAACTGACCCCACGGAAAACCTTTTGCACCAGAACCTTTCAATAATTAGAAGAAGCTTCATAAGTAAGCTGAACTACAATATAGCATGCAACTATATTCCGGCACACGGACGTACAAAAGCACATAACATTCCGTTGGAAAGCGAATATGTAATTCTCCCCGAGATTGCGTAAAGTGTACTTTTGGCGGATAAGGTGAAACAGCAGGCATAAATGCTTGCTGTTTTTGTCTAAAATTAATATTTTTGCAGATTATTATTGTACACGTAGTACATGTAAAACTGATTGATAGATGAAAGTAATGAAATTCGGCGGAACATCAGTTGGTTCCGTAAACAGCATATTGAATCTCAAACGTATTGTCGAGAATGCCGCAAAGGACGAGAATGTCATCGTTGTGGTATCGGCTCTCGGTGGCATAACCGACAAACTCATAAAGACTGCCGAACTTGCAGTTGCCGGCGATGAGGCTTTCAAGGATGAACTCCAGCAGATAGTAACACGTCATCATGAGCTTATATACAGCATTATTCCATGCGAGGAAAAACGTGTAGAATTGTTGCAGGATGTCAATATGTTGCTCAGCGAACTTGACAACATCTATCATGGACTTGCGCTTATAAACAACATGACACCCAAGTCCGAGGCTACTATCGTTAGCTATGGCGAAAGATTGTCGAGCCGTATCGTAACCGCGCTCATCGATGGCGCAGTACGCTACAATGCACGTAAATTCATCAAGACCGAGGTAAAGCACAGCAAGAATATCCTTGCAAGCGATGAAACTGAAAAACTCATACATTGTCATTTCGACAATAGTACCGACGGAATAATAATAGTTCCCGGATTCATTTCACAGGACAAGGAGAGCGAGGAGATAACAAACCTGGGACGTGGCGGAAGCGACTATACGGCAGCCATCATTGCGGCAACACTCAAAGCCGACATGCTTGAAATATGGACCGATGTGGATGGTTTCATGACAGCCGACCCACGCGTCATAAACAATGCATATACAATCCGCCACCTCAGTTATGTTGAGGCAACAGAACTTTGTAACTTTGGCGCAAAGGTTGTTTATCCACCAACAATCTACCCCGTATTCAAGGCGAATATTCCAATCATGATAAAGAACACCTTCAACCCCGAAAGCGAAGGCACAATCATCGATGCGCACAGCGAGGACGAAGGACGTCTCATCAAAGGAATCTCGAGCATCAACGATACCGACCTGCTTACCGTTCAAGGTCTTGGAATGGTGGGTGTAGTTGGTGTGAATCACCGTATCTTCTGTGCACTTGCCAATGCCGGCATAAGCGTGTTCCTTGTAGCTCAGGCATCATCAGAGAACAGCACATCGCTCGGTCTGCGACATGTAGATTCGGCAAAGGCATGCGAGGTGCTCAATAAAGAGTTCGAGAAGGAGATTTCAATGGGACTCATGGAGAGCGTGCATGCAACAGGCGACCTTTCCACCGTAGCCATAGTGGGCGAGAACATGCGTCATAATGCAGGTATCATAGGTAAACTGTTCCAGACATTGGGACGTAACGGTATAAATGTTATTGCATGTGCACAAGGTGGTCAGGAGACCAATATATCGTTTGTGATAAAGTCCGACCTGTTGCGTAAGACACTTAATGTGATACACGACTCGTTCTTCTTGTCGGAATACAAGGTGCTAAACCTCTTTATCTGCGGTATAGGAACAGTGGGCGGAAGTCTCATCGAACAGATAGCATCGCAGCAGGAAAAACTGAAGCGCGAACATGGTCTGAAACTAAATATCGTGGGCATTGCAAACAGCAGCCGTGCAATCTTCGACCGCGAAGGTCTTGAACTCGACAACTATCGTGCAAGACTGGCAGAGAGCAAGGAGTGTAATCTGGATACTTTGCGTGCCGAGATAATAAAGATGAATATTTTCAATTCCGTATTCGTGGACTGTACAGCAAATCCGAATGTGGCGTCGTTGTATGGCGATATGCTGTCGCACAACATCAGCGTTGTAGCGGCAAATAAGATAGCAGCTTCTTCGGAATATTCCACATACAGCAATCTCAAGCACATAGCACGTCAGCGCAATATCAAGTTCCTGTTCGAAACCAATGTGGGCGCAGGCTTGCCAGTCATAAGTACAATAAACGACCTCATCAACAGTGGCGACAAGATTCTTAAGATTGAAGCCGTGTTGAGCGGAACACTGAACTTCATATTCAACGTATTGAGCGAAGATGTGCCCATGAGCAAAGCTGTTCAGCTTGCAAAGGAGAAGGGCTACAGCGAACCCGACCCACGTATCGACCTCAGCGGAAAGGATGTGATAAGGAAACTTGTTATCCTTGCGCGTGAAGCCGGATATTCAATAGAGCAGAGCGATGTAGAAGCCAACCTGTTTATTCCACAGGAACTCTTCGACGGAACACTCGACAACTTTTGGACAAGACTGCCCGAACTCGATGCGCACTTCGAGGAAGAGCGCAGGAAACTTGTTGCAGAGAGAATGCATTGGCGTTTCATTGCCAAGTACGAGAACGGCAAGGGAAGCGTATCGCTCAGCAAGGTAGATGAACGTCATCCGTTCTACCACCTCGAAGGAAGCAACAACATCATATTGCTTACAACCGAACGCTATAAGGAGTATCCTATGCTCATCCAGGGATATGGCGCAGGTGCAGGTGTAACCGCAGCCGGAGTCTTTGCCGACATCATGCGAATAGCAAATATCTAAATGATTCCTGTTACTTGCGGAAATCCTTGAGCAGAGACTGTAGTTGCTGTCGGGTGAAGAATATGCGGCTTTTGACTGTTCCCAACGGAAGTCCGAGCCTGTCGGCAATCTCGCGATACTTGAATCCCGAGATATGCATCAGGAACGGAATCCTGTAGTCGCGTGGCAACCCATATACCACACGGTAAATCTCCTTGCTGTCGTAACTGTTTTCCGTTATGTAATTCTCGAATTCACGCGGTTGGTTTATGTGAAACATATTATCCGTATGGTCGATAAAGGTCTGGTCGCGTATGACCTTGCGGTAGTTGTTGATGAAGATATTACGCATTATGGTATATACCCACCCTTTGAAATTGGTGTCGGGAGTATACTTCTCCATATTGCCCAAAGCTTTCAACGAGGTTTCCTGCAACAGATCGTTCGCCTCTTCCTTGTCTGCTGTCAACTTATATGCAAAACGTTGCAGTTCCGACTGTATTTCCAGCAGCTCTCTCCTGAATTTTGCAGTATCCACTATATTAAATTTTACTGATATTACATACTTGAAAGTAAACAAAACAAGAGGCTTTTTTGTTCGTGAATATCAGTACTTTTTTATTATAAAAGAAATCACCCCCAACTTACACATGGTAGGTTGGGGATGAACCGTTAAAAATATACTTGTTACTTGCAGCAGCTGCAACGTGGCTTAATCTGCTTGAAGAAGTCGTTGCCCTTGTCATCAACGAGGATGAATGCGGGGAAGTCTTCAACTTCAATCTTCCAGATTGCTTCCATGCCGAGCTCAGGATATTCAACGCACTCGATGCTCTTTATGTTGTTCTGTGCAAGGATTGCTGCAGGACCACCTATTGAACCAAGGTAGAAACCGCCATGTTTCTGGCAAGCGTCGGTTACCTGCTGGCTACGGTTACCCTTTGCAAGCATAATCATAGAACCGCCGTTCTCCTGGAACAGGTCGACGTATGAATCCATACGACCTGCTGTTGTGGGACCCATAGAACCGCAAGGCATGCCTGCAGGAGTCTTTGCAGGACCTGCGTAGTAGATTGGATGGTCCTTGATGTATTGTGGCAATCCTTCACCACGGTCGATGCGCTCTTTGAGTTTTGCGTGTGCGATGTCACGACCTACAATAATTGTTCCGTTCAATGACAAGCGTGTTGCGATGGGGTACTGTGATAGCTGTGCGCAAACCTCTTTCATGGGGCGGTTCAAATCCACGCGTACAATCTCGCCCTCGCCTGCGTTGCGCAAAGCCTCGGGGATAAGTGTAGCCGGCTGGTCGTCGAGTTTCTCAATCCAAAGACCGTCCTTGTTGATTTTTGCCTTGATGTTGCGGTCGGCTGAACAGCTTACGCCCATACCTACAGGGCAGCTTGCACCGTGGCGTGGCAAACGTACTACACGGATGTCGTGTGCAAGGTATTTACCGCCGAACTGTGCACCCAAGCCAATGTTGTGTGCCTCTTTGAGCAACTGCTCCTCGAGCTCGATGTCGCGGAATGCGCGGCCTGTCTCGTCGCCTGTTGTTGGCAGGTCGTCGTAGTAGTGTGTAGAAGCGAGTTTCACTGTGTGGAGGTTCTTCTCAGCCGATGTGCCACCGATAACAAATG
>CAJGDP010000046.1 GCA_904502235.1 uncultured Bacteroidaceae bacterium
AGCGAGGCATACAATGGTTAGTCCCGATTTGCCTGCACCACCATATCGGATTGCTTCGGAACAACAGCGTCCGGGTGATGTCTCGTCCCCGCACCTGGTGCAGGGATTAAGCTAATCTACTATACTTCGATTAAGCAGCAAGAGCATAAGTATTGTTGCCAGATAAATTTTTGCCAACTCAGATTATAGTGCGAACCGGCAAGGCACTGCGTGCTTACATACCTTTTCTACCCGCTGTCAAATCCAGATAGCCCCGGTAATTGTTTAAAGCAAGTGCAAAATTACGGGCATTTTTTCTTTTTTGCAACAGCTTTAATATTTTTTGGCAGATAATTCTTATCTTCGCAAAATATTTCTCATACAAAACTATGACACATATCGAGGTTTGGCTTATGGCATTGGCTCTCGCCATGGATTGTTTTGCAGTATCCATCGCAAGTGGCATAATCTTCAAGAAAGCAATATGGAAGCCTATGCTCACCATGGCATTCCTATTCGGATTCTTTCAGGCATTGAACCCACTTCTGGGATGGTGGGGCACAGGATTATTCCGCAATATTATTGAGAGCTTCGACCATTGGCTGGCATTTGCTGTATTGGCTTTCCTTGGCATACGCATGATTATAGAGTCGTTCAAGGAGGAAGAACAAAGACGCTTCAATCCCCGTCGCTACAAAGTCATATTCACTCTGGCGATAGCCACAAGTATAGATGCTCTTGCTGTGGGTATATCATTTTCGTGTATGGGATACGAAACCATTTCATCATTGTACTACCCGCTTGCAGCCATTTTCATCGTATCATTTGTATTATCACTAGTGGGTTTGGGAATCGGACTGAAATTCGGCAAAGGATTTGCCGAAAAATTACGTGCCGAAATGTGGGGAGGAATAATACTTCTGCTTATTGGATGCAGAGTATTGTATGAGCATCTTACAGGTTGCTGATGAACATTGTCACAATTAAAAAGATTGCCTTCGGGTGCATGATTCTGCTCATGCCCGTGCTTGTGGGTGCCACCTTTATAGAAAAGCTATACGGCACATCATTTGCGACGGGCAATATATACCACTCACCCTTTTTTATTGCACTTTGGGCTGTTCTTGCCATATCTGCCATTACATATATAATATCTATATCAAAACGCAGAACACTCATCATGTTCCATTTGTCGTTGGCAACGATATTATTGGGAGCATTCACGTCGTTCATTACATCAGAGCGCGGAGAAATAATCCTTCCCAAAGAGCCGATACCGGCATCCATGTTCACCACCCCGGAGGGCAAAACCGAGAAACTGCCTTTCAGATTGGAATTAATAAAAACTGATACATGCTACACCAAAAAGAGCGGGCAAATAAGCGACTACACGGTAGAGATTGCAATAAGCCATAAAAACCGGGAGACAGAAACAGCCGTCGCATCACTGAACAAGCCTGTAAGGTTGAAAGGATATTCCCTATGCATAAAAGCCATTCAGGAAAAACATGTTGCCTTGTCGGTTGCACACGACCCTTGGGGCGTGGGGATAAGTTATATGGGATATCTCATGACATTCGTTTCGTGGATTCTGCTATTCTTCGACAAACGTAGCGGTTTCAACACCATGTTTGCAAAGAAACAGCACCGCATAACATATAAGAGCATAATCATAATTGCCGGCATAGCCATACTTGCCATATCGCGCATAGTTGCATTTTCGGAAAGCGACGCACAGCCTATTCTGCGCACTCCCATACTGGCATTACATGTATCGACAATAATTGTGGCATATTCCCTGATAGGATGCGCCGCGATAAACTCAATGATTGCATTATGCACAAAAAACGATGAGAAAAGGACCTCGCAGGCACTCTTTGGACGCATACTGCTATACCCTGCCACAATGTTGCTTACCACGGGTATATTCATCGGAGCCGTATGGGCAAACATATCGTGGGGACGCTATTGGGGATGGGACCCCAAAGAAGTGTGGGCATTGGTAACACTGCTTGCATGTTCAATAACCTTCCACACACATTCTCTGCCACTTATTTCCAAACCACGCAATTTCCATATTTTCTGCATTGTATTGTTCTTCACAATGCTTTTCACATACTTTGGAGTAAACCACCTGTTGAGCGGTTTACACAGTTATGCATAGCAGTTTGTCCTTTTTTGATTTGCATTAATGTATATTTTGACTATTTTTGCAAAAACATAAAGCAAAACATGCAATAACCATGAATAACATATATCTTAAAAAACTGCCTCAATACGGCTTTGCCACTACGCAATCATCGTTGCAGCAATTCGTACAGAAAGTGTATCAGATGCAACATACGTCCATTTTCTACTGCACTGCGGGAGAGGCTTTGTTCACTATAGACGGGAACAAATTCCGTTTTACAAGAGGACAGATAATAATCTGCCCAATGGGCTCGAATATACTGCTATTGGATATAACGAGTGATTTCTCGGCACGTCTGCTGGGACTATCGAAACATATATGGCTGGCGGCACGCAGTTCCATGTCGCCGGAAACCATGCAGACCATTGAGCGCAACACCCATCAGGGGTGCAACAACGATACGGAAACCGAGTTTGTGAATAATATTTTCAGACAGATTGACATCATCGACACCGATGCAACAGGGAATCCCGAGCAGATGGAATACTGTCGTCAATGCATTGTACTTTGTGTAAACACCCTATTGCTCTATATACAACGTATAAGCAAAAAGAGCATTGCACATTTCCAGAAAGAGACGACACTCGCCAACAGCAACGACAAGTTGTTCTACAAGTTTCGCGAACTGTTGGAAAGCAAATTCCGCGACAACCGCTCGGTACAGTTCTATGCCGACATCCTTAAGGTTTCAACCCGACATCTCAATTCTATATGTCAGCGTGCAAGCGGACAGAATGCCAAAGAGATTATAGACCACCACACTATAATAGAGCTGCAAGTGGCTCTGATGTATAGCCACAAGACCTTTCAGGAACTTGTAAACGACTTCAACTTCCCCGACCAGAGTTACCTTAACCGATATTTCAAACGCCACACAGGATATTCCCTGTCGGAATTCAGGGCACACGGAGTGATGGTTGACTAAAAAAACAGAGATTGCAGTATTGCAATCTCTGTCTCGTTTATCAGGCATCGCCTTTATATCCCGGTGCTTGCGGAAAAGCAGGACGTTCAGGCAGATTTATTTCGCCGAACTGCGCTTCGTAGCGCATCAGATTATCGTGCAATGCTAGCGCAAGACGCTTTGCATGTTCGGGAGTCATTATTATACGCGATTTCACCTTAGCCTTAGCCACACCTGGCATCATACGTACAAAGTCCATTACAAACTCCGACGATGAATGGGCTATGATGGCAAGATTGGCATATGTACCTTCGGCAACTTCCTCTTTAAGTTCTATCTGTAACTGGTTCTCGTTTTTCATATCCTTGATTACTTTTCAAAAGAGACAAGATTAATATCGAATATCAATGCTGAATTTGCAGGGACACCCGATTTAGCCTCGGCACCATAAGCCAAACCTGCAGGAATATATACACGCCACATATCGCCTGTAACCATATTCTGCACAGCCTTGCTGAAGCCGGGGACTGTTCCCGACAAGGTAAATACCACAGGCATATCAAACTCTGGTTCAAGTTCACCATCGTAGCTGCTGTCAAACAGGAAACCGTTGATAAGCGAACCGCTATAGTTTACAGTTACCTTGCTTGTGGCTACCGGATGTTCTGTTCCGTCACCGTTCTCAAGTACCTTGCAATATACATAATACTCATTGCCGTGCTGTATGTCGGGGTTCAGACCGGTATCGAGAATAACTTTCCAGTCACCGTCGGCGTTTGCACGGGCAACGGTGGCTATGGAATCGATATATGCTATATTCTCCTGTTGCCAAGCTACAGCCTCTTTATCCTCAGAGCCTTCCTCACACGAAGAAAGCCCCAGAAGTGAAACTGACAATAACAGAAAGAGGAATTTCCAATTCTTCATTTTACAGCAATTAAGACAATTTCTTCAAAAGAGAAGTTATGCTTACATTATCCTGGATGATATTACGCAAGTCGCTGATTGCAACACGACGTTGCTCCATTGTATCGCGCTCACGCAAAGTAACCATACCATCCTCCAATGTCTGGTGGTCAACAGTAACACAGTAAGGAGTACCGATGGCATCCATACGACGATAACGCTTGCCAATAGAGTCCTTCTCCTCATAGTAACAGTTGAAGTTGAACTTAAGTTCGTTCATAATCTCACGCGCCTTCTCGGGCAGACCATCTTTCTTTACAAGAGGAAGAACAGCCAACTTCACAGGAGCAAGAGCCGCAGGCAAACGAAGAACCACGCGTGTCTCACCGTTCTCGAGCTTCTCCTCGCAGTACGAAGCACACATGATGCTGAGGAACATACGGTCTACACCGATTGATGTTTCGATTACATACGGAGTATAGCTCTCATTTGTTTCGGGATCGAAATACTTGATATTCTTGCCTGAGAACTTCTCGTGCTGACCAAGGTCGAAGTTTGTACGTGAGTGGATACCCTCTACCTCCTTGAAACCGAAAGGCATACGGAACTCGATATCGGTAGCCGCATTTGCATAGTGAGCAAGTTTTTCGTGATCGTGGTAACGGTATGCATCATCACCGAATCCAAGAGCCTTGTGCCATGCGAGACGTGTCTCCTTCCACTTGTTGAACCACTCGAGTTCGCTACCGGGACGTACAAAGAACTGCATCTCCATCTGCTCGAACTCGCGCATACGGAAGATGAACTGACGTGCCACAATCTCGTTACGGAAAGCCTTACCGATCTGCGCGATACCGAAAGGAACACGCATACGACCGGTCTTCTGAACATTAAGATAGTTCACAAAGATACCCTGTGCTGTCTCGGGACGAAGATAAATCTTCATTGCACCGTCGGCAGTAGAACCCATATCGGTTGAGAACATAAGGTTGAACTGACGAACCTCTGTCCAGTTACGTGTACCTGAAATGGGGCAAGCAATCTCCTCGTCAAGGATTATCTGACGGAGTTCGTCAAGATCCATTGCGTTGAGTGCCTTTGCAAAACGCTCCTGAAGAGCATCGCGCTTAGCCTTCTCTGCAAGCACCTTTGGATTGGTCTCCATGAAAAGTTCGCGGTTGAAAGAGTCACCGAAACGCTTTGCAGCCTTTGCAGCCTCCTTCTCCATTTTCTCCTCGTACTTTGCAATCTGTTCCTCGATGAGAACATCGGCGCGATAACGTTTCTTTGAATCGCGGTTGTCGATAAGGGGATCATTGAACGCATCAACGTGTCCTGAAGCCTTCCAAATTGTAGGATGCATGAAAATTGCAGAGTCGATACCAACGATATTGTCGTTCAGAAGAACCATGCTCTGCCACCAATAAGTCTTGATATTGTTCTTGAGTTCCACACCCATCTGACCATAGTCATATACAGCTCCCAATCCATCGTAAATATCACTTGAAGGGAATACAAAACCATACTCTTTGCAGTGCGCAACTACTTTCTTGAAAACATCTTCCTGTGCCATATTATTCTAAAATTTTATATTTCTTTGATTTATTCTGCGAAGTTAAGCATTTTTGCCGAAAATCTCTTAATTAATAATATAATATTATTGCCGATGCGCTGATTTTAAGTAAACGCATCGGCAATAAATCCTTATTAACAATCAGAAGTAATATGTAAAGCCGGTTTCCAGAATCCTGAAATCCTCGTTGACCTTTACACCAACATTCCAATCGAAATGCTTACCAGCTATACCCAACGAAAGCCCCAAAGTGGATGGATAAAGTTCATCTATCGACAAAGCACCATCCTCATCAAGCCCCAAACTTATCAAGCCCTCTTCGGAAGAAGCGATACAGACATCACATCCGACACCAATGTACCACGACACCTTTTTGAATCTTATCCAATTCCAGTTTATTATCACAGGAACCAGGAACTGATGTTCGAGATAAGGTGAAACATATTGATATTTGGCTCCAAGAAGCAGATTAAGCCTATTATCAAAGCGTCCAATTCTCATCATTCCACCCAAGCCGAATGTATACCCATCATAATCATATCCAGCAGAAGCATTCAAACCGAATGTTACAAACTTACCCTTGTCATACGATAAAGACGAAGATTTTGTATTCTTGGACACAGTACCTGAAGTGTTGCTATTCGAACTGTTATAACTTGAACTACTATAATTTCTTTGTGTTGTAGTGTACGACGAACTCTGAACCGTATTTCCCGAATTGCTTTGAAGCGCAAAAGACATATTTTTGACACTTTCAGAATATATCGCAACATTTCTTTCTTCTCCAAGATACCCAGCCTTCACAACCTCGACCTTATACGTTCCGAAGGGCAAACCCTCTTTTGTACAGGGAGTCTGTCCGGCTATTTCACCGTTAACCATAACCCAAGCATCGGTAGGTGTTGAAGTTACATATAAAGAACCGGTACGTTGCTTCTCTTTGAGAGTTACATTCATTTTTGATGTTTCACCTGCGGTTACCACCACATCCTTGACTACATCATTGTAACCATCTTTTGTTACCTCAATACTATATGTGCCTACTTCCAAACTTTCCCTTGTAAAAGGCGTCAAACCAACAGCAAGACCATTTATTCTGACAGTACCTCCCGACGGATAGGAAGAAACAGATAAAGAACCCGTCTGCGCCTTTTCACCCATCGCCACATTAAGAGCAACTGTTTCGCCTTCCATAACCACCACATCATGCACCTCGGGATTGCATCCATTCAATGTAATTTCAACACGATATCTACCCGGATATAACCCCTCCTTTACCAAAGGAGTTAATCCACACTTTTCTCCATCTATTTTCACCTCAGCATGCGAAGGATAAGAAGATATCGACAAACTTCCACCACTCTTTTTTTCTCTAAGTGTCAACTTCTTTTCTACAGTTTTACCCTCCTCTACAACCACATCACATATCTGAGGGAAGTATCCATCTTTAAACAGAGAAACTGTATGAGAACCTACAGACAATTCGCTGATAAGACATGGAGTTACTCCGACCTCCTCACCATCAATGATTGTTCTTGCGCCAGACGGCACTGAGACCAACATCAAATTACCTGTCATATACGAAGAACCCATTGATGCCGACTGAGCAACTCCGTTAACCCACACAAAAACAAGCAACATTAAAAATATACTTTTTCTCATAAAGCAGTTTTATGCGCAAAATTTACAATTCATTATTCGCAAAAATCCATAACTAAAGACAAAATTACATAAAATATCACAATACAAACAGGCTTTACGGGAAAATATGTAAAAATGTTTAAAAACATTTACGCAAAAATCACAATCCAAAATGTCATAAATTTTATTTTTTGCTGTTTTTTTTCTATCTTTGCACATAATACACTGCAGTGCAGAAAGTTCAAAACCATTGACAGAACATGGACTACAACGAATTTGACGACAACACAGATAGAATGCCTCACAGCGAGGGGGTATCTGAAAACAGCACAAGTACAGGCGAGGACAAATCCCTGAGGCTTACAGGCATGTACAGGAACTGGTTCCTGGACTATGCCTCATACGTTATATTGGAACGTGCCGTACCGCATATGTACGACGGACTAAAACCCGTACAACGTCGCATATTGCATGCCATGCGCGAGCTCGACGACGGACGTTACAACAAGGTCGCAAATGTTGTAGGACACACAATGCAGTACCACCCCCACGGCGATGCGTCAATAGCCGGAGCACTGGTACAGATGGGACAGAAAGACTATCTTATAGATTGTCAGGGAAACTGGGGAAACATACTCACAGGCGACTCTGCCGCCGCACCACGATACATCGAAGCACGCCTTTCACACTTTGCACACGACGTAGTGTTCAATCCCAAGACCACAAACTGGAAGCTGTCGTACGACGGCAGAAACAAAGAGCCTATTACCCTTCCGGTAAAATTCCCGTTGCTGCTGATACATGGTGTTGAAGGTATTGCTGTAGGCTTGTCGTCAAAGATTCTGCCACACAACTTCAACGAGGTGTGTGATGCAGCCATTGCATATCTAAGAAAAGAGGAGTTCCAATTGTACCCCGATTTTCAGACAGGTGGCAGCATAGACGTTTCGCGCTATAACGACGGCGACCGCACTGGTCGTGTGAGAATACGCGCAAAGATATCCAAATCCGAGGACAACAAGACTCTTACCATAACCGAAATACCATTCGGAAAAACCACTCCGTTGGTTATTGAATCAATTTTGAAAGCTGCCGACAACGGCAAGATAAAGATACGAAAGGTCGACGACAATACATCGGACAAAGTAGAGATTCTTGTTCAACTTGCACCGGGCGTTTCGAGCGACAAGACAATCGATGCGCTCTACGCATTCACTGACTGCGAGATAAGCATCACACCGTGTTGCTGCGTAATCGACAACCAGACACCGGTATTCCTTACCATAAGCGAGCTGTTGCGCCGTTCGGTAGATGGCACAAAGGAACTCCTGCGACTCGAATTGCAGATACGCAAAAATGAGTTGCTGGAGCAGTTGCACTTTGCTTCGCTTGAAAGCATCTTCATCGAGGAACGAATATACAAGGACAAGGAGTTCGAGCAGGCACCCGACATGGACTCAGCATTGGCGCACATCGACAAGCGTCTTGAACCATACAAGAAAGATTTCATACGCGAGGTAACACGCGACGACCTGTTGCGCCTTATGGAAATAAAGATGGCACGCATCCTGCGTTTCAACAAAGATAAGGCCGAAGAACTAATAGCAAGACTCAACAAGGATATTGCAGACATCGACAAACAATTGGGACAGATGACCGCCGTAACAATCAAGTGGTTCACCATGCTCAAGGAGAAATACGGCGACAGATATCCGCGACAGACCGAGATACGCAACTTCGACAATATTGTTGCCGCAAAGGTTGTTGAGGCTAATCAGAAATTATACATAAACAGAGCAGAAGGTTTCATAGGAACATCGTTGAAGAAAGACGAATTTGTAACCAACTGTTCCGACATGGACGATATAATCCTGTTCTACAAGGACGGAAAGTACAAGATTGTAAAGGTAAGCGAGAAGCTGTTTGTAGGCAAGAATGTTATACATATCGACGTATTCAAGAAGAACGACAAACGCACCATATACAACGTTGTATATCGTGACGGCAAGAACGGCATCCATTACATGAAACGCTTTGCCGCAACAGGTATGACACGCGACAGGGAATACGACCTCACACAGGGAACTCCCGGCTCAAAGGTTGCATATTTCACATCCAACCCCAACGGCGAGGCCGAGATAATAAAAGTGATGCTCAAACCGAACCCACGTCTGCGCAATTCTATCATAGAGAAGGATTTCAGCACCATTGCCATAAAAGGCAGACAGTCAATGGGTAACATACTTACCAAAAACGAGGTGTTGCGCATTTCACTCAAGAAACACGGAAGTTCAACTCTCGGCGGACGACATGTGTGGTTCGACCGCGATATCCTGCGCATCAATTTCGACAACCACGGTGAATATCTTGGCGAATTCCATAACGATGACAAGATACTTGCTATACGCAAGAACGGCGAGTTCGATGTAATGCCGGTTGATTTGAACAACCACTACGATGACGACCTTATGGTTATCGAGAAATTCGACCCGGGCAAGGTGTGGAGTGCGGCTCTTTACGACGCATCACAGCAGGGATATCCATATGTAAAAAGATTTACCTTGGAGGCGAATGCCCGCAGACAGAACTGCCTTGGTGAAAACAAGGAGAACGAACTTATATGGTTCTCGGCAACACCATACCCACGCATACAGGTCATGTTCGGCGGGAACGACAACTTCCGCGAGCCATTGGTTATCGAAGTGGACGAATTCATTGCCGTAAAGAGTTTCAAGGCACGTGGCAAGCGTCTTACAACGTTTGAGATTGACGAAATCATTGAACTTGAACCGACAAGGCTTCCGCCACCACCCGAAGTAACAGAAGAGACGGTTATCGACAACGATATCAACGACGAAGAGCCGGAACAGTTGACACTTTTCGACGAAGAATGAGAAAAATAATTACAATAACTGCGCTTTTGTCATTGCTGATACCGGCAATGACAAAAGCGCAACATGTTATAACCGACACAATAAGAACCGAGCGTATTTCAGTAAGAAGCGCACAGTTGGGTATCTCGTTCCAGAACAATCTTGATACATACCTGAGCAACTACAAATACACCGGCGGAGGTTTGCATTTCACACACGAGAGTTTCCGCGATGCCCGCACCGGAAATTACAGATGGAAATATCAGGTTCTGTTCAACAGTCGCATTGCCTGCAACCTGCAGAAAGGCAACATACAACTTGCCGGAATGATGGGATGCAGCTGGAGCGGATATCATCCGTTCAGCATAGGCAAAAGACTGAAACTGCTTGCCGGAGCACAGATACAACTGGAAGGCGGAGCACTCTACAACATGAGCAACGGCAACAACCCCGTTTCAGCAAAATTGCGTACAGCAGTTGCCGCATCAGGCATGGCAATATACCATTTCCGCGTATTGAAAAGCGACTGGATTGCACGTTATCAGATTGACATTCCGCTCATGGGCGCAATGTTTACCCCGGAGTTCGGACAGTCGTACTACGAAATAAGCCTCGGACATTTGGGACACATAGTATCCTTCACCCATCCGTTCAACAACCCGTCGTGGCGACACATGATGTCGATAGACATTCCTTTGCGTATAAAACACCACAGTACAGCGCTCCGCGTGGCATATATCGCCGACCTGTACCAGACCGACATAAACCACATACGTTGCCACATGTACCACCATGCCGTAACAATAGGTTTTGCAAAGACAATATTCAAAGTAAAACAGGAGAACAGCATCAAAGCATACTCGCCATACTAAACTTCAATCATGTTCAAGAAACTACTCATAGCAACTATCTGCGTATCCACACTCCTTTGCGGTTGCATTGGTGAAGAAGAGTACGAGAACTCCTACTACGGAAACTTCGACGCACTCTGGAAAATCATCGACGAGCATTACTGCTTTTTCGACGTGGCAGAAAGAGAGTTCGGACTCGACTGGAACTGCGTATACGATGAATACAAGACATACGCAGACACATGCAAGAACGACGCAGAACTGTTCAACACATTGGGCGACATGCTCGGCGAATTACGCGACGGACATGTGAATCTCATATCAATGTACGGCACAAGCTATTACTGGGACTGGAAACTCAACCATCCTGTAAATTTCAGTGACTCCATACAGCGCAACTACCTGAGAAATGATTTCAAACTGACAAACGGCATAAAGTACACCACTCTCACCGACAGCATAGGATATATCTATTGCGAAAGTTTTTCGGGAGGTTTCAGCATCAATAACCTTTCCCTGATGCTCCTGAACCTTAAGGAGACCAAAGGAATTGTCCTGGACATCCGCAATAACGGAGGTGGTCTGATTACCGCGGCAGAGAAACTTGCCTCATCATTCACCGACGAGAAACGGCATTGCGGTTATATGCAACACAAGACCAGCCCCGGACATAACGACTTTTCGGAGCCTGAAAAGATTTACCTTGAGCCGTCGCAAGGGGTAATATGGCTGCGCCCGGTTGTAGTGCTGACAAACAGAGGCGTATACAGCGCGGCAAACCATTTTGTAATGCTCATGAAGGAATTGCCGAATGTGCTTATACTTGGCGACAAGACCGGCGGAGGAAGCGGCATGCCATTAAGCAACACCTTGCCCAACGGCTGGATTGTACGCCTGTCGGCATGCCCGACGCTTGACGTTCAAGGCAGCAGCACCGAATTCGGCATTGAACCCGACCAATGGGTGGACATCACGAGCGAAGACTGGAACAACGGACGCGATACCATGATAGAGGCCGCGAAAACCATTATTTTGGAGTATTACGAGAAAAACAGCAACAAAATAGCTGATAATTCAAAATATTCGCTTATCTTTGCACCCGAAAAACAGAAGCAGTCGCGCGTGTGGCGAAATTGGTAGACGCGCCAGACTTAGGATCTGGTGTTTTGCGACGTGTAGGTTCGAGTCCTATCACGCGCACGATTGGACAAAAGAGGATAATTCGAGAGAATTTTCCTCTTTTTTATTTTTGTA
>CAJGDP010000047.1 GCA_904502235.1 uncultured Bacteroidaceae bacterium
CAGCCTCAGCCTTGAACTGCTGTCCATTAATCTCAACAATTGCGTACATTTAATTTATCGCTTTTATTGTGAATTCCGCGAGGTGCATGCTCCTCGTGAGCCTGTCTTCTTCAACCCCTACGGACCAAATCGGGTGCAAAGGTAGGAAATATTTTGCTGATAGAAAAACATTTTTCCCAAAAACTTTGCAAATATTTCCCTTTACACCTATTTATATTATAATCTTGACAAATATCTCTCAGCCTCGAGTGCCGCACGGCAACCGCTGGCAGCCGCGTTGATAGCCTGACGGTAATGAGGGTCGGCAACATCACCGGCAACAAACACTCCGGGAACAAGTGTCTTTACACCACTCTCGTCGGCAGGAACGAAATATCCTGTTTCGTCGGTTTTCAGATACTTCTTGAATACGTCTGAATTTGGTTTGTGACCGATAGCAAGGAAGAAACCGTCGATAGCAAGGTCGTAGTGTTTTTCATCTGCCTCACCCTTGCGCGATACAAGGTGGATGCCTTCAACGCCATCTTCTCCGAACAAACCTTCGGTGTTATGCTCAAAGAGAACCTCAATCTTCGGATTAGCCAAAGTACGGTCCTGCATAGCCTTTGATGCACGCAAGAAAGGCTTGCGGACAATCAGATACACCTTTGCGGCAAGCGATGCAAGATAATTAGCCTCCTCACAGGCTGTATCACCGCCACCCACAACTGCAACAATCTTCTTGCGATAGAAGAAACCGTCACATGTAGCGCATGCGCTAACACCCATACCCTGATACTTTATCTCATCAGACAAACCAAGATATTTTGCCGCAGCACCTGTTGCAACAATCACGGTATCAGCCTCAAGCACCTTTCCGTCATCAAGAGTAACCTTATAAGGCAACTCATCGAAATCTACAGCTACCACACTACCCGAACGGATGTCTGCACCAACATTTATAGCCTGCTGACGCATATTCTCCATAAGTTCAGGACCGGTAATACCCTGGGGAAAACCGGGGAAATTCTCAATTACAGTTGTCTGTGTCAACTGCCCACCGGGTTGCATACCCTCCACAAGTATTGGAGAGAGATTAGCACGCGACGCATATATTGCCGCAGTATATCCGGCAGGACCGGAACCTATAACCAGACATTTAGTTCTGTTCATATTCATAATAGTACAATTTATTTTATTTTTAATTCTTTGTTTATCTCATATCAACTATTTCCGCAGTAGGATACTCCTTTACAGGACACTCGTAGATATCTGATGCAAACACGCAATTCTTATGATATCCATCGAGTTTTACTTCCATATATCCTTGTCCACGCATAAACACATCCATGGCTGTCAGACGGCTTGAACCGCTATCGACCGACAAAACCACCTTTTCTATATCACTGTCCGCCGGGACATGCAATACAATCGTCAGCTTGCCGTCCTTTATTTCCACTTCTTTGGTGCATCCCTCGCGATAGTTCTCCATAATGAACAAAGGAGAAAGATTCTGCGCCTCGTCGGACATTGCATCTGTTATATAAATCTCGTCAATTTCCTGCATATAACTCCATTGAGTCTCGCCGTTACACCAGATACCCATTTTATCCATTATTAGCGAATAACGGTTGCCTTCGAGCCGCATCACTCCCTTATCCTGCATAACAATGGAGTTGTCGTCTTCATATACCGTATAGGAATAGTCCATCTGCAACGGAGCGTCAGCCTTCATCGTATGAATCACCTTGTCGAGCAGAGCATCAGCGTCGAGCACTTGGGCACTGCACCACAAAGGCAGTAACAACAAAAAGAAAAATATGTTCTTCATAGTTATTCCCACAAGTGTTTTAAACCAATGATTTCAAGCGGAATTCAAGGTCAGCCTCATCGGCACACAACACCTGACGAGGTTTACTACCCTCCTGTTCGCCAACGATACCTGTCTGGCAAAGCTGGTCCATAATACGTCCGGCACGGTTGAATCCCACATTGAATTTACGCTGAATTAGCGATGTTGAACCATGCTGTGCAAGCACCACTGCACGCGCCGCATCCACAAACAACGGATCCAGCTTATCGGATGATATCTCACCACGTGCAACACCACCCTCACCGCTCATATCGACAGACTCATCAGGCTCGGGCAATATATAAGCTGACTGATATCCCTGCTGTTTTGCGATATGCGCACATACACGCTCAACCTCCTTTGTTTCGATAAGAGCACACTGCACACGTACAGGATCGTTACCTGCAAGGAAGAGCATATCGCCACGTCCCTGAAGCTGATTCGCGCCCGAACGGTCGAGAATTGTACGCGAGTCTATTGCAGTAACCACGCGGAAAGCCATACGTGCAGGGAAGTTCGCTCTGATGGTTCCAGTTACGATATTTGTCGTAGGACGCTGGGTAGCAATAATCATATGGATACCCACGGCACGCGCCTTCTGTGCAATACGTGCGATAGGCACCTCTATTTCGCGTGTGGCAGTCATCATAAGATCACCGTACTCGTCAATGACCACAACAATATAAGGCATGAATCGGTGTCCCATCGTAGGCAACAGTTCCTTGTTAAGGAATTTCTCATTGTACTCCTTGACGGTTCTTACAGTGGCCATACGCAACAGGTTGTAACGATTATCCATCTCCACACACAACGATTTGAGAGTACGTACCACCTTGTTCACATCTGTTATGATAGGATCGTCATCACCTTCAAGTTTGGCTAGGAAGTGTTTTTCGAGCACACCATAAAGGCTCAATTCCACCATCTTGGGGTCCACCATCACGAATTTGAGATATGCCGGGTGCATCTTGAACAACAGAGATGTAATTATCGCATTCAATCCCACAGACTTACCCATACCTGTAGCACCGGCAACAAGCAAGTGAGGCATCTTTGCCATATCCACCATGAACACCTCGTTGGAAATGGTCTTTCCTAGCGCGAGCGGAAGAGCCATATCGGTCTCCTTATACTTACGGCTATTGAGCAATGAAGCCATTGGAACAATCTGCTTGTGGGCATTAGGAACCTCGATACCGATAGTACCCTTTCCGGGAATTGGCGCAACGATACGTATACACAATGCCGAAAGACTCATTGCAATATCGTCTTCCAGATTCTTGATTTTAGAGATTCTGACACCTGGTGCAGGAGTTATCTCATACAGAGTAATCGTTGGACCAACCGTTGCCTTGATAGAACTGATTTCTATACCGAAGTTCTTCAGGACCTCAACAATCTTGTTGGCATTTGCTGCCTGTTCATCCTTATCTACAGACTGAACAGTCTGTTCGTATTCATCGAGCAGGTCGATTGTAGGCGGCTTGTAATAACTGAGTTCATCCCTTGGATTTATAGGACGTATCATACGACCGCCGGTATCTTCATCACCTTCAGCCTCCTCGACTTCCATTTCAATCACAGCATCATTCTCACCGGCAGCAAGCTCAACAGCAGACTGAGAAAAACGGTCGAATTGTCTGGCAAGTTCACTGTCGTCTACGGGAACCTCATCGGCAGGTTCTTCAACATCTATCATAGGAACCTCGATATCGTCCTCCTCAACATTGTCGGCTACTGTAACAGTAATCGGCATGAAAGTCTCTTCCTCTTCGGGAAGCAACTCTTCATTTTCCGGCACGGCAGGTTCTTCACCGGCATTTTCCTGTTGCTCTTCCACGGTTTCAGTACTCTCCTTTTTAACACGCGGAGAGATTGTCAACATCTTACGTATTCTCTCAATGGTACTACGCGAAACATATATCATGAACAGGAGCAACGACACAGCAAGCACCAGTACAAGCCCCACAATTCCGATATGTTCTATGAATAACGACTTGACAAAATCGCCATGCACCCCACCCGGAGAGACGTAACTTTCCACAAGGACATCACCGAATACCGACGAGAAGAACACAGAGCACCACACGACACCGAAAAAACAGTATACCATCCAACGTCCGAACCTGAATTCAAAAAGACGCATAAGACGTGCGGCAACAAGAGCGACCATTGGCAAGAAGAGCAGCGAAGCCCATCCGAAGCAGTCGTTTATAAGGTATTTTGCAACAACCGCGCCACCCTTTCCCGATGTATTCACGACATCGGTAGCAGCGACAACCCCCTCGAGCACAGTGTGGTCGGCACCACCTTTCACAAAAAATGATATAAAGGAGCTGAGCAGGAATATAGCAAAAGCCGCAAACAGCAATCCTGCTATAAACTGCACATTATGATTCTTGAAAAATATCACACATTTGCGATATGTATCCCTTATCGAGGAGAACATCCCCTTTTTATTATTGTTCTTCTTAGCCATATGGAATTTCGGGCAAAAGTATTAAAATCACATTTATAAACGCGAAGATACAAAAAAATTAAATACGTTTATCCGAGAGCTCCGCTATTTTTTGTAACTTCGCGGACAGAAAATAATACGACTCCCAAAAACATGGAAAAAGAAGACATTGTATTTTCACGAAACACCGTCGAATTCGTAACCGTCGCCGCTGAATTCTGCGCATATCTTGAGCGCACCAACGAACATCAGCGCAAGGAATTCGTTGAGACACTTTTGAAACTGTTGCCCTTATTATATATAAAGGCACAGATGTTGCCCGACGAAGAGAGAATCAACGACGAGGACATGGAAGATTTTGTAACAGAAGACAGTTACGAAGTGCTTCGCATGACCATATACGACCTGCTTGCCGACAAGGACGCCTATCTCGACGTTTTTGTGGCCGAAATGAAGTACAGCGACACTCCGGTATCAAAAAGCATATCGGAAGACCTTGCCGACATATATCAGGACATAAAGAATTTCGTATGCCTCTTCCAATTGGGCATTAACGAGACCATGCACGATGCAATCATAGAATGCAACGAGCATTTCCGTCAGTTCTGGGGACAGACGCTTGTAAACACTCTGCGCGCATTGCACGACATAAGATACAGCACAAATCTTGACGAGGAAGAGGAGGATAATGAGTAACTACAGCACACACATCGAAAAAAGCACGGTAAGCACACTGCCCACCGTCTCTTTTGAAGGACGCATAATCACCATCGACACCGTTGAGGATACAGACAAGGCTGTAAAAGCATTGTCGGGCGAGAGACTCATAGGTATAGACACCGAAACACGCCCATCATTCAAGAAAGGCGTACATTACGACGTTTCGCTCATTCAGCTCTCAACAGCCGACACATGTTTTCTCATACGTCTGAACCGCGTAAAGATGCCCGATTCTTTGGTTTCACTGCTCGAGAACAAGGAGATAACAAAGGTAGGAATCTCGTTACACGATGACTATCAGGCTTTGAACAAGCGAAGAAAATTCAAGCCCGAAGGTTTTTTCGACCTGCAGAAATACGTAAAGGAATTCGGCATCGAAGAGATGAGCCTGCAAAAGATTTATGCAATAGTATTCGGAGAGCGCATATCAAAAAGCCAACAGCTCAGCAACTGGGAGAACGACGTTCTCACCGACAAGCAGAAACTCTATGCCGCAACCGATGCATGGGCATGTCTTAAAATATACAACCAACTGAAACAAACAAAACAGGAATAATATGGAAAAATCCGTTATACTGAAGAAAGGTAAAGAAGAGTCGCTACAACGTTTTCACCCCTGGATATTCTCGGGAGCCATACTACGCATCGACGGAAAGCCCGAAGAAGGCGATGTAGTTACAGTATACACCAACGACCACCGTTTCATAGCACGCGGACACGTGCAGGTGGGCAGCATCGCCGTGCGTGTACTCACATTCAACGACGAGCCAATAGACCAGACATTCTGGAACAGACGAATTGCCACAGCATACGATCTCCGCGAGCGCACAGGAATATCTTCGCGCGACGACAACAATACATACCGCCTTGTACACGGCGAAGGCGACAATCTTCCCGGACTAATCATCGACATCTATGGCGATACTGCCGTAATGCAGGCACACAGTGTAGGCATGCATGTAAGCCGCATGCAGGTTGCCGATGCTTTGAAAGAGGTTCTTGGCGACAAAATAAAGAACATATACTACAAATCGGACACCACCCTTCCCTACAAAGCCGACATCAACAAGGACAACGGTTACATAATGGGTGGCAACGCAAGCAATATTTCAACAGAATACGGACTCAAGTTCCACATCGACTGGTTGCGCGGTCAGAAGACAGGTTTCTTTGTCGACCAGCGCGAAAACCGTTCATTGCTCGAGAAATATGCCAAAGGCCGTAAACTGTTGAACATGTTCTGCTATACAGGCGGATTCTCTATCTACGCATTGCGTGGCGGTGCCGAGATTGTACACTCAGTAGACAGTTCATCAAAGGCGATAGACCTCACAAATGCCAATGTGGAAATAAACTTTCCGGGCGACACACGCCACCAGGCGTTTGCCGAGGATGCTTTCGACTTCCTCGACCGCATGGGTAACAACTACAACCTCATTATTCTCGACCCGCCTGCTTTTGCAAAGCACCGCGACAGCCTGCGCAACGCCCTCATAGGCTACCGTCGTCTGAACGCCAAGGCCATTGAGAAAATCCAGCCCGGAGGCATATTGTTCACATTCTCATGTTCACAGGTTGTAAGCAAGGAGAATTTCCGCACCGCGGTATTTACCGCAGCAGCCATGGCAAAGCGCAATGTACGTATCCTGCATCAGCTCACACAGCCTGCTGACCATCCGGTGAACATCTATCATCCCGAAGGTGAATACCTTAAAGGACTTGTATTGTACGTAGAATAATAAAATTTCTGCGCAAAGATTTTGTAACATTAAAAAGATTTACTACTTTTGCACCCCGAAAGCTTATATACGCATAATAAATGCGTCGACGGCATATAAAAATTTTAAAAACTAATAAGAACATGAAAAAAGACATTCATCCCGCAGCTTATCGTCCGGTTGTATTCAAGGACATGTCAAACGGCGACTGTTTCCTTTCACAGTCAACATGCAACACAAAAGAGACTATCGAATTCGAAGGAGAGACTTACCCATTGGTAAAGCTTGAAATCTCTAACACTTCTCACCCATTCTACACAGGTAAGGCTAAGCTTGTCGATACAGCTGGTCGCGTAGATAAGTTCATGAGCCGTTACGGTAAAACTTTGAAGAAGTAATCAGGACTGAAAAGATATTAAAAGGTGTATTTGCGAATACACCTTTTTTTATTTTCATGGATTCACCCCACAGCGGTTGTTTTTATCGCAATAAATTCATACCTTCGCAAAAATTATATCTAAAGATATAACAATGGACGAAGAAACAAGAAAGAACTTTCACCAGAGCGCAATGCGCAACGGCACAATATTGGGAGCAGTCTGGAGCATAATGTATCTGCTGTTGTTTGCCGGAACAACAAACATGCTCGCCCTGATGCTTTGCATGATACTGTACGTAGCATCGCCCTTCATAGCCGGTGGCATGGCTATAAAATTCCGCAGAAACGCCTGCAACGACAGGATAGGATATCTCCCGGCATTCTCACATCTGCTATATACATATATATGTGCAACACTGCTCAGCACACTCGCCGTATACATATATTTTGCATTTTTCGACAATGGAGCTTTCTTCAGCACCATATACGGAATGCTCGATGAGATTGGCAAAGTTGCAGACGATGCCTTGGCACAACAGATAGACCAGACAAGAAAAATCATAGACAATACCACCACAAGCAGCATAACATGGCAGCTCATGAACAATAATTTTGTAAACACAGCCATCATGCCGCTTGTAATAGCCATTTTTGTAAAGAAAACAAGATAATAATAACCATGGATATATCTGTCATCATACCGTTATACAACGAAGCCGAATCACTCCCGGAACTCACTGCATGGATTCAGCGCGTAATGAACGAAAACAGTTTCACTTACGAAATAATTTTTATCAACGACGGAAGCACCGACAACTCCTGGAATGTAATAGAAGCACTGAAGGAGAAAAACGACAACATACATGCGATAAAATTCCGTCGCAACTACGGTAAGTCTCCGGCACTGTATTGCGGTTTCGAACGCGCCAAAGGCGATGTTGTCATTACAATGGACGCCGACCTCCAGGACAGCCCCGACGAGATAAAGCCTTTGTACGATATGATTACAAAAGAGGGTTACGACCTTGTATCGGGCTACAAGAAAAAACGCTACGACCCATTGAGCAAGACAATCCCCACCAAACTGTTCAACGCCACCGCACGCAAGGTTTCAGGCATAAAGAATCTGCACGACTTCAACTGCGGACTGAAAGCCTACCGCAACGAAGTGATAAAAAACATCGAAGTATATGGCGACATGCACCGTTACATCCCCTATCTTGCAAAGAATGCAGGATACGACAGGATTGGCGAACGTGTTGTACAGCATCAGGCACGCAAATACGGTAAAAGCAAATTCGGAATAAGCCGTTTCTTCCACGGCTATCTGGACCTTATGTCGTTATGGTTCCTGTCAAGGTTCAGCTACCGCCCAATGCACATTTTCGGATTGTGGGGTTCATTGATGTTCCTTATAGGATTCGTCGCAGCCATTGTTGTGGGCGGAAGCAAACTCTGGGCGCTTGCCCATAGCATGCCAAGCCGTCTTGTAACCGATTCGCCATATTTCTATATCTCACTCACCATGATGATTCTTGGTACACAACTCTTCCTTACAGGATTCGTAGCCGAGCTCATAAGCCGAACATCACAGGAGAGAAACAAATACAACATTTCAAAGGAGATATGACAAGCAACACAGCAAAAATCCTGACAGCCACATTGCTGACAGCATGTGCATTATTCCTTGGCGCATGCGACAGCGGTTACGAATGTGGAATAAACAAGACATCATACAACAGGATAAAGTTCTATAACATCGACAGCAACAACATCGAGAACGAATACAAGTTCCCCGACGTGCTTACCATATCGTTGCTTGTAAACGGCAAGGACTCCATTGTTGTAAACCACCTGAGCAACGCAAGCGATTTGCAATTGCCGATGAGCTACACCCAGGAATGTGACACAGTTGTTTTCTGTTACGAAAACAACGCTACCGACACGCTTTACATAAAGCACGAGAACATCCCCTATTTCATTTCAATGGAATGTGGTTTGGCAATGTACCACAGATTGCAAAGCGTCACACACACAAACGCCTTCATAGATTCCGTTGCCATAATAAACGACTACGTCAATTTCGACAACAATGAGAACATTAAGCTATATCTTGTTCAGTAGCATACTCCTGCTTGTTCCCCTGAACATACAGGCAAAAGACAAAGAGAAGAAGGAGGGCGAATACAAGTTCTTCTCGTTCAACGGCGTGGGCATACAAGCCGACCTGTTCGGCTACATATTCCCACTTATAGGCGAATACACATATGCCGAAGGAGCAGTCGAGGCAAATATAGGCAACAGGCTCTACCCCATTGCTGAAATCGGATACGGATGGTGTAACTACACCGAAGAGACAAACGGCATGCATTACAAGACATCATCGCCATACTACAAAGTCGGTTTCAACTACAACTTCTTTACAAAGAAGGATAATCCAAACCCAAAGAACTATATCTACGGTCTGGCACGCGTGGGATGGTGCAATTTCAAGTACGACATAAACACCCCCGAGATAACCGACCCTGTTTGGAGTGGCAACACATCACTGAATCTCACCGACACAAAAGGCTCAAGCATTTGGGCAGAGATTGGAGCCGGAATAAAAGTAAAGATAGCAAAAGGGTTCCATATGGGCTGGAGCATACGATACAAGTTCAGGTTCACCGAAGAGAAAAGCCCGAACTCAAAAATGTGGTATATCCCCGGCTACGGTATAAACAAAAGCACATGCTTCGGCGGTTCATACAGTCTTATTTACGACATTCCATTCAAATAACAAGCCATGAATAACAAACTCAATGCGTGGAAAATAGCGTTCCTCATTTTCCTTGTAATAGGAACCATATATATAATAGGTAACAAAAAGCCATACATAACCAACAGCGGCAAAATTTTCGGAACCTTCTACAATATCACATACAGTTGCGATTCCAATCTGCACAACGAAATCAGAAAAACCCTGTTGCAAGTGGACAACTCACTTTCGCCCTTCAACAAAGAATCAATCATAAGCGCGATAAACAACAATTGCGACACCCGACCTGATGCCATGTTTACACACGTATTCACTCTGGCGCAAGAAATTTCGGAAAAGACCGACGGAGCTTTCGACATAACCGTAGCCCCACTCGTAAACGCATGGGGATTCGGATTCAAGAAAGGCATAAAACCAGACAGCCTAACAATAGACTCATTAAGAGAATTCATAGGATACAGAACCATTGCTTTAAGCAACGGCAAAATCATAAAGCAACACCCGCAGACAATGCTCGACTGCAGTGCCGTAGCCAAAGGATACGGTTGCGATGCAGTGGCGACGACACTCGACGCGCATGGAGTCAAGAATTACATGGTAGAGATTGGCGGTGAAGTTGTTACCAAAGGAAAGAACGACAAAGGCGGAGATTGGACCATAGGCATAAGCAAACCAACCGACAACCCCACAACAACCAGCAACGAACTGCAGGAAGTCATAAGCATTTCGGGCAAGAGCATGGCAACATCGGGCAACTACCGCAACTTCCGCGAAGAAAACGGCAGAAAGATTGCCCATACCATAGACCCACGCACAGGTTACCCCGTACAGCACTCACTGCTTAGCGCGACAGTCATTGCCGACGATTGTGCCACAGCCGATGCCTACGCCACAGCATTCATGGTTATGGGAGTTGAAAAAGCAATGGAAATATGCAATAACGAAGAAAGCATAGAGGCG
>CAJGDP010000048.1 GCA_904502235.1 uncultured Bacteroidaceae bacterium
ACGAATGCACAGCGGTTACACTGTATACAGTTCTGAGCATTCCATTTGGGGACGAATGCGCTCACACCGCGCTTCTCGTATGCCGATGTACCCACAGGCCATGTACCGTCCTCCAATCCCTTGAATGCCGATACGGGGAGCTTGTCACCCTCCTGTGCGTTGATTGTGCGCACAATCTTTGTGATGAACTCGGGCTCGTCTCTCTTCTCCTCGACATCATCAGGCAAGTTGGCCCATGCCGGGTCGATAACGAGTTTCTGGTATTCACCACCGCGGTCAACAGCCGCATTGTTCTTGTCAACGACATCCTGTCCCTTCTTACCGTAAGACTTGACGATGAACTTCTTCATCTGCTCAACAGCAAGCTCTACAGGGATAACCTCTGTGATACGGAAGAATGCACTCTGTAGGATGGTGTTTGTACGGTTGCCCAAGCCAATCTCCTGAGCAATCTTTGTAGCGTTGATATAGTAAACGTTGATATCGTTCTCTGCGAAACATCTCTTAACCTTGTTAGGCAGGTTCTTTGCAAGTTCATCACCCTCCCAAACAGTGTTCAAAAGGAATGTACCGCCCTTCTGCAAACCGCGTGTAACATCATACATCTTAAGGTATGCCTGAACGTGGCAAGCAACAAAGTTAGGAGTGTTCACCAAGTATGTACTGCGGATAGGTTTGTCACCGAAGCGCAAGTGTGAACAGGTGAAACCACCCGATTTCTTTGAGTCGTAAGAGAAGTATGCCTGGCAGTATTTCTCGGTGTTCTCACCGATAATCTTCACTGAGTTCTTGTTTGCACCGACAGTACCGTCTGCACCCAAACCGTAGAACTTAGCCTCGAACATGCCGTCAACAACAGCAATCTCCTCCTTCTTGGGGAGTGAAAGGAATGTAACGTCATCCACAATACCTACTGTAAAGTGGTTCTTTGGTTCTGGCAAAGCAAGGTTCTCGTAAACACCCATGATAAGAGCCGGTGTCGTGTCGTTTGCAGCCAAAGCGAAGCGACCGCCAACAATAGTAGGGTTAAGCTCTCTAAGTTCGGGTGTGCTTGAGAATGCCTCAACAACATCAAGATACAAAGGCTCACCGTTGCTACCGGGCTCTTTTGTACGGTCAAGAACAGCAATGCTCTTCACAGTCTTAGGCATAACAGCGGCAAGGTATTTTACCGAGAATGGACGGTAGAGGTGAACGCTCACCAGACCAACCTTCTCGCCACGTGCCATCATGTAGTCGATAGCCTCCTTGATAGCCTCTGTTGCAGAACCCATAACCACGATTACGCGGTCGGCATCCTCTGCACCATAGTATGTGAAAGGAGCATACTTGCGACCTGTGATAGCCGAAATCTTCTCCATGTATTCAGCAACAATGTCGGGAACGGCATTGTAGAACGGGTTTTCGCTCTCTTTGTGTGTAAAGAATGTCTCGGGGTTCTCGGCTGTACCGCGAACAACAGGGTGTGTAGGGCTCAAAGCTCTGTCGCGGAACTCCTGAATGTAGTTCCATTCAACAAGTGGAGCAATGTCATCCTGCTCAAGAAGTTCGATTTTTTGAATTTCGTGTGATGTACGGAAACCGTCGAAGAAGTTCAGGAAAGGAATACGGCTCTTCAATGTTGCAAGGTGTGCAACGGGGGCAAGGTCCATAACCTCCTGTACTGAACCTTCGCAAAGCATGGCAAAACCTGTCTGACGGCAAGCCATAACGTCCATGTGGTCACCGAAGATACTCAGTGAATTACCTGCGAGTGAACGTGCCGAAACGTGGAACACGGTAGGCAACTTTTCACCGGCGATCTTATACATATTCGGAATCATCAACAACAATCCCTGTGATGCGGTGAATGTATTTGTCAAGGCACCGGCCTGCAATGAACCGTGGAGTGCACCCACAGCACCGCCTTCCGACTGCATCTCCTGTACCGAAACAGTTTCGCCGAAGAGATTCTTTCGGCCCTGTGCCGCCCATTCGTCAACATATTCAGCCATTGTTGATGACGGTGTGATAGGGTAGATGGCCGCTACCTCGGAAAACATGTATGCGACATGAGCCGCAGCCTGATTTCCATCACATGTAATGAATTTTTTTGTCTTTGTCATAACAATAATGATTTTATTTTGATTAATTTTTCTTTTTGGTAGAAACAGAACCCGATGACATGTTTAATAAGGAACATCATAGCCGTCGTTGTTGTTCTGCAGTACTAAAATATGAGTTATCCGCAAATGTAAGAAAAATAATGAATAATGTTACAAAAAACCGTAAAAAAGAGTAATTTTGTAAAGTTTTTATCATGAAAAGTCTCAAAACAATACTTTTGCTTATGTTGTTGCCGTTGTTTGCTGCAGGCAATGCGCAACATCCCTTGCCACCAAAGTACGAATATCGTGCTGTGTGGCTCACCGCAATCGAGAATCTCGACTGGCCCAAGACACCGGCACTCACCCCATTGGAAGTCGAGAATCAGAAACATTCGCTTACGGCAATTCTCGACACCTTGCAGGCAATGAATGTCAATACCGTGCTGTTGCAGACACGTGTGCGTGGCGACCTCATCTACCCGTCGCAGATAGAACCTTTCTCACATCTCTTCACCGGGGTGGAAGGTCTTTCGCCCGGTTACGACCCTTTGGCTTTTGCAATAGAAGAGTGCCACAGACGCGGAATGCAGCTCCATGCATGGATAGTAACCATGCCTCTCGGCAAGGACGAACATGTGAAGATGATGGGCGAAAAATCATTACCTCGCCGCAACCGTTCCTTGTGCTCCCATTACGACGGGGCATGGTATATGGAGCCGGGAAACCCTGCCACATCGCCCTATATAGTCTCCATCGTCCGCGAAGTGGTGGAGAAGTACGATGTCGACGGAATACATCTCGATTACATACGTTATCCCGATAGAAACAACGGCTATCCCGACGGTGCATGGTATCGCAGATACGGCAAGGGAGAGACGCTTGCCACATGGCGCAGAAAAAATATAACCCGTATAGTAAAGGATGTCTACGAATGTGTAAAGCAGATAAAGCCGTGGGTGAGGGTGAGTTGTGCCACACTTGGCAAATACAACCATCTCACACGCTACAGTTCATTGGGTTGGGATGCCTATAACGTAGGTTTTCAGGAGGCACAGCAGTGGGCACGCGAGGGCATTGTGGATATGATAGCTCCCATGCTCTACTTTAAAGGCAACAACTTCTATCCCTTTGTACGCGACTGGCAGGAGAATTCCTATGGTCGCCATATAGTTCCCGGAATAGGAGCCTATCGTATATTGCCCGAATATGGCGGATGGGAATCCCATGAGATAGTCCGTCAGATATGTACTTCGCGCAGTGCCGGCACAGCCGGAACGGCAATGTTCCGAGTGGAGCACCTCTTTTCGTGCATACGCGATGTCTATACAACAATCTACCGCACTCCTGCGCTTGTTCCGCCAATGGATTGGTACGGAACAGAACCGGCATCGCCCGCATCTCTTGCCGTGGAATATACGGCAAATGGCGTGGTGTTGAGCTGGGATGCCGTTGAGACTGCGGCCAATCAACCTTCCATGCGATATAATATCTATTGTGCGGAAGGCGAGAGTGTGGATATAAATAACCCCGAAAACCTGCTTGCCTACATGCTTGCCCGTACAGCGTTCGAATGGTATCCATCTTTGCAGAGAACCTTCACGGTTGCAGTTACGGCAGTGGACGCCTATGGTGTTGAGAGCGAACCTGTGATGCAGGTCGTATATAACATAAAATGAACGGCAACGCCGTTCATTTTATGTTTATTTACTTATCTTTCTTTCCGAATACCGAGAAGTGAACATATCTCTTTGGATTCTGTTTCAGATCCTCAAGCAACAGAGTTGCCGCTTCGGCAGTGTTGTTCAGCTTGTTGTATAGTGAATCGTCGCTCAGCAATTTTCCTGCAGTGCCTTCGCCGTTGTTGAGTGCAGTTGTTATCTCCTGGATGTTTGCCAATGAAACCTCCAACGAACCTATCAGCTTGTTGTAGTCAACTTCGCTGAGCTGCGACGACACTTTAAGCAAGTCGTCCTCAATCTCTACAACCTTGTTCACGGCAACAGGTATATCCTTTTCGAGCAAGCCGTTAAGCAATTTTGCTGTGGTGTTCAGCTCGGCAGTTAAGCCTTCGATATTGTTTACCGAACTGTTTATTGCAGGGTTTGCAAGAGTGCTGTTCAGAGAAACAAGTATCGAGTCGAGCTTTGGCAACATGGCAGTAATCTTTGGAATCATCTCGCCGGCCTCGTCCATAGCACCTGTGTTCATGCGGCCTTCAATGGTGTCGCCGGGCTGCAGAATGGTATTGCTCTTGCCCAGAGCAAGGCTGATGGTGCTGCTTCCGAGCATTTTTGTGTTGATGAGTGCAACAGAGCCTTCGGGCATACGCAACTGGTTGTCGAGAAGCATCTCCACATAAACCTCATTGGGATTCTCGAAATTATATATGACATTGCTTACATGTCCCACCTTGTAGCCGTTGATGAATACCGGGCTTGTGTTTACAATCTCTCCAATGTTGCTGAATTTTACATAATACTTTTCTCCGGTACTGAAGATATTGATACCCTTGAAGAAATTAATCAGCAGATAGATTGTCAGAATGGCAATTATGCCAAGCACGCCAATCCATAACTCGCGTGTAAATGTGCTTTTTTTCTTTTCCATCATTTATTCTTTTGTGAAAGCTTTACAGCCTCCTGTGTATTTATTTTCTTTCCGTTGAGGAATGCTACAATGAACGACTCCTTGAACTTGCCCGACAGCCTTTTCTTCAATTCAACTATCTCGGTATAGCTGTTGCTCTCGCCTATCGTATATTTGTACATTCCGTTCTCCTTATAGCATTGTGTCTTTTCGCCCTGGAATCTCTTGTCTTTTGCATCGAGTTGTGTCGATGATGCCATAATCTGCAGTTTGAATACAGGTTTGTTCTTTGCAACACTCTGTGGCTTGTTTTCAGTTGTCTGCGGCTTCTCCTCTTTTACTCTTACAGGCTTTTCTTCGCAACTTTTGGCAGTTTTTTTACCGTAAATCTCGTAATATTTTGAAAAACCGTCGAATATACCCTTTGCAAGTTTACGCTGTCCCTCCTTTGAGGCAATCAGGCTCTCGTCCTTGCTGTTGGTTATGAAGCCCAGCTCCACAAGTATGCTCGGCATCACAGTCCTGTGCAGTACAAGGAAACCGGCCGACGACACACCACGGTTCACCAACTTACTCTCCTTTACCATGCCGTTCTGGACAAACTGTGCAATCTCCGCGCTCAGTTCCATGTCGTGGTTTCTTATGAGCTCGAATATTATATAACTCTCGCTCGAACGGGGGTCGAATCCTTTGTATATCTCCTCAAAGTTCTCTTCCGAGAGAATAACCTCATTCTCGTACATTGCGGCAGCCTTTGCCTCGACACTGCTTCCGGCACCCAATGTAAATGTTTCGCAACCGTTGGCACTTGTCGACTTGGACGCGTTTGAGTGGATTGAAATGAAAAGGTCGGCGTTTGCATTGTTCGCAATGTCGGCACGCTGCACAAGAGGAATCTTTACATCAGTGGTGCGTGTGAATATAACCTTTACTTCGGGATACTTGTCGTCAATCATCGAAGCAAGCAGTTTCGATACATTCAGGTTTATATCCTTCTCCTTCGACTTGCGTCCAAGAGCACCGGGGTCTACACCGCCATGACCGGCATCTATGACAACGGTGAACTGCTTTTTCTTGCTCTTCTGTGCCATAGCCTGCGGAGTGGCAAATGCAATTATTGCCAGCAGAATGTAAAGTCGTGTAAAGAATATCCTCATTCCCATCAGGGTAAACAGTTTTTTTGTTTGCTTTGTGTTTCAATCTGCAAAAATAGTCCATTTTATTGTAAACGCTCCTGTTTTGCCCGAAAATCTCCTTTTTGTATTGAAAATAGTCGGAATGGATAGCGTTTTTGGTAAATAAGATATATTATAATCTGTTTTTTTTGTATTTTCGCAAGGTTTATGCAAAAACACATACAAAAATGCACAACATAGAATTCAATATAAGATACGACGTAACCGACGACAGTGTGATGTACCTTGTCTATAGTCTGAACGACAACGGAAGTCTCACCGACGGAGTACTCTCGTTGCGAAAGATACAACAAGGTCTTTGGCAGGGCAGAATGGAGGTCAGTGACGACTACGAAAGCATCACATACGGCTATCAGTTGCTGTCGGCAGGCAAGGTTGTTGCAGGCGAGTGGTCAGGAACTCCTCACACACTGCGTTTCAATTGCGTCAACCGCAACTATATAGTCCACGACATGTGGCTCGATTCCCCCATAGGTTACTATACCCAAACCAACCTTTTCCGTTTCTTTGGGAACAGCAATCTAAAACTCGACGAACCGAGCATCAATTGGTACAACCGCAGCGTAACCTTCTCGCTCTATGTAACAGGTCTGCGCAGCGACGAACGTCTCTACCTTTCGGGCGAAGCCGATGTGCTTGGAGGCTGGAACACCACCAGAGCGTTGCCCATGCAGCAACGTCGTGCCAACCGCTGGAGCGTAACCTTCGATGTGGCAGGTCTGTGGAGCGGATGTCTGCGTTATAAGTTCATTGCCGTTGACAGCGAAGGCAATGTGCGTTGGGAAGAGGGCGACAACCGCCATATTCTTCTTCCCGATTTCGAACCCTCCACAAACTATTTCTATCAGCTCGACGAACTGCATTTCCCATGCGAAAAGCTTCGCATTGCCGGAACGGTGATACCGCTCTTTTCGTTGCGCTCCGAACACGGGTGGGGTATAGGCGACTTCGGAGACATTAAACTCATGGCAGACTGGCTTGCTCACACAGGTCAGAACATACTTCAGCTTCTGCCCGTCAACGACACCACCGTATGTGGCGGAAACGAAGATTCCTATCCCTATAATTGCGTCTCGGTATATGCCTTGAATCCCATATATGCCGATATGTCGCAGCTTCCTGCATTGAGTAACGAAAAACATAATGCCCGCTACAGGAAAGAGAGCAAGGAACTTAATGCACTGCCTGCAGTAAACTATGCCAAGGTATATATGCTCAAGTTGGGCTATCTGCGCGAACTCTTCGACGAAGCAGGTTCTCAGATTCTTGCAAGCGAAGGTTGCAGAGCCTTTGTCAAGGAGCAGGAGCAGTGGCTCAAACCATATACGCTTTTCCGTTTCCTCTCGGCACGTCTGCATCGCAATATCTGCGATTGGGGCGAATATTCGCGTTACGACAACACCACATGGGAAAAGGTGGTTGCCGAATACCCCGATGCCGTGCGCGAAACAAAGTTCTATGAATTCGTACAGTATATACTTTATACACAGCTCAGCGAGGCGCACCGCTATGCCAATTCACGCGGAGTGGCATTGAAGGGAGATATCCCCATCGGTGTTGCCCCCAACGGCGTTGACGTGTGGTGCGACTACGAACAGTTCAATCTGCAGGTATCTGCAGGAGCACCGCCCGACATGTTCTCCGCCGACGGACAGAACTGGGGATTCCCCACATACAACTGGCAGGTGATGTCAGGTGACGGTTACGCATGGTGGCGTCGTCGTCTGCAATACATGTCGCACTTCTTCGATGCATACCGTATCGACCACATCTTGGGATTCTTCCGCATATGGGAGATTCCGCGCACCGCACAGAGCGGATTGCTCGGCAGTTTCGCGCCCAATATGCCGCTCACTAAAGAGGAGATAACTGAATACGGTTTTCCTTTTGATGAGCAACAGCATGCGGCAAGTGCAATAGACAATTCTTCGCTCGACAACCTCTTCCTGCCCGACCTGCATCAACCTGGCAAGTATGTTCCGCGCATCCTGGGCAGCGAAACAACAAAATATGCTCTTCTTCCGCAGGACGCACGTATAGCATACGACCGTCTTTACGAGGATTACTATTACAACCGCCACACCAACTTCTGGTATCGCGAAGGAATGCGCAAACTCGCACCACTGTTGGAATCTACAAGCATGACAGCCTGTGGCGAAGACCTTGGAATGATACCGGCCTGCGTACCTTGGGTAATGAAGAACCTTCAGGTACTCTCGCTCGAGATACAGCGCATGCCTAAACTCTTCGGCGAGACCTTTGCCAACCCAGCCTCTTATCCATATCTGTCGGTGGCAACACCGTCAACCCACGATATGAGCACTCTGCGTGGATGGTGGCACGAGGATGAGGCTCTCTCGCAGCAGTTCTACAACAATGTGCTTGGCTTCGAGGGTACAGCCCCTGTGGATATGGATGGCAGAGTGGCACATGCAATACTCATGCAGCACCTTTCTTCGCCGTCGGCATTTGCTCTTTTCGCTTGGCAGGACTGGATGGCTATGGACGAGCGTCTGCGCCTCGACAATCCCGATGCCGAACGCATCAATGTGCCGGCAAACCGCAACCATGTGTGGAACTACCGCATGCACCTTGGCATAGAACAGCTCATGCAGGAACGCGCCTTCAACGACGAAGTACGCCGTATGATAACAGAAACAGAAAGAATAATAAAAAAGTAAAAATATGAAAGAAACATTACGTTCATCAATTCTATCAGGTATAGCCGTAGGTATAGCAGGATGGGGCTATCTTGCCTGCACCAACATTATCGGCGCCGTGCTCTTCTCCTTCGGCTTGTTGACCGTAGTAAACTACAAGTTAAAACTTTACACAGGTACAGCCGGCTTTGTGGCTCTCCGCACCGACGAAGGCAAGAGCCGTTGGTTAGGAGCAATAGGCGAACTGCTCTTTATCCTTGCTGGTAACATCGTGGGCTGTCTGCTGGTATCGTTGCTTTCGCGCATGTCGCCATCTGCCGAGGCTCTTGGTGCTACAGCACAGGGAATACTCGAGAGCCGTCTTAATATAGGTGCTTTGCGTGCAGGCTTGCTTGCCATAGGTTGCGGTTTCATCATGACAACAGTCGTTACCTTTGCACGTGAGGGCAAACCTCTGGCACTGCTCTTCGGTGTGCCTCTGTTCATCAACTGCGGTTTCCCGCACTGTCTTGCCGATGCGTTCTATTATCTTACTGTTCCCACCGCTTACACGCTGGAACATCTTGCAGAAGTCGCGGTGCTTTACCCCTGTCTGGTAATAGGAAATTTCGTCGGATGCAACCTGTATCGCTTCATTAAAAGATAACAATTAAGGCAACTCAAACGAGTTGCCTTAATTGTTACTTGATTATAATCTTTTTACCGTTCTTTATGTAAACTCCCTTTCCGGGGTTCTGAATCTTTCGTCCCTGCAGGTCGTAGAACTCATCGTTGTTCTCTTCGGTTACAATCTCCTCAATCGCAGTAGAAACCTTCTCCATTCGTGTAACAAGCCATGTGGCATTTGTTGTCATTGTTGTTGTTCCCACAGCCATGTCCTCGTCGTTGAATGCCAGATACAGGCCGTTCTTTGTAACAAAGCTCAACGAACAGTCGCTGTTATACATCACTTCGAATTCCACGGCCTCGCTCATGCTCTTTCCACTGCAATACGAGCCGCTCGATGTAAAGTCGTTCAGATAATTACCGTTCATATCTCTCAGATAGTAACAGTTCTTTTTGCCGGCGCTCACCATAAGCCAATTGGCAGCTTTCTTGTCTGTGATCTTGTCTACACCCTTCACACCCATTACGTTGTTGCAAAGAATCTTGAAACCATCCACATTCTCAATTTTGTATGCCTCATACTCGTTGATGCGTGCAAGGGCATTGGGATTGTTGTCGATTGCTTTTTTCTCGGCACTCAGCAATTCATACCACTCCTTGTAAGAGTGTTTGCTGGTGTCGTTCTTCTTTACTGCTTTTTCTGCTTTGCTGTAAAGGTCGCAGAGTTCTTCCACAGCATCGTAGAAGTAATATCCTATTTCATCACCGGTCTCTGTCATGAATATTGTATATGGCAATAGGCTTTCCAGAAGTGCGCTGAGTGCCTCTTTCTGCAACTCCTCATTGTCAGATTCAATAATGTTCGGAAGTTCATAGTCTGTGCCGTCTGCCTGTGCCGCAACAACTCTGTACTCCCTGTTTCTTGCCCATGTAGGTATAACCATCTGGTATGTGTTGCTATACGAAAGTAATTCACCTGTTTTTGCATCATACAGTTTGAAACCCAATGCTCCGCCGGAGTTGTCGTCTGTGGTAATCTTTACAACATCGTAACTTACAGCATAATAATAGTCGTGTGCCTTTACTGTTTCATCCATATAATCGCCCCATTGGCCGACCTTACCCATTTTGCCTATAGCAAATTCTTCATTGAAGTCAATGCGGTTACCGCTTGCGCCATCTTCGCGTGGCGAAGGCTTTATGCGGTCTTCGATGAACATTAGGTGTCCACCTTTTTTTTCATACTTCTGCATGCGTGCACGGCTGGCATCGGCCTCTTCTTTGGTGAGGTTTACATTGAAGTTTGTGTAGTCACCAACCCATGCGTCTTTCATCGGTTCAAAGAAGCCCCATACTTCGAAGAATTCGCTAAGGTCCATCTGTGCAATCTCACAGCACTTCTCGGCAAACTTCAACTGGTTATCTATTGCCATAGTCTGTGCTACCCAATTCCTGTCTCTCTCACCCTCTTCCAGGCGGTCCTTGCGCAGAGCCTCGAACAGGCGAGGGTAGAATGTCTTGTCTTTTCCGG
>CAJGDP010000049.1 GCA_904502235.1 uncultured Bacteroidaceae bacterium
CACTTGGCAACATTTGGCAACATTTTTTAGGTATTACTCAGAATAAGAATGAAGAGATGCGTCTCCTAACCACTTCTGAAGCATAATTGAGGGTAAATACACCTATTAGTATGGACCGAGAAGAAACCCGTACGCACCGCAAACGAGTTCCAAAGAAATTTGGGACTCGTTTTGTTTTGTATATACTTGACAAACGCACTTTGATTCGTTATATTTGTAGTGGGTATCACGCTCAGTTATAAATAACATATTAAAGGGTAAATACTGACCATTAGCATCATGACACAAAAACAATCATTACAGATATTTGAAGATAGAAAGATACGCACTGTTTGGGATGATGAGCAGGGAAAGTGGTATTTCTCTATTGTAGATACTGTTGAAACACTCACAGAGCAGAAAGACCATCAAGGAGCAAGAAATTATTGGAAAGTTCTCAAAAGCCGTTTAAAAAAAGAAGGAAATGAAACGGTTACAAATTGTAACCGTTTGAAATTGCAAGCAGAAGATGGCAAAATGCGTTTGACTGACGTTGCTGATACAGAGCAACTTTTCCGTCTGATACAGTCTATACCTTCGCCAAAAGCAGAACCTTTCAAGCAGTGGATGGCACACGTTGCAAGCGTGCGTATAGACCAATTGCAAGACCCCGAACTATCCATTGAGCAAGCAATGGTAGATTACAAGCGTTTGGGTTATTCTGATGCTTGGATTAACCAACGATTGAAAGCATTGAGGTACGCAAGGAACTCACTGATGAGTGGAAACGTACTGGTGTAAAGGAAGGTGTTGAGTTCGCTACACTCACAGACATTATTACAATGGAATGGAGTGATATGCGTACAAAGGAATACAAAAAACTCAAAGGACTTAAGAAGGAGAATTTACGTGATAATATGACTAACGTAGAACTTGCTCTTAACATTCTTGCAGAAGCATCAACAGCGGAAATCTCTAAACAGAAGAACCCGCAGGGATTCAAGCAGAATGTAACAATTGCAAGAGAAGGCGGAAGTGTTGCCAAGGTTGCACGCAAGCAGTTAGAAGAAAAGTTGGGTAGTTCTGTTATATCATCCTCAAAAGCAAGCGACTTTTTACCATCTCCAACAGAGGAAATAGAATGATGCCTTATAAGCATAAATACCCTTAAATGGCAATATTTTGATACTTTTTTGCAGTTTGAGATAGCTGAAAATATTATTCCCACTTTTTCATATATTGAAAAGGTGGGAATAATATTTATCTCAGTCGGCTAGTTGCTTACAATCTGATACCTGCGGAGAATTCCAGATATTCGGCTTTGACGCTGTGGGATTTTATGGCGAAGCCTAGGAATGTGTCGCCCAGTTTGGGGAAGTAGTATCTTAGTCCGGCTTTCTCGTAGTGCCATCCGCGTTCGCGGTCGCCAAGTGCTTTTGCTGCTTCTCCGTTAACTCCTTTGTGTCGGTAGGGGTATGCTCCAATGGCTACGTGAACGGCAAGGTTGTGCCAGTATACTTCGTGTACAAGTGCCAAACCTACTGATATAGGTGAATAACCGGGGCTGTTGGCTACTTCTTCGTCGCCATAGACAATGCGGTCGCTTGCTTCAAGTTCTTTCATGTTCGATGAATAGAATACGTCCAGGCTCACACCGCTTGCGTATCTGAAGGCGTATCGGTATAGGAAGTCTGCGCTTATGGAGAACTTGGGGTGTGCTTTCAGCTTGATGCCTTTCTTCTTCGCCGGGTCGTTCTCTTTCTCTACTTTGGCGTTCCATTCTGCCATACAGGTGTGTACACCGCCACCCAATGCGATGATATATTGCATACCTTTCTTGTATTCGGGTTTTCTCTTGGGTATTCCTTTGTATTGGGTATAGTCGTAGTCCGAGAGGCGGTAACGGGCGAACAGTCCTCCGCCAAGGGCATTCAATGCTTCGTTGGGAAGTGCAAGGCGACCGTTGGAGTAGTGGCGGAACATTACGTCGGCACCAATCTCCCATCTTTTGCCTACATTGAACTTTAAAAACGCTCCTGCTCCGAAATATGCCATTACGGGCGAACTGAGCCAGTTGTTGCCGGGGTGATTTACGGGGTCGTATCTCATCGGGTTATAGGTTGCTCCAAAATCGAGCAGATATCCCATGGAAATCAGTTTCCTGCGTAGCAGGGTGCGCTCAAATGAGCCGTATACTGAGTATAGATTGGGGAATTTTGTCTGGTCGTGGAAACGGAAGTTGCCCATTGTGGCAACAGATACTCCAAAGTTCAGTATGGGGTATCCGAAGGCTTGTGAATAGCATGAGCCGTCGTTTGGATTTGTCTGCAAGCCAATGCTTGCTTCGTATGTCATGTAACCGTACGATTTTATGTTCGGACGTGTTCTTTCCATGTCGACGCCGCCCCAGCCGTGTGCTGTTATAACGATGTCGGAAGCGTTGAACTTCTGTGCGTTGGCTACTCCAATCGATAAAATTGACAAAGCTACAAGTATAGCTGTTCTTATATTTCTGTTCATTTTTGTTAATTTTGTGCAAAATTAATAAGAAATGTTCAATTGGCGAAAGCTAAATGGTGCATGCTGTTGATTTCCTGCAAAAAATAACAGCCTCAGCTTATTTGCCGGGGCTGTTATTACGTTGTTTATGTGTCGAATACTAGAAGTGGCTGCTGCCGTCGAAGCAGTGTGTGCAGACTTTGCATTTGGGCAGTCCTATTGCTTCGAGCATTATCTCCAATGTGTTGAACTTCAATGAGGTCAAGCCGAAACGCTTACGTATCTCTTCCACCATCTGTTTGTACTGTGGAGAGTCGGTTGTTGCGTATTTGTCCAAATCCTTGTTCTCATCGCCTTCCAAGTCTTTGATGATACGGCGTGTAATCAGTTCCAAGTCGCTCTTTGATGAGCTGAATCCCAAGAATGGGCAACCATAAATCAGCGGTGGGCAGGCAATTCGCATGTGTACTTCCTTGGCACCGTATTCGAAAAATTCGCTTACACTGTCACTCAATTGAGTACCTCTAACAATGGAATCATCACAGAATAATATACGCTTGTTTTCCATCATGGCACGATTTGGTATCAATTTCATCTTGGCCACTAATTTTCGCATTTCCTGATTGCTTGGAGTAAAGCTACGAGGCCATGTCGGTGTGTATTTTGAAATAGCACGATGATAAGGAATGCCTTTTCCTTGTGCATATCCAAGAGCCATACCTGTACCTGAATCGGGAATACCGCAAACGCAATCAACTTCTGATGTGTCTTCTTTTGCCATTTTTTCTCCTGTAACAAAACGTACCTCTTCTACATTCTTGCCTTCGTAGCAAGAGATGGGGAAGCCGTAATAGGTATACAGGAATGAGCAGATCTGCATCTTTTCGTTTGGCTTGCGCATCTGTTCCATGCCTTCTGCACGCAGACGTATTATCTCACCGGGGCCTACATATTTCTCTATCTCGTAACCCAGGTTGGGGAAACTGTTTGTCTCGCTTGTTGCAGCGTATGCACCATCTTTCTTGCCGATGACAATGGGGGTGCGTCCCCATTGGTCGCGGGCGACAATGATTCCGTCTTCGGTGAGAATGAGCATTGAGCAAGAGCCTTTTATCTTGCGGAAGACATTTTCAATTCCGTCAACAAAATCCTTTCCTTGTATAATGAGCAATGCAATCAATTCTGTCTGATTGGTATGCGAGAGGCTCATTTCGGAAAAGTGCATGTTCGAAGCCAACAAATCCTGCTCCAGCTCGTCGATGTTGTTGACTCTTGCCACTGTAACAATGGCGAATTTTCCCAAGTGAGAATTTATAAGAATCGGTTGTGGATCTGTATCGCTTATGACTCCTATGCCTGAGTTGCCTTGAAATTTTGACAGACTCGGTTCAAATTTCGTACGGAAATATGAACTCTCTATATTGTGGATAGAGCGCATGAAACCCATACCTTTGGCATAGGTTGCCATACCGGCTCTCTTTGTTCCCATATGAGAATTGTAGTCTGTTCCGTAAAACACATCGATCAAACACTGAGCTTTTGATACAGTACCAAAAAAACCACCCATATATCAGTTTAATTTATAGTTGTTATAGATTGCCAAATTAATGTTTAAAATGGCGCATACCGGTGCAGACCATGGTGATGCCACACTCGTCAGCCTTTTTGATTGAGTCTTCGTCGCGAACACTGCCGCCGGGCTGAACAATTGCTGTAACACCATACTGTGAAGCCAAGGTTACTGTGTCGTCAAATGGGAAGAAACCGTCTGATGCCAATACCAAGCCTTTGGTGAAGCCTGCAGCCTGTGCCTGCTTCAATGCGATTTCGGCAGAACCTACGCGGTTCATCTGTCCTGCACCCACGCCCACTGTCTTGCCATCCTTAACTGCAACAATGGCATTTGATTTTACATGCTTCACGATTCTCCAACCGAAGTTGAGGTCAACCACCTGCTCTGCTGTAGGCTTTGCTTCTGTTACGCACATGTCGGCTGTTACTTCAACTGTCTGCTTGTCCAAATCCTGAACCAACAGACCTCCGTTAACGCTTACAAACTGGTTTACCACGCTGTTGTCCTTTGACATGTCAACCTGCAACAGACGCAAGTTCTTCTTTGTACACAATACTTCCAAAGCACCCTCAGAGAAAGAAGGAGCCATGATGATTTCCAAGAATATTGGTTTCATCAATTCAGCTGCTTCGCGTGTTACTTCGCGGTTTACTGCAACGATACCACCGAAAATACTTACCTTGTCGGCTTCGTATGCCTTGGTCCATGCGTCAACCACGTCGGTACCTATTGCCGCACCACATGGGTTCATGTGCTTCAAACCTACGCAGAATGGCTCGTCGAATTCGCGAGCTATGCATAATGCCGCGTTGGCATCCTGAATGTTGTTGTATGAAAGTTCTTTACCGTTGAGCTGTTTTGCGTTTGCCAAAGAGTAAGAACCTGTTTCTGCGCTCTGGTAGAATTTTGCATTCTGATGTGGGTTCTCGCCGTAACGCAAGCCCTGTACCAAATCGAACTCAAGGAACAGCTTCTCGTTCAAGCCTGCTGCCTTACGCATGTAGGTAGCAATCATTGAGTCGTATTCTGCAGTATGTGTATATGCCTTTGCTGAAAGCTGCAGACGGGTCTGGACTGTAGTGTTGCCTGTTGCCTGAACCTCTGCGATAATCTGTGCGTAGTCGCTTGGATCGCAAACCACAGTAACATCCTTGTAGTTCTTAGCGGCACTGCGCAACATTGAAGGACCACCTATATCGATGTTCTCAATGGCATCTTCCATGGTAACGTCAGCCTTTGCGATGGTCTGTTTGAAAGGATAAAGGTTTACGCAAACCATATCGATGAACTCGATACCATTCTCCTTGAGCTGAGAAAGATGGCTTTCAAGATCGCGTCGGCCAAGAAGACCGCCATGTACTTTGGGGTGTAAGGTCTTTACACGACCGTCGCATATTTCAGGGAATCCTGTAATTTCACTGATGTTGATAACTGTGAGCCCTGCATCCTGCAAAAGCTTCATTGTGCCTCCTGTTGCGATGATTTCCCAACCGAGATTAACAAGTTCCTTGGCGAAATCAACAACGCCGGTCTTGTCGCTTACACTAAATAATGCTCTCATACTGTTTGTATTATTAAAATAGTTATACTTTCAATTGATTGTTATTCCTTTATTCTGATGACCATATTCGATATTATCGCTGCCACACCTCCTGTGGTGATTCCCGATGAGAATATGTTTTTGATTGTATCGGGGAACTGTGTCAGGATTTCAGGGTATAGCTCTACTCCAAGTCCCATGCTGAAACTGATTGCAAGAACGAGTGTCGCTTTGCGGTCGAGCTTCTGTGATGCGATAATCTTGATACCTGCCGAAGCTACTGTTCCGAACATGAGCAGTGTTGCTCCGCCGAGCACGGGGTCGGGCATGAATGAGAATACTACACCAACCACGGGGAAGAAACCAAGAATCACAAGGAATAGCGCGATGAAATAACCGACATATTTGCTGGCAACACCTGTGAGCTGAATCATTCCGTTGTTCTGTGCAAAGATTGAGTTGGGGAATGAGTTTAGCATACCTGCAATGAATGAGTTTACACCGTCGCCAAGGATACCGCCCTGAACGCGTTTAAGGAATTTCTCACCTTCAACAGGCTCTCCCGAAATAAGAGAGTTTGCTGTGATGTCGCCATACGCTTCAATGGCTGTGATGATATATACTATTGCAAAAGCAATGATTGAAGACAGATTGAACGAAATACCATATCTGAACGGTATCGGCATATTGAACAGTGAATAGTCGGGCATGTTGCTGAAGTCCACCATTCCGCAGAAGTAGGAAACTGCATAGCCAATGGCAATACCGATGATTATGGAACCCATTCTCAGATATCGGTTGTTGCTTCTGTTGAAGAGGACAATGAGAACTAATACGAGTGTTGCTATTCCAAGATTCTGCAGCGAACCGAATGTGCCGTTTTCAATGGCAGCTGCGCCACCACCACACGATGATATACCCACCTTGATGAGGCTCATACCAATGAGTGTAACCACAATGCCCGATACAAGAGGGGTGATAATCTTCATTGCATATTTAAGAATTCTGCTGATGAAGATTTCGGCAACAGCCGCTACCATGGTGGCACCGAAGATTGCTGGCAGTCCGCCAATAGCTCCCGCCATTATGATGGGGCTGATGAAAGAGAAACTTGTTCCTTGAATACAAAGAAGACCGCAACCTACAGGGCCTACTTTTCTGCACTGTATAAAAGTTGCTATTCCAGAAACAAACAAAGACATTGACACCAAATAACTAGTGGTGGTAATGTCCAGTCCTAATGCTCCGGCGATAATAAGCGGCGGAGTGATTATTGCAACAAAGATTGCAAGAAGATGCTGTAAGGCAGCAAATAATGTGTCTTTCAATGGAGGTCTGTCTTCAAGACCGTAAATAAGTCCGTTATCCTTCATTACTTTAAGGTTATGGTGCAGTTATCGAGACTTTCAATAATGGCAAGAGATTCTACATGGATTCCACGGCTGCGCAATTCATCTCCACCCTTCTGGAAACCTTTCTCTATAAGGAATCCCATTCCTTCGAGCGTGGCACCTGCCTGGTTTATAAGGTCGATGATGCCTATTGCGGCATTACCGTTTGCAAGGAAATCGTCAATAAAAAGAACGTGGTCTTCCTTTGTGAGATAGTCACCGCTTACGCATACCGAATAACTGCGATTTTTTGTGAATGAATATACTTCGGTGACAAGCATATTTTCCATAGTGCTCGGAGTCTTTTTCTTTGCAAATAGAACGGGTACATCTAAATAGAAACCAACCATAATTGCCGGAGCAATTCCGCTTGCTTCAATAGTGATGACTTTGTTTATCTTATGTGCCGAGAATCTTCTTACAAGTTCCAGCGCCATCTCGCGCATCAACTTAGGGTCCATCTGATGGTTGATGAAGTTGTCAACCTTTAGTATTCCACCAGGGAAACACTTGCCGTCGCTTAGAATGCGCTCTTTAAGTTCTTTCATTTGACGAATGTATTGTTTTGAACTACAAAATTACAAATAAATATTGAAAAATAATGTAAAAGTGGAAAGTTGTTTGCTAGGAGATACAAACTTGGTCATTGGAAGAGCTTGTAATAGCTATACGCTAATATTTATTACGATACCATTACTGCCATATTTATCAAAGAAATCGAACAGCTCCTTTTCTTTATTTCCGGAATCTTTGATTTTGTAATCATTGATGTTGTTGTCGTAATAAAAATCAGTTCCCGGCATCAGACAACCTTCTGTATCTTCTCCATCATTTCCTCTGTGTATTGCTATACCAGACCTGCCGGGAACTTTGTCGACATACCATTTATAGCGTTGCCAGCTATATTTACGTGGAACCACGTTGTATGTTCCGTACATAATAGCTTTATCTCCTCCGGCAACTTCTGCACAATCATAATTAACTTCCGGTTCAAGGAAATAACCCTCCATAGAGTCTACTTTATTACCTTGCTTGTCGTATGCAGTTGCAAGGAATGCGCTCACAGTACTGTCTTTACCATACCATAACCTGTTTGTGTTTATAACAACATTGGTTGTAGTTTTTTGTCTTGTTCCCCCTTTGCTTCCTTCGTCAAAGGTTGTTGTAATCTCAAAAATACTTGCTCTGTTCGAATTGTTTGCCATACAAATAAATTTTCAGTCAATAGTACCACAAATTTATTGTATGGCTTATGCGGCAAGGTTACCGAACTGCCACTTTGAAATTTTCTGTCTGTTGCAAAGGTGTGCTTAAAGTATTAGTTAATAAGTTGCTAAACATAAACTAGTCAAGATTGTTGAAATCGGACATAAAGAGTATCCCATTGTGGAAGTATTCAAAGGCAACAGACATTATTTTCATTTGTCTTGGGTACTTTTCCTTGTTCCTATTGTATAACTCCTTAAATTCTTTTTCTAATTCTTCTTTATAAACAGCATTTGCCCAATAGAATTGCCAAAACTGCATTTGGTGACCTTTCATAATTTGCGATAGGCAATACAGAAATACACACTCATGGCTTTCCATCGTATTGTGTAGTATTTCTTTTAAATAGTTGGGAGCATCAGTATCGAGTGTTGCGCCTACTGACAAATGTATCAGTTTCTTACAAAAAAGAGTATCGTTAATTGTTGTGCATTTTTCGAGTGCTTGAATATGCTCATTGGCTTTTGAGTACATAGAGAGGTCATAACCTTCTTTGCTACAATATTTGTATGTATTATAATATTCGTACCAATTATTCGGAAATGCATTAAAAAAATCCATTTGTAACTCCCTTGATTGTGTATCTTGTAACAAACTTCTGTATGTTCTATTTAACCTTGCAGTGTCAATAGGGAAATATTGTGCAATGGCTGCTGAAAAAAAAGTTGTAAAGAATAGTACGAAAAAAAATACTCGTTTCATGATATTTGTTGTTTTTAGAACGCCTTTACTTTGGGGTTACATTTATCTTTATTCCGTTATATCCGTAGTTGTCAAAAAAATCAAAAAGTTCTTTTGTTTTTTTCTTAGAATTCCATACATTATAAGTTTCTGCAGCTTTATCATATGAATAATTTTCACCAGGTAAGAAACAGCCTTCCGTATCCTTTCCATAATTACCAGTATGTATGGCAATGCCAGTACGACCAGGCACACTGTCTACATACCATTTATAGGTTAATTGAATATCGGTTTCCCCTTTTTTTCTTCTTTCTGTGTTTATTCTTTTTTCTAAATCTCTTCTAGAAATAATATTGTAGTTTCCTTGTGCAATTGATGTATCGCTATTTTTTACTTTTGCTCTATTATAGTCTGTTTCTGGTTCAAGAAAATAACCTTTTACTGAATCTACTTTATTGCCTGTTTCATCGTATGCCATTGCGGTAAATTCACTTATAGTGCTATTCTTTCCATATCCGATTCTATTAGTGTTTACAACAACATTCGTTTTGGGTTTTTGTTTTATTTCACCTTCTTGTCCGTCCTCAAACGCTGTAGCAATCTCAAAAATACTTGGTCTATTAAAATAATTTGCCATACAAATAATAAATTAGCTATAAATAATATCGCAAAATTATTGTATGTTTTTGTGACAAGGTTGCTTGTTTGCAATATTCTTGTCACCATCACAAAGTTACAACTCTAAACAACAATTGTCAATTATTTCTGTAAAAACAGCCTTCTTTTTTGACAAGTTTTAATACAAAAGAAAGGCTTTTTTACCATGAAATGACAATTATTGCACTTTGTGTATTGGTCTGAAAATACCTCAAGATTTATTATTCCTATTCTTCTTTAAGAATGGTATAACTATAAATAAGACCACAGAAAAGATTAAGATTAGAATTAAAGATGTCATAACTTCTTAATGTTGATTTCTCGCAAAGGTACATCCCTTTTTTCAAACGGCCATCGAATCTTAATGTAATCATAATAAATTGTTTTAAATGATGAAAGATTATCAAAAAGGCGCTTGCACTTTGCGGTCTGGTATTGTTTTATCTATTATGAGTTAGTTCGGAGAATCAAAGAGCATAAGAAAAAAACATCCTCGTGCTGTGAAAGCAGAAAATTATAGGCAATATTTTGACCTCAACGGACGGTCAGGGCAGTTTGCTCAATTTTGGCAAAATCTGCCTTGTAGAGCGTCAGGGTAGTGTTCGGGTAGTCTCTCGCTTCTCACTTACTACTCTTATTTTTAGGAGAATTGGGTAATAGTTTCAGGGTAGTATTCGGGTAGTATTGCTCATTTTCGGGTAGTTTTTGACATAAAAATGACCGACTGGCTACCCCGTCGGTCATTGTAAATCGTTGATATTTCGGTATCTAATCCTTATCAACCCATTAATACTCTTCTTCGTCAAAGAAGTCTTGCCTCCTTTTTACTCCCTGATAACCACCAGCATATAACTGATAATCTCGTTAGGGTAGTATTCGGGCAGTATATGACTTATTGGGAAGTGCCAAAATGCATTTTTAACTAGCCTGCAAATCTCTCAAAATCTATTACTCCTCTTCTTCGGAGAGGATAAACCAACAAAAAAATATTTTTTGTTACACCGAGATTTTTTATATTACGCTTCGGTTGCCATATAACTCAAATGGTTGTTAGATTATTTAGTGGGACTGCG
>CAJGDP010000050.1 GCA_904502235.1 uncultured Bacteroidaceae bacterium
GAACAGTGATGACAGCCTCTGTTACCTCCTGACCAAGATACTCCTCGGCAGTCTTCTTCATCTTCTGAAGAATCATTGCTGAGATTTCCTGTGGGGTATATAGGCGACCGTCGATGTCGACGCGTGGCATGTTGTTCTCTTCAACTACTTTATAAGGTACGCGTGAAGTCTCTTTGCTTACCTGCGCCCAGTTCTCACCCATGAAACGCTTGATTGAGAAGATTGTGCGCTGTGGGTTGGTTACAGCCTGACGTTTTGCAGGGTCACCGATTTTGCGCTCACCGTTGTTGTCGAATGCAACGATAGACGGAGTGGTGCGCTTACCCTCGCTGTTTGTGATTACTACGGGCTCGTTGCCCTCGAAAACTGATACACATGAGTTGGTTGTACCCAAGTCAATACCAATGATTTTTCCCATAATTCTATTATTTTTTTATGTTATTATTCAACTTTGTCTGCAGCGCGTTTGTTCGCTTGCACTGATTATAGTACAAACTGTGTGCCAAACTGTTTTTGTGATGCAAATCTGCCAACGGTATGCTTTTTGTGCCATTTTAGAGTCGGATATGACAAAAAGTCTGCCAAAATGTCCTGCGGGGTTGGCTGGAAGTCAAAATGTCTAAAATGTTAACGATAAATTTGCATTTCCTTGCTTTTGTTATTATCTTCGCATATTACATGCAGATTGCGCTTATTGCGCTTGTTGCGTTTTATTTGGTATAAAATTAAATTAGATATTTATCAACTTTTTAATCGTTAAATTAAAATGGGTAAAGTTTTGATTATAGGAGCCGGAGGCGTGGCTACTGTTGCGGCACATAAGGTGTGCCAGAATGCGGAAGTGTTTACCGAAATAATGATTGCCAGCCGTACAAAAAAGAAGTGTGATGCATTGGCTGACGTGCTTAACAAGAAGTACGGAACAAACGTGCAGACAGCACAGGTGGATGCGGACAGTGTGGAACAGCTTGTGGAACTTCTTGGCTCATACAAGCCAGATATCGTGATGAACCTGGCCTTGCCTTATCAGGACCTCACTATCATGGAGGCTTGTCTGCAGACAGGTTGTAATTATTTGGATACCGCCAACTATGAACCAAAGGATGAGGCTCACTTTGAATACAGTTGGCAGTGGGCTTATCGCGAACGCTTCGAGAAAGCCGGTCTTTGCGCCATTTTGGGTTGCGGATTCGACCCGGGTGTGACAAGCATATTTACCGCTTATGCTGCAAAGCATTACTTTGACGAGATTCACTATCTTGATATTGTGGATTGCAATGCCGGTAACCACCACAAGGCTTTTGCTACCAACTTCAATCCTGAAATCAATATCCGTGAAATCACTCAGAAGGGACTTTACTATGAGAATGGAAAATATATTGAGACTGAACCAATGGAGATTCATCAGCCATTGAACTATCCCAATATCGGTCCACGCGAAAGCTATCTTTTGCATCACGAGGAGATTGAAAGTCTTGTAATCAACTTCCCAACCATAAAGCGTGCTCGTTTCTGGATGACCTTCGGCCAGCAGTATCTGACCTATTTGGATGTGATTCAGAATATAGGCATGAGTCGCATTGATGAGGTGGAGTACAAGGCACCCAAGGCAGACGGCACTGGCGAAGAGGTAGTAAAGATTGTTCCTTTGCAGTTCCTCAAGGCTGTGCTTCCTAACCCACAGGATTTGGGCGAGAACTACGAGGGCGAGACATCTATCGGTTGCCGTATCCGCGGTATCAAGGATGGCGAGGAGCATACATACTATGTATACAACAACTGTAGCCACGAGGAGGCGTACAAGGAGACCGGTATGCAGGGAGTAAGCTATACAACAGGTGTACCTGCGATGATTGGTGCAATGATGTTCTTGAAGGGTATCTGGAGCAAACCGGGTGTATGGAATGTTGAGCAGTTCGATCCCGATCCATTCATGGAGCAGCTGAATATCCATGGCTTGCCTTGGCACGAGGAGTTCGACAAGGATTTGGAACTTTAATCAGAGAATGACTAAAAAGTGAAATTTCTGCGTTACGCTTGCCTTTAAAATCCTCATTTACGCTTAGTAAACTGCGGTTTTAAAGTCTTCGCAAGCCTTGAAATTCATCTTTTTATTCATCCTCCTTTAAAAACTGATTTAAAAATGGCAAAGAAAGAAGAATTGGAAAATATCGCAGGCAACGAGAAGCTACGTGCTTTGCAGGCTGCGATGGATAAGATAGAAAAGAGCTTCGGTAAGGGTTCTATCATGAAACTCGGCGATGACAGCTTTGAGGATGTCGACGTTATTCCTACCGGTTCGGTTGGATTGAACGCGGCTCTTGGCGTGGGCGGTTATCCCCGTGGCCGTATAATCGAGATTTACGGTCCTGAGTCATCGGGTAAGACAACTTTGGCGATACATGCTATTGCCGAGGCGCAGAAGATGGGCGGTATTGCCGCGATCATCGATGCAGAGCACGCGTTCGACCGTTTCTATGCACAGAAACTGGGTGTTGATATCGACAATCTGCTTATATCACAGCCCGACTGCGGTGAACAGGCGTTGGAAATTGCTGAGCAGCTTATCCGTTCATCGGCAATCGACATTGTTGTGATTGACTCTGTTGCGGCGTTGACTCCAAAGGCTGAAATCGAAGGCGAGATGGGCGACAACAAGGTCGGCTTGCAGGCGCGTCTTATGTCTCAGGCTTTGCGTAAGCTCACATCGGCAATCAGCAAGACAAAGACAACATGTATCTTCATCAACCAGTTGCGCGAGAAGATTGGTGTGATGTTCGGTAACCCTGAAACCACAACCGGTGGTAACGCACTTAAGTTCTACGCATCGGTACGTCTCGATATCCGTCGTGTAACCCAGCTTAAGGATGGCGAGGATGCTATCGGTAACCAGGTACGCGTAAAGGTTGTAAAGAACAAGGTTGCTCCTCCTTTCCGCAAGGCAGAATTCGATATCATGTTCGGCGAGGGTATCTCTCGTGTAGGTGAAATCGTTGATTTGGGCGTGCAGTACGGAATAATCAAAAAGAGCGGTTCGTTCTTCAGTTACAACGAGACCAAACTTGCTCAGGGACGCGACCGTACAAAGGCTCTTATTGCCGACAATCCTGAACTTGCAGAGGAACTGGAAACAAAAATTTCCGACGCAATAAAGGGCAATGTCGAGGAGGCTGCCGAGTAATGTTTTTGTAAATCAGAAAAAGTGAAATAAAACTTAAATTAATACTATGAAGAAATCTATTTTGTTTGCCGCTTTGGCTTTTGTGGCTCTTGGCGCGTTTGCACAGGAGGCTCCTCTGTTTACAGTAGTAAAGGAGAATCCTATCACAAGTATCAAGAATCAGAACCGTGCCGGTACATGCTGGTGCTATTCATCTTTGGCTTTCATTGAGTCGGAGTTGTTGCGTATGGGTAAGGGTGAGTACGATTTTTCAGAAATGTTCATCGTTCACAACACTTATCTCGACCGTGCCGACAAGGCAGTACGCACTCACGGTGATGCTTCATTCTCACAGGGTGGTTCGTTCTACGATGTAATCTACGGTATGGACAAGTTCGGTCTTGTTCCCGAGGAGGAGATGCGTCCCGGTGTTATGTATGGCGAGACATTGAGCAACCACAACGAACTATCTGCTGTAAGCGACGCAGTTGTTGCTGCTATCGCTAAGGGCAAACACCGCAGTTTGCAGGTGTCTCCCGACGGTCAGATGCTTTGGAAGAAGGCTGTTGAGGCTATCCACGACATCTACCTTGGCGAGCGTCCCGAGAAGTTTACATACAACGGCAAGGAGTATACTCCAAAGTCATTCTATGAGTCTTTGGGCTTGAATGCTTCTGACTATATCTCTTTGACATCTTACACACACCATCCTTTCTACAGCAAGTTCGTTCTTGAGATTCAGGACAACTGGCGTTGGGCTGAGTCTTACAACCTTCCTATCGATGAGTTGATGGAGGTGTTTGAGAACGCTATCATGGAGGGTTATACCATTGCATGGGGTAGCGACGTGAGCGAGACCGGCTTCACACGCGACGGTACAGCCGTTATGCCTGCTGATGCAAGCAAGGGCGACCTTCAGGGTTCTGATATGGCTCGTTGGTTGAAGCTCAGCGAGGAGGAGAAGAAGGTTACTCCTAAACCATCAAACGAGAAGTGGTGTACACAGGAAGAGCGTCAGATTGCATACGACAACTGGGAAACAACCGACGACCACGGTATGCAGATCTACGGTATTGCAAAGGACCAGAACGGTACAAAGTACTACATGGTAAAGAACTCTTGGGGTGCAAGTGGCAAGTACAACGGTATATGGTATGCTTCAGAGGCATTCGCTCGTTACAAGACCATGAACATCGTTGTTCACAAGAACGCAATTCCAAAGGATATCCGCAAGAAACTCGGTATCAAGTAATTTGGACTTGAAGAATAAAAAAATATCCTTGCCTGTGCGCAAGGATATTTTTTTTATTCCTCATCAAGGATTCTCTTTTTTGCTACATCAAAGCAACTCTCTGCAAGGTCTTTCTTTGTTTCGTACTCTTTGCGTATGCTTGCAGGAGGGTCGCATGCGCGTTGGCTCTCAACAAACGACAGGCGCGAGTATCTGTCGATAATCTCTTTGAAGGTGTTCAGCTCTTCAATACTTTCGGCCTTGCAATATCTGTCGGCAGCCATCTGATAGAGCAGTATGCGACGTTCTACAAAGTTGTAGGTGTATCCAAGAAATAACCTGTCGGCGTTTGTGAGGTATCTGTTTCGCATTGTTTCCACGCTGTCGAGCATCATCTCGTAATCGGTACCATAATCCTCTTTGCGCTCCTCTTTGTCCTCTTCGGTGTCTTTTGCAACCAATCGGGATATTTCGCTTCCGGTGTCGAGCACTTCGTTCATCAGGGCTTGGAAATCATCAATGCTCTCCAACTCGTTTGTGGCATCTTCATATATATCCAATTGCTTTTCCAACATGTTGCTGCACGATGTGGCGAACAGCATAGCGGAAAACAGTAGGGGTAAACTCTTCTTCATGATATTGATTTTGGGCGAAGATAAGGCATTTTGCCCATATGGCAAAATATATTCGCGGCAGGTAATCCAACCTGCCGCGAATTCACTGTTTATGTATGACGGATTGCTCCGTCGCAACATGTTTATTTAACTACAACCTTGTTTCCGTTGATGATATAGATACCGCCTTGTGTTATTCTTTCAATCTTGCGACCTTGCAAGTCGTAGATAGCGTTCTCCTTCTCAACAACAATGTTCTCGATAGCTGTTTCTATAGTAACCTCTTCGATACGGAATGCCGAAGTGAAGTTGGCGTTGTAGTATGGTTCATTTGCACCGTCGAAAGTTAATGCGGAGTGTTTTACAACTATTGGACCATATACATCTGTGGACTTGCCATTATCATATCCGCGATAACCGTCAAGTTTTACAAGACCGAACAAATCTTCGTTGTTGGCAGATACGTTTCCGCCGGCAACAATCTTGTTGATGTTGAACTTGGTAACATTTCCACTTGTTGCTTCAAGACCGGTCATGCTCTCGTAGTCCAACCAGCTCTTGCCACCAATTGTCGGGTATGCAAGGTAGTATGCGTTGTCCGATGTCTTGAACTGGAACTTGTATTCCTCGTCGGCGTTATACTCACATACAAACTGTCCTTCGGTAGGGATTTCTCCATTGCGTGATGCAATAGTCAATGTGCCGTTGTTATTGTAGATGTAGTACTGTGAATTGCCATAAACCGCAGTGAATGTATATGTTTTGCCTGCTTCAGGGCGAATAATGTCTTCGGCTGTTATATAGCTGTCCATTGCAACTTCAAGCTTTGAGCCGTTTGATGCTGTAGGATCAGCTTCTGCCACGTCGATTGCTGCCTGAAGTGTAGCGCGTGGTGCTTCTGCCGGGTAGCCGAGTCCTGTAAGACTCAACAACTCTTTGGCTTCTGCTACAAGTGCAATAGTCTCCTCGCTTGGACCTTCGGGCTCAACCTCAGGTTCTTCGCCTTTGATTATTGAATATGCGCCGTCTGTGAGGTATTCAATGGTGTAGTTTTTGTAAACGATTGTATAGCCTGCACCATATGTCTCTTCTTCGTATAGGAATGCAATTGTTGAATCCTGCTGGAAGCACATTGTTGAGTATGCCGAACCCAGATATGATGCCTGATGACGGCCGTCCCAATCTTTTGCAAAGTTTGCAGGTGTGTTGTAATCTGATTCGCTTGCAAGCTCCTTGTAGTAGATACCTACGTTTGTACGTCCGCTACCGAATGGAACCGACTGCAATGCCATCCACATCTGCTTGTTGTCCTCGTTACGTACAACGGGGAATATAAGAATCTCGCCGTTTGTTGAGTTGCCAAGTGCGACAACACCATTGTTGTTTGCGTTTGAAGTAGCACGTGTACCCCATGAACCTTCTGCTTTTGCAGCATCGGTGAATGTAAAGATGTTGAAATCGCGTCCGCCGTTGATACGTGAGCTGATTACAACATTACCGTTTGGAAGCTCTTCAACCTTTGGCTCGTCGCCACCGCTTGGAATAGGAGCATTCTCAACACCGCCAAGAACATTCCAGCTATCACCGAAGTCATCGCTGTACAATACAAAGTTAGTGTATGTAGCATTTTTGTTCTTCAAAAGAACAGCGCAGTACAAACGGTAATAGTTGTTTACCTTTACATGGCGGCTCTGGTGAATCTTACCTGAACCCACGAACATTGCCATTACAGGGCCTTGTGAACTGTTGTCCCACATTGAGTAGATGCTCTCGGCAATGTCAACCGGTTCGCTCCATGTAGCACCGTTGTCCTCGCTGTAGAAGCGTGCGATGTTCTGGTGGTTGTTGCGTGTTCCGTTCTGGAACGATACGTTACCTGCGCAGCTGAGCAGAAGTACGCGGTTGCTTTCACGGTCGGCAACAATTGCAGGGTCACCAAAACCAACGTGCATGAAGTCGGGAGAACTTGAACCCTTTCCCTCAACAATAGCGAATTGGCTACCCCAGTTTGCACCATTGTCCTTGCTTATACGTGCAAGCAAGTCGATACGTCCATTGTTTACCACACCGATGTCAGCTCCGCTGTGGCGGTAGTCGGCAACAGCGATAAGGTCGCCGTTTTTTGCCATTGCAATTGCTGGGATGCGATAAGGGATTGTGTTTGTTTTGGTAACGAAAATATCTGTTGCCGGCTCAACGTAAGGTGCCTTGCGGACCAATGTGATATAGAAGTCGCTTGTGTTTGCAAACATGTTGCTGGTTGATGTTACATCGAATGTGAGCTGTGCGCTTTCTTCGCTGTTTACTACAGAAACATTGGCTGCTTCTGTTGAGCTTGCAGTTACGGCTGTTTTGCCTGAAGGAGTAACTGTAACATCGTTTGTTCCTGAGCTTGCAAAGTTGAATCTGTAACCGCCAATCATGTAATCCTCGTTGTCGCTAGAGATTGAGTATGTTGCAATGTATACGCCGTTAACAGCTGCATCTGCAAGGCATGTGAAGAGCTGGAGGTCGCCATTGCTGTTGTAGCCGGCAATGTTGTTGCGTCCCTGTGTCTCACTAAGTATAGCATGAGGGGCCTTTGCTGATTTCCAACCTGCAGCCCAAGTACCTGCAGTGTTTGAAGCTGTCCACTCGCCAGTCATGGTTGAAACAGAATATTCAACCTGACCAATCTGAATGTTTAGTGTAGAACCGGCGTCTGCACCACCGTTCCAGAATGCGAGTTTGTTGGCGCGGTTGTTAACCTTATTGCTTGGGTAGTCTTTTTCGTACATATAGAAATATGTATCACCTACGCCAAGGTCGCTTGATGATGTGAACAACCAAGTGTCGGTATATCCTGCAGGAACTGCAGCTGCATCAACAAGAATCGGGTATGAACCGGCACCGGTTTCGCCCTTCATAGTGGTGGGCGCTGCAAGCACCTTTGCTGTACCTGTGTTCTTGTTGTAGAGCTTATAACCGTTGGTGTTGTCGCCAACAAATGCCCAAAGCTGTGCATTGTCAGTACAATCGGCAACGTATTCCTCCAAAGCAATATGGTCGGCTGTACCGTTGTCGGCGATTACAAAGCCGTTGCTACCAATCTGTAATGTGTACCATGTTGTACCCTGTGCAAAAGCACCGTTCTCTATGGTTGTGTCATCGAATATTTTGCTTACAGCACCTTCCTGTTTCTCTGCAACCTCAAGTGTTACGTCAATGATCTGTCCGCCATTTTCCATGAAATCGCCGAACTTGCCATCATTATCGCCATTCGGGTCAATGTTGCACCAGTCAATCTTGATGCGCATACGGTATGTACCTTGTTCTGTGGGGACTTGGAATGATGGAAGGTCTACATTACTGCGATTGTTACCGGAGATTGTTGTACCAACGCTGTTCCAACCCTGTTCGTCGCTGCGGCTGTTGTTGTTATAGAACGAATAACTTAAAAGGTCACCTGTGGGTTTCCAACTGTCTGTTACACCTGCTGTAAAACCGTTCTTGTCTGCATCGATGTAGACGTAGGCATTCAACCATTCGCCAATCTTGCCAACGGTTAACGTAACTGTTTCGCCTGCACCGGCTTTCATTGTAACAGAAGCACTCTTGTCAACCCAACATTGGAACTTCTCGGCATTGGCAAGTGCATAATTGTTTGCCGCATGGCTGGGGTAAGATGTACTTTTCAATGTGATATAAGTGATTGCACGGTCGGCTTGGCTTCTTGTCTTTGCTCCGGTAAAGGAAGGAGTGTAGTCAACCGCCTGTGCCTGCATTGTCTGTGAAAAACACAGCGCAAGAGCCGTAATGGCTAAAGATAAAAATTTTTTCATAGGTATTTATTTATGGTTTAAAAATATCTCTTGTGGGTTTGTTGCCTTTGTTGCAAAAACTTTTGCAAGGTATTAATATTTATTGGTTTTTGCAAAAAAAGTCAATGTTGTTGCTTGTGTAGTAAAGATCTTCTGCAAAGGATAAGACATCACTCTCCGTGTAGGGAATGATGTCTTATTGTTAGGTTCGGATAAATTATTTTACCAAAATCTTTTTCCCACCTATGATATAAATACCCGGTGCAGTAATCTCATTCAGTTTGCGTCCTTGTAGGTCATAAATACTTTTAATCTTATCGCTTTCATTTTTCAGATCGCTGATCTCTGTATTGTTGTTCACCGCCTCAAGAACCCACAGTTCCGCACTGCTGAACGGAGCGTCACAGTATGGGTAATAGCTGTTTGCATTGCCGTCAACGGGACCTACCTTGAAATACTGCGAACCGTTTGTGATGTAGAACTCCGTGTCGTTCTTGTACTCGATGCCAAGCGGAGATTTTGAACCCTGGTTGCTTGCGTCGATGTTCCATGCACGGCATACAATGTAGTATCCCTCAACAGAAACAATGTAGAACTTGTCGTTGTCTGCTTCCTCCAAGGTGAATATCTGCTTGTCGTCCTCGGCATAAGCGGCAAGGCCAACCGAGCCCTTAGGACCTGTAGCGTAATTCATATTTACAGCTTCTATGTTCAGGTATTTGTTCTGTGAAACCGATTTGATGCGGTATTGTGCCGATGACTCTACGACCTTTTCTACAAGCAACGCCGAAGAGTAGGTGTCGTTCCAGAATGGAGCTGTTGCGCCGTCGTAGTTGCTACCGTCGGTCTTTAGTACCAAGTAGCCGTAGCTATCCTCGTTCTTGCCTGTGTCGTATCCGCGTTTACCATACCATGTGAGCAAACCGAATATCTGTTCATTGCCACTCGCATTGACACTGTTGCCGTTCTGCATCTTGGCAAAGGTGATTTTTGTCATTTCATCTTTAGTATCCTGCAAACCATCTGTGTCGCCGCCATTCTGCAGCCAGCTCACGCC
>CAJGDP010000051.1 GCA_904502235.1 uncultured Bacteroidaceae bacterium
CAGTCACATCCTGACTAAGAAGACAAAGAAGCAGAAGAGAAACCTTGTACACTTTACAACTCTCGACCCTGCTAATGTTAAGAGTGTTAAGGAATTGTTGTCATTGCGTTAAGTATTGAATTATTAACCGAATGTATTAGCTGGAAAGTTCGCAAAACGGCGACGCTAACATTCAAAAGATTTTAAAACTATGCCAAGATCAGTAAATCACGTTGCTTCAAGAGCAAGAAGAAAGAAAATTTTAGGTTTGACCAGAGGTTACTTTGGTGCAAGAAAGAACGTATGGACCGTAGCTAAGAATACTTGGGAAAAAGGTTTGACATACGCATTCCGTGACCGTCGTAACAAGAAACGCGAATTCCGTGCACTTTGGATTCAGCGTATCAATGCTGCGGCTCGTCTTGAGGGTATGTCTTATTCTCAGCTCATGGGTGCTTTGCACAAGGCTGGTATCGAGATCAACCGCAAGGTTCTCGCTGACCTCGCTATGAACAATCCCGCAGCTTTCAAGGCTATCGTGGATAAGGTTAAGTAAGAAAGTTTTTTCACAATAACCTATAATGCCATCTTCGTTTGAAGATGGCTTTTTTTTGTATGCTTCTTTCGTGATTTATCTGCTCAGTCGCCAGAAATAATGCCAGATTTTGAATGCAGGGGTCCAAACTGTTTCGGCAGGGTAGTGGCTGAGCAGGTTTAATGAACGTTTAAGGATATTCCTTATGTGGGCAGTGTTCAATCCGTGTGTGGTAGCGGTGTATCGTGTATCGTACATCCCGAAATTTCCTGCGGCCATTATTTCGTTCAGGAGAAATTCTCCCTCTTTTTTGTCGGGGGCAATAATTATGTATTTATCTTCGAGTGCGAAAATACGCTGAAGAACATAGCTCATGGCTGAAGCAAATTTGTATAGTCCAAATTTCTTCAACTTTTTTATGTGCATGCGCTTTTCATCTTCGGTGATTTCCTGCCGCATGACAAAATAATAGTCTAGCACTTGTCTGATTCCTATTCCTTCGCTGAACAGATGTCTGTAGATATGATGCAGTATATATACACTGTTGAAGGCAGTGTCGGGAGCTGTAAACGTGCCTTCTGAAGTTGTAATCACATTGCAGAATTGGCTATTGGCTTGCTCTGAATAGAAATTCTGTATCCTTTTGTTTGTAAATGGATTGTACATCCACGAAGGGCGGTAATGGATTTCAATGTCAACTTCCTTTGAAACAGGAAAATCCACATGGTGGTATGTGGGCGAGCAATTCGGGAATATCTTCTTTACATATTCCAGGACTTTTTTCTCACCACCATCCAACCATATATCTATATCGCCCGGAGTACGTAATAAGGGATTGGGGCACAACTGTGCTATACCTTGTCCTTTGAGAATGCAGTTGCAGAATCCTTCGCTCTTGAACTTCTGTGATATAAGAGCCGCTTTTTTATTCAATTCTATGTTTTTGCGCTTTATGCTCTCGCACAGTGTGTACCATTGGAAAATTATCTCTTTGGGTGGACGTTGTTCTGCCGGCAACCGTTCAATACCGGCAAAAGCAATTCCTGCAAGTGTCTGTTTCTTGGAAATATCGAACAATTCCTCCCATTGTGTGGGCGTAGGAGAATAAGACAAGGTTTTTCCCTTGCCTATTCCGCAACGTATAAGAGCGAAGAAGAGTTCTGTGATATCTGCTTTGCAGTTGTGCATATATGCAAAAATATCTTAGCTTTTTGGTCCTGGCAAATTTTTGGGAATATTTTATATGCTTTTCTGGCAAAACTGCAACTTTCTCCCTTTAAAGTACGTATACTTTTGCATGCGGAACAATCATTAAAAAAACTGATATATGGAAAATGCAAAAATGAAAATCGAGTACCGTAAATTAACAGACAATGAGTCCGACCCTTGGTTATTGTTGACCAATATGGATGAACTTATCTGGAATGGCGTATATGCACTGCGTGTGATTGAAGACGACGGCTCGTCGGGATTGCCATTCCGCTTCGAAAACGATGATACGGTTACCCTTGTTCTTAAGGATCACTCTCATGAGGGGATGCTGCAGAAGGCACGTACTGTCATGCAGACAATAACACGTGTAGAGCGTTCTACTGGTAAAGTATATAATTATACCCGTACGCGTTATTGCGTTAACGGCAAGCATTCCTGGACCGCTTGGGAGGATACAGGCGGAGTAGACAATTCGGTTATACAACAAATAGGATTGAATGCTCAGAGAATTGCCGACGAAATTGCCCGTGCGCAAGAAACAGAACTGGATATCAGCAGCAAGGTTGACAGCATCGCAAAAAGACACTACAGCAATATACCGCATGTAAACATAGGCGTATTGCAACAGGGGGATGAGCCGTATCCCGGAACAAGTTACTGTGCCTATAGTGATAAGATAACAGGTGCTGGAGAAATTGTGGTTGCCGATGGATATTATATCGATATAATAAAGATTATTGATAAGGATGGTACAGAATCGGATTTTCAGAATGATTGCAACGATCTTTCGTATGAGTTTGCCATAGACTATGATTTCCAGTTGGGTTTCAGGAAAAAAGACAACAGCGCATTCAGCGAGGCCGACTTGAACAGAGTGGTGCAGAACTTCAGGCTTTATCCGGTAAAATGGAACAAATACTTCGATATAAATAACTATAACTGTACCGGCGTATATAACTTATATGGAACTCGTACATCCAATACAGATAATATGCCAATAAGCAGCATCGGTAGCTTTGAAGCGCGCTTGACTGTTATGGCGACCGGTAGTAGTGTCATGCAGGTACTGATGTTGATTGACGCAACCGGCAACGGAAATATATACCGTCGCATAAAACAGAGCAACGCATGGAGTGAATGGAGTGCTTTGTTTTGAAAGTAAAAGGGTTTAGACCTTAGTCTCTTTGGAAAATGTCGCGTGTGTATACCTTCTGTTTTACATCGTCGAGTATGCTGTCGTAGCGGTTGGCTATTATAGCCTGTGACAGTTGCTTGAATTCAGCAAGGTTGTTTACCACGCGACTGCCAAAGAAGGTGCTTCCGTCTTCGAGTGTCGGTTCATAAACAATCACTTCTGCACCTTTGGCTTTAATGCGTTTCATTACGCCCTGGATGGACGACTGACGGAAGTTGTCGCTGCCGGCTTTCATGGTAAGGCGGTAAACACCTATTATGCATTTCTTTTCGTTGCTTATGTTGAACTCGCCTTTGTTGTAGTAGTCGTAATAACCGGCTTTGTTCAATACTTGATCGGCAATGAAATCCTTACGGGTGCGGTTGCTCTCTACGATAGCTGTCATCATGTTCTGTGGAACCTCCTGATAGTTGGCGAGCAACTGCTTGGTGTCTTTGGGAAGGCAATAGCCTCCATAGCCGAACGAAGGGTTATTGTAGTGGCTGCCTATGCGAGGGTCGAGTCCCACACCTTGTATAATGGCTGCTGAGTCAAGTCCTTTGATTTCGGCATATGTGTCAAGCTCGTTGAAGTAGCTTACACGCAGGGCAAGATATGTGTTTGCAAAAAGCTTTACGGCTTCAGCCTCTTTAAGTCCCATGAAGAGGGTGGGGATGTCCTGCTTTATTGCTCCTTGTTGCAACAAACGGGCAAAAGTATGAGCGGCTTCGTCGAGATGGTTGCCGGCAATGGCTTTGATAGAGCTGTTCTCTTCGTCATATCCTTCAATCATTTTTGGATAGCCTACTATTATACGGCTGGGGTAAAGGTTGTCGTACAAAGCCTTGCTTTCGCGAAGGAATTCGGGCGAGAAAAGCAAACGCAGTTTGTGTGTCGCATCCCATCCGTTCTCCTTGAATTTCTTGGCATACTTTACATACAGGCTACGGCAGTATCCAACAGGGATGGTACTCTTGATTACCATTGTAGCTTCCGGGTTAACCTCCAGTATCAGGTCAATGACATCTTCTATGTGATGTGTGTCGAAGAAATTCTTTTGTGGGTCGTAATTGGTGGGGGCGGCAATTACTATAAAATCGGCATCTTTGTATGCATCTCTGCCGTCGAGTGTAGCACGCAGGTTCAAATCCTTTTCTGCGAGATATTTTTCGATATATTCGTCCTGTATGGGAGATATGCGGTTGTTGATTTTCTCAACTTTTTCGGGAATTACATCAACGGCCACAACTTGGTTATGCTGTGCCAAAAGTGTGGCTATACTCAAGCCTACATATCCTGTTCCTGCTACTGCTATTTTCATTTTAACTGTGTCTTTGGGATTTTATGGCTACCCTTGTAGCCACATTTGTGTCGGTATTATATGTTGCAAATGTAGTATTTATGTAAAATATAAACAATATAATTTTTACAAAAGTTTCTTTTGTTTTATTGTTCTATGGAATTTCTTCAATTATGTGTATTATGCGTTGTGACTGAATTATACTGTATTCTTGTATTTTTAATAATTTGTTCCCTTATTTTAGGTTTTATGAAAAATAAAGCTATCTTTGCATAAATGATAGAGGCTTTTCTGTTGTTGCAGGAAAGTGTCTTGTTTTTATTGACCATTAAATTTAAAACAGATGAGTGAAAGTGTTAAATCGAATGTGCAGCCCGAAGTGCTGGACGTTACGAGTTCTCCTGACGAGGCTGTAAATGCCGCTACGATTGAGTTGAATGAGCAGAACAGTATTGAAGAGGAGGCTCAGAGTGTACAAACAGAAACAGTTGACAACCACGAGGTTGTAGGCGATGACTCAAGACCGGCGACACGTCAGGAAATAATTGAACGCTTGAAGGTCATTGCCGGTGGCGATGATGTACTCAACTGTAAGAGTGAAGTCGAGGGATTGAAGGTTCAGTTCTACCGTATGCGTACCGCAGAGTTGGAACTTGCTCACAAAGAGTTTTTGGCGCAGGGTGGTGAATCGGATATGTTTATGCCCAAACCGGATGAACTTGAAGAACCTTTCAAAGAGGTTATGGGACTTATCAAGGCAAAACGTAACGAGTGGCTTGCAACTCAGGAAAAGGAGATGCAGGCAAATTACGAGAAGAAGATGTTGTTGCTCGAGCAGTTGCAGGCTCTTGTCGACAAGGCGGCTCAAGGTAATCCCGAGGTGAATGAATTCAAGGCTCTGCAACAGACCTGGAAGGAAGTGAAGAGTGTTCCTCAGGATAAGGTTTCCGATTTGTGGAAACAATATCAGTTACTCGTCGAGAAATTCTATGATGTACTCAAGTTGAACAGCGAGTTTCGCGAGTATGATTTCAAAAAGAATCTTGAGATAAAGACAAGGCTTTGCGACGCGGCCGAGGCTCTTGAAAAAGAAAAGGATGTTGTTGTAGCATTCCGCCAGTTGCAGCAGTTGCATAATGAATTCCGCGAAACAGGACCTGTCGCTCCGGAGTTGCGCGAGGAGATTTGGAACCGTTTCAAGACAGCTTCCACAAATGTGAACCGTCGTCATCAGGAGTTTTTCGAAGCAAAGAAACAGAAAGAACAGGAGAATCTCGATAAAAAGACAGCAATCTGTGAAGAGATAGAGAACTTCGATTTCAAGTCTTTCGCAGGCTATCAGGCATGGAACGATGCAACACAGCGTGTGTTGGATCTTCAGGCACAGTGGAAGGAAATAGGTTATGCTCCGCAGAAGATGAATCTTAAGGTATTCGAGCGTTTCCGTGCCGCTTGTGATGAGTTCTTCAAGCAGAAGAGCGAATTCTTCAAGGAGGCAAAGAATGTCCTTGCTACGAATCTCGAACGCAAGAAATCTCTGTGTGAACTTGCCGAGCAATTGAAGGATAGCGAAGATTGGAAAGCCACAGCCGATAAGCTTGCAAAGCTTCAGAAGGAGTGGAAAGAGGTTGGTCCTGTTGCACAGAAATATTCCGAGGCTCTTTGGAAACGCTTTGTAAGCGCGTGTGATGCTTTCTTTGAGCGTCGTAATGCCGCTACATCATCACAGCGTAGTATTGAGCAGGAGAATCTTAAGAAGAAACGCGATGTCATTGAGCGAATCAAGGCTATCGATGCCTCTCTTCCCGGTGAGGAGCAGACAAAACAGTTGGCTCTTCTAGCTCAGGAATGGAATGCTATAGGCTTTGTTCCTTTTAAAGAGAAGGATAATGTATATAAGGAGTACAAGCAAGCAACCAATGCTCTATATGAGGCACTACATGTGAATGCGAATGAGCGTAAACTAGCAAACTTCCGCAACAATATTGCAAAGGGCGGTAACAGTCTCCAGCGCGAACGCGAACATCTGATACGTCAGTACGAGGCAATGAAGAACGAGATTGCTACATACGAAAACAATATCGGATTCTTGAGCGTATCCAACAAGAAGGGTGCAAGCCTTGTGGATGTTATGAAACAGAAGGTTGATAAGCTAAAGAAAGACGCACAGGTGGTACTCGAGAAGATACACCTAGTAGAGGATGAGATTGAAAAGAATGCAAAGTAATTTGATATGAAAAGAATCGGGGCACTTCTTGAAGTGCCCCGATTCGTATTTTATTTCACCGGCGATAGTATCTTTCTGTATCGTTCGTTTTCGTTAAGGATTGAGAACGCCTCCTGCAGGTCTGTGTCCTCGCGTAAACTGTGGATAATTCCGCCCTTGTTACCGTAGTAACGTTTGATTATTTCGTCGGCAATGATGTATTTTACATCCTTCTTGAAATGCTTGAGCGAGTGGTCCAGATTTGCATGCAGTTTCTTCTCAAGATTCTCTATTTCCTCTTTTGTTATTGAAGCGAATCCCTCGAACTCAATCATCTTTTTCAGTTCTTTGAGCATCTTTGCGCTCTGCAGGTCGTATGTGAAGCCCTTTTCTTCCAGGAATACGGCAAAGTCGGCGTAAACCTCGTCGCTTATGGTGAATTCTTCGGGGCTTGCGATGCTGTCGTTGTCCAGGCGGAATTCGGTGGCAAAGTCGAATACCGCCATGTCGCGTACAAGGTAATACAGCAGGGTAGAGAGCTCTTCCGATTTCGGTTCAATGTCAGGACGTATACCGCCACCGTCGCGAACTTCGCGTCCTGCGGCTGTGTGGAATACATTGGTGAGACTGTCTGGCAGACGGCTGGTGCGTCCGTCGTCAATCATATGTGAATAGTCGAGTGCCTGTACGCAACGTCCGCTCGGTATATAGTACTTTGCTGTTGTCAGTTTAAGATAACCACCGTAACTCACCTGACGTGTGCTTTGCACAAGTCCTTTTCCGAATGTGCGTGAACCTATTATAACAGCACGGTCGAGGTCCTGCAAAGAACCTGCAACAATTTCTGATGCCGATGCGGTCTCCTGGTTCACAAGAACAACTATCGGAGAAACAGTATCTATAGGCTGGTTGAGCGTCTTGTATGTCTCGTTAGCCTGTTTGGTCTTTCCTTTGGTGGTAACAATTGTTTTTCCTTTGGGAACAAACAGGTTTACAATCTCCACTGCTTCGTTCAGTAGTCCGCCACCGTTACCGCGCAGGTCGATGATAAATGATTCGGCTCCCTCTTTCTTGAGTTCTATTATGGCATTGCGCATCTTTTTTGAGCAGTTGTCGGTAAAACTCTCAAGCAGAATGTATCCTACATTACCGTTCTGTATACCATAATAGGGTATTGCCGGCATGGCAATGCTCGCGCGTTCTATTATTACATCGGTTCTGCCTTTTTTGCCCGGCTTTTCAATCTCCAGTGTGAGCAACGTGCCCGGTTCGCCGCGCAACATATCGCTGACGCTGTCGGTGCTCATTCCTTTGATGCTCTTGCCATTGATTGCCCATATCAGGTCGCCTGCACGCAGTCCGGCTTTGTATGCCGGCATTCCTTCGTATGGCTCGGCAATTACTGTGGTGTTCTTCTCGGTGTGGAAACGTATCACAGAACCGATGCCCGCATATTTTCCTGTTGTCATCATCATCAGTTCCTCGTTCTTGTCCTCGGGGTAGTATACCGTGTAGGGGTCAAGATAGTGCAACATTGCATCAATGCTTCGGTTTATCATTTTTTCGGGCATTATGCTGTCAACGTAAAAGAGATTCAGCTCCTTTATTATATTGTTGTATATCGACAACTGACGTGCCAGATGCAGACGGTGCTTGTCGTCATCGGCTTTGGCAAACACTGAAAAGCATACGGTTAATATAGTGAGTAGAATGGTTCTTTTTTTCATGGCTGTTTTTATTTTAAGCGCGAAGATAAGACTTTATTACCTTATTATAATACAATAGTTTTCTTTTTTATGATTTTTTATCGGATGGAGGAATAATCTCAATAATGGTAATACCATTCGTTTGACCTACAACGTAGTGTGAAGTGCTGTTGTTCATATCCTCGCCTTGTAGGGTGAAACAGTCCATGTACAGTTCTCTTCCTTGCTCTATTTGCAGGCATCGGAAGCTGTCGC
>CAJGDP010000052.1 GCA_904502235.1 uncultured Bacteroidaceae bacterium
AATACACAAAATAAATTACACAGATGCAAAAATTCAAGAAACAACTTGCGCGCATATTCGATAACGATATGCGTACCAAGCAGTGGGAGAATTATCCCGACTATGCAATCATTGGTCTCATAGTATTGAGTACCCTTTCTGTTTTCATATCTACGTTCAATGTGGGCCCGTTGTGCGAGAAGGTGCTTTCGGTGATTGACATTGTAACCGTTATCACCTTTACCATAGAGGTAACATTGCGCATCTGGGCGGCCGATGAACTGGACGAGAAGTACAAAGGCTTCTGGGGTAGGGTAAGGTATTGCTTTACATTCTATGGTCTCATAGATATCCTGTCGACCTATACTTTTTATGTGCAGATGTTCATACCGTTGCCATACTCTATGCTCAAGGCATTGCGCGTACTGCGCCTGCTCAGGGTGTTCCGTTACATGCACTCTTTCCGTCTGTTACAGACAGCCGTTTCTTCAAAGGTGAAGGAGATGTGGGTGTCGTTCCAGTTCCTGGCTATTGTGACACTGATGCTGTCGTTCGTGCTCTTCTTTTATGAGCACAATGCGCAGCCCGATGTGTATGACAACGGTTTCAAATCGGTTATCTGGGCTTTTGCACAGTATGTGGGTGACCCCGGCAATTTTGCCGATACTCCGCCAATAACCTTTGTGGGCAGGCTAATTGCCTGCATCATCGGTCTGCTTGGTATTGCACTGTTTGCGGTGCCTGCCGGTCTCATTGGCTCGGGATTCTCCGAGGCTATGGAGGATGAGAAATTGAAAGAGAAGATTGAACGTAATGTGAAAAGCATTGTACATTCTTTCAAGTTCGACAAGGATCAGCAGCACACGAACCTGTTCTATGTGCCACGCTACAAGGTGGTGAACTCTATCATCACGCGCAAGTTCATACCTTATGAGGATATTCTTGAGGCGGTGAAGGAGTCCGACTGTCTGCACATCTATGACATGGTGGATGCCATGAATGCTGCCGACCATCCCGAGAGCAAGTTGGTTTTGATAAACTACATGAAGAATACACCATATGGTTGTTGCATTGACCGTGGGTCGAGGGTGACAATTGTGAGCACTTCGGGTACAACAGAACCTGCTACAAGCTGGTTGGCATATCACATTGCAAAGTTGGGTGGTTTCAACTTTGTCTCAAAGGAGATTGAGACCGATTTGGACAATCCTACATCGTATTACAACATTCCTGCCAATACGCAATGCCCGAATGTGAAACTGTTTGTTGACGACATTTCACGTCTTGCTGTGCGCCCCAACAGTTGGGTTATACCCATGCTTGGTGCTACAGGACTCAAGAGTCGTCCTACACAGTTCCATTTCTGCTATAATACTGCCAAGCACGACAGCAGTTACAATGACCCTATGAGTCTTGTGAAGGATTATGCGACATTCGATTCAATGTACAACGCATTGGACGAGATGCTCACCACAAAGTATGGCTACCACAGCGACAAGAACGAATGGTATGCGATTGGCAAGGAAAATGTGGGATATCACATAACCGCCGGAAATGTTTTTACATTGCGCGTTGAATGCTTTGTGTGGATGATTGACAACCGATTCCTGTCTGTGATAAAGGATTTGGCCGAGACAATGCATGCGACCCTTGAACCTGAAAGAGAGTTGGTTACTCCACCCGAAATGCTCAGTCGTCCGTTAGGTAAGGATTTTGGTATGCAAGACTATGTTGACTAATGTGTTATGGAACTGTTGAAAAGATTTTATGAGGTAAACAGCAAGTCGGGCCACGAGGATCAGATAAAGGAGTTATTCAAGGCGCAACTTGCCTGTTTGGATATTATTGTGGAGGAGGATTGCATTGGCAATATATTTATAACAAAAGGTGTTGCTGGAAGTTATCCTTGTGTAACAGCGCATTTTGATGAGGTGCATGCTCCAACAGAAAGGAATATCATTGTTGACGGTGATTTGATATATGCTGTTGATAACAAGGGGGAACGCGTTGGTATTGGTGCCGACGACAAGAACGGCTTGTGGATAATAACTCACCTGTTACACACTAAACTTGTGCTAAAGGCTGCTCTTTTTGTTCAGGAGGAACGTGATAGGGAAATGCCCGGTTGTCGTGGCTCAAGGGCTTGTTCACTTGCTTTTTTTGACAATGTGCGTTACATTATTGCTGTTGACCGCAAGGGAAACAATGAAGTGGTAACTGTTGGTAAGGGGAATATTTGTCTTTGTGATTACGATTTTATTCCTAACGACCTACTTCAAAAATATAACTATGTGTGTGTGGACGGTGGTCGTACAGATGTCGTTGCTCTTAAGGAACGTGGCTTGCAAATTCCTTGTTGCAATATAAGTTGCGGGTATTGCAATGCGCATAAACCTGAAGAATATTCTGTTTTTACTCATCTTGAGAATTCACTTGCCTTTGTGAGTGATATAATTGATAGAATATAATTAAATAATCCGTAGATTAATTTAAAAAGCTATGTACATCGTTAAAATTACAAATGGTAAAGTGGAACTCTACGACGAAAGAGGTTGCTATCAGAGAACAATAGTTCATAGTAATGCGGTTTTTGCAGATATCGATATGACGCAGACAATGATTGTCGTTACCTTTATGAATGGTAAAGTGGAACTTTATAACGAGAGAGGTTGCTATCAAAGAGTAATTGTTCATGGTAATGCAAGCCAAGCAAGATGGGTTGGGCGTGATATTGCTGTAACCTTAAATGGGCATGTAGAGATATACAGCGATAGAGGATGTTATATCAGGAGAATCTGATATTGGCAGACCTTATTCCTTTGCAAGGGTGCTGGTATGGTGCTTGTGAAAACTTTTTTTTGAATTTTATAGCAAAAAAACTTCTAAAAACTTGCACGTAATAAAAAGAAGTACTACTTTTGCACCGTCAAACGACAAAGGAGTCAAAATTCTTCAGTAGCTCAGTCGGTTAGAGCACCTGACTGTTAATCAGGGGGTCGTAGGTTCAAGTCCTACCTGAAGAGCAAGCGAAAAACTTAGGTTTTTCGCTTTTTTTTGTTTAAAGTCCAAATCTTTGCGCTTTAAATAGTAATAATATCTTTTCTTTTGGGCGTATTGCCGTTTTTTTTGATTAATTTTGCGAAGATAAAAAGCATAATAACTAAATTTGATATAAAATGTTCCGTACAAAAACTTGTGGCGAACTTCGTTTGTCCGATGTAAATACAACAGTAACCTTGAGTGGCTGGGTACAGCGTGCGCGTAAGATGGGTGGTATGACATTCGTCGACCTGCGCGACCGTTATGGTGTTACACAGCTTGTGTTCAGCGAAGATGTGAACGCTGAACTGTGCGAGAAAGCTTCGCACTTGGGACGCGAATATGTGATTCAGGCAACAGGCGTTGTCAGCGAGCGTCAGAGCAAGAATGCAAATATCCCTACCGGTGATATTGAGATTATCGTAAGCGAATTGAATATCCTTAACGAGGCGGCAACCCCTCCTTTTACAATAGAGAATAACACCGACGGTGGTGACGATATCCGTATGAAATACCGTTACCTCGACTTGCGTCGCGAGGCTGTCCGCAAGAACCTTGAATTGCGTCACCAGATGACAATGGAGGTTCGCCGTTACTTGGATTCAATGAACTTCATCGAGGTGGAGACACCGATGCTCATTGCTTCAACTCCCGAGGGAGCACGCGACTTCGTTGTGCCTTCTCGCATGAATCCCGGACAGTTCTACGCTCTGCCACAGAGTCCACAGCTCTTCAAGCAGCTGCTTATGGTTTCAGGTTTCGACCGCTATTTCCAGATTGTGAAATGTTTCCGCGACGAGGACCTTCGTGCCGACCGTCAGCCCGAGTTTACACAGATCGACTGCGAGATGAGCTTCGTTGAGCAGGAGGATGTAATCTCTCTCTTCGAGGGTATGGCAAAGCATTTGTTCAAGACTATCCGTGGTGTTGAACTCGAAGGACAGTTCCCACGTATGACATGGCACGACGCCATGAAATATTACGGTTGCGACAAGCCCGACACACGTTTCGAGATGAAGTTCGTGGAGCTTATGGATATTATGAAAGGTCATGGTTTTGGTGTGTTTGATGCTGCAGAGTATATCGGCGGTATCTGTGCCAAGGGTGCGGCTACATATACCCGTAAGCAGCTCGATGCATTGACCGATTTTGTACGTCGTCCGCAGATTGGTGCAAAGGGTATGGTCTATGCACGTGTAGAGGCTGACGGTACAGTTAAGTCAAGTGTTGACAAGTTCTATACACAGGAGGTGTTGCAGGCAATGAAAGCTGCATTCAATGCAGAACCGGGTGACCTTATACTCATCCTCAGCGGTGACGATACAATGAAGACACGCAAGCAGCTCTGCGAGTTGCGTCTCGAGGTGGGTAACCAGCTCGGCTTGCGCGACAAGAACAAGTTCTCATGCTTGTGGGTTGTAGACTTCCCATTGTTCGAATACAGCGAGGAGGAAGGTCGTTATATGGCTATGCACCATCCGTTCACATCTCCAAAGCCCGAGGATATTCCTTTGCTCGACACAGATATGGGTGCAGTACGTGCCAATGCGTATGATATGATTATCAACGGTGTTGAAGTGGGTGGCGGTTCTATCAGAATCTACGACAGCGAATTGCAGAACAAGATGTTCGAGTTGCTCGGCTTTACACCTGAACGCGCTCAGCAGCAGTTCGGCTGGTTGCTCGATGCCTTCAAGTATGGTGCACCTCCTCATGGCGGTCTGGCTTACGGTCTCGACCGTTGGGTAAGCCTCTTTGCAGGTCTCGATTCTATCCGCGACTGTATCGCATTCCCCAAGAATAACTCAGGTCGCGACACAATGATTGACGCTCCTTCGGTTCTTGAGCCTACACAGCTCGATGAGTTGAACATCCTTGTTGACATTAAAGAGAAATAAGCCATGGCAGAGAAGAAAACAAAGAAAAAGAGTGCCGCAAGCATCGAAAAGAACCGCAAACGCAAGGCTGCGAAAAAACGTCGCCAGATGGTCAAGAAAATTGCGTTGGCAGTAGTAGTCATAGCATTGGTGTCATTGATGGTAATAAGTCTTATACCACGTTAAATCACATAGAAAAGTCGTTCCGTGCATCGGAGCGACTTTTTAAAAATCCAATTCATTATGCTCGATAATCTAAAGAAATACAAAATTATCCTTGCATCGGCATCGCCACGTCGCAGAGAACTGCTTGCAGGGCTGGATGTGGACTTCGAAGTACGTACTTTGCCCGATGTGGATGAGTCGTTCCCTGCGGAGCTGCAGGGTGGGGATATACCTCTCTATATAAGCAGGAAAAAAGCCGCTGCCTACCGCGCTCTTATGGCAGACGATGAACTTGTGATAACTGCCGACACCATTGTGTGGCTCGACGGTGCAGCACTTGGCAAGCCCGTGGACGAAGAGGATGCCCGTCGCATGATACGCAACATGGCAGGCAAGACACACTCCGTTTTTACAGGTGTTTCAATAACCACAAAAGAGCAGCAGTACAGTTTTGTCGCGCAGTCCGATGTAACATTCTCAGAACTCACCGACGACGAGATTGAATACTATGTACAGAAATACCGTCCAATGGACAAAGCCGGTGCTTACGGTGCACAGGAGTGGATAGGGTATATAGGTATGTCGAATATCGTAGGTTCGTACTTTAATGTGATGGGACTTCCGGTTCAGCGTCTTTATAGTGAACTGAAGAAGATTGGATGAATTTTACCTTGATAGTTCAGAACCACTTGCCGGTGGCGTTTGTTTTTTTATCATAGAAAAATAAAAAAATATTTTGTAGTGCGCTTTGCTTGCACTATCTTTGCGTGTCCAAAGATGTATGTTTTGGACATAGTATATTTGATAATCTAATTACAAAGAATATATGGCTGAAACAAAATTTATTTTCGTTACCGGTGGCGTTGCTTCTTCACTCGGAAAGGGTATTATCTCGGCTTCAATAGGTAAGTTGTTGCAGGCTAGAGGATACAAGGTTACAATCCAGAAATTCGACCCTTATATCAACGTCTCTCCCGGTACTTTGAATCCCCAGGAACATGGAGAGTGCTACATAACAATCGACGGTCATGAGGCAGATCTCGACCTCGGTCACTATGAGCGTTTTACCGATATAAAGACAACACGTTGGAACACCTTTACTACAGGTCGTATCTATAGCGAGGTTATTGAAAAGGAGCGTCGTGGCGAGTATCTTGGAAAGACTGTTCAGGTTATTCCTCACATCACCGATGAAATAAAGCGTAAGATGAAACGCGGCAGCACAAAGGAGAAGTTCGACTTTGTGATTACCGAAATCGGTGGTACTGTGGGTGATATTGAAGGCTTGCCATTCCTTGAGGCTATCCGTCAGCTTAAGTGGGAACTTGGTCGCAGAGCAGTTTGCGTACACCTTACATACGTTCCTTATCTTTCGGCTGCGGGTGAGCTTAAGACAAAGCCGACACAGCACTCTGTTAAGCAGTTGCAGAGCCTTGGCATTCAGCCCGACTGTCTTGTACTCCGTGCCGAGCATAAACTCAGCACAGGTCTTTGCAAAAAGGTTGCAAGCTTCTGTAATGTAATGCCCGACTGTGTTGTCCAGAGCCTTGACGTGCCTTCAATCTATGAGGTGCCTATCAAGATGCAGGAGCAGGGATTGGATGCTGCTATCCTTCGTCTCACTGGCGAGGAGGTTGGCGAGACTCCCGAGATGAAGCCTTGGCGTTCATTTGTCGAGCGTCGTAACAATGCCAAGAAGGTGGTTAATATCGGTCTTGTCGGTAAATATGACCTTCAGGATGCATACAAGAGTATCCATGAGAGCCTTTCACAGTGCGGTACTTACAACGACTGCAAAATAAAGCCTCACTTTATCAATAGTGAGAAAATCACAGAGGAGAATGTGGCTCAGGCTCTAAAGGGCATGGACGGATATATCATTTGTCCGGGTGTAGGTCCTCGCGGTTTCGAAGGTAAGGTTATTGCTGCAAAATATTGCCGTGAGAATAATCTTATTACTCTTGGTATCGGCTTGGGTATGCAGGTTATGGCTATCGAGGTTGCACGTAACATCCTTGGTTATGCCGATGCTAGCAGCTATGAGATGAATGAGTCTACAACTCACAGAATCGTTGATTTGATGGAGGACCTCAAGAGCGTAGGTAATCCTTTCGGTACAATGCGCCGTGGCGGTTACGACACTGTCATTGCAAAAGACAGCAAGGCATACGCAATCTATGGTGCAGAGAAGGTGACAGAGCGTCACTATCACCGTTTTGAGTTGAACACAGAGTATCGCGATGCTCTTGTCGGTGCTGGTTTGGCTTGCACAGGTGTTCATCCTGACAGCGGTCTTGTAGATATCGTTGAGGTTCCTGCTTGCGACTGGTACATGGGTGTTATCTATGAGCCACA
>CAJGDP010000053.1 GCA_904502235.1 uncultured Bacteroidaceae bacterium
ATTCTTTTGCCCAAGCGACTGACCTCCGGTAATTACCTCACCATTACGTGCGCCTACAAAACGACCGAAGGCAAACTGCACAAGACAGCACACCAATGACACAACGGCAATACCTGCCATAACGCCAACAGAGAGATTGCTATGAGCTATTGCACGCGATGTCATGGCTATGGCAAGCGACAGGGCAACAAGCCACAGATAGAACGGCAGATTACGCCATTTGGTGACGAGCAACTTATGCACTCTCGGCAGGAATTTACGTAGCAGTTCGGCGCATAGCAAAGGACAGAGCAACAACGGAAAGACCTTTGCCATGATAAGTATGAACGACGATGCAAGCGACACACCCTCGACCGGATGCGAGAATGCAAGAAACAACGGAGCAACAAGGGCTACAGCAATGTTAATCTGCATTGTATAGGAGATAAGCGATGCCGAATTACCGCCCAGTTTTGCTGTTATGACAGCCGCCGCCGTTGCTGTAGGACACAAAAGACACATCATCGCCGACTCAAGTAACACCTTTGTTACAACCCCCATCTCCTTGAACAGGGCAATTGACAACGAAAGTACAATAAACGATATTATCTGGAACAGCAACAGCCACAGATGCCATTTTGCCGGTTTCAAATCTTTTATACGCACCTTGCAGAAGGTAACGAACAACATTGAAAAAATAAGCCCCGGCTGAACGACAGATATTATATCGGCGGCCACTGCATGAGTATTGTCAAAGAGCGGGATATTCACATAAAGCAGATACATCACCACACCGCCAATCATTGCAATGGGCAGTGACCAGTCACGCAGAAACTGATGAAAGCTTATATTCATTACAACTGCGCCAAAAACTCCAGACCCTCCTTATAACCGTCGAATCCCTTTCCACAGATTGTTTTCTGTGCATAGAGCGACACAAAGGAGAACTTGCGGAAATCCTCGCGTGTGGAAATATCGGTAAGATGCACCTCTGCCGTTGGCAGAGCCACCGCCTTGAGAGCATCGAGAATAGCCACACTTGTATGGGTATATGCAGCAGGGTTTATGAGTATGCCATCGAATACACCGTAAGCAGCCTGTATCTTGTCAACAATCACACCCTCGTGATTCGACTGGAAGAGCTCCACCTGAAGCCCAAGAGCCTCGGCAGACGAACGTATGAAAGCCTGCAATGCCTCAAAATTCTGCGCGCCGTATAGCGCAGGCTCACGCAACCCCAACATATTCAAATTAGGACCATTTATAACCAATATTTTTTTCATAAAGACGAAATCTTATTTCAAGCGGAATGTTATCGGAAGTGTAAAGAATACACGTACTGGTTTCCCTTGCATCTTACCGGGAGACCATTTAGGCATCCATTCCACTACTCGAACGGCTTCTTTGTCGAGAAGGACATCACCTGAGCTTCTCAACACCTCTACATTCTCTATAGAGCCATCTACATTAACCACAAAACGTACAATTGAACGTCCCTGCGATCTGCTTTCCAAAGAAGCAGTAGGATATATTATATTCTCTGACAGATAAGCCATCAAAGCCTTCGTACCACCAGGGAATTCCGGTTGAACCTCCACCTGCTGATATATTGTACTATCACAACTAACACAACCTGCAGGCGAAAACTCTGTACCCACAACACGTGCCTGCATGCCAAATGCAAACAATAACATTCCAAATAACAATGCAATCTTTTTCATAGCTGTTTTTTTACATTTTTATTAAATTATTTCGGCATACGTACCAAAATACCTGAACTGCTCACCGCACTCATGAAGTTCGCACATAAGAGAGAGGAATTCATCGCTATAGACCGAAGCCTCGATATCAAAGTAGAAACGATACTCGAACTCACGTTCAGGAATCTGACGGCTCTCGAGTTTCACAAGGTTTACACCTGTGGCATTGAAGCGCGACATGATACGGAAGAGTGTTCCCGGACGGTTAGGGATGTTAATCATGATACTTGTGCGATCGGCACCCGAATATATTTTAGGTTCTTTTGCAATACAGATAAAGCGAGTGTAGTTATTGTCGCGATTCTGAATAGCCGACTTAAGCACCTGCAACTGATAAAGCTCGGCACATAGGCGAGAAGATAGCGATGCCTTTGTAGGGTCACCGCTCTGCGCAACCATGCGAGCAGCTTCAGCTGTATTCTCGCACGCGATTACACGGACATTCTTCAAAGAAGCGAGGAACTCAGAGCATTGGTTTATAGCCTGCTGGTGTGAATATATCTCGCGGATATCCTCTAGCTTTGCACCGGGAAGAGCAAGTATTGCGTGGTCTACCTTAAGACGTACCGAACGGACAATACTTACGTTATATTCCGACAGCAAATCGTAAATGGCATTTACAGAACCTGCAAGAGAGTTCTCGATAGGCAGAACTCCGAACTCGCAAAGTCCGCTGTTTACAGCCTTGAACACACCTTCGAAATTGCTCATGTACATGATTTCGGGGAGGTCGAAAAGACGTTCCGATGCAAGATGCGCATACGAACCTTCACAACCGGCACAGCCCACAGATGCGCGTTTTGGGAATGGCTGTGGCGGAGTTGATGCGATATTCTTGAAGTAGTTGAAGAAGTCGCTGCCCTCGGAAAGCATACGTGTTTCATACGACTCGCTGAGGTCGAAAATTGTACGGTACAAAGTACGTCCATAGCCCTCAAATTCAGGACCAAGACGCTTTGATACATTCTGTAACACAACGCGTGCACGCGAAGGATGATACACCGGCATATTGTTCTCTTTTTTGTATTGACCGATACCGGAAACCACCTGCATGCGACGTGCGAACAAATCACACATCTGAGAATCTATCTCATCAATTTCCTTACGAAGTTTTTCCAAATCCATATTATATCTTTTTATTTATATTTTCTATTCCACTAATCCGCCAAGCATTGCAAAATCGTCAAAGAAAGTAGGATATGACTTTGCCACACAAGCACCGTTATCTATAGTTGTCATACCCTTTGCTACACACGACATTATTGCGGCAGACATTGCTATACGGTGGTCGCCAAAGCTGTTCACAATACCCGAAGCAACCGGTTCACCACCAAAGACTGTAAATGTATCCTCACCCACTTGCGAAGCGATTCCAAAAGAGGCAAGCACCTGACGCATCGCCTCAAGACGGTCGCTCTCCTTAAAACGAAGACGACCAACACCAGTAAACACTGTTGTTCCCTGCGCTACAGCCGCAACGACAGAGAGTATCGGCAAAAGGTCGGGAGTATCGGTGCAATCGAGTTCTGCACCAAACAGATGCGAAGGCATTGCTACCACTCCGTCACCGTTTACATCTATAAATGCACCCATTGAACGCAAATGGTCTATAACTCCGCTGTCGCCCTGAAGTGAGTCTGTATTCATGCCACAGACTGTAATAGGATTCTTGCCTGTAACACCGGCAACCACCCAGAATGCCGCAGACGACCAATCACCCTCTACGGAGATTGCCGAAGGCATAGCATATTGCTGACCGCCCTTTATCCTGAATATATTTCCTTGTTGTTCTATCTTTATTCCAGCCACGCGCAAAGCATCGAGTGTCATTGCAATATACGACGCGCTTGTCATGTTACCGGTAACCTCAATTAAGCTATCCTCTTTAGCCAAAGGAAGAGCAAAGAGCAAGCCGGTAAGATACTGTGACGAGATATTGCCCGGAAGAGTATATTTACCGCCTTTCAAAGTGCCGTTACACGTTACGGGCAACTCGTCGGCAGAGTGTTTTTCAAAAGATATGCCATGTTCGGCAAGCACATTGCAAAGGTCGCCCATAGGACGTTGAGGCAACTTGCCTGCACCCACAAATGTTGCGTCGGCACCAAGCACGGCTGCAACCGACATAAGAAAACGCAATGTAGAACCGCTTTCGCCACAATCGAGCATCGCGCCCTTTGTTGCATTTACAGGAGTAACGGCAAACATCCCGTCAGAATATGTTATTGAGGCTCCCAACGCATTCAGACAACGCATTGTAGCCACTATATCTTCGTTCACGCTACTGCAAGCAATAGAACAAGGCTCTGTGCCAAGAGCGGCACAAATGAGCAAGCGATGCGCCTGTGATTTTGACGGTGGCGGAACCACCCTGCCCTGCAATATTCCTGAGACACACTTTTCCATAGTATCAAGCCATTACTTTTTTAAGCAAGCTTTTGAGTTCATCAAGTTCCAATGCCACAAGAGTGCAATCACCTATAGCACGTGGCAGAACAACCGATATTGTTCCTCCACGACGTTTCTTGTCGGAGAGAAGGGATTCGAAAATCTCATCGGCACTATATCTACACGATATATCAAAGCCATACTTTACAAGCAATGCAGAGAGTTCATCTGCCACATCACACATACCCATAATATATGCCATACGCGAAGCAATGACCATACCCTTTGCAACAGCCTCGCCGTGCGAAACAGTGAAGTTGCTGAGTTTCTCTATTGAGTGACCGAATGTATGACCGAAATTGAGCAAGCCACGTATGCCGTTGTCGAACTCATCCTGCTGTACCACATCGCGTTTGATTTCCACGCAACGTGTAACCACCTCCTCGCGATTGAAAGGCAAAGTTTGTAATTTTTCATACAATGCACAGTCGAGTATCATTCCGTACTTTATAACTTCAGCACAGCCGTCGCGATAGATGTTGGCAGGCAGAGTATCCATAAGTGCTGTATCGCAACATACAAGCACAGGCTGATAGAAACTGCCCACAAGATTCTTTCCTGCCGGAATATCAATGGCAGTCTTTCCGCCAACCGAACTATCCACTGCCGCAAGCAGTGTTGTAGGCACCTGCACATATTTTATTCCGCGCAGATAGAGCGATGCAGACAGACCGCCAAGGTCGCCGACAACACCTCCGCCAAAGGCTATTACAGCGTCGCTACGTGTAATCTGCTCCTGTGCAAGAAAATTAAGAAAAGCCAGCAGATTATCGGCGCATTTCGAAGCCTCACCTGCAGGGATAACATACTTGCAGGCATTGTATCCAGCCGACGCAAGATGCTCCATTATTGTATTGCCGTAGAGAGCATCCACATTGCTGTCGGTAAGTACCGCAAGACGACACTCGCCAAGCAATGGGCGAATGAATTCACCGAGTTTGGCAAGCAAGCCTCGCCCGATGTGAATATCGTAACAGCGCGATGCGCTCACATTTATAGTACTGTACTGCATAATAATCAATTATTCCGTTTCCTCTTTAGCTATTCTGCCATCGCGCAGAAGTCCTCTTAATGTTTCGGCATCATCTGCAACAATGGCATTGCGATATTCGCAGAGGGAATTAATAAGCAAGTCGAGTTCCGAAAGAAGATGCTCCTTGTTTTCAAGGAACAATTCTGTCCACATTGCCTCATTCAGGCGCGACACGCGAGTAAAATCGCGGAAACTGCCTGCACTGTATCCCTTATGCTGTTTTGCCGACGGACTCTTTATAAAAGCATTTGAAACAACATGACACATCTGCGATGTGTAAGCAATCATCTTATCATGAAAATCGGCTGTAGTAACAACAAACTTTTTGAATCCCAATGGCTGGAGATGCTGTTTTACACTGTCGAGCAGAACTATATCATCGTGCACGGGTGGTACAAGGATGAACGATGCGCCATTGAATAAGGTCGGTTTTGAATACTTATATCCCGAGAACTGCAAGCCTGCCATAGGATGACCGCCAACAAAGGTGAAGCCATATTCCTTTGCAAGAGCAAAACCAAGAGTACAGATATTGCCCTTTGTACCGCAGAAATCAATTACCAGAGTGTGTGAAGCGATGTGCGGAGCATGCATCCGAAGATATTCAGCCGAAGCCTTTGGCGTGGCAGTAAGCAACAATAGGTCGCAACAATGCAGATTGCTACAAGAAAGTACGTCATTAACAACACCCTCCAGACAGGCAAAGCCGGTAACGCTTTCATTGATATCATAGGCATATATGGTGTGTCCGGCAGCCTTATATGCTTTGGCAGCCGAACCTCCTATAAGTCCCAGACCTACAACACCTACAACCATTGCCGTTCCTTATCAATGCATTATACTGCGTATTTCACGTACACGCTGTGCCACCTCGTCGAACAGTTCGGGAGTGAGCGACTGTGCACCGTCGCACAACGCGCAGGCAGGATTGTTATGCACCTCAATGATAAGGCCATCGGCGCCCGAAGCACAAGCGGCGCAAGCCATAGGACGCACAAGACGCGACACTCCTGTTGCGTGACTTGGGTCCACAACCACCGGAAGGTGAGTAAGACCATGCAACACCGGAACTGCGGCAAGGTCGAGTACGTTACGTGTGTAGCTGTCGTAGCTGCGTATACCGCGCTCACAAAGAATAATCTGTTCGTTACCTTCGGACATGATATATTCGGCACTCATAAGAAGTTCCTTAAGAGTTGCCGACATACCGCGCTTTAACAGAATAGGCTTGTCGCAACGACCGAGCTCCTTAAGGAGTTCAAAGTTCTGCATATTACGTGCACCCACCTGAATGATATCCACATCAGCAAACAGGTCGAGATGCGATGTTGCCATAATCTCTGTAACGATGGGCAAGCCGGTTACCTCGCGTGCTTTCATAAGCAACTGCAAGCCCTCGGCACGCAAGCCCTGAAAATCGTAAGGCGATGTACGTGGTTTGAAAGCACCACCGCGAAGGATGTTTGCACCCGAAGCCTTTACAGCATGAGCCACTGCCAGAATCTGTTCCTCACTCTCCACAGAGCAAGGACCTGCCATGATTGCAAAATTACCGCCACCGATTTTCACCTCATTCTCACCCTTGCCGACAGTGATTACGGTATCCTCGGGATGGAAACTACGGCTGGCACTTTTGAAAGGATCGGTTACGCGTGTAACACGGTCGATAATATCCAACCCTGCAAGAAGGTCGATATCTATCTTACGGGTATCACCGATAAGACCGATGACAGTTTGGATTTCACCCTCAGAAATATGCACTCTCACGCCTTGTGACTCGAGCCAATGAACAAGATTGGCTTGCTGAGCCTTTGTTACTCCATGTTTTAGAACTGCTATCATAATTTATCTTTTTTTAGAACCAGCAGTCATCCTTTTGCTTTTTTTTACAATTGAATGACATATTGTTTACAAATTGTATTTAAAACGCAAAAATAGCAATTTTTAAACACAAAGCTATTTAATATTGTAAAATATTACAAAACAAAGATTTTTTAGAAAAAAAATCGCAGAATTTGCAATTATCTTAGAAATAAACGGTTATTCGGGCTGCATGGAAATTGGGTAACGAGATGGCAACCGTTCCTATTTCAGAGTTCTTTATTGTTTTGCATCAATGACATAACTCCTGATACACAAAG
>CAJGDP010000054.1 GCA_904502235.1 uncultured Bacteroidaceae bacterium
GTTCACTCTACAACTGCTACTCAGAAGACAGTTGACGGTCCTTCTTTGAAAGACTGGAGAGGTGGTCGTGCTGCTGCTGGTAACATCATTCCTTCTTCTACAGGTGCTGCTAAGGCTGTAGGTAAGGTTATCCCTGCATTGAACGGTAAGTTGACAGGTATGTCAATGCGCGTTCCTACTCTTGACGTTTCTGTAGTTGACTTGACAGTTAACTTGGCTAAGCCTGCTACATACGCTGAGATCTGCGCTGCAATGAAGGAAGCTGCTGAGGGCGAATTGAAGGGTGTACTCGGTTACACAGAGGACGCTGTAGTATCTTCAGATTTCTTGGGTGATACACGCACTTCTATCTTCGATGCTAAGGCTGGTATCGCTTTGACAGATACATTCGTTAAGGTCGTTTCTTGGTATGACAATGAGATCGGTTACTCTAACAAGGTTCTTGATCTTATCGCTCACATGGCTTCAGTTAACGCTTAATCCGTTAAAGAGTTTAAATAAGTGGATGCGCCTCAGGGTGCATCCATTTTTTTTAGTTAATAATGTCATACTGAGCGTAGCGAAGTATCTATTTAATCAGGATGACAAGTTTGCAAAAAAATACTGATTTCTGCAGGGCAGAAACCAGTATTCTGTTTTTTTTAGAAATAAGCTGCTTAGAGTTCAGCGATTACCTCAACCTCAACAAGAACGTTCTTGGGGAGAGTCTTCACAGCCACGCATGAACGTGCGGGCTTGCTTGTGAAGTATTCTGCGTAAACAGCGTTGAATGCTACGAAATCAGCCATGTCGCTGAGGAAGCATGTTGTCTTTACAACATTGTCGAACGATGTGCCGGCTTCTGCAAGTACTGCAGCAAGGTTTTTCATAACCTGTGTAGCCTGGTCGGTGATGCCTTCAGCCTCTACATTGCCTGTAGCAGGGTTGATGGGTATCTGACCCGATGTGAACAACATGTTACCGCATTTGATTGCCTGTGAGTAAGGACCGATAGCCTCAGGCGCATTGCTTGTATAAACTTTTTCCAACATAGTTATTTTAGTTTTAAAGGTTTTGTTTTTAATCCAGAATATTGAAACCAGCGTCTGTCAGAGCCGATTTAATCTTGCTGATGTGCTCAAAGTTACGTGTCTCAAGGTCGATGCGTATCCAGCAGCCTGTAACACCTGTGTTGGCGTTTGTACGCTCGTGGTGCACGCCGATTACGTTACCGCCAAGGTCCGCGATAATCTTTGAAACAAGTACCAGCTGACCGGGCTTGTCGAGAAGCTCTACCTTGAGCAGTGCCGAACGACCCGAAGTGAAAAGACCACGTTTGATTACACGGTCAAGGATATTCACGTCGATGTTACCACCCGAAACAACACAGATTACATTCTTGCCCTCAACAGGAACTTTGTCGAACAATACAGCCGCTGCTGCAACAGCACCTGCACCTTCAGAGATAAGTTTTTGATGCTCGAGCATAGAGAGGATTGCTGATGAAACCTCGTCGTCGGTAACTGTTACGATGCCGTCGACATACTGGCTGCAGAACTCGAATGTGTTCTCACCCGGTTGCTTCACTGCAATACCGTCGGCAATTGTTGAAACCGATGCCAGGCGCTCAATCTGCTTGTGTTCAACAGAGTTCTTCATGCTTGGAGCACCTGCTGCCTGCACGCCGTATACCTTGATGTTGGGATTCAACGACTTGAGTGCAAATGCGACACCCGAAATAAGACCACCGCCACCGATGGGCACCACAACAACATCTACATTCTTCATCTGGTCGATGAGCTCAAGACCAATTGTGCCCTGACCTGCAATCACGTCGATATCATCGAATGGGTGGATGAATGTGTAGCCCTTCTCGTCGCGCAACTCGATTGCGCGCTTGTAGGCATCGTCGTAAACGCCCTCTACAAGGCAGATTTCCGCACCGTAGTTTCTGGTTGCCTCAACCTTTGAGATTGGAGCACAGTCGGGTAGACAGATTGTCGACTTAATGCCGTTCTTTGTGGCTGCAAGCGCAACACCCTGTGCGTGGTTACCTGCCGAGCAGGCAATAACACCCTTTGCCTTCTCTTCGTCCGAAAGCTGAGAAATCTTATAGTACGAACCGCGTATCTTGAACGAACCGGTCAACTGCAGGTTCTCGGGCTTGATGAAAATGTTGCCCTTCTTGTTCAAATAGGGAGCAGGAATTAACTCTGTGCGACGTATGACATCCTTGAGGACATACGATGCGTGATAGATTTTGTCGAGTGTAAGCATGTTTTTATATGTTTATTCGCAAAAGTACAACTATTTTTAATTAGTACGACAATATTGTCGGGGAAAAATGAATTGTTGCGGAAAAAATAGTTATCTTCGCGTCGGATAACGGTGCGGCACGGATGTTGGTCTGTGCCGATAATAGGGAATCCGGTTAAAGTCCGGAGCTATACCCGTAGCTGTGAGTTCCGATTGTTTTCCGACACTCTTTTTGCCACTGCTCCCTGCCGGAGCGGGAAGGCGTCGGAAAGGGAACAAGCCAGAAAACCTGCCTGTCCATTTGATGTTTATAACAAGCCTCGGGTAAAGGCTTTTATATACCTTATTAATGTTGCGTTTTTTACATAACAAGGTGGTTTGCGCTCTATGCGTTCTGCTGTTTGCGTATTCGGGTTTGTCGGCTCAGGTTGTCGATACAGTGGCGTGTGAGCAGTTGCTTGAGCTCGAGGTGGTGTCTACGGCAAAGCCGTCGGCGGTGTCCTCTTCTTCTCCTTTGCGGGTTATGGAAAACGGCGATTTCCTGCGTCTGGGCGTACTGACGCTCTCCGATGCCGTAAAACGCATGACAGGCGTTGATGTGCGCGACTATGGCGGTGTAGGTGGCCTGAAGACAGTGTCGGTGCGTGGCTTGGGCGCAAAACACACGGCAGTGAGTTACGACGGGGTGGTGCTTGCCGATGCCCAGAGCGGACAGGTGGATATAGGGCGACTTCCGCTCGAGAATATAGCAATGGTTTCGCTCTCTATGGGTGGCGATGACGATATCTTCAGGAGTGCCACGGAGTATGCTTCGGCATCGTTGCTGGCACTGCGCGTTCTGCGTCCCGAAAAAAGTTCTTCGTATGCGCGTCTGCGTACAGGCTCCTTCGGGCTTGTGGATGCCTCGTTGCATCACGACCATTTCTTTTCCCACAACTGGAAGGGAACTCTGCACGGCAATTTCATGCGGAGCGACGGAATGTACCCCTTTGTGCTTGTGAATGGCGCGAACACCTCAAAGGAGAAACGTCGCGATAGCGACGTGCTGTCGTTCAGTGCCGAGGGCAATCTCTTCGGCAGGTTCTGTGGCGGTGATTTGTCGGTGAAGTTGAACTTCTTCAATTCGGAGCGCGGCTTGCCTGGCGCAGTGAATCTATATAATAAGGAGAACCGCGAGCGTCTTTGGGACGACATTTTCTATCTTCAGGCGCACTACAGTGTGCCGTTGAGTCACGGCTTTCAGCTTAAGGCACGTCTGAAGTATGATTATTGTTATTCAAAATACAGGGAGACAAACAAGAACTACTCCTCGGGGCAACAGATTGATATCAACGAAAAGAATGAGTATTACGCTTCGGTGGGTACAAAATACACACCCTTGCAGGGGCTCTCGTTCGCCCTTACCACAGATTTCTCATATTCAATGCTCTATAATAATTTCGAAGACAGCAAGGCGCCAAGGCGTTTCAGCTCAATCTCCGTACTTGCGGCGCAGTACGATATGGGGCGTTTCGTTGCCACCGCATCGCTCGTCGGAACGTATGTTGCCGATGAGGTGAAGGGTGGGGCTTCACCTGCGCCTTACAGGCGTTTGTCGCCATCGGTGTCGATTATGTATCAACCGTTTGCATCGTTTCCGTTGCGCTTGCGTGTTTCGTACAAGGATGCCTATCGCATCCCCACTTTTGCCGACCTCTATTATCTGCGTCTTGGCAATGTGGGTCTGAAACCCGAAAAGGCATCGCAGTTCAATGTGGGTGCAACGTGGAGCGCGTCGCTCGGCAGAGTGGTGGAGTATGCTTCGCTACAGGTGGATGCATATTATAATAAGGTAAGCGACAAGATTGTTGCACTGCCCACAATGTATGTGTGGCGCATGATGAATTTCGGAAAGGTGGAGATTGCCGGAGTGGATGTGAATGCACAGATGCAGATTGCAGTTGCGCGTGGAATGTCGCTTATGGCAGATGCCGGCTATTCGTTCCGGCATGCGGTTGATGTAACCGATGCGTCGGCAAAGAACTATCGCCACCAGATACCTTATACCCCAAGGCATACGGGGAAATTCACCCTCTCTTTCCTTAATCCCTATGTGAATGTGTCGTATATCTTCACAGCGGTGGGCGACAGATATATGCTGCCACAGAATACACCGCGTAACAGAATCGACGGTTATGTTGAACATTCGCTTACGGCAAACCGCGATTTCTCTTTCGGGAAATATGGCTTGCGCCTGCAGGGCGAACTGCTGAATATAGGCAACGCGCAGTACGAGGTGATACGCTATTATCCCATGCCGGGTTTCCAATGGCGGTTGTCGGCAAGGTTCATGTTCTGATTATGTCTAACCTTATAAATAAATTAAAGTATGAAGTTGAAATTAAGTTCGGCTTTTGTGGCTTTAGCTTCTTTGTTTCTGGTGGCGTGTGAACCCAATGATGATGGCGGTGGTAAGACCGGTGGCGGCAGCGAAAATCTTTCCGATGTCTATTATGTGCTCAATTCCGGTGATTGGAGCAGCAACAACTCATCGTTGACAAAGTATAACGCCGCCGACGGAAGTGTGGAGCAGTTCAGCTTTGAGAAGCAGAACAACCGTGCTCTTGGCAATACAGTCAATGATATTATTGTCTACGGCTCAAAGATGTATATCGCCGTTGCAGGAGAATCCAATGTGGAGGTTACCGATTTGTATGCAAAGTCAATAAAGCAGATTGCCTGTGGAGCGCAGCCGCGTTACCTCGCCGCTTGCGATGGAAAGGTTTATGTAACATATTACGACGGCCATGTGGCACGTATCGACACCGCATCGCTCCAGGTTGAAGCAAAAGTGAAGGTGGGACGAAATCCCGAACAGCTGGCAGTAGTTGGTAATAAGCTCTATGTGGCAAATTCAGGCGGTATGGACTATAACACCGCTTTGGGATACGACAATACGGTTTCTGTCGTAGACCTTGCATCGTTCCAGGAGGTGGACAAGATTGAGGTGGTGCTTAATCCTGCAGTGGTTGTTCCCGTTGGAAGTGGTGTGTATGTGGCTTCTTATGGTAATTATTACGATGTTCCAAGCACTCTGCAGTATATTGCGGCAGATAATTCTGTGTCTGTTGTGGCAGAATGCAGTAATATGACCGAACTTTGCTGTAACGCAGGAGTGCTGTACGGATTCTTCTCGCAGTACGATGAGAACTGGAATGCAACAATCACATATATGTCGTACAATCCGGCCGACGGCAGCGTTGATTCACCTTGGATAAAGGAGACGGAACTGCCCGTTCCTTATAAGGTGTGTGCAGCCGGCGGATATTTATGTGTAACATCCAGCGATTATGTGAACGATGGCGACGTTTATCTCTACGATACCGACGGAATGCTTGTGAAGAAGATTGCCGCAGGGCTTAACCCCGTAAAGGTTGTAAAGGTAAAGTAAGTATAATATATATAAGGTGCAGGGGAGTAGGGTATTCTTGCTCTCTTGTATGTTTTTTGTTTTTTTTTGAAAAAAAAGTGCGTAAATTCTTGTTTCTTGAAAATTTTTGCTACTTTAGCCGAGCAATAAGGTGGTTATGTTGTTTCGGCGTTTGCTGAATAACCGGTAATCTTATTCAAGATTTTTGTTGCTTTAGTCCTGAAAATATAGTGTTTGCACATACTTTTACCTATGTGCTTAATTTTTTCTCGACTTTTTTTGAAAAAATCTTTGGATTTGTTTGTCGGTTCAAAAAATAGTACTACCTTTGCACTCGCTTTCGGAAAGCAACGCGGTAACGCGGTTTTCGCAAGCATGATGATCCTTGAAAACATTCCATACAGACAAGCAGTACAACGGTCTTTGTTTGAGAAATTGAATAAAGAAATAAAGTGTAAAGTAAGGAACGAAAAA
>CAJGDP010000055.1 GCA_904502235.1 uncultured Bacteroidaceae bacterium
AAAGCTATGCCGTTGAAAACCTTGTTCGACAGGTTGTCGACAAGTTCCAATTTTATATGTTCCTGACGACGGCCTACAACCTTGCTTGTTCCGTAGTCGCACACGTTATGTGTACAGAAAACAGGCTTAGGGTTATGAGGACCATGAGGAGAGAATTTCTTAAGGTCGTTGAAGAATTTACGGGTTATCTGATGGAAACCTATCTCTGCATCAATATCAATGACAGGAGCTGTCTGCTCGGGAAGGATATTCTGCGACACGAACTCTTCGAAACGTGCTGCAAAAGCTTCGATATTCTCGACCTTCAACGAGAATCCCGCCGCGTATGTGTGACCACCGAAATTATCGAGCAGGTCGCGGCAGCTCTCCATAGCCTTGTAGAGGTCGAACCCTGTAACCGAACGTGCAGAGCCTGTCGCCACATCGCCTGTACAGGTAATGACAACCGCCGGACGATGATACACTTCGGTCAAACGCGAAGCAACGATACCTATCACACCACGATGCCAATCGGGGTTGAAGATGACAATGGCACGTTGCTCATCGAAGCTTTCAAGGCCTGCAACGATATTGTTTGCCTCTTCGGTCATACTCTTGTCTATCTCCTTGCGCGCCTCGTTGAACTCGTTTATCTGATAGCTCATCTCGAGTGCTGCCTGCAAGTTGTTCTCAATGAGCAAATCGACAGCCATCTTGCCTTGCTGTATGCGGCCTGAAGCATTAATGCGAGGACCTATCTTGAAGATTATGTCATTGATGGATATCTCCTTTTCCTGCAACCCGCAAACCGAAATGATAGCCTTTAGTCCCACACTCGGACTATGATTCAACTGTTTTATGCCGTGGAAGGCAAGTATTCTGTTTTCGCCGACAATGGGAACAAGGTCGGACGCGATGCTGACCGCCACAAGGTCGAGCAAAGGATATAGCTGGTCGGCAGGAATGCCGTTATCCATAGCAAATGCCTGCATGAACTTGAAGCCCACTCCGCAACCCGAAAGATGCGGACAAGGATAGGTGGAGTCAGTACGCTTGGGATTAAGGATTGCAACCGCACAAGGCAGTTCCTCGTCGGGAACGTGATGGTCGCAGACAATAAAGTCGATACCCAATGACTTTGCATACGCAATCTCTTCAATGGCCTTTATACCGCAGTCGAGCACAATAACCAGCTTGACATCGGTTGAATAGGCATAGTCGACACCACGCTTGGATATTCCATAGCCATCTTCGTTGCGGTCGGGGATATAGTAGTCGATATTTGATGAGAACTGCTGCAGAAACTTGTATACCAATGCAACCGATGTCGTTCCGTCGACATCATAGTCGCCATAGACCAATATACGCTCTTTTTTGCCGAGAGCCTTATTGAGGCGTTGCACGGCAACATCCATATCCTTCATCAGGAACGGATTATGCAGCATACTCAACTTGGGACGGAAGAAGTTCTTTGCATCGGCAATTGTTGTTATGCCTCTTTTCACAAGCAGACCGCACAGAACAGGACTGATATCCAGTTCTGCCGACAATGTATTGGCCAACACCGTCTGCTCATGCGTCAAAGGTTCATATTTCCACTTCTGCCCCATCGTAAATTATCTTTGCTGTCAATTAACGTGTAAAGATAAGAGAAAAGTATGAAAAAGTCGCACTTTTTACAAAATAATTTCTATTTGGTGTAAAAGAATATACCAAACATCGCAATTATAGGCAACCAATTTGCTTATATTAATTTTATTAATATATTTGTAAAGTTTTTGTTAATTGGAGCATTGTGGTCAAAGCACAGTTCTTCAAAAAAAGCATCTTACTAATAACTTTTTAAACAATAAATAAAATGAAAAGACTTTTTTCGGCAGCATTGACTGTTCTGTTTTTATGTTTAGCACAAACAGCGCAGGCAAAAGTAACACACCTGTTGCCAAAACCACAGGTAATTGAAACAAAGAGTGGCAATGCTTTTGCTTTGAACCGTAATGTAACCATTACCGACCCGACAAACAGCACTCTGCTTGCAAAATTCTTTGCAGACAACGGATGTACTGTAACAAACGACGGAGCACCTGTAACAGTTACACTCGTATCGGCCATTGACGGTGCATACGATTACGAATTGGCAGGCTACGAAAACGAGGCATATCAACTGGAAATCACTGCCGACGCCATAAACATCAAAGCGATAACAAAGACCGGTGTAATACGCGCGACACAGACCCTTATGCAGTTGGCCGAGGGTTATGACGGCAATGCCGAACTGGAGGCTGTATCAATCATCGACTGGCCCGCATTCAAGCTTCGCGGTTACATGCACGACGTAGGTCGTTCATTCATTGAAATAGAGACTCTAAAAAAGCACGTCGACCTGCTTTCACGTTTCAAGGTGAACACTTTCCACTGGCACATGACCGAGAACCAGGCATGGCGATTCGAAGTAAAAGCTTACCCACAGCTCACCTATACTTCATCAATGACACGTTTCGCAGGCAAATATTACACACAGGCACAATGCAAGGAGTTGCAGGACTACGCAAAGGAGCGCGGTGTAATTGTCATCCCCGAGATTGACATGCCGGGACACAGCCAGGCATTCAAGACTGCTATGGGACACTCAATGCAGACCGACCAGGGTGTTGCAGAGCTAAAGACAATTCTGGAGGAGGTGGCAGCCGTATTCCCAGACGCACCTTACATTCACATTGGTGCTGACGAAGAGACCATCGAATACCCCGACTTCCTTAAGATTATGACCGACAAGGTACACAGTCTGGGCAAGAAGGTTGTCGTGTGGAACCCTATCCGCGGTGTCACCATCAGCACAAGCACCGGTGCCGACATGACACAGATGTGGAGTTCAAGCGGTAAGGTCATCAACGGAATGCCGAACATCGACTGCCGTTACAACTACACCAACCACTTCGACGTGTTTGCCGACCTTGTAGGTATTTACAAGAGCAACATCTACTACGAACAGAAGGGTAACACCAACGTGGCAGGAACAATCTCTGCACCATGGAACGACCGCAAGACTCCGACAGAAGAGGATATCATAAAGCAGAATAACTTCTATGCCAATGTTATTGCAAGCGCAGAGCGTGCTTGGATTGGCGGTGGAAAGCAATATATCGAAAAAGGCGGTACCACACTACCCAACAGCGGTGACGAATATGAGGAGTTCGCCGATTGGGAACGCCGTTTCCTTTTCCACAAGGCAAACTCATTGAAGAACGAGCCTATCCCATACGTAAAGCAGACAAACGTACGCTGGAGAATAACAGAGCCGTTTCCCAACGGCGGTGACATGAACGCCACATTTGCACCTGAGACCGAAGGCTTGAAAGAGAGCTACACCGTGAACGGAACGACATACGGCACAGGCATTGCAACAGGTGCCGGCATCTATTTGCGTCACACCTGGGGTAATAATACAGTACCTACATATTACGGCACCACAAACCATAGCAACAGCACTGCATACGCATGGACATACGTTTACAGCGACAAGGCACAGACCGTGGGCGCACAGATTGAGTTCCAGAACTATGGCCGTAGCGAAAAGGACACAGCACCCGACGCAGGCAAATGGGACCGCAAGGGCTCAAAGATATGGCTCAACGACACTGAGATTCTGCCACCGACATGGGACAACACAGGTGTTGGCATAAACAATGAAGTTGACCTAAAAAACGAGAACTTCACAGCACGCAAACCTATTCAGGTAACACTGAAAGAGGGTTGGAACAAGGTGTTCATAAAGCTACCATACGTTGGTGCAAGCGGTGTACGCCTCAACAAGTGGATGTTCACATTCGTTCTTACCGACCTCGACGGCAAGAATGCCGTTGAGGGATTGGTTTACTCACCCAACAAGATGCTTGACGAGAAAGCCGAGATTCTGGCAGCAACAATTGACGAGGCAAGAAAATACATTGCCGAAAGCACCGGTGATGCCATAGGTCTTTACCACCCTTCACATGCAAACGAGCTAAACAATACAATCTCAGTGATTGAACTTACGCTGAACAATGTAATGACGAGCGAAGAGCGTACACAGCAGATAGCCGAGCTTAATGCAGCTGTCGAGGCTTTCAAGACAGCTCTTGCAACAGCAACACCCAACGGTCCAAAGGCTGATGTTTACTACACGATGTGCACTCCACAGCGCGAAAACCGCTATGCCACATCAAACGGTGCGAATACGGAAATGACCGGTAACACAACTGTTAGCGACGCTTCGAAATGGAAGTTCGTGACACGCGCCGACGGCAAGTACAACATAGTGAACTTTGCCGACCAAACCTATATTTCGCCCAACAGTTCAAACAACACCGCACTGCGCACACAGACAGCTGAGCCAAGCGCAGGTTGGGAGTTGAAGCCCGCAGCAACACAAGGATTGGTTATTATTGTAAGCGGTTCGGCACAATTTAACCAGACAAACAATAGTACATTAGGATACAAGGTATATAATTGGGGCAGCGGTTCTAACACAACTGACACAGGTTGCCAATATCTTTTGGAAGAGACAGAAGTAACCCTGCCTGGTGGTGGCAACAGCGGCGAAACAACAGAGAGCGAGAAGATCGAGATTAAAATTCTTGCATCAAAAGGACGTTTTACTGCAAGTAACTCAAACGGAACTTGGCATTCGCGCTGGGAAAGCAGTGAAGTGACAGGATTTTCACTTGCCACAAGCGCGAACAATATGACAACATCGAACGACAACATTGCAGGATATTCAGGACAGTCACAATCTTCGACCTACACCATTACTGCACCCGAGGGATATATTGTAAAAGGCATCCAGTTCGACTATGTGAACACCGACACAGGCACACACACCCTGAGCCTTGCAATCGACGGCAAGACATACACTAGTTCTTCGACACAGAAAAGCTTACAGGTCAACATTTCTGACCCACAGCGTTCATTCCAATTCGTGCAGAGCGGTGCAAACAAGGGCATCACATTCAGCAATTTCATTGTAACAATAGAAAAGGACACGAGGGCTCCGGAAATTGCAAAAGAGATTTTCACTACAGCCACATCAAGCGATATCCCTTACCGTATCCCAGCCATTGCAATGGCAAAAAACGGCGACATTATTGCTGTTGCAGACTACCGTCACAGCCGTGCCGATATTGGTATGGCAAGCTATGGCCGCATCGACCTCCACGCACGCATTAGTAAGGATAACGGCGCAAATTGGGAGACAAAGTTCCCTATCATTGAGGGTAAGGGTTCAAGTTCACCCGACTTTATGAATGTAGGCTTCGGCGACCCTTGTATTGTAGCCGACCGCGAAAGCAACCGCGTGCTTGTACTCAGTTGCGCCGGAAACGTATCGTTCCCAAACGGTACACGCAACAACCACCAGAACATCGCACGCTTCTACAGCGAGGATAACGGTGCTACCTGGAGCAAACCCGTAGACATTGCCGATGCAATATATGCAATGTGGGACCAGAGCAGCAACCACGGCCCTGTACGTGCAATGTTCATCGGTTCGGGAAAGATTCACCAGAGCCGTTACGTGAAGGTAAACAATTACTACCGTCTCTACTGCGCCGTGCTGTTGAAGAACGTTAACAGCGTGAACACCAACTTTGTACTCTACAGCGATGACTTCGGTGGCAGTTGGAATGTTCTTGGCGGCGTTGAGAACGCACCTGTTCCAAGTGGCGGTGACGAGCCAAAGGTCGAGGAGTTGCCGAACGGCAACATCGTCATCAGTTCACGTATAAGCGGCGGACGCTATTTCA
>CAJGDP010000056.1 GCA_904502235.1 uncultured Bacteroidaceae bacterium
GGGTTAATCTTCTTAACAACGTCAACGATACGCATTGGGTCACCCTGGTTCTTCAACCACTCTTCGCTGAATGCCTTCTTGATGTAATTGATAAGCATCTTCTTGCGTGCAACGCGTGTATTCCAGATTGTCTCGTTAGAAATCTTGTCAATTGCATGCCAGATATCCTCGTTAGACTGGTCGTTGATGAAGTTAGAATCAAAGTTGTCCTTGTAGAGTTTATCCCACTCAGGAGCTACCCATGTTGGATAGTGAACACCGTTTGTTACATAACCTACGTGGTTCTCTGATGGATAGTAACCCTTCCAGATTTCAGCAAACATTGACTTTGAAACTGCACCGTGGAGACGGCTTACACCGTTGATTTCCTGGCAAGTGTTGCAAGCAAATGTTGACATACAGAAACGCTCGTTCTTGTCACCTGCGTTGATACGGCCAAGGTTCATCAAGTCGTCCCAAGTGATGTTGAGCTGGCTTGCGTAACCTCTCATGTACTTGCCGAAGAGAGCCTCGTCGAAGTAGTCGTGACCTGCAGGAACAGGAGTGTGAACTGTGTAGAGTGAGCTTGAACGTACAATCTCAAGAGCCTCTTCGTATGTATAACCGGTCTTGATGTATTGTGTCAGACGGTAAAGGTTGCAGAGAGCTGCGTGACCTTCGTTGCAGTGGTAGATATCTTTCTTGATACCCATCTTCTCCAATGCAATCATACCACCGATACCAAGAAGAATCTCCTGCTTCAAGCGGTTTTCCCAGTCGCCACCATAGAGCTTGTGAGTGATAGGCTTATCGAACTCGCTGTTCATGTCGAAGTCTGTATCCAAAAGGTAAAGGGGCACACGACCTACATTAACCTTCCATACGTTTGCGTGAACATAGTAGTCGATATATGGAACGTGGATTACAAGTGGAGTAACGCCGTCAGCCTCATACACGCGCTCGATTGGGAGTTGGTTGAAGTTCTGAGCATCGTAGTTTGCAATCTGTGAACCGTCCATAGAAAGAGACTGGCTGAAGTAACCGTAACGATACAAGAAACCTACAGCACACATATCCACGTTAGAGTCAGAAGCCTCCTTCAAATAGTCACCGGCAAGAATACCAAGACCACCTGAATAAATCTTCAAAACGCTTGTCAAACCATACTCCATACAGAAGTATGCAACAGAAGGACGCTCTGCGTTTGGCTTAACGTCCATATATTTACGGAATTCTGCGTAAACACCTGCAAGTTTCTCAAGAATCTTCTTGTCCTTTGAAAGTTCGTCAAGTTTCTCAACACCAAGTTTCTCGAGCAAGAGAACCGGGTTGCCACCACATGCTTTGTAAAGATCTTTGTCGAGCATAGCGAAGAGCTCCTTAGCGTCCTCGTTCCATACCCACCAAAGGTTACGAGCCAATTCCTCCAAGTGCTTCAATGACTCGGGGATGTAAGATTTAACATTAACAGTTTTCCAACTTTGTTGGTTTGTGTTACTAATAGCAATCATATTTTTTTAATTAAATGAATATTTCAAATCAATTTCTCGCTTCCGCTGCCGAAAGAGCAAAATCGTAAGCTTTATAGTAGTTCTTTATAAAATGCTTCCACAAAGCCTTCTCGGCAAGTTTCGCCACCTTTTTACGGCAGTCAGAAACCTCCTTTTCGGAAAGTTTTGCAAAGGTACAAATTATTTTTGTAATTTTCTCGGCTGCGTCGAAATAATTACTGTCGTTTCTGCAGATAACTTCTACACCATCAGCAAGTTTTCCTTCACGACCAAGCACCGAATTCACCCACAAGCCAAAGCCTGCAAGCTCTGTGGTAATTGTAGGAATGTGGAATGCAGCACTCTCGAGCGGAGTGTAACCCCATGGCTCGTAGTACGAAGGATAAATACTCAAATCGTTACCGATGAGAACATCGTAATAATCCATATTGAATATACCGTCGTTGCCTTTAAGGTAGCAAGGAACGTAGATAACCTTAACCTTGTTCTTTCCGCCACGGTTATCGATGCACAAGTTGCGTATTGAGCAGGCAATGGCATCCTCATAGAAATTGTGCAGGTTGTGTGTAAGATATGGGTTCGGCAATGGAGTATCCCAGCTCTCCTTGTCTGAATTAAGACGTTTCAAAAGATCCTCGCGGGCAACATCCGACCACGCAGGAACATCAATGAACGCAATAACGTCGCGGTCGAGTTCCTCACAGGCATTAAGACGAGCCATAGACTCAAGGAACATGTCGATACCCTTATTGCGCATCTCCATGCGACCGCCTATACCTATTATAATAGCATCCTCGGAAACAGTATCACCGGTGAGAGCCTGAGCAACGCGCAGACGTGCCTTACGGGCAGCTTTTCTCTTTGCAGTAAAATCCTTTCCTACGGGAACAAAATCCTTCTCGAAACCATTCTCAAGAATCACATCGCACTCGCGCTCAAGCAACTGCTTGCACTCGCGCGCTGTAATCTCGCTTACAGTAGTGAAACAGTCGATGTTTGCCGCAGTAACCTTCTCGACCGACTGCTTCGACTGCACATTAAGCTCTGCAGCCATCTGGTCGCCGTTGTAACCCTCGAAATAGTCGTAGAGAGGCTTACCGTTTGAAGCAATGGAACGACCGATACTTGTAGCATGGGTTGTAAATATAGTACCCACTGCAGGCAAGTGCTTCTTTACATAAAGCGCAGCGTTACCGCTCTGCCACTCGTGTGCCTGAACAACAACATTACTACCCTTCTTGATTATTGTATTATAGAAACTTTCGATAGCCTTTCCTACAGCATAACCGAAAATCATAGAATCGTCGTAGTCACCATATCCATGGAGTGAATCAACGCCATAGTCGTTCCACAACTCGCCATAGATAGCATCCTTATCGTCCATATAGCCTGTGTAATCAACAAGCACCACCTTTGGACGACCGGGTATTTCCCAATATCCGCAACGAACGGTCATCTTGTCGTTGCAAGCCTTTTTGCGCCATGCGCTCCACAAACGCTTATCCTCTGTAAACAAAGGATTCTCTTTCTCCTTCCACAAGTCGGGACCGATATAAACCGCTGTCAAACCCTCTGCCTCAGACAATGTGCGAGCCTTGGTAGAGACCACAGTATAGATACCACCCACCTTATTACAAACCTCCCAACTGATTTCAAACAGATAGTCAGGACGTAACAAATCTTTCTTCATTAACAGTTAAACTTATAATTCTCAAAAAAGTAAGGTGTTTCACCCTTGAATCACCTTATTATAAATACAAATGGAGAGAAAGCACCCCCTCTCTCAAAATGAAATGCAAAATTACAAAATTATTTTCGAATAACGAAATAATAAAAAAGCCTAAAAATAACAAAAATGACAAAATTCTTGCAAAGAGTTCATAAACCACACCTCTAAATGTCAAAAAGACCAACAAAGCAACTATTTTACTAGCAGAGTGATTGATGCAAAAGAGCTGATGGTTTTTTGCTTCAATATCAAATATTAGTATTTAATCCGGAAATAGTTGAGCAAATCCTTGTAGTTGTCCTGTGCTGTAAGGCAGGTATCAAGCAGATATCCGCGTACACTGTTCCATTGTTGCAATCCACGGTAGTAGAAGAATTTCAGTTCATCGGTAATGATGAACGGAACAAATCCATTCGCCAAGCACTCCTTGAACATTATCAAGCGTCCAACACGGCCATTGCCATCCTGAAAAGGATGTATTGCCTCAAAGCGTTGGTGAAAGTCAATTATATCCTCAATCGACTTTGTTTTGACGGCATTGTACTCCTTTAACAAAGTTTGCATTGCCTGCTTGACATCCTCGGGTGCTGTGGTTTCATTGCCACCCACCTCGTTTGGCAAACGCTTGTACTCCCCCACTGCAAACCAATCCTTGTTGCTGTCAGAAGTCCCCGACTTCAGCAAAGCGTGAAGTTTCTTTATGATACCCTCGCTCAAACATACTTTGGCATTGTCAATTATATAATCGATGCAACGGAAATGGTTTGTAGTCTCAATGATGTCATCAACTCGCACAGCACCATCCTCCACTCCAATGGTGTTTGTCTCAAAGATAAAACGTGTCTGTTCGTGCGTCAGGCGACTGCCCTCAATGTGGTTCGAATTATATGTAAGGTCAA
>CAJGDP010000057.1 GCA_904502235.1 uncultured Bacteroidaceae bacterium
TATCGTTGTTGAGACTCCGGAACGCCCTGCAGGTCAGGAGCATGTTTTGAATCTTGCTGTAGCTCCTATCAAGACTGTTCGCGTAGCGTTCGTTGGTCTTGGTATGCGTGGTGACGGTGCTGTTATCCGTTTCTGCCGTATTCCTGGTGTTGAAATCGTTGCTCTCTGCGACTATGAGTATGAGCGTGCTGAGGAGTGCAACAAGTTCTTGCGCGAGCAGGGTCTGATGCCTGCCGATATCTACTATGGCGCAGATGGTTACAAGGCATTGTGCGAGCGTCCCGATATCGACTTGGTTTATGTTGCTGCCGACTGGAATCACCACTATCCTATAGCAAAGTATGCTATGGAGAATGGCAAGCATACAGCTATCGAGGTTCCTTCAGCAATGAACCTTGAGCAGTGCTGGAGCCTTATCGATCTTTCAGAGAAGACACGTCTTCACTGCTTCATCCTTGAGAACTGCTGCTACGACGACTATGAAATGAACGCTCTTGCAATGGCTCAGGACGGTGTGTTCGGTGAGATTATCCGTGCAGAGGGTGCTTACATCCACAGCCTCGAGTGGTTCTGGGATGCATATTGGAAGGATCCTGCCGACAATGATGTCGACAATCTCCACTGGCGTCTGAAGTACAACAAGGAGAACCGTGGCGACCTCTACGCTACTCACGGCCTTGGCCCCGTTGCGCAGTGTATGAACATTCACCGTGGCGACCGCTTCACTACACTTGTTGCTATGGATACAGATCCTTTCTTCGGTAAGGAACTTGTAAAGGAGAAGACCGGTAAGGAGTGTGGCGAGTTCCGCAATGGCGACCACACAACAACTCTCATGCGTACAGCACGCGGTAAGGTCGTTGAAATCCAGCACAACGTAATGACTCCACAGCCATACAACCGTCTGTTCAAGCTTACAGGTACAAAGGGTTATGCTACAAAGTATCCAACTCCTGAGCTTGCACTTTCAGGCGAGGCTCTCAAGGGTACAGGTGCTCCTCAGGTTGACAATCTCAATGCTCACGGTTTCATGAATGCTGAGCAGAGAAACGCTATGATGGCAAAATACTACCACCCAATCCTCAAGAAGTATGTTGAGAAGGGTCGTGACCTTGGTCATGGTGGTATGGACTTCGTGATGGATTCACGTCTTGTTTACTGTTTGCAGAATGGTTTGCCACTCGATATGGACGTATATGACATGGCTGAATGGTGCTGTTTGGCAGAACTCGGTACATTGTCAATGGACAACAACTGTGCGGCCGTTACATTCCCAGACTTTACACGTGGTCACTGGAACGAGGTAAAGGGTTACAACCACGCTTATGCTGCTCCTGAGGTTGAAGCTGCAACAGAGGCTGAGGCTGAGGCTTACTCTGCAGCACAGAAGAAGATTACAGCACAGAAGAATCTTTGGGCTCTTTACGATGCAGTGAAGGCTGCAAAGGCTGCCGGCAATGCAAAGGCTGAGGCTGCTGCTCAGAAGAAACTCAATGCAGCAAAGGCTTCTGCAGAGAAAGCTATCGCAAAAGAGTTGAAGAAAGCAAAGAAGTAAAGGATACAATACAATAGTCACAGCAGCGCTGCTTCGCACACGGAGCAGCGCTGTTTTTATTTTTCTACAGATGGCTCTTTTGGGGGTATAACTTTTTGTTGTTCATTGTATTATGTTTATGTTTGCGGAAATCTTACGGCAGTCGCCGATAGCCGGAGATATTCCAGTATATACAGTTATGTTAATCCTATAATGTTATTACCATGAAAAAGCTATTTGAAAAAAATGTCGGAATAAATCCGATAGCCTTGTGTCTGATGCTTGGTGTCTTCACACTCTTCTCTTCTTGTGATAATGAAGGTGATAACAATTCAGGGGAAGGCTCTTTGCCCGAGGCGGTGGTTGTTTTTGATACCGACGGCGAATCCGATTATTATGCAACGGTCTTTGATTCAAAGAATAGTTCTGTAACAATGGTCAAGGCCGATGAGGATGGCCGTATAACAGCCTTTGACCACCTTCTTGTCAAGGATAATGCCAATATCACTGCCACGTTCAACGAGGATGGTCTGTTCGAGGGAATCGGTGTCGAGGGTGCTACGATTGCTTTCTCCAACTATAACGGCAACAAGGTAGATGTTGCGATTGTTTTGGGTGATGAAACCCTGTTGTTCAAGGAGTATGAGTGTCCTTGTGACTGGGAACAGATGAAGGGTGATGTCTATTTGGGTGTTTCGCCGGAAACAACCAGAGCCGAAGGCGAAAAGAGACTGAAGGATGCCTTCTTCTATCTTGGCAGCCAGTTTAAGAATTTGTGGGATTTTGCGGCTAAGGGAATCAGCGCTTCCAATCCCCAAAAAATCGCCTTCAAATATCTTTTCGATATAATCAAGGACGGAACATTGTTTGTTGCCAACCTTAAGGGCGATTTGGCATATGCCGAATTCTTTGCTGAACTTGCTGCCTTGGCCGCAAAATCGCCCACGACTCCTTGGGGTGCCCTTTGGACACTGCTCTCCAACTATGATACATACGTGGATTTTGTCGCTGAAATGGCATATAACCTGATGGAGATGTACGATGAGTATATCTATGACAAGAATAATGGTATTGGTGCATTGGAGAGTGGTTACGGTGCTTTGAAGGCGACTTTGAGCTGGAATTTCTATGCCGATATTGACCTTTACGCCGAAGAACCTTCAGGCGAGACCATTTGCTGGACAAACACGTATTCCGATTATTCAGACGGCTATCTTGACGTGGATAATACGTATGGTGGCCCAGGCTCTGTGGAGAATATCTATTGGGAAACTGCCGAAGATGGTGATTATCGTATATATATTGACTATTTTGGTTATGGTCATTCAGATTATGGTGGCGAGACCGGAGTATGTACCGTAAGTGTCTTCTATAACGGATTGGGCAAGACTTATGATATCTATCTTGGACAGTATGAGACCGCGGATGTTACAACCATTTCATTGCCTTCGGGTGCGCAGAACAGCTCACCGGCACGGGATATTGATTTCCAGATTGTATTGTCGAACAAGGCAAGAGCTCTCAAATGATGATGGTTTGAGCTCTTGCTCTTATACCGGCGGCGACAGGATTCTGTCGCCGCCGGTTGTAAGTATCAGCATCTCCCGATGCAAAAAATAGAAATACCTCTTTGCCGGGATTTGAAAATCCCTATACCCAATTACTGCGGATAGTATATCCGCAGTGACGGACATTGCTTTTCTCCTGTGGATTGCGTCAATGTAGGGGTGGGGTTTGCCAGCCCAAAACAACGTAGCGATGTTATCAGCGCCTGTAGGGTCAGACACGCCGGTCTGCCCTTACGGCTGCGGATGACACTGCAAACGGCTACATGGGCGGGCAGACCCCGCCCCTACGGCTACACAATATATTATATGGTTTCAATCTCCCTCCGCAACTTCGTTGCTCATCACTCAATTATTATATTGTACCGCTATGCAAAATCGCAAATAGAAGCTGTTTGAACGTATTTTTAGTTAAAATTACGGTTCTCGGAGCAAAAAAGGTGAATTTCTGCGTTTTGAACTGAGCCATAACGCATTAAACAGAAAACCTCGGAAATAGTAACAATGGCAATTTAGCAAAGAAACGCAAGGTAATGAAATAGAACGGTTGCCAA
>CAJGDP010000058.1 GCA_904502235.1 uncultured Bacteroidaceae bacterium
ATTCTTTTGCCCAAGCGACTGACCTCCGGTAATTACCTCACCATTACGTGCGCCTACAAAACGACCGAAGGCAAACTGCACAAGACAGCACACCAATGACACAACGGCAATACCTGCCATAACGCCAACAGAGAGATTGCTGTGAGCAATGGCACGCGATGTCATTGCAATGGCAAGCGACAGGGCAACAAGCCACAGATAGAACGGCAGATTACGCCATTTGGTGACGAGCAACTTATGCACTCTCGGCAGGAATTTACGTAGCAGTTCAGCGCATAGCAAAGGACAGAGCAACAACGGAAAGACCTTTGCCATGATAAGTATGAACGACGATGCGAGCGACATTCCCTCTACCGGATGCGAGAATGTGAGAAACAGTGGAGCTATAAGTGCCACTGCTATATTTATCTGCATTGTATATGAGATAAGCGATGCGGAGTTGCCGCCCAGACGGGCTGTAATTACAGCAGCTGCGGTAGCCGTGGGGCACATAAGGCACATCATCGCCGACTCAAGCAACACCTTTGTAACAACAGCCATCTCCTTGAACAGAGCTATTGACGACGAAAGTACAATAAACGATATTATCTGGAACAGCAATAGCCACAGATGCCATTTAGCCGGTTTGAGTTCCCTTATACTCACCTTGCAGAAGGTGACAAAAAGCATTGAAAATATAAGCCCCGGCTGAACGACGGATATAATATCGGCTGCAACGGCGTGTGTGCTGTCAAAGAGTGGGATGTTCACATAGAGCAGATACATCATCACTCCGCCACCCATTGCAATGGGCAGTGACCAGTCACGCAAAAACTGATGTAACCTTACGTTCATTTTGAGAAAATCAAACAGTTCCTTACAGTTCTTCCAAATACTCCAAACCCTCTTTGTAACCGTCGAATCCCTTTCCACAGATAGTCTTTTGGGCATATAGCGACACAAAGGAGAACTTGCGGAAATCCTCGCGTGTGGAAATATCGGTAAGATGCACCTCTGCCGTTGGCAGAGCCACCGCCTTGAGAGCATCGAGAATAGCCACACTCGTGTGGGTGTATGCCGCAGGATTAATCAATATACCGTCGAACACACCGTATGCAGCCTGAATCTTATCTACAATCACACCCTCGTGGTTCGACTGGAACAACTCCACATCAAGCCCGAGAGCCTCGGCAGACGAACGTATGAAAGCCTGCAATGCCTCAAAATTCTGTGCGCCGTAGAGCGCAGGCTCACGCAATCCCAAAAGATTCAGGTTAGGACCGTTTATAACTAATATTTTTTTCATAAATTACTTTAAGCTAAACACTATAGGCATTGTAAAATATACGCGTACAGGTTTTCCATTATGCTTGCCCGGTTTCCATTTGGGCATAGATTCTATAACACGAATAGCCTCCATATCAAGATAGAAATCACCTGAGCTTCTAATCACCTGAGGGCTTATAACAGTTCCATTACTATCTATAATAAAACGTACTATTACACGACCTTGCGAGTTTTTTTCACGAGATACCTGTGGATATTTAAGACTCCTATTTATATAACTCTGCAATGAGGTCATTCCGCCAGGGAATTTCGGCTTTTTATCAACCTTTTGAAAATCAAAAACCTCATCTGTTGTTACACAGTCAGTAGCATTATTCTTTTCTGTAGCAATTTGCGCCTGTACATTTAACGCAAAAAGCAAAAAACTGAACAAAAAAATAACCTTTTTCATATACAAAATCAAGCAAAACGCAGTTATCTCCAATATTCCAATACGAATTTGTTAGCATAAAACGGTGAGGATAAGGCGTATGTCTGTTGGAGAACCGGAGTTTACTTGAAGTAAATGAGGATTATACAACAGACATAACAACGCAATAATCGCCGTTTTAGGCAACAATTTTATATTATTTCGGCATACGTACCAAAATACCTAAACTGCTCCCCACACTCATGAAGCTCGCACATAAGGGAAAGGAACTCCTCGCTATACACGGAAGCCTCAATATCGAAATAGAAACGGTACTCAAATTCGCGTTCGGGAATCTGACGGCTCTCGAGCTTCACAAGGTTTACACCGGTTGCATTGAAACGCGACATGATACGGAAGAGTGTTCCGGGTCGGTTAGGGATATTTATCATTATACTTGTGCGGTCGGCACCTGAATATATTTTAGGCTCTTTAGCAATGCAGATGAAGCGTGTGTAGTTGTTGTCGCGGTTCTGGATTGCAGATTTTAGAACTTGAAGCTGATATAGTTCGGCACAGAGGCGCGAAGAGAGCGATGCCTTTGTAGGGTCTCCGCTCTGAGCAACCATGCGCGCAGCCTCAGCTGTGTTCTCGCATGCGATTACACGCACATTCTTCAATGAAGAGAGGAATTCAGAGCATTGATTGATAGCCTGCTGGTGTGAATATATCTCACGAATATCCTCGAGCTTTGTTCCGGGAAGCGCAAGTATTGCATGATCGACTTTCAGGCGCACTGAACGTACAATGCTTACATTATATTCTGAAAGCAAATCGTAGATAGCGTTTACCGAACCTGCAAGAGAGTTCTCTATTGGAAGAACACCGAATTCGCACAGTCCGCTGTTGACAGCCTTGAAGACACCCTCAAAGTTGCTCATATACATGATTTCGGGAAGGTCAAAAAGACGCTCCGAAGCGAGGTGTGCATATGAGCCCTCACAACCGGCACAACCTACAGATGCACGCTTAGGAAACGGCTGAGGTGGCACTGACGCAATATCCTTGAAGTAGTTGAAGAACTCGCTACCCTCGGAAAGCATACGTGTCTCGTACGATTCGCTAAGGTCGAAGATTGTACGGTACAAGGTACGTCCGTAACCCTCAAATTCAGGACCGAGACGCTTTGACACATTCTGCAACACTGCACGTGCGCGCGAGGGGTGATATACAGGCAGATTATTCTCTTTTTTGTATTTGCCTATGCCTGATACAACCTGCATACGGCGTGCGAAGAGGTCACACATCTGAGAATCTATCTCATCTATTTCCTTACGTAATTTTTCCAAATCCATAATTATATTTTTTTATATTATTCAACCTTACCGCCAAGCATTGCAAAATCGTCAAAGAATGTAGGATATGATTTCGCAACACATGTTCCGTTATCTATTACTGTTATACCTTTTGCTACACATGACATGATTGCCGCTGACATTGCTATACGATGGTCACCGAAACTATTGACAACACTGTTCGCAACAGGCTCACCGCCAAAAACGGTAAAGGTATCTTCGCCAACATGCGATGCAATACCGAACGAAGCAAGCACCTGTCGCATAGCTTCAAGACGGTCGCTCTCCTTGAAACGCAAGCGACCAACACCTGTAAACAC
>CAJGDP010000059.1 GCA_904502235.1 uncultured Bacteroidaceae bacterium
AAGGTTATGCAGTTGCGTGCTGTTTTGTTCGATATGGACGGCGTGCTGTTCGACTCCATGCCCTACCATGCAACAGCATGGTCGCAAGTGATGACCGAAGCCGGATATACCTTCTCTAAAGAAGATGTATATATGAACGAAGGACGCACAGGAGCCGACACCATCAACACCGCCAGCCTTGCACAGTTCGGCAAGCTCGCCACACAAGAGCAGATTGACGCACTCTGCAAAGCAAAATGCGACCTGTTCGACACCTATCCGCCTACCCAACGTATGCAGGGAGCCTTGGAACTTGTGCAGAGGGTAAAGGAGTGCGGACTCACACCGATGATTGTTACAGGAAGCGGAACACCTACCCTGCTCGACCGCATACAGAGCAACTTCCCCGGACTGTTCGATGCAAACCACATAATAAGCAGCTTTAATGTAAAACGTGGTAAGCCATACCCCGACCCATATCTACTGGCATTGGAACGCGGCGGATTCAAAGCAGACGAAGCAATAGTTGTTGAGAATGCTCCTCTTGGCGTAACAGCCGGTGTTGCCGCCGGAATGTTCACCATCGCTGCCAACACCGGTCCATTGAAGGACGAAGTTCTCTCCAACGCCGGAGCAAGCCTTGTATTCCCATCGATGCAGGCACTCTGCGACGAGTGGGAGAAACTATACGAAGCATTCAACGCATAAAATAGTGAAAACCATTGCAAACATAATACGCAAAGGATTGAGCAGTTACTACCCTACGGGTGAAGTAACTGCCCTCACGCGTATAATTGCAACAGAGTTGCTTGGTGTGTCGCAAATGGCTTTCTACCTGAAAGACGATATTGCCCTCACCGCAGAACAGGAAGCCTTGCTCAACGATGCCGTTGAACGATTGCAAAAGCATGAACCTATACAATATATTCTCGGTTACAGCGATTTCTGCGGACTACGTTTCAAGGTAACCCCGGCAACACTTATTCCACGCCCCGAGACAAGCGAACTTGTAGAATGGGTGGCAAGTGAAGCTATCGGCAATGAAAGCATACTGGATATTGGTACAGGAAGCGGTTGCATAGCCATTAGCCTTGTACATAAACTGCCACAAAGCAGAGTTACAGCATGGGACATTTCAAACGAAGCACTTGCCGTTGCAAAAGAGAACAGCAAAGCCAACAACAGCAATATTACATTTGAGCAGGTGGATATTTTGGCATCCCCCCCTGCAAGCGAACAGTTCGACATTATAGTAAGCAACCCTCCCTACATAAAGGAAGTGGAAAAAGAATTGATGGAAGCCAATGTGCTCGATTGGGAGCCTCACACTGCCCTATTCGTGCCGGACAACGACCCATTGTTGTTCTACCGTGCAATTGCCGAAAAAGCGACAAAGATGCTCCGCTCTGGCGGAAAGCTCTACTTTGAGATAAACCGTGCCTATGGTGCAGAAACCATAGAGATGCTGTCCGTGCTAGGCTACACAAATATTGAACTTCGCAAGGACTTTGCCGACAACGACAGAATGATTAGAGTTATAAGACCATGAAGACATACACCCAAGGCGAAGCACTCAACAAAGCGGCTGCATATTGTACATTGTGCGAGCGTTGCATAAGTGAGGTAACAAACAAGTTACAGGCTTGGGGTATGACCACAGCGCAACAGAAATCAATCATAGAAACTCTCAAGGACGAAGGATTCATAAACGAGGAACGTTATTGCCGTGCGTTTGTAAATGACAAACTGCGTTTCAACCGTTGGGGACGTATAAAGATTACAGCAGCCTTACGCGAGAAACAGCTTCCCAAGGAGTTTATTAGCGAAGCCATGGAAAGCATCGACGAAGAGAACTACATAGAGATTCTCAAAGAGGTTATCGCCATAAAACACAGGGAACTTAAAGGAAAGGACGACTATGCCACCAAGCAGAAACTGATGCGACACGCTGTAAGCCGTGGCTTTGAACCGTCAATAATAATGCGCACCATAAACATAAGCGACAATGAAGTGGATTTCTGACCTTATAGACCTGATATTTCCCCGTCATTGCCTTGTATGCGGTGAAGTGTTGTCGCGGAATGAGAAGGACCTATGCCTGGACTGTCTGTACAAACTCCCCAAAGTTGAGAAAATACATCTCGATGAAATAGAAAAAGTATTCTGGGGCAAATTCGATGTTGGAAAAGTAAAATCGTATATCTACTACCGCAAGAACTCTCCTTATAACAGATTGCTGCACGCAATGAAATACAACAACCACCCCGAAGTTGGTACTAGGCTTGCCATTATGGCGGCGGAGAGCCTTATGCCAAGCGGATTCTTTGATGGTATTGATGCAATTGTGCCGTTACCCCTCTCCAAAAAGAAAAAGAGACTGCGCGGTTACAACCAATGCGACTATATTGCCGAAGGACTTTCGCAAAAGACAGGAATACCTGTTATAAAGGATTGTGTGGCGCGTGAGAAATCAAACGAGACACAGACACACAAGAACCGTGGCGAACGCTGGAAGAACACGGAGGGAATATTCACCCTTGCGAATCCCGAACTTGCAGAAGGCAAGCACATACTCCTTATTGATGACATTCTCACCACCGGAGCAACACTCACAAACTGCGCCATAACAATACAGCAGAATTGCAATTGCAGAATAAGCATCTTCACACTGGCATATACCTATAACCTATTATAAAAAAGTAAAACCTCGCTTTTGGCGAGGCTTTACATTCTATAGGAGAAACAATTAAGCAAGCTTGTTCTCTGAACCAAGCACGTTGATGATCTTGTGCTTGTACATCTTCTCCATGTTGTCGCGAGCTGGACCGAGATACTTACGTGGGTCGAACTCTGCTGGCTTCTCAGCAAATGTCTGACGGATAGCAGCAGTCATTGCCAAACGAGAGTCAGAGTCGATGTTGATCTTACATACAGCTGACTTAGCAGATTCACGCAACCATTCTTCGGGGATACCGATAGCAGCCTTCAATGCACCACCGAACTTGTTGATTGTAGCAACCTCGTCCTGAGGAACTGAAGAAGAACCGTGAAGTACGATGGGGAAACCAGGAAGTTTCTCTTCAACAGCCTTCAATACGTCGAATGCCAATGGAGGAGGAACCATCAAACCAGTAGTTGGGTCGATAGTACACTGCTCAGGAGTGAACTTGTAAGCACCGTGTGAAGTACCGATAGAGATAGCCAAAGAGTCGCAACCTGTACGTGTAGCGAAGTCGATAACCTCTTCTGGGTCGGTGTATG
>CAJGDP010000060.1 GCA_904502235.1 uncultured Bacteroidaceae bacterium
AGTTGTTAAGGAAGTTATCGGTTAATTAAAAGTTTAAGTATTATGGCACATAAAAAAGGTGTTGGTAGTTCAAAGAACGGCCGTGAGTCAGCAAGTCAGAGACTTGGTGTGAAAATTTGGGGCGGTCAGGTATGTAAAGCCGGTAATATCATCGTTCGTCAGCGTGGTACAGTTCACAACCCAGGCGCAAACATCGGTATGGGTAGCGATCACACTCTCTACGCATTGGTTGACGGCGTTGTAACATTCAAACGTGGCAAGAACGACAAGAGCTATGTTTCAGTAACTCCATTTGCAGAGCAGAACTGATAAATCTTGTCAGAACAAAAATAATAAGGCAATCCATTAGGGTTGCCTTATTATTTTTTTGTCATAGGTTACTGAATGGCTATTATTCTGTCAACCTTGTTCTCGTTGCCTTTCGGTTTCTTGGGTATGTGTATCTTGAGTACACCATGTTTTACTTTTGCCTCTATTTTCTCGGTATCGGCATCATCGGGTAGGATAAGTGTCTGCTGAAAGCGTGTGTAGGAAAATTCGCGACGCAAGTAACGTCCTTTGTCTTTGCATTTCTCTTCATCGCACTTTTCTGTTTCGCATTTTTCCTCCTTGCAACACTCCTTGTCGTTGCAGTTGCAGTTCTTTTCCATTGTAATGGTGAGGTCGTTCTCGTTGTCGATGTGGATTTTGAAATCCTCCTTGCACATTCCTGCAGCGGCAACTTCAATCTTGTATTCTTTTTCTCTCTCAATGACATTGATTGCCGGCACGGTACTGCTGTTACGTACTAGAATGTCGTTGTTGAAGAAATCGTTGAAGATACTTGGAACCCATGTCTGACCGCTTCGTTTCATTAGCATGCTCATATACATTAAATTAAGTTGTTAAACAATAAAACGGACGTCCGCCGAGCCTTAGGCAATAACGACCCCTATATGATGCAGGTGTAAACCGGGTCGCAGTCTCTCTTTGAGTGACTTATTGAGTGCCTGCCGGCAACCGTCCGTTCTTGACTATATAATGCATGCCGACGGTATTATGTTCTTGTAGATTCCTGTTTTATGAAAAATTAATTGCTTGCCGCTTTTAGCAACAAGCAATCAGATGTGTGCAATGCCTTCGATTTCTACCAGCAGTTCGGGACGGCATACGTCTGCTATGAGATAGTGCTTTTTCGCAGAGGGGTAGTGGGTCTCCATAAAATTCTTTATACCCTCTATGTCCTCTCTGTTCTTTACATATATGCGCAACAGGTCGTAAGTGGAACCGTTGTTTTCTGTGGGGATATTCTCTTTTGATACAAGCCTGTCCATTATTTCCATGGTGTCTGCTGTCTGTTCAACAGCATTATGGCTCTTTATGCTCTGTTCGCCTTTGATGGCTGCTGTCCCCGATATGAATATCGTATTGCCAAGCAGACGTGCGCGTTCAAATTTAGGAGTGGTTCTTTCGCCCACTTCGGTAATGATTTTGCCGTCGAGTACCTTTTGTGAATAGTTGTGCGCAGCTGTCTGCAGTGGATTGTCAATGGTAAGGCTGGGAGCAGAGTTCTTTATAGCGCATATCTCCACCACAACGCCGCCTGCATCGGCACCGATGCCTGTGGCAGCCGGATATCCGTTTGTCCATTGGCTTTTGTTGTAGAAGAGTGAACGCGCGTCGTTGAATTCCTGATAGTTCTGACTGTCGTCATTAAGCATTGTGATGCCCTGAATGTAGTTCCATTGACGATAGATGTCGCTTGGCTCGAAGCCGTTGGTTGCCAACATCTTTTCAATACCTTTGAAAATGCTGTTTGCCTGTCGGTAGGTATTTTGCGATAAATCGTCGGGGATTATTCCGCCTGTTATGAGTTCAGTGCATTCGCCCTTTTTAAGTAGGGTGAAATTGCGATGACGCTCAATTGTTATATTCTCGTCTATGAGGAATGTAACCTCGGCAATCAGCTTTTGTGTATGGCTTTCCTGGGCAATATAGCTTACAAGTGGCGCGTTGTCTGTATAGAACTCCTGTACCGTGCTTTTCAGTATGGCATTGTTGTACAGATATTCCTCGTTGTTTTGTGCCTTGTGAAAGAACGATATTTTGAGAATGTTCCCGTGTTCAATCTGCGCAAGCACCTGCAGGCACATATCTTTGATATCGCCTTCTGCTTTTGCCGAAACTATTATGTGTGTTTTGTTGAACATTCTCTTGCTTTATTTCCGTTTGCGAATTTACAAAAATAATTCGTAAAAATTGTTGCTTGTTGTAATAATTAAGGCGATGCCGGAATGGCATCGCCTTAATTTGTTTATGAGGATAAGCTATGATTATGCCTCTTCAACTGCAGCCTGTGCCGCAGCCAAACGTGCGATGGGCACGCGGAATGGAGAACATGATACATAGTTCAAACCTACTCTGTGGCAGAACTTAACAGATTCGGGCTCACCACCGTGCTCACCACAGATACCGCACTTGAGTTCTGGGTTAACACCGCGACCCTTAGCTGTTGCCATTTCTACAAGCTGACCAACACCTGTCTGGTCGAGTACCTGGAATGGGTCGTTCTTCAAAATCTTCTTGCGGAGATAGATTGGCAAGAATGAGTTAACGTCGTCACGA